>CAIQVJ010000075.1 GCA_903875225.1 uncultured Pseudomonadota bacterium
CGACAAGTCCTTCCGCAAGTTGATCCGGCCGATCCTCGCGTGGCTCGCAGAGCGGTACTCCGAAGAGCTGTCCCGCAACGTGAAGCGCGGGATGCACTCTCAGGCAGAAAAGGGACATTGGCAGTACGGACACGCCCCGTTCGGCTACGCCCTCGAAGCCGGGCGGCTTGTGGTCACGGATGACACGATGGCCGACTTCGAGACGGTCAAACGGGTGTTCGCCGAGTACCTCGACGGCCGCGACGGCGGAAAGCGGCTCGCCGAGAAGCTCACCCGCGAGGCCGTCAAGCCGCCCGGCCGCGCCGATCTCCCCCGCGAGCGCCTCGGTGGCACCTGGCACCGCAAGCACCTTCAGCAGATCCTCACCAGCCCCGTGTACGCCGGCCACGTCGTCTACGACGGCGAGATCGTCGCCCGCGACGCCCACCCGGCCGCCGTCACCGATGACGAGTTCGCCCGGGTCCAAGCGATCCGCAAGCTGCGCGACCATGCCAAGAGCGAGGGCAGCAACGGCCACAACCCGATCCGGCTCGGCGAACGAGGCCTGTTCACGCCCTGGATGCGCTGCGGGTCGTGTGGCGGCCGCATCTGCGTGACGGTGGGCGGACGCTCGGGAAAGGCCGACTATTACTACTACGTCTGCGCGACGCGGCAGGACAACCGGGAGAACTGCGCCGGGCTGACCGTCCGAGTTGATGTGATGGACCCAGGCCTCCTCGACTACATCGCCAGCGAGGTCCTGACCCCGGAGAACGTACGGGGGCTGATCGACCGCTCGGTTGTCGCGCTCGCCGACGCCCCGGACTCGATCGCGGACGACCGCGCCGCGCTGGAGGCCAACATCGCCGAGCTGGACCGCAAGATCCGGGTGGTCGGGCAGTCCGTGATCGACGGGGTCTTTGCTCCCTCCGACGCGAAGGCCCTGAACGCTCCGCTCATCGCCCAGCGCGACACCGCCCAACTGAAGCTCGCGTCCATGCCCCAACGCCGCGAGCTGCCCGCGGTCGAGAAGATCGACCTTGAGAAGTTCCGGGCCAGCGTACTCCAAGCGTGGACCGACAAGCCCATCGACCTACGCCGCGAGGCCCTCGACCGGCTGCTCGAACGGATCACGCTCGATGAGGGCGGGGTGCACGTTCAGTACGCGGTGAAGGACGAGCCACCGTTTCGTCACCAAGCACCCGATGGCCCACCTCAAGCACCACGAGAGGGTCGGTCGTGAAGACGACCCCGAGTTCGTCGTCTACGGCGCCACGCTCCCCGCGCTGCTCCTGCGCCTGCCGCTCGTCCCCCTCTACTACCTGCGCGAAGTGCGCCACCTCGGCACCGCCGCCGCGCTCGGCGTCGTCCTTCACTTCGTCGCCTGGGCCGCGCTGGTGGCGACCTTCGGCGCCCCCCTCGTGGTGGGGTGGCTCCTCCCGGTGGGGCTCGCGGTCGTCTGGTTCGGATTCACGACCGTGTACGTGCCGCACTCCGCGCACCGGAAGCGCCTGATGCCGTACTTCAACTTCCACTCCGGGTACCACGACGACCACCATCGCGACCCGCGCTACCCGTTCCACCAATACTTCCGCCTGCGGCTCGACGGCCTGCGCCACCACGGCGCCCTCCCCACCCACCGCTGGGAGGAGCGCTGGCTCGCGTTGGCTACGTGGGAGCCTCGAACGCCGGGCTCGTCCGAACCCGGAACCGAAATCCGGTCCGGCTCTTGAGCACGACGATGAGCGGGTTCACCACGTGACCCTCGGGCTCCTCGTCCAGGAACGCGAGGTCGAGCTGCGAGACGGCCTCCTGGACCGTGTCCCGGACGATGCCCTGCGCCAGCCTCGCGCCGATGCACGCCCGCGCGCCGTACCCGAATGGAATGAAATCGCCTCGTACACCCTGCCTGTTCACGAACCGGTCGGGGTCGAATCGCTCTGGATCGGGCCAAACGGCCGGGTTGTGGTGGACGCAGTACGGGCTCACGAAGCAGACCGCGCCCTTCGGGAACGTGCGCCCCTCCAGCGTGATCGGCGCGTTGGCGACGCGGATGACGGTCCAGAAGGCCGGGTAAAGGCGCAAGGTCTCATTCACGCACCGGTCGACCAGGGCACGATCCCGCTCCTCGCGGATCCGGGCCGCGATGGCTGGGTGACGGACGAGGACCGAGAGCGCCCAGCAGGTCGTGATGGTGGTCGTCTCGGTGCCGGCGACGATCTGGGTGAGTATCTCGTCGATGATCTCGTGTTCGTCGAGGCGGGAGGACAGCAGGGGGAGGATCGCGGCATCGCCTCCGGAGGCCCGCAGATCCGCGTACACCCGCCGGGAGAAGTCGAGCAGGAGGCGGCGGCTGCGCTGGAGGCGGCGCCCATCGGCACCGATCACCCCGGCGTAGGGGAGGAAGCTCTTGGACAGACCGTCCAACGCCGTGGTCGCCGTGGACACGGCCGCCCCGACGGGGCCGGCCATGTCCGGGTAGGTGCGCCCGAACATCACCGCGCAGAAGCGGTCGAACACCGCCGCGGAGAGCATCGGGTAGATGTCCACAGCCGAGGGTTCGACGCGTGGGAAGAGGATGCGCGTCCGCGCGGCGACGGCCTCGAAGCGGGCGAGGATGCCGTGATAGACGGGCACCAGGTCCTTCCGGCGGGCCAGGCCCTCCTCGCCGTCGAGCACAGGCAGGGTCGGGCCGACCAGCCCTCGCAGCGAGCCGAACCCGGCGAACGTGCCGAGCGGCCCGTAGGAGCGCCGGCCCTTGTCGAACGCGCCGGAGGTCAGGATCGCCGTCGCGAGCGCCGGATCCCCGACGACGAACGCCGGCCGCACCCCGAAGTCGATCTCCGCGACGCCGTTCGCGTACACGCCCGCGCGGTCAAACAAGGCGAGGGCGTCCGCCTGGAACTCCAAGAGGGTACGCAAGGTGGCCAGCGGGTTGGTCGGCATGTCGGTGCGGGTCGGGGGAGTATCGCATGATTGCCGCCCTCCGCCAGCTCGAGGCGCTCCTCCGGCACCCTCGCCTGGCCCTCGCGCTGCTCCTGGCCGTGGTCCTCGGCTGCCTGCCGGCGCTCGCCGTGGGCTACCAGGCCGACGATTGGCAGCAGGAGGCGATGTGGGCCGGGGCCGGCTTTACCGCGGACGCGGCGCACGCCCCGATGGAGATGTTCACCTTCGCGACGCCTCGCCTGGACCCGCAGCTCCGCGACCTGGGGCTGCTCCCCTGGTGGGCCCCGACCGATCTCACGACGCGGCTGTGGCGCCCGTTGACGGCCCTCACCCACCTCGCCGACCACATCCTCGCCCCCGGCGACAGCGTCGTCGCCCACCTCCAGTCCATCGCGTGGATGTGCGCGCTGGTGCTGCTCGCGCGCGCGCTCTACGTCCGCGTACACGGACCGAGCGCCGTGGCTGGGCTCGCCGCGGTGCTGTACGGGCTCGATGAGGCCCACGGCGTGCCCGTCGGCTGGCTGGCCAACCGCAACGCGCTGGTGACGGGCGTGCTCGGTGTCGGGACGGTGTTGCTGTACGCGCGGACGCGGGCCGGCTGGCGGGCGGGGAAGCTCTGGGGGCCGTTGGCGTTGGGGGCGGCGCTGCTGGCCGGCGAAGCGGGCCTCGCCGCGACCGCGTGGCTTTTCGCCTGGGCGGTGTGCCTCGACCGTGGCACCCCGGCCGACCGCGCACGCTCGCTGCTACCGTACGCTGCGGTCGTCGTCCTTTGGCGGTGGACGTACAACGCGCTCGGCTACGGCACCCACGGCTCGGGGCTCTACCTCGATCCGGGCACCTCCCCGGTCGCCTTCGCGACGGCGCTCCTCCCACGCGCGGTGCTCCTGCTCGGCGATCAGCTCCTGAGCGCTCCCTCCGTCGTCCAGCCGTTCCTCCCGCCGGGCCTCGCGCCCTGGATGGCTGTGGCGTGCGTCCCGCCCCTGGCTTGGGGCGCGTGGAGCGCGTGGAGGCTGCTCCGCGGGAGCCGGGAGGCGGGGTTCTGGGCGCTCGGGATGGTGCTCTCGGTGCTCCCGGTGAGCGCGACCTTCCCGGCGGCGAGGTTGCTCACCTTCGTCGGCATCGGCGGGGCGGCGCTCGTCGCGATGGTGGTGGACCGGGCGGCCTGGGGGCCCGGCGCGACGCCACGGCTCCCGGTCTGGGTCGCCGTGCTCCTCGGTCTCCACCTCGTCCTCGCTCCGCTCCTCCTCCCCCTCCAGGCGTACGGCCCCAAGCTGGTCGCCGACACCTTCTTCAACCCGTGTGACCTGGCGGTCCCCGACCGGGGGGTGGCGGGCGAGACCGTGGTGTTCGTGACGGCGAACGAGCTCTGCGCCGCCGACGTGCTGCCGGCCCGGCGGGCGTCGGGGCGGGAGAGCCCGCGCGCCGTCCGGATCCTCGCCTCCGCGCTCTACGACGTGGACGTCGTCGGCGTGGATGACCACACCCTCGACCTGCGGATCCCCTCCGGAATGCAGTCCACGACCGCGGACACGCTGTTCCGCTCCCCGGACGACCCCCTCCCCGTCGGCGCCGAGGTCGTCCTTCCCGAGGTCACCCTTACCGTCCTCTCCCACAACCCGGCAGGCCTCGTCGACCACGTGCGCGCCCGGTTCACCACCCGGCTGGACGACCCGTCATTGCGCTGGTTCGCGACGGAGAACCTTCGAGCCACGCCGTTCGTCCCCCCGGCGCCGGGCGCGGTGGTCTCGCTCCCTCGCGCGTTTTGACGGGAGCCCCCGCGGAGCCCCCCGCCGCCCACTCCCGCGACATCACGCTCCCGGTGAGTCGTACATCCTCACCCTGCTCCCGAGTGCGGCGTTGCAAGGGTGAGCACACACTCAAGAATGGGGTACGGAAGCGGAGCTGAGATCTCTTGCGGCGGCGATGCGGGCGCGCGGTCGGTTAACCGGCGCCTCCACGCGCACCCGATAGCGCGCCGATGATCCCTTTGGGCGGGCCTGCAGGTGCTTGGTAGCACTACGACCGGGCTCCCCTCATGGCCGGTCGCCGTTCGCGGCGCTATGATCAGGGCATGATCGCCCGCGTCAACCTCGCAGACCCCGCCTACGAGCCGTCCGACGACGACCTGAGCCGCTTGATGCACGACGCCTTCGCGGGGCTCAGCGATGCGCGGGAAGAGAGCCTCCGTGCGATGCGGGTGCGGATCGAGCGTCTTCAGATCGAGGCGCGGAAGCGCTTCGCCGCCAACCGGCCAGCGAACGCCGGCTCGTGAACCCGGCGCTGCTCGTCATCGCGGGGCCGAACGGCGCGGGGAAGACGACCGTCACAACGCGGCTTCGAGCGGACCACTGGAGCGAGGGCGTCGAGTATTTAAACCCCGACGACATCGCGCGCGATCGCTTCGGTGACTGGAACTCCCCGGAGGCGGTGCTCCACGCGGCGCGATGGGCGGAGGCCCGGCGGGAGGAGCTCCTTGTGTTGCAAGCCGGGATCGCGTTCGAGACCGTCTTCTCTGCGCCCGACAAGGTCGAGTTCATCCACCGCGCGCGGCAGGCCGGCTACTTCGTTCGGGTGTTCTTCATCGGGACAAGTGACCCGCGGATCAACGCCTCACGCGTCGCGGATCGGGTCATCCGCGGCGGCCACACGGTACCTATCGAGAAGATCGTGAAGCGGTACGAGCGCTCGTTGGCCAACCTCCCTCTGGCGATTGACATAGCCCACCGCGTGTACGTCTTCGACAACTCGATCGACGGGGTCGAGGCGCGACTGTGTGCCCGCACCCAGGACGGCCAGCTCCGCAAGGTGTACGGAGCGCTCCCGGATTGGGCCAGCGCCGCGGCCGAAGGACTGCCCCGTCACCCCTCGTTCACGGACCTGCGCACCGCGGGCTGACTGCCTCTGGCGCGGACTCTGGGCCGGACAATGTCCCGGCTCGTCAGGTCGATGCTCCATTGTCCCCATGAACCCCACGGTGGGCCGCTGGGTTCATGGTGACAATAGCCGTAGGTGATCTTCACGCCGCCGGGTGAGAGGGTGATCTTGCGGAGGAACTGGGCGAGGGCCGAGTTGGAGCTTCGCGAGGTCGCGCTGCTCGCGGAGCGGCGCGTTCATGGCGACCGCGTCCTCCTGGTCGAGCACGCCCGCCACCACCTGGGCGCCCGTTGCCCGGATGCGTTTTCGAGGTCGGCGATCACGGCGGTGAGGCGGGCGCGCTCGTCAGCAACCTCGTCCACGGGGGCGGCGCGCAGGTTCGCCACCGACTTCGCCATGAACCGCTCTACGTTCTCGGGCGAGAGCACGCGCCGCTCGATCATGTCCATGACGAGCTCGTCGAGCATCTCCACGCGGATCGAGACGCCGGTGCAGGCCGCGGGGTTCTCCTGCCGCGTGGCGCAGTAGTACAGGTAGGTCGGCTTGGATCGCTGGCCGCCCTGCCACACGCGGACGGAGCCGCCGCACGTCCCGCAGCGCAGGCACGGGGTGAGCAGGCCGTTCTCGCCCATGCGGAGTCGGTTCTCACCGTTGCCCTTCCCGTCCTTGCGGTTGCGGTCCCGCAGGGCGCGCTTGGCCTGCACCCGCTCGAAGGTCTCCTCGTCCACCGCGGCTTCATGGGCGTCCCGGGCGACCACGGCGCGGCCGTGCACGACCATCCAAGGGCGAGGGCAAGGCCGGCGCGGCGCTCTCGCCCGGCGTGGGGGTGCCGAACTCCTTGAAGTCATCAGGTTCGTGACCCGTCGGGGGTAGAAGCGCGGGTGTTTGGTGTTCCGGGCCTTATGGGCTCATCATCGCCAGCCGGAATCCCAGATCCTCCCGCGACAGGGACACATCCAGCTTTCCCCGTCGCGCGATCCGGGTGTCCGCGGGCTTCGTGTCCCAGGCACCGCCGCGGGTCACCCGATCTGTGCCGCCACGCGCGCCCAGCGGATCGATTGCTGGATCCGTCAGGTAGTCGCCGTACGTGCGCAGCACCCACTCGAACACGTTGCCGCTCATGTCGCACAGGGCGTACCCGTTGCGCTCCTTCTGGCAGCCGGGATGGGTTGAAGTTGCGGAATTGGTGCTGTACCAGGCCACAGCGTCGAGCTCGGCTGACCCCGAATACAACAGCTCCTGCCCGCCTTGAGCCGCGTACTCCCACTCGGCCTCGGTGGGCAGGCGGTAGCTCCGCCCGTCACGCGCCGAAGCCTTCTTCGCGAACGCTGCGGCCTCGGTCCACGTCACGGACTCGACCGGGCAGTCCGGGCCACACGCCGTGAAGTGGGAGGGATTCGACCCCATGACAGCCGTCCACTGCGCCTGGGTGACCTCTCGCTCCATCAGGTAGAAGGCGTGCGTCAAGGTGACGGGGTGCTGCAGCTCGTCGTCGTGGCGCCCGATCAGCGTGCTCGGCGAGCCCATCTGGAAGGTGCCCGCGGGGACGAACTTCATCGTTCCGAGGGTCGGACTCTCGAAGGGCGGGCCGGCTGACGGGGGGCCGGATCGCGGCCGTGCGGAAGGTGGCGCGGGGCCACTCGGCGCAGCGATCACGGCCGTCTCCGCGAGGGCCGCGGAGGCGGCGGGCGACTCGGGTAGCGGCGCCGTCGGGGGCGCTGTCGAAGACGGCGCCGGGGACGGAGCGGGCGTGGCCGCCAACGCGACGGCCGCGCAGGTGACGGGCGACGCGGGCAACGACGCGGTCGGGAGCGCGGTCGAAGACGGCGCCTCGGCCTCGCTCGCCGCGCGCTCCGCCGCCTCGGCACCACAACCCTCGATCAGAACTGACTTCAACAACGAGGTCAGCCGTTGGACCCGAAGGTCCACCTCGGCGCAGTTGCGCTGTTCGACGGCCACGCTCAGCGCGTCGAGATACCTCCCCGGATCCGCGATCACGGCGGCCCGCGCGTCGCCGTACGAGGCATGCACCAGGTCCACGAAGGCTACCTCCGTCGCCGCGGCGGCGTCCTCCACCCCCACCCCGAGCACGCTCGCGACCCAGCGGTGGGCGTCCGCATCGGCGGGGAAGTCGGGACGCTCCCGCTCCTGCAGGAGCTCCCAGACCAGGCCCGTGGCCTGGTGGGGAGAGCACGGAAGCTCCGGTGCAATGCGTGCGATGAAGTCGAGCACCAGCCGCGCGGCCGCCGCCTCGTCCAGCACCGGGCCGGCTGCCATGGCCGCCGCCTCCCACTGCTCGCGGACCTCGGCGGTCGGCAGGCCTGTCACGCGGGTGAGCGCGTCGAGACCCGGCCCGTGTCCGCGCGCCACGTCCAGCTCGAGCTGGTCGAGCGCGGCAGGGCTTTGCACAAGGAGGCTCGCCGTCATGCCAAGATCCTGACGCTCGGTCACCAGCGCGGCAACGAGGAGCGCCCGCGCGTTCTCCCCGACCGGCTCATCCGTCTCTTCGAGGAGCGCCCGCGCGTTCTCCCCGACCGGCTCATCCGTCTGCGCGTGGTGCCTTTTGTGGACGAGGCTGATGACCACGACCGCCGTGATGAGCCCCCCGACGAGCAGCAGTCCGCCCGTAGTCGAGAGTGCGGCCACCGTCCCATCGAGCGATTGGCCGGAGGATTCCTCGCTCGTCCCCTCGGAGGAGCCTTCCGAGTCCGTCGAGTTCACATCGCTGCCTCCCCCGTATCCCGCACGGGCCATTCGCGGGTTCACAGCCGAGAGTGTGAACCCCAACAATGCCAACACCGCCGTCTTCCGATCAGGTACTTTGTTCATTTCGACTCCGGTTCGAGAATCATCATCCATTCACTGTAAAACGATGCAAACATCTCAGTATCGCTCCACCCAGATGCCGAGTCGCGCTTCCTGATCGGGCATCCAGACCCCTCCCAACGTCGTCCGCTGAGTCGTCCGATGCTCGCCCACGAGGGCGACATCGACGCCCCGGATCTCGCCGAGACGCACCCGGGCCTGGATCCGGGTCGATGCGGACTGCATCCAGCTCCCCGCCATGTAGACTGGCCGCCACTCGGCCTCGAGCGCGACCCCCGTCAGTGCCTGGCGCGCCGAGCCGGCCCACGCCGTGACGCGCACGGGGAGGCCCACGCCGAGGCTGACGGAGGACGCCCCGGCCTTCATGCCCGGAACACCGGTCGCGCCCCAATCCGTCTGAAACGCAGAGCCAGTGCTCAACAGAAGGTTGAATCTATGGTTGTCGTATTGCCACACCTCCAGCACGGGGCCGGCCTCCAGCCATGTCGCGTCGGTCCGTGCGTCGAGGAAGCGGCCCTGGTCGACCCGGAGGAGACCGACGTACCAGCCCGGGTTTGCCACCGGGGCGGCCCCCCGCACGACGCGAAGGTCCAGGGCGGTCCACCGCGAGCGAAGCCCCCCCTTCGGCGAAAGGCCGGCCTGCACCTCGAAGTCCATCAGGGTCCCCTCGGTCCCGGGCGCGACCGAGAAGAGGCGGGCCTCGCCGAGGTGGGTCTCGTACAGTCGGGTCGACACCACGACCGTCGGCAGGAGCACGCCGTCTTCCAGGTGGGCGCCGGAGGAGATCTCCAAGCGCCGCAACGGCGAATGCGCGCTCCCACGGTCCGGCGGCTGAGCCGCCAGGGCGGCCTCCAACGGCTCCCGGCTGTCCAGCAGGAGGAGATCGTCTCCGCCGGCCTGGGCCACGAGCCGGTTTGCAAGCTTGGCGGTGCGGAGGGCCTGGAGCGCTGGATCCGCGGGGCGCCCGGGCTGGCCCGGCGCAAGCATGCGACCGAGCTCGACCGCATCGGACCAGGCCAGGTAGCGGTCGACGTCCTCGAACGAAGGCGCGTCCGAGAACGTGGCGGCCGTCACGCCCAGGTCCGTGTAGCCGCGCTGCCGTACCTTGGTCGCGTGATGCTCGATCGCGCGAAACGCCTCGCGCAGCTCTCCGGCTCGCTCAGGGTGCCGCTCCACGAGCGCGGTGGCGGTCGACCTGCGCAGCTCCTCGGCGGCGTCTGCCCTGGTGTCCAGGCTGATCTCCTCGAGCGGCGGCCTCACCGCAGGCGCCAACATCCCGGAGCGCTGGAGGTACCCGAGGAGCGCGTCGGGTCCGAACGCGGGCGGCAGGCGCGCCGGCTCCCCCGTAATGGCCTCGATGAGCTCAAGCGGAAGCTGCCCACAGTTTCGCGTGAAGAAGAGATACGGCCGGCGCCATCCCTGGTGGAGTTCGTCGAGTCGGGCGAGCAGGGCGGCCTTCTGCGCTTGGGTCAGCAGGAGCGGAAAACGGAGGATGTCACGCCCCTCGCGCGTGGCGTAGCGTAGCGCGACCGACTCCCAGGGCTCCCACATCACTTGGGAGGGAAAGCCTCCGGTCAGACCGCGCAACATCTGGGCCGGGCCCTCTGCCCCGCTGGTCAGGGCCTGGATGCCGTACGCCTGCCTGCGAACGAGGCCGGTGGCGTCGGGTTCGTACTCGAGCGCCATGAGAGTGTGCCCAGCGATCGAGGACGGGCTTGAGGTGGAGGATCGGACATAGACCAGCTCGATGGACCGGATCCGATCGGGATCGAAGAGGGTGTCGGACAGGGCGGGGCACTCTCCGTCGATCGGGGAGGTCTGCTGGAAAAAGGCCTCGACCTGCCGCCACTTGGTCGGCAACCTGCACTTGGGGTGACGCCAAGATTCCCCCGGGAGCCGGCCGTCCACCCAGGCCCGTTCGGCGACGGTGGCGAGGTCCTCGGCCGCGCTCCGCATCCCGTGGGGCGAGGCGAAGCTCCAGGCTCGCTCCTCGGCGGGGGGGGCCCAGGGAAACAAGGGCCTCCAGCCCGAGAGCCCCGTCCACGCCGCACTGGTCGACCAGCCGTCGTCGGCAAGGTGGGTCAGGGCGTGCCCGAATTGGCGACGCAGCACCAGCGTCGCGAGTGCGGCCGCGTCGGTGGCCCCGGCGTCCGGATGCGCGAGGATCCAGGCGCTCGCCCGCTCCTGGAGACCGTCGAGGGCGAGTGTGACGCGCCGCCCGGCTATCCGCGCAAGCATGTGCGGCGTGGTCAAGTCGTCTGGGAGGGAGCCGGCGCTCGTCCTCTGGAGCCGGACCGGTTCGGTGGTCCACGCGAGTGGGGCTGTGGCTGCGAATGCCTCCAGCGCGGTGACCTCGCCCTCGGTCCAGGCCGAATCAGGGTCCAGCCGCCACCTTGTGCCGCGGATCTCGGCCGGCGCGGCGTGTGCGAGCGGGACAAGCCCGATCGCCAACCAGGTTAGCATGGGACACCCATGGGCTCCCGCTGATCGTCGTCACAGGAACACGCCGTTCGGGCACCAGCATGTGGATGCAGGTGCTTGGCGCCGCCGGATTCCCGGTCGTCGGTGAGGAGTTTCCGCGTGATTGGGCGCGCATATCGGCCAGGAACCCACGCGGCTTCTTCGAGTCGAGCCTGCGGGAAGGGATCAACTTCACCACCAACCCTGATCCGCTGTCGGGCGCGAGGCTGTTGCCCGACGGCACCCAGGACTGTGCCGTGAAGATCTTTCACAGGGGGTTGCCGCGCACCGAGCGCATCTGGCTCGACCGTGTCCTCGTCACCGTCCGTGACTGGCGGTCGTACACCGCCAGCATCCTCCGGTTCGAGGCGCACGAACGGGCGACGTTCGACGACACACGGGATCCGGTGCGCGTCGACCCCGCTGTGGAGTGGCTCCGTGAGAACCTCCTCACCCTCCGCGACCTGGCGGCGCGCCGGTATCCTTGCCGGTTCGTCACCAGGGAGGCGACCCTTGCCGACCCGGCTGCCGTGATCGGCGCCACCCTGGCCTGGGTGGGAGGCGCGTTCGACCTTGCTGCCGCCGTTGGAGCGGTCGAACCGTCGCTCGGGACGCCCGCCAGCCTGACGCCGCCGTGGGTCCCACCGTCGGAGGCTGCGGTCTATGACGCATTCTACGCCGCCGTCGTGGACGGGAAACCGCTGCGTGTCCTGGCCGAGATGCAGGACCTCGAAGCGGAGATCGCGGCCCACCCTTCGCGGCATCGTGCCCGGGCCTCGGCTTACGCGGGGGGGCTGCCGATCTGAGGCGCAAGTCCAGCGGATCGGTGGCCGAGGTGGACTGCAGTTGAGGTCGAACACGCGGGTTCCGGGGGCGCCCGGGGGCCAGAGCAAGTGTCGTGCCGTCATGGCGGCGCGCCGGAAGGGCCGGCGCGCCTTGCGGCCGCTGGCAGCCGAGTGGACTCGTCGCCGGACGGGCGTCCCCGGCCACCGCGATTCGGGGAGCGGTGAACGCAGGCCGGGGGATGGCACGGCAGTTGCTTGGACCCGGGCAACCCTGGAACCCCGATGTCCGTCTTCCAACTCACCGTGACCACCCTTACCCTGTCTGCCATCACCCTCGGGGCCGCGTGCGGCGTGCCAAAGGGCGACGACACCGCGGCCGACAGCGACGGCGACGGCGTCACCGTGGAGGATGGGGACGGCGACGGTGTCACCGCGGAGAACGGCGACTGCGACGACACCGACGCACGGATCTACCCCGGTGCTGGCGAGCGATGCGACCTTCGGGACCAGGACTGCGATGGTGAGGTTGACGAGGGCGCATGCGGATCGTGCATCCCGCTCGGGGTGGCGGACAGCGACTGCGTGGGCTGCCCCACCATCACCGACTGGGAGACGGCTCACGACGTCTGCGTCGCCTTCGGCGGCGACCTTGCCTCCTTCGCATCCGCGGACGAACAGGAGGCAGTCACCGCAGGCTTCCTCGACGAGGTGCGCGACGACTCCTATTGGATCGGCCTGTCCGACACCGACCGCGAGGGGACGTTCGCCTGGAGCGACAGCTCCGAGGTGACCTGGACCAACTGGAACCGCGGTGAACCAAGCGATTCCAGTGGAAACGAGGATTGCGTCGAGGTCTACTACGATGTCTTCGATGCCGACGGCGTTCACGCGTGGAACGACCATGACTGCACGTCCGACGAGTTCCCCTTCCTCTGCGAGCTGGATCCGGATGTCGACGCCGATGCCACGCTGGCCGGCGTCAACATTGGCGGCATGTGGACTGGAAGCGGCGGTTCGGCGCCGATCGCCCAGCATGGGGACGACCTCATCTCCTGGCTTCTGGTCGACGACGGCCCGTTCCTTGGTGCCTTCACGAGCGACTACACTATCGACGTCCAGCACGAGCCCAACTGCTGCACGGGTGAGGTGTCCTTCGACGGCACGCGCATCGACTGGAGCAACGGCACAAGCTGGACTCGATGAACTGCCAGCTCCCATCACGCGATTCACGACCTGGTACGGTCGGCCCGATGTCTCGTCGCTACGACCCACGATTTGTCACCGTCGTCCTCCTCTCTATTGTGGGCTCGCTGTCGATCCCGGGGTGCGGGACTGAAAACCTGACCGAAACCGCCGCCTGTGACGCGACTTTCTTGTACGCCGACGCTGATGACGACGGGTATCCCGTCTCCGGCGCCGCGGACGTGGACAGCGACGGCTTTGACGACATCCTCGTCGGCGCGTGCCTGGACGAAGACGGCGGCACTGCCGCAGGCGCGGCGTACCTCGTGCTCGGGGCGGGGCTGTGATCCTGCCGCGGCTAGGAGATCCGTCCAACCCGGCATCCTGTTCCTCGCCTTCGGGTTCACGTCACCGGCGGGAACGGCACGCAGCGCCTGAACCCGGATGGAAACGACCGATGACCATCCGTCCCTGTTCGGTGACACCACTGCGCATTGTGCTCGTGTTCCTCGCCGGCCTCCCGCCTGCGTCGGCGGCGGAGCTGGAGTCCGGCCCTCCACCCAACGACGGCGTGGTCCCGTCGGCGTTCCTGGGCGTGGGTTCGACTACCGAGGCTGGGTTGTTCATCGGCGCCACGTTCGGGCTGCGGGTGCAGCGCTGGGGCGGGCGCTGGGCGTTCGGGGGAGATCTCGGCATCAGCGACGGGACGGGGTCCCCGGGTGGCGCCGGGCGGTCGTGGCTTCCCTATTTCTCGAGCTTGAGCACCGCGGGGACTCGCGTCGGGCATGACCGCGTCGCGGCGTTCGCGCTCGTTCGGGCGAGCCGTGAGATCGTCCCTGGGTGGGCGCTCTCGCTCGGCGCTGGCGTCGAGCACCGAACGCTCCTGGAGTACACCCAGTCGTGCACGCGCGCCAGTGGGCTGGACGATGAGATCTGTGGCGACGCGAACACCTCGTGGTACACGACCGCGTACGGTCCGGTTGTGGATTTGTCCCTTGGCACGACGATGTTTCGTCACCATCTGGACGCGTCGCTCCACGTGCAGGGCAGGTCAGACAGCGCGCTCGTGTTCCTGGAGGCGGCATACGGCCCGGTCTTCCGCCGTAAAACCCACACGGAGCGAGAAGCGGTCATGGTCTTGGGAGAGGAAAACGGCACGTTCCGGTCGTCGGTGCCCCTGACTTCGGCGGGAACGTGGACGTCTTCGGGCATCCACCTGTCGGAAAATTCGACCTACCGAATCATCGTCACCACCGACATCGGCTCGCTCGTTCCGGACGTTGGGGCCGACCCCGCCGACGTGGGCGCCCCTGCACCGGGCTACCCGCAGGGCGTGGTCATCGCGCGGGTTCGCAATCGAGGCTGGGTCGTGACCGAAGGCATTGAGATCGAGGAGGTCGCTGGCGAGCTGGAGTTCGTGGTGAACGAGGCTCCGGGGGTGTCGATTCCTCCCGTTCGGGTGTGGGTGTACGAGTTGTAGGAGCGGGGCCCGTGGACCGGTCCGCGGACTGGTCCACCAAGGGTTCAGGGGATCAGGAGTCAAGGGCTCGACCTCGAAAGGCGGAAGCCTTCGAAGCGGCTGTCGCCGTCAGGGGGCCGTTGTAGCGGACGGACACGGCCGCGTAGCGCGCGTCGTAGTTCCAGCCGCCACCACGACTGACACGGTAGGAGCCCTCAGACCCCTCGCCAGAGCCGGTGACCGGACCGGCCGGGTCTACGTCGCTGCTCCCATCCGCATAGCCACCGTACCAGTCGTTCGTCCACTCCCACACGTTCCCGCTCATGTCGTAGAGCCCCCAGGCGTTCGGAGCCAGGGTCGCTGCCTCGTGTGCGTACGTGCCGACGCCGTAGGCATTCTCGTACGTCCATGCCACGTCAGTAGACGCGTTCGACCCCGAGTACGTCGTGTCCTCCCCGGCCCGTGCCGCGTACTCCCACTCGGCCTCCGTCGGCAGCCGGTAGCCGGGGCAAGCGTAGGGATTCGCGAGGTAGGCCGACGCGAGGTCCGTGCCGTCGGCGAGGTGGCAGAGGGTCAACCCCTCCGTCGCGGACAAGGCGTTCGCATACTTCGCCACGTCGTACCAGGAGACCGTGTCCGCGGGGCAGTCGCTCGCGGTGGTCGAGGTGGTGCACGGGTAGTCCGGCATGCTGCTGTACTCCCAGCCGGCGTTCGCGCTGTACGACTCCCACTGCCCCCGCGTGACCTCCGTGGCGCCGATCCAGAAGTCGTGCGTGAGCGTGACCTGGTGGTCACCCGCGCCACCGCCCATCGTGAACGTGCCGGCCGGGATGCGAACCATCCGGGTGCCCCACGCCGTGGTGTCGGCATCGCTGTCGGCATCGCTATCCGTCGTCGCGAGCGCGACCGAGAGGCAAGTAGCGTTCGTCGAGAAGGACTATTGGGTTACCCACGCACTGTGGGCGCTCGATGTGCAGGGCTTTGACATGTGGTTCAAGGGCGGCACCTCGCTTTCGAAGGGGTTCTCCCTGATCGAGCGGCTCCTCGCGACTACCAGAGCGAGAGGTCGAGGAACGCCCGGCCTCGGAACCCCATCCAATCGTCGAAGCGCTCGAACTGCATGGGGATCACCCACGCCCCGTGCCGTCGGGGAGAGGAACGCAGTCCGGACACTTGTCCCCAAGACCCCGCCGACCTCGAGACCGAAGGTGGGGACGAACCACGAGCGACCGGGACTGCGCCCCAAGGAAAGCCCCACGCCAGGGGCGTAGAACGGGAGCGGGTCCCGCCCGCCTGCGAGGGGGGTGAGCAGGTCCTGGGGTCCCCGACGGTGTGGTCGAGCCGCGTGAAGCGCGTCGAGCGCCTCGCCCCCACGCACATCTTCGGCCACCTCCGGCGGCAGCCGACGTCCAGCGGATGCTCACGTCAGGGCGTGTACGAGACCAACTCCCCGAAATCGCTGAGAAGGTAGCCCGGGCCTGACGAGAGCCACTGCGAGTTGGTCGTGTCGGGCGTGATGGACGACACCTGCTGCCACTCCAGCGCGGGGAACGTTCCGGCAGGCACGGTCACGTCATCCGAGGCGACGAGCGCGTTCTCGACCGTGTAGTCGTAGGAGTTGGTGTGGCCGCCGTCATCCGTGTTGTGGATGACCCAATGGGCCGTCCAGGTGGAGCCCTCCGCGCCGTCCGCCGGGAAGGCGACGGTC
>CAIQVJ010000076.1 GCA_903875225.1 uncultured Pseudomonadota bacterium
GGGATGCGGGTATCCTCGCCAGTTCTTGCCGCCACGCGGATCGAACCCGCGGGGATGCGGGTATCCTCGCCAGTTCTTGCCGCCACGCGGATCGAACCCGCGGGGATGCGGGTATCCTCGCCAGTTCTTGCCGCCACGCGGATCGAACTCGCAGGGATGCGGTCATCCTCGCCGGGATGCGGTCATCCTCGCCAGTTCTTGCTGCCGCGAGAATCGGACTCGCGGGGATGCGGTCATCCTCGCAGGGGGGCGCCTCCAGCCTTCTTGCCGCCACGCGGATCAAACTCGCGAGGATGCGGTCATCCTCGGCAGTTCTTGCCGCCACGCGGATCGAACCCACTGAGTGGGCCATCCTCGCGTAGCCGGACCCCGCCCGATGCCCACGGCCGTTCCACCGCCCACGCTGAACCCTGCACCCAGGCCGCGAGGCCGCCCTACCTCGCCCGCACCCACATCCCCTCGATCTCCTCCACGGTGAGGCCCGCCTCCCGCGCCCGCTTGACCGCCGCGGCGATCTCGGCCTCGATCTCCCTCACAAGCACGTCCCGGGAGGCCGCGCTCGCGTGGTCGGCGACGAACGTGCCGCGCCCCTGGTGCGAATAGACGAGGTTCGCGCGCTCGAGCTCCTCGTAGGCCTTCTTGACCGTGATGACCGACACGAGGGATTCGACCGCCAGCTCCCGGATGGACGGCAGGGGGCTGCCCGGCGGGAGCTGGCCGGACCGGATGCGGTCCGCGAGATCGTCGCGGATCTGCCGCCAGTAGGGGACGCCGCTGCCCTCGGAGAGCTTCACGCCGCCTCCCTGTACGGGCGCCAGGCCCGGCGGGCGCGGAGCTCACCGAGGGCGAGGGCGCAAAGGCCGAGGAGGGTCGTGAGGGCGAGGACACGGAGCCAGGCGCCGGACAGATCGTCCACGGTGGCGTGAGGGGGCATCGACACGAACATCACGGTCATCGCCGCGGGGATCGACACGCCGATCATCGCGACCTTCGCCAGGAACACCTTCAGGCGCGAGGGGTAGGAGACCCAAGCGGCTGCGCCCAGCGTGAGGGCGAACATGGGGACCGGCCAGGCATAGACGATGAGCACCTCCATCAGCGTGATGGAGTGAGCGACCTCCACCGGGATCGCCGTGAGGCGGCCGATGCCGAACCGGACCGCCTCAAACACCGCGAAGATGCCGAACTGGACAGCGCACCGGATCGCGGCCTCGCGGATGGCGGCGTGGTGGACCGCGAGCGGCGATACCGGGAGCGTCATCGCGACAGGGACTGCATCCATCCCGAACTCGCTGATGGGGAGGATGAAGGGCACGATGGCGAACAGCGTCGTGCCGACCCCGACGATCAGGTCGGCACCCGGGCTGTGCTGGACACCGAGCGCGTAGGACGGCCAGCGCGAGGCAGCGGCTACGGCGCCGGGCAACAGGCGCCACGCCAAGGACCGCGTGCGCTCGGCTGCGAGCAGCGCACGAATGGCCTGGATCGGGTCGGCCGGGGCCGCAGGGAAAGCGGTGTCGCGGATGCCGAGCCGGAGAAAGGCGGGTGCGAAGTTCACGCGCCAGGAGGGAGGGAGCCGGCCGAACAGCACGATGTACCCTGCACCGACGAAGGGGAGCACACGGAGGAGGTCGGTGCGGGTCCGAACCGTCGGCATGGCCCAGGTGACCAGCGCGACGGTCAGGGCCAACGCGAAGACGGACCTCGCCCACACCGGCGCGCGGTCGAGCACCTCGAGGAGGCCGAAGCCCACGCCGACGGTGAAGATCGCCAGGAGCGCGGGGATCGGGTCGACGCCTGGGCCGCCGAGCGCGACATCGAGACCGGCGAGGGCAGCGAACGAGCACGTCGAGACGACTGTTGTGACCAACGCGATGGCGAGCGACCGCGTCCGTGCCGACGCTGGCAGGTACAGCTCCGGACCGAGCAGCTGCGATCGCAAGCCGAGCGCGGTTGCCCAGGCGAGGCAGAACGAGAGGCCCATCTCCTCGATCGGCCAGTCGCCCACGGGCGGTCGAGCCGGATCGCCGTACGCGGGCCGGCTCTCCAACACCACGACCAACCACCCGACGAGGCTCAAGCTCATCAAGCCCCACGAGCGCCTGAGGATCGCGAGGCACACCCCCACGCTCGCCCGGAACCCGGCGAACCCCGGTGTCGCCACCGCGGGCGCGCTCACCCCTCCTCCGCGATCATCTGCTCGAGTGAGCGGCCGTCGCCCGCGAGTTCGGCGGCCGCCCCGTCGGCGAAGATCCTCCCCTGCCTCAACACCACGATCCGGTCTGTGATCCGCTCCAGGTCAGCGAGATCGTGACTCGACACCACGACGGAGCGCAGCGGGTCGCGCACGACCTCAAGCACGCTCGTGAGCATCACGCGGCGAAATACCACGTCCAGACCGGTCGCCGGCTCGTCCATCAGGAGCACCGTCGGCTTGAACGCCAGGGCGAGCACGAGCCGAAGGCGCGTCTCCTCCCCTTTGCTCAACATTCCCGGTAGCTTGTGCGATGGAAGCTCGAAGCGATCGAGGAGTGATGCGGCGAGCTCCGAGTCCCAGGTGGGGTAGAACCGCGAGACCGCACGCACCATCGTCCCGATCGGCAGCGGGAGGACTGCCTGTGTGTCCGTCATGTACGCGACGCGCTGGCGAACCCCGACCGGATCGTCGAACGGCGACATGCCGAGCACCCGGATGTTGCCGCTGTCGGGACGGGTGAGTCCTGCCACGAGCTGCAAAAGCGTGGTCTTGCCCGCGCCGTTCCGTCCGACGAGCCCCACGACCGTGCCCGGTCCGATCTTCAGATCGGGAACATCGAGCAGGAAGGTCCCGCGTTTGCAGCGGAGGTCCGTGATCTGGATGGCGGGGGTCATGGCGGGTCCCGGGTTCTCGATACTGTATATGTCTACATGCACAGTATGTCCACAGGCTGCACCGGCGTCCCCTCCCCCACCCCGGAGCACGGGCTGCGGGTCCGCGACAGGAACTGTCAACGAAGCTGAAAAAGGCTTGCGCGAACGCACCCGGGCGCTAGAGCGAAGCATGGACCCGTCATCGCCGCACGAGCCGACTGGTGAGCCGGGGGGCCCCGAAGGACCCGCGAGTCCAGTGGCGCAGGCATGAGACCCGTCGTCTACGCCACGATCGTGTTCCTCCTGCTGATCCTCGCGGGCGTAGGCATCAAGCAGGCCCAGAACTGGCGCATCGACGCAGAAGCACGCGAGCGGGACCGGGCGCAGGAGCAGCTCGACCAGCTGCTCACGAGCTGGGAGGGCGCGGTCGATGAGCGGATCCGACTCTGGCTCCCGGTGCTGGCGTCCGCAGACACCGCCCCCGCAGCCCTGGAGGCCCGCCTGCGCAGCGAGTCGCCATGGGTCGACTCGGTCTACCTCTGGGAGCCCGGCGAGGTGCTCTGGCCCGGCGAGCCCTTCCCGGAGAACCTCCCGACGATCCAGAGCCACCCGTGCATCGCTCGCGCGATGGCCGCGACGGGCGCCGAGGACGGCATGCAGACCGCGGCGCGCTACCTCGGGTGCCAGCACGCGGGGGACCAGCAGATGCTGCTCTACAGCACCTCGCAGGCCGCCGAGCTCCTCCTCGACGCCGACCACCCGGACCTCGCCGACCGCCTCATCCGCGACATCAGCCCGCTCTCGGCGATGGAGATGGCACACGCCGCCGACTACCGGGTGAACGCTCGCCGGCTGGTGGAGCTGCGCCTCCAGCACATCCGCGCCGTGCAGGGCGTTGGGCGCGAGGACATCGCCGACCACTGGCTCGCCGGCATGCGACAGGAGATCCTGTCCCTCGACGCGCCCACCCTCCAGAGCGTGGTGGACCTCTACACCGAGCAGATCAAGCCTCAGCTGGCAGCTGGCACCCGCACGGGCTTGAGCCCGAGCCTCGCAGCGCTCGACGACGACGACCCCCTGGAAGCCCGCGCCGTCCGCAGGCTCGCGGCCTGGGACACCGTCCGGAACGAAGACTGGCAGAACACCGACACGCCGACGCTCACCGAAGGCCCCAAGCTGATGATGGACTCGTCCACCGATCCGCCTGCGCTGCTGTTCGTGGCGAAGCTCGAGGTCGGCAACCTCTACGGCGGCATCCAGGTCGACCAGGACGAACTGCTGCGGACCCTGTTCTACGGCGTGGGCTCGCTGCGCCCCTACCTCACCGTCCGCGACGCCGAGGATCACGTGCTGGGGGGCTCCGCAGACCCGGTGTTCGTCTACCGCAGCTTCGGGCACATCCTCCCGTTCCTCCAGGTCGGCATCACCGAGGGCGCCGTGCGCCGCGTCGCGACAGACAAGACGCTGTACGCGCAGCTGGGCGTCATCGCCGTCGGCATGTTGATCGGGTTGTTCGCGCTCGTCACGCTCGTGCGCACGGACAAGGAGCAGCTGCAGATCCTGACCCGTCAGCGCGAGTTCATGACGCGCGTGACCCACGAACTCAAGACCCCGCTCGCGGGGATCCGGGTCATCGCCGAAAACCTCGAGATGGGCGCCTACCGCGACACCGCCCAGGTCGAGAACTACGCCCGGATCATCATCAGCGAGGCCGAGCGCCTCGGGGTTCGGGTGGACGAGGTGATCAAGGCCGCGAACGGACCGGCCCGCGAGGACGCACGCGCCCTCGACCTCTCCCGACTGCTCGACGAGCTCGTGCAGACCTGGCGCGAACGCTATGCCACCAGCGGGACCACGGGCGGGGCCCAGGCGACCCTGGAGCTCGAAGCCCCGCAGAGCCTCCCGATGCAGGGGAAGATCTCCACCCTGCGCGACGCTTTCACGAACCTGCTGGACAACGCCCTGAAGTACCGCCACCCGGAGCGGCCGCTCCACGTCGTCGTCCGGTGCAGGGTCCAGGGCCGCAACGTGGTCGTCGAGGTGGAGGACAACGGGCTGGGTGTACCGGCGGACATGCGAAAGGCGATCTTCGACAAGTTCCGCCGCGTGGAGGGACCCGGCCGCGGCCTCGCAGGCGGGCACGGCCTGGGGCTTTCTTTTGTCTCCGAAGCAGCCCGCGTGCATGGCGGGACTATAGAATGCAGGCAGAGCCGAACTGGCGGTTCCACCTTTGTGATGCGCATCAAGCGCGACTCCGCGGGCTCGTGAGCGCACTCACCCCCGCCTTCCTCAAACGCACGGAGCAATCATGGAATTCAGCGGCGCAAGCGTACTCCTGGTCGAGGACGACCCCACCATCGCGATGGGGGTGGTCGGCGGTCTGGAGCACGAGCACTTCGCAGTCACCCACGTCTCGAGCGGCGAGGCAGCGCTCTCCTCGATCGACGACGACCCGCCCGACTGCCTGATCCTCGACGTGATGCTCCCCGGCATGGACGGACTGGACGTGCTCCGCAGGGTGAAGAAGGAGCACCCCGAGATGCCCATCCTGCTCGTGACCGCGAAAGCTGCAGAGCTCGACCGCGTGCTGGGACTCGAGCTCGGCGCGGACGACTACGTCACCAAGCCCTTCTCGCTTCGGGAGCTCATCGCCCGCGTGAAGGCCCGCCTGCGCACCCGCCCGGCGGCGCCGCGCGCGCCCGAGCGCTACAAGTTCGGCGGGAACGAGGTGGACCTTCGGCGGCGAATCCTCTTCCGCGACGGGGTCGAGGAGCGCATGACCACGCACGAGGCCGGCGTGCTCTCGTACCTGATCGCGCACAAGGGCAAGGACGTGAGCCGCGAGGAGCTGCTGCAGCACGTGTGGGGCTACTCCCCCACGATGGCCACGCGCACCGTGGACAACCAGATCCTCAAGCTGCGCAAGAAGGTCGAGATCCAGCCCGCCGATCCCCGCCACATCCTCACGGTCCACGGGACCGGGTACCGGTTCGAAGAGTAGGGCGGGCGGCCTATCGTCGCGGGATCGCGGTCGACCTGGGGCCGTGTACCGGCCGTGGGCCGGGGCGGGGCTCCACCGCGCGCTCGTTCATCGACGACATCGGCGAACCCCGAGGAGCGCTCGCCGGTCCGCTGCTCGCTCCGCGTTCCTGCGCGAGTACGCGCGCGCGGAGCCCTCGCTCCCTACCGCATCCGCCCGGCCTCGCCCGGCACCGGCCCGGTCGTGTCCCCACCGGGGCGGAACACGCTGACTGAGCGCGTCGTCATCAACCCGTCCACGTCGCGAGCATACACGACGATGACGTTGCGGCCCTCCTCGAGCCCGGTGGTGGCCGAGAACGGAACGCTCTTGAGCGGCGTTCCATCGCCCCCCCCTGCGTAGGAGAGCTTCTGGTCGCCGCGGTAGACGATCACGTCGCGGATCCCCCTGCTGTCTGTCACGACGCCGGAGATGGTGACCTCGCCGCTCGGGCTGACCGCTGCGGGCGCGCGCGTGATCTTGACCGTGGGGGTCTCGACCGAGCCGTGCGGGAGGGCCTGGCCCACGGTGAGCAGGATCGGGAGCTCCTGGACATACGCGTCGTAGAACCCGGACTCCTCGATGCTGGCGTAGTCGTAGAGGTCGGCCTCGTACATCCTCAGGTTCATCGGCAGCTCCGCACCCTCCGAGGGCGCGCTCGCGACCTTGAACGAGAGATCCCCACCCGCCTCGCCGTTCACGGCGAGCGCCTTGAGCTCGAACGTGGACTTGCCGCTCGTGACCTCCACCGCGCGCCCCACGCCGTCCCCCTTGCGGATGTCGAACGAGGCCCGGCCGCCGACCCCGACGCCGACGTTCCGGGTGTTCACGTGCACGGTGAGGGTCTCGCCGACCTGCAGGACGCCATCCCCGTTGCCGCCGACCTTGTCGTCCACGGTCCAGGTCCAGCCGTACTGCGGCAGATCCGGCCCCTGGGCGTTCACTACGGCAGATGTGCTGGCGAGCACGTCGCGGTTCGCGTCCTGGAGCGTGAGGTCGACCGAAGCGACATCTGTGGGGTACGCCAGCGGGAGGCGGGTCTTGGTGGCATACGACCGCGTCGCGCCGGGCTCGATGCGACCGAGGTAGAACTCGAGCCCGTCGATGTTCTCGTCGGCAGACTTGGACTTCACGAGGGCCTGGCAGATCGGCTTGGTGCTGGTGTTCGTGACGCTCACGGTGAGCGACTCGAGCTGGCCTGCGTGCAAGGTGCCGGAAGCGCCGGCCTGAAGCGCGATCGTGGCGGTGGCCGCGGTGGGGTTGGAGCAGGGGCTCCAGTCGATGCCCTGCGCCTTGAACGCGCCCTCGATCTTCGTCAGCTCGGCCTTCTGCCGGGTGCCCACGACACCACCGGCGTCCTTGAGCACATCGGCCCGGCCCTTGCCGTGCGCCGCGAGCAGCACGTCGCGCGCGAAGAGCACTTCGAAGTCCTTGCTGATGTCCGCACGGTCTGTGCGCGGCGCGCCGTCGGAGTCCGGATCGGGGGACATGTAGCGAACGTCGTACACCGTGGGCTCCTGCTCGAGCACCGCGTTGTTGAGGTGCCCCGCGAGGTCGGCCTCCCGCAACACCCGGTCACGGAAGAACAGCGAGATGCGGGGGCCGGACATCGCCCCGTCCAGGTCCTTGATGGCCTTGGGCGGGTAGACCGCAGACTGATCGAGCTGGATGTCGGCCGGGATGCCGACGTTCTGGATCGAGCGGTCCCCCGGGGTGAGGTACCGCGCCGTGGTGAGCTTGAGCTTCGCCTCCTCGGAGCCGCCGGTGGCGAACGGCCACAGGTTCTGCACCGAACCCTTGCCGAAGCTGCGCTCGCCAATCACGACGGCGCGCTCGTTGTTCCGCAACGCGCCCGCCACGATCTCTGCCGCAGAGGCAGAGTTGCCGCTCATCAGCACCGCCATCGGCCAGTTGATGTCCGTCGGATCGGCCTTCGCCTCCTTCACGTCGCGGTTCCGGCCTTCGCGCTCGACCGTCGAGACGATCTCGCCATGGGAGAGGAAGGTGTCGCTCACCTCGATCGCCTGATGCAGGTAGCCGCCGGGGTTGTCGCGCATGTCGAGCACCACGCCCTTCACACCCGAGGCGCCCGCATCCCGCTCCAGTCTCGTGATCTCCTCGTCGAGCTGGGCCTTGACCTGATCATGGAAGCTCTGGATGCGGATGTACGCGATGTTGCCGTCGAGCAGCTTGGACCACACGCGGCTCGGCTTGATGAGATCGCGGACGATCGTGAAGTCCTTCGGCTCCGAGAACTCCGCCCGGGAGACGGTGATGGTCACAGGCGTCCCGGCGCCACCGCGCATCTTGGACACGGCGTCGTCGAGGTCCATGTTGAGGGTGCTCTCGCCGTCGATCTTGAGGATCCGGTCGCCCGCCTTGATGCCGGCCCGGAAGGCGGGCGTGTCCTCGAGCGGGTACTCCACGGTGAGCTCGCCCTTGAGCGTCTGGATGGTGATGCCGAGTCCGCCGAACTCACCGTCGTTGTCCTCCTCCATCTTCTTCGCGCTCTCGGGGGGCAGGAACACGGAGTGCGGGTCGAGCGTGGACAGCATCCCGTTGATCATCGCGTACTCGATCTCCGGGAGCGGGATCTCCTTCTCGTCCACGTGCGCTTCGAGCAGGGTGGCCACGCGGCGCAGCGTGTCCTCGAGCGTGCTGAACGAGGTGGCAGGCTGCACGGTGAGCACGGTGCTGTAGTTGCCGACGGCCACGTGCAGGGCGGTGCCCTGGCCCTCGAGGCGGAGCAGGACGTCCGGGACGCGCTTCTCCACAGCGGTCAGCGCGGCGGCGAGCATCGCCGGGTAGTCGATCCGGTCGGGGTCGACGTACTGCGTGGAGATGTAGTCGATCGTCCGGTGCAGGTTCTTGAGCGACGACAGGCTGTAGCCCGAGCCGAGCGCGGTGAAGCTCTCGGGCAGGAAGCGCCCGAGCCCGGGGGAACCGGCATCGTCGCTGCCAGTCCCGACAGAGGCGACGGCCGCTTCGGTGGTGGCTGCCACGTGGTAGCCGAGGAGGACCAGGGAGGTGAGGACGCCAAGGGCGGCCGTGGTGCGAGCAAATCGGAGCATTGGTGAGAAGATAGGTCCAGTCCGGCGCGCACGCAAGCCCGCAGTGGCCGGGAGCGCGGGTTGTGTCGAACCGGGACGGATCCGAGACAAATGGTGGCGCAGCGAGGTGTCACATGCACGACCTTCCCGGCCCGACCGGAAGCCACAAACGCGCTATGTGCGCCGCTGCCATGGCGCTGAAGATCACCTGCCCGCATTGCGGCCGAAAGCACCCGCTGGAGGAGCCGTTCCCGCTTCCCGGCTCGGAGCGGCAGTGCGAGTGTGGGCGTACACTCTCGATCACCTACCCGTTGGGGATGATCGAGAAGCTACGCGGCGGCGGCAAGGCCTTCGCGCCGGACCCGGACGACAAGCGCGCCACGCCGACGCCGCGTGCAGAGACGCGCCCTGCGCCTGCCCCCTCGCCGGAGCCCACTGCAGCGCTGCCGGGCGGAGGCCTCCGGGCTCGCGACCGCGCGCCGGAGCCCACCGCGGCGCTGCCCGCCGGTGGTCTGCGAGGCCGCGACACGCGCCTCCCGGAGCCCGGGGATGCCGCCCGGGCGACCGTCGCCTCGGACAGGCCGACGCCCTCGGCCCGCCCCACCGAACTTGATCGACCCGCGCCGGTGGACCAGACCGAGATGGTCGGGCGGGATGCCGCTGCCTACGCAACCTCCTCGGGCCCGAGCACCCCGGCGAAGTCCCCGCGGTCCGGTCCGTCTCCCGCTTCCGGGGGCGGGAAGCCGCCCCCCAGGGCCAGGCCGGGCAAGCCGGTCAAGGCGCGCGCGGGCTGGAAGAGGTGGCTCTTTCGCCTGTTCGTCGGGGGAGGCGTGCTGGCCGCGATCCTGGTGGTGGTCGGGGCCGGCGTGGCCGGGGGCGGGTACTGGTACTTCAGCCAGGACCTGCCGACGGTGGAGACGCTCGGGAAGTACCGACCGCCCACGGTCACCACCGTCTACGACAAGAAGGAGCGGCTGCTCGGGGAGATCTACGACGAGCGTCGGTACGTCGTGCCGCTCGAGAAGATCCCCCTGCCCGTGCAGCAGGCGTTCATCTCCGCGGAGGACGCCGCCTTCTACCAGCACGACGGCGTGGACTACTGGGGCATCGTGCGCGCCGTGCTCCGGAACGCGGCCGCGGGCAAGAAGGCCCAGGGCGCGAGCACCATCACGCAGCAGGTCACGCGCAACTTCCTGCTCTCGAACGAGAAGACCTACACCCGCAAGATCCGGGAGGTCCTGCTCGCGTGGCGCATCGAGGACACCTTCGACAAGGCGCACATCCTCTACCTCTACCTGAACCAGATCTACCTCGGCTCCCACGCCTACGGCGTCGAGGCCGCGGCGCGCGTGTACTTCGGAAAGCACGTGGAGGAGCTCGATCTGGCCGAGTCCGCGATGATCGCCGGTCTCCCGCAGCGGCCCAGCGACTACAGCCCGCAACGCCACTTCGACAAGGCGAAAGCTCGTCAGAAGTACGTGCTCGGCCAGATGGTCGACAACGGGTACATCACGCAGGAGCAGTCCGACGCAGCGTTCGCCGAACAATTGCACGTCATCGAGCGCACGAACGAGTTCCTCACCACCGCGCCCTGGGTGACCGAGAGCGTGCGCATCCACCTCGTCGAGGCCTACGGTGCCGACAGGGTGCTGAACGACGGCCTCACGGTGCAGACGACGATCGATCTGGACCTGCAGCAGGTCGCCCAGAACGCCGTCACCGACGGCGTCACCGCGGTGGACAACAAGCGGGGCTGGCGCGGCGCAGACGAGCACCTCGAGGAGGCGGACATCCCCGCGCGGGTCAAGAAGCTGGCGGCCGCGGAGCCCGGCGCGGTGGAGGGCGAGCGCTACGACGGCGTGGTGACCGACGTGCAGAAGACCCACATGATCGTGGACATCGGCGGGGTCTCCGCGATCGTGCCCCTGTCGTGGACCGAATGGGCGTACAAGCCGGATGCGAGCCGCAACTCGAGCTACCGGAAGCAGGACGACCTCACGCACGCGCTCCTGAAGGGAGACGTCGTGCGCGTGGAGGTGGTGAACCACGACTTCCGCAACGCCAAGCCCTTCAAGGACTACACCCTGGCCGGCGACGGACCGTACGCTGCGGCGACGCTCTACCAGGCCCCCGACCTGCAAGGCGCCCTGTACAGCTACCGCCTCGACGATGGCGGCGTGCTCGCGATGATCGGCGGGGTCGACTACCGCGAGACCAAGTTCAACCGCGCGACGCAGGCCCAACGCCAGGTCGGGTCCACGTTCAAGCCCATCGTGTACACCTCCGCGATCGAGAGCCGGAAGTTCACGACGGGCACGATCCTCCAGGACGCCCCGCTCATCTTCAACAGCCTGCACAAGGAGCTGTGGAAGCCAGAGAACTACGACAGCGACTATCTCGGCGACATCACGCTCCGGCGAGCGCTCGCGATGTCCCGCAACGTGTGCACGATCCGGGTGCTCGATCAGCTCGGGATCGATCCGGTCTACCAGATGGCGCAGCGGCTCGGGATCACCAGCCATCTCGACGCCGATCTCTCCATGGGCCTCGGCTCCGCCTCCCTCACGTTGCCCGAGATCACCCGCGCCTACTCCGCGTTCGCGACGATCGGCAGGCTCGTGGAGCCGCACTTCATCAACAAGGTGACCGACCGCGACGGCACGATCCTCGAGGAGTACCACCCGCCCGCCGAGTGGAAACGCGTGCTCGAACCCGACGTCGCGAGCATCGCGAACTGGTTGCTCCAGGAGGTCGCCTCCAACGGCACCGCGGCGCACGCGCAGGCGCTCGGGCTGCACGTCGGCGGCAAGACAGGCACCACCAACGAATTCCACGACGCCTGGTTCGTCGGGTTCACGCACGACGTCGTGACCAGCGTGTGGGTCGGCTACGACCAGCCTCGCAGCATCGGCGAGAGCTCCACCGGCGGGCACATCTCGCTGCCGATCTGGATGGAGTACACGAAGGCGGCCCAGCCGAAGGCCGACGACAAACCATTCGCGCTCGCCGGCTCGCTCCAGTGGGTATCGATCGACGAGAAGACCGGACGACCGACGGAGGGTGGCCGCTCGATGCCCTTCCTCGAGGGCACTGCTCCTACGGGCGCCATGACCGTGGCGGGCCAGAAGACGACGGAAGACCTTTTGACGACAGAGTTCTGATGCGCATTTCAAAGCTTTTTTGCACGTTTGCGGCCACCATTTTACTCTCGGCGTGCACCACCACCGCAGTGGAGTACCCCACCACGTGCACCCTGCCGACGCCCGTAGCCGACGGCGCGGCTGCGCCGGGTGCCGAGGCCTGGGCCACGGGCGGCGGGCTCAGCAGCGTGAACGACACGGTCCTCACCGTGGGATCCGCGCAGGCCGAGGTGATCGCCGTCACCCGAAACGGGTGTGATGACCTCGACACCTGCCGAACCGACAACGGGTGCGGTGTGTGCCTGGATTGCGACGCGTGCGCGGCCGAGGAGGCCGCCTGCGTGGAGCGCGTGAACTTCCGGGTTCCAGCGCTGCAGGCTGGGGATCACCCGCTCATCGTGCTGAACGAGTACGGGACCAGCGGCACCGGCACCCTCACCGTGCTGGGGTCCGACACGGGTGACACCGCGGACACCGGGGACACCGGTGGGCACGACACCGCGGACACGGGCGGCACCGACACAGGGGGCACCGACACCGGCGCTACCGACACGGGGGGCACCGACACCGGCGCTACCGACACGGGCGGCACCGACACCGGCGCTACCGACACGGGTGCACCGCCGCCAAGCTGCGCCCCCTGAGGCTGCCCGGCCAGGGCCCACCCCCGCTACCCTGCGGGGTCGCCGTTCCAGTCCGTGAACCTCCGCCGCAGGTCCGCCGTGGCATTGAGCACCGCAGCCAGCGAGCGCACGACGTGGGGGTCCACGTCCGCCTCGGCGCACCAGGCGGAGGCCGGTTCTTCCACACCCGCGATCAGCGGCCCCAGATCCTCGCCGAGCCCCCGCACGTCCAGCGCCTCGAGTCCGTCGCACTGCATCTCGAACAGCGGCGCCATCCGCAGCCGGAGCGCGGCGGCGGCCCGCGCCAGATCAAAGACCGGATGGGGCTCTGAGAGCTCCGGTGCCCGGTGCTGGTCGATCAGGATGTCGACCATCCCGAACACGACCCACGCGACGTTCGCGATGGAATGACGGAACTCTCGCAGTGAGATGACGGAGGGCACGTCCTTCGCCCCTAACCTCGTCCACCCCATCCAGATAGGCCCCCGCATGAGCTGGCTCCCCTCCTTCGACACCCACGGGTCTGCCGGGCCCGTGCTGATGCTGACCCACGGCATCCTCGGAAACCGCAACAACTGGCGCTTCTTCGGGCGTCGGCTGGCAGCCGCCCTGCCGGGCTGGCGCATCGTCGTTGTCGACCTTCGTCACCATGGTGACAGCCGCGGGGCCCCGCAGCCGGACACGGTCGACGCCTGCGGGGATGACCTCGCACGGCTGGCCGAGCACCTCGGCGTGCAACCGCGCGTGACGATCGGGCACTCGTTCGGCGGCAAGGTGGTGCTCTCCCACGCCGCCCGACATGCCCAGGGCCTCGAGCAGGTCTGGGTGCTCGATGCGCCGCCCGGCCCCGGCTACCTCGGAGGAGAAGACCACGAGGTCCTGCGCGTGTTTCGCGCGCTGCGGGAGATCCCGATGCCCCTCGCCCGCCGGGAGCAGATCGTGGGCGAGTTGACGAGCCGGGGCCTCTCGATGCCGATGGCGCAGTGGATGACCACCAACCTGGCGCCGGTCGAAGCCAGAGCCGATGCCGGCTACGTGTTCCGCTTCGACCTGGACGGCGCCGAGCGCTTGATCCGCGACTACTTCCACTGGGATGGCTGGCCCGTGCTCCTCGCGCCGCGCAAGCGCCCGGCGATCCACGTGGTGCGCGCCGAGCGCTCGGACCGCTGGGACGAAGCCACGCTCGCTCGCTTCGCGGCGGTGCCGAAGGACGTGCCGACGTTCCTGCACATGCTCCCCGACGCGGGGCACTGGCTCCACGCCGACAACCCGGCCGCCCTGCAGAGCCTGCTCGTGAGCCACATCGCAGCGGCATCGTAGGCTCATCCGACGTATCGACCGGGCCGTTGGGCTGGCCTATTCTGGCATCCACATTCGCTGACGGGAGGGCCTCGGCTCGAACCGAAGGATGTCGCCCATGAGAACCCCTGCTCCGGGAAGCCTGCTCGGCAGGATCGCGCTCACGCTCGTAGGCGTGGGCCTCATCGCCACGGCGGTGCAGGGCACGTTCTCGTATGTCGACGCCCGCCGCGCACTGCGGCACGAGGTGCTGGACAGGCTCGCCAGCATCCAGGAGAACAAACGGCGGGCGATCGTCGCCTCGCTCTCGGATGCGATCACGCGGGCCCAGATGCTGGCCAGCGACCCCGAGGTGACCCGGGCTGTCGAACAGCTCCGCGCATACCATGTGTCCGTCGCCGAGAGCGAGGATGCGCCGTTCGACACCGGCACGGAAGCGTATCGGACGATCGCGGGTGCCGAACGCCGCACGTTCCAGAACCGCGCGGGGGCACAGGGCTTCGACAACCTGCTCCTGGTGTGCGCCCGGCACGGCCACGTGATGTTCAGCACGGCAGACGGGCCCGAGCTGGGCACGAACGTCGGATCGGGGCCCCAACGCAAGTCCGCGCTGGCCCGCGTGTGGCGGCGCGTGATCGACAACGGGCGCCCCGCGGTGGAGGACTACGCGGTCGCTGCGGAAGGTTCGGAGCCGGTGCTCTACATCGGCGCACCGGTGTTCGATGCCACGCACCTGGTGGTCGCCGTCGTGGTCGGAGAGCTCTCCACGGAGATGATCGGCGGCCTGCTCCAGCAGGAAGCCGGCCTCGGCGCCACGGGGAAGGTGCTGCTCGTCGGCGAGGATCGCAGACTGAGGACCGAGCCGCCTCGTGCCGGAGACGCGCCGCCGGACGGTCGCTACGATGTCGAACAGATCCGACTGGCGTTCGGCGGACGACCGGGGGGCGGCGTGTACACCGGTCCAGGCGGGGAGGAGGTGGTGGCCTCGTTCGGGCTCGTCGACCTGAAGCGGCTCGGCCTCGACTTCGACTGGGTGATCGACGTCGAGCAGGACACCTCCGAGGCCTTCGAGTCGATGGACGGCATGGCTCGGACCGATCTGGTGGTCGCGGCAGGCGCGCTGCTGCTGTCGTCGCTCGTCGGCGGGATCCTGGTGCGGACGCTCGCAGGCGAGGTGAGCCGCATGGTTCGCGTGGCCGACGCGATCGCCGGCGGTGACCTGGAGTCGCCTGTCGCTCCATCCAGCCAGGGCGAGCTGGGCCGGCTCGCCGGAGCGCTCCGCAGGGTGCAGGCCAGCCTGCGCGCTGGTCGCGAGCGGGACGCCCAGGCAGCGGCAGAGCTTCGCAAGGCAGCCGCGCACACCCGGAGTCTCATCGAGGCGAGCCTGGACATGCTCGTGACCACGGGACCTGACGGGAAGGTCTCCGACGTGAATCGCGCCGCGATCGAGGCCTTCGGCGTCTCCCGGGAGGCGATGCTCGGCAGTGAGCTCGCCAACTACTTCACGGAGCCGGCGCGCGCCCGCCTGGGCCACCAACGGGTGCTGGCAGAAGGGATCCTGAGGAATTTCGCCCTGGACCTGCGCCGTGCGGACGGAGGGGTCACGCCCGTGCTGTACAACGCCTCCGTCTACCGCGACGAAGCCGGGGCGGTCGCCGGGGTGTTCAAGGTGATGCGCGACGTGAGCGAGGCGCGCGCCTCCGAGTGGCTCAAAGCCGGTCTCGCCCAGCTCAACGACGTGATGCGGGGCGAGGATGACGCCCATCGCCTCGCACAGAAGATCATCGCAGAGCTGTGCAGCTACCTGGGCGCGAGCGTTGGGGTGCTGTACCTCGCCGAGGAGGTCCAGGACGCCGATGTGCTCACCCTGGCCGGCACCTACGCGTACGCAGAACCCACCACGATCCCCGACCAGCTCCGCCTCGGGCAGGGCCTCGTCGGCCAGGTCGCGCTCGACCGGAAGCAGATCGTGATCGGCGATGCACCCGGGGCGTACCTCCAGATCGAGTCCGGGCTCGGGAGCACCCCACCTCACCAGATCTGCATCACACCGTTCACCTTCGAGGAGGAGCTCGGGGGGGTCGTCGAGGTCGGGACCCTGACCGAGCTGGACGCCGTACGGCTGGACTACCTAAGCCGCGCCGCCCGGAGCATCGGGGTGGCCTTCGGAACGGCCCAGGGCCGCGTCCGGCTCGCTCGGGAGCTGGTGCGATCACGCGCCCTCACGACCGAGCTGCAGAGCCAGCAGGAGGAGCTCCGGGTCTCGAACGAGGAGCTCGAGGAGAAGAACGCCCTCCTGGAGCGCCGGCAGCGTGAGGTCGAGGCTGCCCGCGCCGAGATGACCGCAAAAGCCGCGGAGCTGGCGGTGACGAGCCGGTACAAGTCCGAGTTTCTCGCCAACATGTCGCACGAGCTCCGCACGCCGCTGAACAGCCTGCTGCTGCTGGCGCGCGGGCTCATGGACAACCGGGCTGGCCGCCTGGGCCCTGGAGAGATCGAGTCGGCCCGGGTGATCCACGCGTCGGGCAACGATCTTCTCGCCTTGATCAACGAGATCCTGGACCTCTCGAAGATCGAGGCCGGGAGGATGGAGCTCGCTCTTGCCGACGCACCCGTGCAGGAGATCGTCGACGCCGTGAACGATGGATTCGCGCACATGGCACGGGCCCAGGCCGTCTCCTTCGAGGTGCAGATCGAGGCGGGGCTCCCCACCGCCATCCGAACGGACCGCCGGCGGCTGCACCAGGTGCTCAAGAACCTGATCTCGAACGCGCTGAAGTTCACCGAGCGCGGCTCGGTGACCGTCCGGTTCCATCGACCCGCCCCCGGGACCAACCTCGCCCGGAGCAGGCTCCAGGTGGACCAGTCCCTCGCCGTCTCGGTCGTCGACACGGGGATCGGCATCGCGCCGGCCGACATGGAGCTCGTGTTCGAGGCGTTCCGGCAGGTCGACAGCGGCACCGCGCGCAGCTACGGCGGCACGGGTCTCGGGCTCTCGATCTCGCGGGAGCTCGCGCGGCTCCTCGGCGGCGAGATCCAGCTCGACAGCACGCTGGGGGTCGGCTCGACGTTCACGCTGTACGTGCCCCTTCGGACAGAAGCCGTGGTGCCCGGCCCCGCGACCCGACCGCAGCCCCTGCAGGCCAGGGCCCCGAGCATCGCGCCGCGCCCGGCCCCAGCGGTGCCGGACGATCGCGCAGCGCTCACCCCGAGCGACCATGCCATCCTCGTCATCGAGGACGACGTCCTCCAGGCACGCGTCCTCCTCCGCCACTGCCACGACCGCGGCCACACCTGCCTCGTCGCGACAACCGGCGAGGAGGGGCTCGCCCTGGCGAGGCTCCACCCGCTGCGCGCCGTCATCCTGGACCTCACGCTCCCGGGGATGGACGGCTGGGAGGTGCTCCAGTCGATGAAGCGCGACACCCGCCTCCGGCACGTGCCCGTGCACATCGTCTCCGCAGACGGCCCGACAATCCAGTCGTTTCGCCGCGGCGCGGTGGGTCACCTCCGCAAGCCCCTCTCGACCGGGGACCTCGACAAGCTGCTCGTGACGCTGGAGGCCGCGAACGAACGGACGGCGCGGAGCATCCTGCTGGTCGAGGAGGACGAGCCGATGCGGCGACACCTCGTGGACCTCCTCGCGGCCGGAGACGTGCGGGTGGACGCCGTGAGCAGCGGCGACGCCGCCCTCCGGGCGATCCGGGCGGACCGATACGACTGCCTGGTCCTCCATCCCGGGCTCCTCGACCCCCCGGGTACCGACCTGCTGGGGACGCTCTCGCAGGACCCCGATGTGCACCTGCCGCCGGTGATCGTGCGCACCCCCCGCGACCTCACCCGGGAGCAGGAGGTTCGCCTGCGCGGGTACTCCGAATCGATCGTCTTGAAGACCGTCCGGTCGGAGGAGCGCCTGCTCGACGAGGTCTCGCTGTTCCTGCACCGCGCGGTGTCCGGGATGCCACCCCGGCAGCAGCGCGTGATCACGGACCTGCACGACAGTGGCGCGATGTTCGTCGACAAGACGGTCCTCGTGGTAGATGACGACATGCGCTCGGCCTTCGCGATCACGAGGATCCTCGGGGAGCACGGGTTGAAGACGCAGAAGGCGGAGAACGGCGAGAAGGCACTGAAGATCCTGGACTCCGGGCAGCCCGTCGATCTCGTGCTGATGGACGTGATGATGCCGGTGATGGACGGGCACGAGGCGATCCGCCGGGCCCGCGCCAACCCCGCCCACGCTCGGCTCCCCTTCATCATGCTCACGGCCAAGGCCATGGCGGGAGACAGGGACAAATGCCTGGCTTCCGGCGCGAACGACTACCTCACCAAGCCGATCGACCAGGACCGGCTCATGTCGCTGATCCGCGTGTGGCTCGCGCCATGACGCCGCGGTTCACCGACCCGAAGGCCCGCATCTGCAGATGCCTCCACAGGGAGACCGCTTGAAGAACCGCCCGTCGATCCTGATCGTCGATGACCGTCTGCCGAACCTGTTGGCGCTGGAGGTCACGCTCTCCGCGCTGGATGTCGAGGTGGTGCGGGCGTTGAGCGGCAACGAGGCCCTCGCGGCGACGCTGGAGCACGATTTCGTGCTCGCGATCGTGGATGTCCAGATGCCCGGGATGGACGGCTTCGAACTGGCCGAGCTGATCCACGGCGAGGACAGGACGAGGCGCCTCCCGATCATCTTCCTGACGGCCGCGTACGGCTCCGACGAGAAGGTCTTCGAGGGCTACGGGGTCGGCGCCGTCGACTACCTGATCAAGCCCTACAACGAGATGATCCTGCTGGCGAAGGCGAGGGTCTTCATGGACCTGGACGCCGAGCGGCGGGAGCTGGAGGAGCGTCGCCGGGCCCTGGAGGCCGTCGTCGAGGTGCGGAGTCGGGACCTGAGGTCGGCGGAGGAGCAGTTCCTGGGGCTGTTCGAGCGCTCCGAAGACGCCATCATGACCATGGAGGTGCACTCCGGAGCATTCACCTCCGGAAACCTGGCCGCCCTGAAGATGTTCGGGGCCAGCTCCGTGTCGGAATTCAAGTCCTGGACCCCCTTGCGGCTCTCCCCGACGCTGCAGCCCGATGGCCGGAGCTCCGCGGAGAAGCTCGCGGAGCTGGTGTCGACCGCCCTGCATGCCGGCAGCAACCACTTCGACTGGACCCTCCGGCGCATCGACGGCACGGAGTTCTTCTCCACCATCCTGCTCACGCCGATCCACGTGGGTGAGAAGCGGTTCGTACAGGCGATCATCCGCGACGTCACCGTGCAGCGGCAGTCCGAGGAGCATGAGCGGCTGGCGCGCGTGACGCTCGAGCTGCTCAACCGGCTGGATGGCCCCGAGGACCCGATCCGGGGCATCCTCACCGCGATCCAGCAGTCCACCGGGGTGGACGCCGTGGGCATCCGGCTGCGCGAGGGCGAGGACTTTCCCTACTACGCCACCGAGGGGTTCCCGGAGAACTTCGTGGCCGCGGAAGGCTCCCTGTGCTCCCACGACTCCGCCGGGCAGGTGACGCGCGACGCCGCGGGGAGCCCGATGCTGGCCTGCCTGTGCGGCTTGGTGCTCTCAGGGTACGCGGAGGGCGGAGATCCGTGGTTCACCGAAAAGGGCAGCTTCTGGACCAACGGCACCTCCCACCTCATCGCGTCGACAGGGTCAGGCAGCCTGCCCCCCAGCACCCGACACACCTGCAACCGCATGGGCTACGAGTCGATGGCCCTCATCCCCCTGCACGTCGGCACCGATCTGATCGGGTTGTTGCAGCTCAACGATCACCGCCCGAACCGGTTCACGCCCGACACCATCCGCTTTTTCGAGGGGCTCGGAGAGAGCATCGGGGTGGCGCTCTCCCGAAAGCGCACCCGTGTGGCGCTGCAGGAGAGTGAGGAGAAGTTTCGCTCGATCGCGGAGAACCTCTCCGACGTCATCTTCGTGGCCGACCCGGCGGGTCGGTTGACCTACGTTTCTCCTTCCTCCACCAGCATCTTTGGCATCGACCCCTCGGCGATGGAGGGCCACGCGGCTGCCGAATTCCTCTCCCCGGGCGCAGGGCCCGCCAGCCAGTACGACGCCTTCTGTTCCGGAGCGCCTGTCCGGGACCTCGTGCTCTCCGCCAGGCGACACAACGGCGAGCCGTTCGTCGCTGAGGTGAGCTCCCGCCAGCTCCAGAGAGACGGCCAGCCCCCGGGGACGATCGGGGTCATCCGCGACGTCACCGAGCGCTTCCAGCGCGAGCGGGAGCTGGGCGTCGTGGCGACGCTCAGCGCCACCCTTCGCGCGGCCCCTTCCCGCAAGGAGATGTTGCCCATCCTGTTGGACGAGATCACGTTGCTGCTTGGAGGTGCGGGCGCATCGATCGGCACGGTGGAGCCGGAGTCGGGGGACATCGTCCTGGAGCTGGCGAACGGGGCGCTGTCGCCGTTGCAGGGGGTACGCCTGGCAGGGAGGACGTCCTTGAGCGCAGACGTCATCGCGAGCGGCCTGCCGGTCGTCAGTGACGACATCCGCACCGATGCCCGCGTGCTGCACCCCGAGGTCTTCCGGGACGCCCCCGCCTTCCTCGCCATGCCACTGATCTCGCAGGACGTGACCTTCGGCGTGCTGGCCATCGCGCGGAAGAGCCCCTTCTCGCACCGGGACGCCCGCCTGGCAAACGCCGTCGCCGACATCGGAGCCAGCGCCCTGCGCCGCGCCTCGCTCCACGAGCAGACGCTCAAGCAGCTCCAGCAGATGACCTCCCTGCGCACCATCGACGAGTCCATCGCGGGGAGCCTGGAGCTCGGCCAGGTGCTGCGGGTGATCATCGACGAGGTGATCACCGAGTCGAAGGCCGACGCCGTGTCTGTGCTCCTCCTGAACCCCCACGACCTGACGCTCGAGTACACCGCGGGCCGGGGCTTCCATCCCGGAAGCCGTGAGAAGACCCGCCTCCCCCTCGGTGAAGGACTCGCGGGCCGCGCCGCCAGCCAACGCCGCCTGCTCGGAGCGACGGACCTCGGCGCAGGCACGAAGAAGTCGCGGTCGGTCGCGGACGGGTTCGTCTCCCACCACGTCGCACCGCTGCTCTCAGCGGGGCAGGTCCTGGGCGTGCTCGAGGTGTTCCATCGCGAGGCCTTCAACCCCGACGCCGAGTGGATGGGCTTCTTCGGGGAGCTGGCGTCCCAGACCGCGATCGCGATCCATCGCGCCGCGATGTTCGAGGACGTGCAGCGCTCGAACCTGTCGCTCCGCCTCGCCTACGACGCCACCATCGACGGCTGGGCACGCGCGCTGGACCTGCGGGACAAGGAGACAGAGGGCCACAGCCGCCGCGTCACGGTGCTGACGGTGGAGGTCGGGCGGGCGTTGGGGATCCCCGACGAGACGCTCGTCCACGTGCGGCGTGGGGCGCTCCTGCACGACATCGGCAAGCTCGGCATCCCCGATGCGATCCTCCTCAAGCCCGGCCCCCTCACCGAGGAGGAGTGGGTCGTGATGCGCTCGCACCCCCAGCTTGCCTTCGACATGCTGTTGCCGATCGAACACCTCCGGCCCGCGCTGGACATCCCGTTCTGCCACCACGAGCGGTGGGACGGCAGCGGCTACCCCCGCGGGCTGCGCGGGGAGGCCATCCCGCTGGGAGCCCGGATCTTCGCGGTCGTCGACGTGTGGGACGCGCTCACGAACGACAGGCCGTACCGCAAGGCCTGGACGCGTGAGCGCGCCATGACCTACATCCACGAGCAGGCAGGTACCCACTTCGACCCCGACGTCCTGCCGGCGTTCGTGGACGCGCTCGGGAGGGAGCTCGAGGAGGCCCCGGACCGGCCCGCGCGCTCGAGGGATCAGGGCGTGGACACCACCTCGAATTGACGCTCCGGATCGCCGCCTGCAGTGGCGGCGGCCCGCCGGGTTGCTATCTACCGGGCCAGGGGAGGCGCGCCCGCAGCCGGCCGAGGGGGAGCGCCTCGACCGCCGGGTCGAACGCCCGGGCGGCGGCTGCGCCGGCCTGGACCGCCGATTCCAGTGACGCGGTGAAGTATGGCGAGCAGCCGTTCAAGCTCGTTGCCAGGTACACCTCGGCGCCCCCCGCCTTCACCGGCATCGGCCCCTGGGAGAGCACCTGCGTGGCGCTCGACAGGCCATACAGCGTGTAGCGGCTCGGCTTCGGCAGCGTCGGGTCAGCCAGGCGCTCGTCCTCCCACAGGATCCCGGCCAGCTCGTCCGGCGTGTGATCCCGAGCCAGGGTGCCCAGCCGGGGGTGCCGAAGCGTGGTGTTCAAGCTCACCGAGCCGACCACCACCGTGACCGCGGGCGGCGCGAGGTGCTCCCGGTACTGCGCGTGTTGAACGAGGATGGGGTGCCAGCCGCGCCGCACGTTGTGCCCCCCGAGCGGCAGGTCGTTGGGCAACGGCTCGTCGAAGAACCAGGCGAGGCCGTAGTGCTCGTACACCGAGTCGCGGAGCAGGCGTTCCAACGTCGCACGGTCGTAGCCGAAGGCCTCCGGGAGTCGGGAACCGCTCGCCAGCAGCACCTTCGACAGCGCGGGGGGCGGCAGCGCCAGGAACGCGGCCTCGGCAAGGTGCGTCACCCCGGAGCCCAGCTCCACGCCGACGCCACCCTCCGTCGGCTCGATCCTCCGCACCTCCGCCCCGGTGTGCACGTCCACCCCCAGGCGGGCCAGCTCCGATTGCCAAGCCGGGATGAATCCCCCCTGCGCGTTCGGAGGACGGGCGTTCCAGTACAAGCCACCGCGGCTCGCGAACAGGATCTCGGCGACGTTGCTGCGCACCCGATGAAAGAGCTCCCAGACCGTCATGCGCAGCGTCCCGGCGATGCCACCCAACGCGGTCGCCCGCATCCAGGCCTGTGCCGGCTCGCTGATCTGCTGGGTACGGAGGTACTCCTCCACGGAGACGTCGTGGAAGGTGCGGAGCCCCGACGCCTGCAGGAAGAACCCGGCCGTGAGCCTGGCGAGGTCGGTGTAGGACATGTCTGCGAGGAAGGGCCGCAGCCACTCGCTCATCAGGTCGTGGCGCGGGGAGAACTGCCCGCGCCAGTCACAGCCGATCATCTCCAGCACCGCCGGAGCGCTGTGGTACGAGGACTGGAAGACCTTGCACGAGTTCTCCCCCTCGAAAAACCCGTCCTCCAGCCTGCAGGCCCAGAGACCGCCGAGCTCGGAGCCGCGCTCCAGCACGGTCACCTGGTGGCCCGCGCGGGCGAGCAGCAGCGCAGCCGTGAGCCCGCTGGGCCCACCACCGACGACGACCACGCGTCTCCTGGCCGCTGACCCGGGCCGCTGCGAAGTAGAGTCCATTCCACGTGGCACTACCCGTTGGCGGTGCCGCCTGCCACCTCCGACCGTGCAGATCGCGATCGCGATTTCTGCGCGACTCCTGCGCAGATCCGGGTAGGTCGTGACGATGCAGACCTCCCTGCGTGTACGCCTCACCTTCGCCGTCGGCGCCGTGCACGGGCTCGCGACCCTGCCGATGGTGTTGAGGAGCGTGCCCGGGATCGTGAGCCACGGGGTCATCGGCGGGATCGCCTGGGGTCTGCCCGAACCCGACGCTGCGCCCTCGATGGCCGCGTTGTTCTCGGCGCTGTTGAGCGTGGAGCTGTTCCTGATCGCCGGCCTGGTGCATCGGATGGAGGTTGCGGGCGTGCCCGTACCGCGGTGGGTGGGCCTGACCTTCATCGTGGGCGGGCTCGTCGGGGGCGTGCTGATGCCGCTCTCCGGGTTCTGGCTGCTGGCGGCGTTGGGGGGGCTCTACGTCTCGGGCCGATGAAGGTGGGAGGCTGCTACGCCCAGACCCCGCGTCGCGACGTGCGGACCCCGACGCCGATGGCGTAGAAGCCAGCGAGGGCCGGCATCCCGAGGGAGTACCACTCGGGGAACTCCGTGCGCCCGTCGAAGCCGCCGCTCAGCGCGACCATCCCGAGCAGCGTCCCGACGACCGCCAGCATCGGCCTGTGGCGCAGGCCCGCAAGCTGGAGCGCCGCTGTGAGGCACAATGCCGAGCACAGGAGCCCGATCGGGTGGTCCTGGGGACCGGCGTCCACGGTCGCGCCGCTCAACCGCACCACCAGCCACCCCACGCTCCCCGCGATCGCCACGCGCACCGCTGACGCCGCGAAGATCGACAGCACCAACCGGTTTCGCGAGACGGGAAGCACCGCAAGCGCCCCGACGCTGGTCGGCTGCACGGTCCCGGACTCGAAGGTCGGAGGCAGCACCGGCAGCATCGCGGCGGTCACGACCATGCACCACGACACCAACGCCTGCCAGCCTGCGAGGCCCATCGCGGCCATGCCCAGCCCGAGCCCCCCCATCCCGAGCGCGACCGGCAGCGTCACGATCCCCTGCGTCGCCAGTACGCCAACGAGCCCCCGCCCGAGCCGGGGGCCGCCTGTAGCCTCCGATCGCGCGCTCGCCGGAATCCGCGGCAGGATCAGGAGGCCAGCAACGCACCACACCGCTGCGAGAGGCAGGCTCTGGTCGACGCCCGCCGCGGCCAACCCCATGAACCCGACGCCGTAGAGCAGGGCGCGACCTCCTCCCATCTCGACGCCGCCCTCGCTCCCCGCCGCGAGCAGCGGGGCCCAGGCGAGCGCCCAGGTGGCGAGCGTGAACGCGAACGGCTGCGGACCGAGCACGCTGCGTTCCCACTGGCTGTCCGCCACGCCCGTCCCGGAGACGATCACCCACCGCAGCGCCCAGATCCCCACCGACACGCCGAGCAGCAGCACCTCGCCCACCACCACCACAGCTGTCACCCGCTTCGTCCGGCTCACCGGCAGCATCGGCATCGGACCGGCGAGCGTGGGCATCCCGCCAGGCCCGATCGCCCGACCGCGCAGGTGCATGCCCAAAAAGCCTACGAACAGGAGCTGGATCGCGCAGAACAACAGCGCAGCCGGGCCGACCCCGCTCAGCGGAAGGAAGCCCAGCACCGGGATGGTCCCCACCAGCGCGAGCCCCGAAAAGCTGTGCCACCGATCCCCGACGGAAGCTCGGGCCGTCGCCCGCAGCATCGCGATCACGCGCGCCTCCCGGCAGCCAGGCGCTCCTCCAGGTTCGGCGAGTCGCCGGCCACCTCCCGCGCGGTGCCGTCCCCGGTGATGCGGCCCCCGTCGATCAGCAGTACGCGATCGGCGATCCGCTCGATGTCGTCCACCTGATGCGAGGAGACCAGCACCGTGCGGCTGCCCTCGCGCACCACCCCCAGGATCAGCTCCAGCAGCGCGCGACGGGCGGGCACGTCCAGGCCCGTGGCGGGCTCGTCGAGCAGCACCAGATCGGGCTTGAAGGCGAGCGTGATCACGAGCCGGATGCGGGTGTGCTCCCCCTTCGACAGGTCCGTCACCCGCCGCTTCGGGTCGAGCTCCAGCTTGTCGAGTAGCGTGGCTACGAGCGCGTCGTCCCAGGTCGGGTAGAAGCCCTTCAGCGTCGACAGCAGCCGGTCTATCCGCAGCGCCCAGATCGGCATGTCGTCGCTCATCCAGCCCGTGCGCAGGCGGACCTTCGCGCCCTCCTTCCAGGGATCCATGCCGAAAACCCGCACCGTGCCTGCATCCGCGTGGTGCAGCCCCGCCATCACCTGCAACAGCGTGCTCTTCCCCGCGCCGTTTCTACCGACGAGCCCGATCACCGTGCCGGCCGTGCCGTGCAGCTCAGGAACATCCAGCGTGAACTGCCCACGTTTGCATCGCAGGCCGGTGATCTGAAACGGGTTCATGGGCTCTCCAGGAAGGTGAGGAACAGCGACTTCAGCTCATCGTCGGTGACGCCCCGCGCGCGCGCATGGTCACGCGCCGCGGTCAACTCGCGGTGGAGGTCTGCCCGGACCTTCTCCCGGGCGGCCTCCGCGCCGCGCTCGGCCACGAACGTGCCGCGGCCCTGCTGCGAGTACACCAGGCCGCCGGCTTCGAGCGCGTCGTAGGCCTGCTTCACCGTGATGACCGAGACCAGCAGCGCCTCTGCCTGCAAGCGCACCGAGGGCAGCAGCGTGCCCGACGGGAGCGCGCCCGTGCGGATCTGCTCCGCGAGCGCGGCTTCGACCTGCCGGTAGAAGGGGATGCCGCTGGTCGGATCGAGCTTCATATGACTTTGTATATATGACTATGCACAGCATGTCAACAGGAAATCGAACCGCGCGCACCCGCCACGGAGAAGCCGCGCGCTGCTGGCGCCCGTCGGCGGAGGAGACCCGGGCGGACCGCGGGAGGGGGGCTCACCGCGAAGGAGATCGCGGGGATGGGGGTGCGAGCGGTCTGGCGGCCTCGCTCCCCGGGGAACAGGTCCGGCGTTGGCAGTGGGACGGCCGTGGGCATCCGGCGGGTGTCCAGCCCCACGGGCGGCAAGAACGCGCGGGGATGCGACCATCCCAGGCAGTTCGATCCGCCACGCGGCAAGAACGCGCGGGGATACGCCCATCCCAGGCACTTCGATCCGCCGGGCGGCAAGAACTCGCGGGGATGCGCCCATCCCAGGCAGTTCGATCCGCCGGGCGGCAAGAACGCGCGGGGATGCGCTCATCCCA
>CAIQVJ010000077.1 GCA_903875225.1 uncultured Pseudomonadota bacterium
CTGGCAGGACAACGACTGCGACGGCAATGTGGACGAGGGCACCATCAACGCGGATGACGACGGCGACGGCTACACCGAGGTCGGCGGCGACTGCGACGACTCCGACCCCTCCATCAGCCCCGGCGAGTGGGACGTGACCGATGGCGTCGACAACGACTGCAACGGTGTGATCGACGGGTAGGTCAGGGGGCGGAGCCCGCCCCCCTGGCGGGGTGCGCGGGGGGGCGCTTGCGATTACTGCGCCTCGCGAGCGTGCCCATGAGCGACTGGAACTTCAAGACCATCATCGAGCCCTTCCGCATCAAGGCGGTCGAAGCGATCCCCATCCTCAGCCGCGCCCAACGCGAGGCGGCGCTCGGGGCGGCCGGGTACAACGTGTTCCGCCTGCTGGCGGAGACGGTCACGATCGACATGCTCACCGACTCCGGCACCGGCGCGATGAGCGCTGCCCAGTGGGCAGCCCTGATGATCGGCGACGAGAGCTACGCCGGGAGCCGCTCCTTCGTTCGGTTCGAGTCCGTGGTGAAGCGGCTCACCGGGTACCCCTACATCTTCCCGGTCCACCAGGGCCGCGCGGCGGAGCGCATCCTCTCGCGTACGGTGTTGCCGCCCGGCAGCATCGTCGTGAACAACACGCACTTCGACACGACGCGGGCGAACATCGAGCAGGCCGGCGCCCTCGCTGTCGATCTGCCCGTGGCCGCAGCCGGCGATCCCCGGGACACCTCCCCGTTCAAGGGGGACATGTCGCTGCCGGCGCTCGACCAGGCGCTCGAGAAGGGCGTGACGCTCGTCATGCTCACGCTCACCAACAACGCAGCGGGCGGCCAGCCTGTGAGCATGGGCAACATCGCGGCCGTGAGCGCTCGCTGTCGCGCGGCGGGCGTACCGTTCTTCCTCGATGCCGCGCGGTTCGCCGAGAACGCATGGTTCATCCACACGCGGGAGCCGGGCTACGCCGACATTCCCCTCCCTGAGCTGGCGCGCCAGATGTTCGATCTCGCCGATGGCTGCTTGATCTCGGCGAAGAAGGACGGCATCGCCCACATCGGCGGGGTGCTCGCGACGCGCAAGAAGGACTGGGCGGATCTGTTCCGCAACGAGCTCATCCTCGGGGAGGGCTTCCCCACCTACGGCGGCCTCGCCGGACGGGATCTCGAGTGCGTCGCCGTGGGCCTCGAGGAGGCGCTCGACATCGACTACCTGCGCTATCGCGCACGCAGCGTCGCCTACTTCGCGGAGCAGTTGGAGCGCGTGGGCGTGCCCGTGGTCCAGCCGCCGGGCGGCCACGCGGTCTATGCCGACGCAGGACGGCTCTTTCCGCACATTCCTGCAGAGCAGTTCCCCGGTCAGGCGCTGGTTGCGGCGCTCTACCTGGAGGGCGGGGTGCGGGCCGTCGAGATCGGCAGCCTGATGTTCCCTGCCGCGAAGCTGCAGCTCGTGCGGCTCGCGATGCCCCGCCGCGTGTACACGCAGGCCCACATCGACTACGTCGTCGAGGTCGCGGGGCGGGTTGCAGCCCGCGCAGCCGATGTGCGGGGCTACCGCATCGTGGAAGAGCCACCGTTCCTGCGCCACTTCTCCGCGACGCTCGCGCCGATCACCTAGGAATCAGCGCACCAGGAGGCCCGGCGCCTGTCCCGGGGCGAGGGGGGTGACCTCCCCGATCTCGGCGGCCTCGTCGAAGCCGTGCTTGCGGAAGAGGGCCAGCACCTCGCCGACACATCCGGGGTCGCAGGAAACGAGCAGGCCGCCGCTGGTCTGCGGGTCTGTGAGCATGTCCCGGACCACGTCGGGTAGCCCAGAGGGCGCGCTGACCTCGGCGCCGTAGCTCGCCCAGTTCCGCCCGGACGCGCCGGTGACGAAGCCCCGCGCGGCGAGGTCCCGCACGCCGATCATCAGCGGGACCCGGGCCCAGTCGATCACCAGGCGCAACCCCGCTCCCCGAGCGATCTCAAGAGCATGCCCCGCGAGGCCGAACCCCGTCACGTCCGTGAGCGCATGCACACCCGGAATGGCGGCCAGATCTGGCCCCGGGGTGTTCAGGCGCGTGGTCGTCGCGAGCATGCGCGCGTACCCTGCGGCGTCCAACTGTTCCTTCTTGAGCGCGGCCGACAGCACGCCCACGCCGAGCGGCTTGCCCAGAACCAGCCTGTCACCCGGCTTCGCGTCGGCGTTCCGGCGCACGCGTCCCGGGTGGACGAGCCCCAGGGCGACGAGCCCATAGATCGCCTCCACCGAGTCGATGCTGTGCCCGCCGGCGATGGGGATCCCGGCGGCGCGGCACACCGCCTGGCCGCCCTCGAGGATCCGCCCGATGACGTCCACAGGCAGCACCTTGATCGGCATGCCGACGATCGCGAGCGCGAAGATCGGTGTGCCGCCCATGGCGTAGACGTCCGACAGCGCGTTGGCGGCCGCGATGCGCCCAAAATCGTACGGGTCGTCGACGATGGGCATGAAGAAGTCGGTCGTCGCCACGAGCGCCTGCGTGTCGTTCAGGCGGTACACCGCGGCGTCATCCGAGCTCTCGATGCCGACCATGAGCTCAGGCGGCATCGGCAGCTGCGAGGTGCTCTTCAGGATCTGCGTGAGCAGGCCGGGTGCGATCTTGCAGCCGCACCCGCCTCCGTGCGAGAGCGAGGTGAGCCGGGGAACCTGGGTCTTTTCGGGGTCAGCCATGTGCGCGGTCCTGGAATCCAGGGAGGGTACAGCCCTCGGTCGGGACTGTCCCTCCGCTGTTCGGCCGACGGTCAGCTGCCGCGCTGCCGCCGGCGGCGCGCAGCGAGCGCGCCAAGGCCCACCACCCAGCCCCATTCGGGGCCGGACGCGCTCGCGCTGCAGGCACACCCGCCACCGCGAAGCTCACCGTTGTCGCAGGCATCGCCCTGGCCGTCGCCATCGACGTCGGTCTGGTCGGCATCCGCGATGCTCGGGCACAGGTCGCACAGGTCCCCGACGCCGTCTGCATCGCCGTCCGCCTGGAGGGGGTCGGCGACGTCCGGGCAGTCGTCGCACTCGTCGCCGATCCCGTCGAGGTCGGCGTCCGTCTGCGAGGGGTTGGCCACCGTCGGGCAGGAGTCGCAGGAGTCACCGAAGCTGTCGCCGTCGGTGTCGCTGTTCTCGGTGCTCGCCGAGGCGTCGCACAGATCACACACGTCGCCGAGCCCATCCCCGTCCGCGTCCGCTTGATCGGGGTTGAATTCACTCGGGCCCGGACAGTTGTCACAGCCGTCGCCGACGCCGTCGCCGTCTGCGTCGTCGCTGATCGTCGGGTCGGTGGGGCAGTTGTCGCACACGTCGCCGACCCCGTCGGCATCGCTGTCGAGCTGATCGAGGTTCGCCACGGTGGGGCAGTTGTCGCAGTCGTCGCCGTAGCCGTCCTGGTCGGCGTCCGACTGGGTGGAGTTCGCGAGCCCCGCGCAGTTGTCGCAGGCGTCGCCTGCACCGTCGCCGTCGCTGTCCGCCTGGTCGAAGTCGGCGGCGTTGGGGCAGTCGTCGCAGGCGTCGCCGAGCGCATCGCCGTCCGAGTCGGTCTGGTCGACGTTCACCACCACGGGACAGTTGTCGCAGAGGTCACCGATGTCGTCGCAGTCCTCGTCCGACTGGTCCACGTTGGGGATGTCCGGGCAGTTGTCGCAGCCGAGCACGACCACGAGGTCCGGGTCCGTCGAGCCCTCGGGGAACGTCAGGCTGCCGTCGGAGAAGCCGTCGCCGTCCACGTCGTAGCCATCCACCGGGTAGGTGCAGCCGAAGGCGAAGTAGTCGTAGTACCAGTCGCCGTTCGGAAAGCCGTTGGTCGCGCAGACCGGGTCGGCCAGGTCCACCGGTAGTTCGTACAGGGCGTCGACCGTGTTGCAGTTGAGGTCCTGCGTGAGATCGTTGTGGCACTCCGCGCGGGCGACCGTGGAGAAGAGGCCCGCGAGCAGGCCGATGAAGAGGGGCGTCATTTCGCCTTCTCCCCTGTCCAGGGAACAGGTGTGGGGGTGGTGGCCGGTTTGGGGTCACCCGGTTGGGCGGTGCGGACGATCTGGAAGACGACCCGGCGATTTTCGGCAGCGTCCGTGCCGTTCGGGACGACCTCACCCAGCGCGCGGATCGCCAGACGTTGGGCGTCCACGCCCGCCTCGACCAGCGCCTTGTACACGGCGACGGCGCGGGTCATCGACAGCTCGTAGTTGAAGGCGAAGTCGCCCTCCTCGCTCGAGTGGCCCTCGATGATCACCTGGAGGATCTCGGGGTGCTCCAGGAGCCGCTGGGCGATCGCTGCGAGCAGCGGACGGGAGGCTGGGACGATCTCGGCGGTGGACTTGTCGAACTTGATCGGGTCGCGGATGATGATCTGGGTCTTTTCGACGCGGGCGAGCTCCCCCTTCTCCCACTGCGGCGGCGGTGGAGGGGGCGGCGGGGTGTCGACGGTGGCCGGGATCTTGTCCATCACGGGATCGTCGTCTGCATCCACGAGCTCGTACATGCCCTCGGGCTTCACGTCGCGGTGCAGGTCCACCTCGGTGCTCTCCTCGTTCCGGGGCGGGCGGTACACGTACGTGAGCCCGGCCATGGCGCGGAACCGCGTGCTGCCGTAGCCGGCGGAGAGGCCGTGGCCTACGCCGAGATCGATCTGGATCGAGTCCACGGGGGTGAGCACGGCGCCGAGCATGGCCTCGGCAGGCATCTCGCCGACCCCGGTGTCCTTGCCGATCCCGAGCCTCCCCACGGAGGCAAGGTACAGCGAGAACCGATCCTCGATCAGGTTCAGCCGCACGGCGGCGTCGCCAGCCAGCTCGCTGCCGAGGTTCAGGTCGTCGGGCGTCGTGATCGCGCTCCGTCCCTCGATGCTCACCCCCGTGAGGATGTCCACCGGTCCGGCCGAGACGCTGAAGCCGGGCCCGAACGAGCCGCGGAGGCCACGCTCTCCCAGCCAGGCGTCGGGCGTGCCCGTGGGGAACCGCACGTCGGCGTTGAGCGAGAAGCCCACGTCCCTGCCGTGCAGCAGCGCGAGCTTCGCGCCGAGGCCGAGATCGCCGACGCCGAGGCCAGCCGACGCGGCATCCGAGACGTCGCCCGCGCCCCATTGTCCCGCGACCGGGATGAACGCGTGGGCCTCGAAGATGCGCGCGATCTGCCAGGCCACACCCAGATCGGTGGTGAACCGGCTCCCGACCGCCGCGCCGATCTCGGTGTCGCCTTCCCGGTACACGAGCGGATCGAGCGTGTACTGCAGCAGCGTGCCGGCGCGAACCGTGCCTCTCCGGCCGACAAAGGAGGCGTCGACGCCGGGCACCGAGCCGGAGTCGAAGGTGGGGTTCACGAGCTCGATGTCGGCGGAGTAGGGCGCGGCGTGGGCGAACGCTGCGAGGAGAAGCACGGTGGCCATGGGGACCTTGACAGAGTGGGCATGGTATCAGAATCGTGGCGGGTATGCCCAGCGCGCAGCGGGCCGCGTTGGGAGTCGCGGCCGCGCCCGCTCCACGGCTGGGTTGGGTGTTGTCTTGGGGCAGCCTTTCGGTTGGCCTGGGCGAAATGCGGGGCGCCACCCAACTCGTGCACGGCGGGCACGGCGACTCGTCCTGTCGGGGACTCGCCGGCGGAGCCCTTCCGGTCGCGCCTGGTCCGCCATTTGGCGTACCCCTCCACCCGGCCCACTGACTGGATCCCCCTCCTGGAAGGGTTTAGGTTTTGTGCGTGGCGATGTTTGCAGCCCTGTCTGGCAGCCCCGACGGCTGCGCCTCCCCGCTGAGCACCGGCTGTTCGATCCCGGGATCAGGGGCGTGTTCGCCATGATCTCCGTTGCCGTCATGATTCGAGCCTCCTGACCTTCACCCTGGAAATACCCCATGCTCCTCTTCTCGCTCCTCCTCTCGGCCTGCAACCCCACCGTCAAGGACGACACGTCGGTCTCGGACGCCGACACGGACACCGACACCGATGCGGACACCGACGCGGACTCGGACACGGACACGGACACGGACACCGACACCGACACGGACACGGACACGGACACGGACACGGACACGGACACGGACACGGATTCGGACACAGACGCCGACGCGTGCACCGGCGCGCCCTGTGGCGGAGACCCGACCGGCAACTGGACCATCAGCGACTCCTGCGTGAGCTCGGACCCCGTCCCCGTCAGCGATGCCTGCCCGGAAGCGTACATGCAGTACACGGACATGCAGTACGACGGCGCCATCAGCATGGTCGGCGACGGCTCCTACACGGTCGGGGTGACCTCGGTCACGATGTCGTACGACTACTACATGCCGCGGTCCTGCGCGGGGAACGTGACCTGCGCGGTGCTCCAGTCCTACATGGACGGGTTCACCTGCGTGGATTCGGGCGCCGACGCCTGCTTGTGCTCGGGCACGATGGTCAGCGACCCCTCGACCTCTTCCGGCACCTGGGCCGTGGCCGGCACCTCGCTCACGCTCATCCCGGACGACGGGTCCGGCGCCAGCTCGTCGCCGTTCTGCGTGAGCGGCGACACGATGTGGATCTCGAGCACCGGGGACACCGGCCTCAGCATCGACCTGTTGCTGACGAAGTAGGCGGGGCCTACCCGCGACGTCGCCGCGCGCCGACCAGGGCGGCGACCAACGCGAGCGCGCCGACCGGCCCGCCGGAGGTCGAGGCGCACCCGCAGTCCGGCCCGCCGGTGCCGGTGCCCGTGTCGTCGAGGCACTGGGCCGGGGGTGTCCACTCCGTGCCATCGCCTGGCCGCGGAGTCCACACCACGTCGATGGTGGAGGACTGCCCGTCGTCCATCGTGGCCGTGAGCCACGCGTGCTGCTCGCCCGAGACGGTGTTCGGGTCCCGGCAGTCGTCGGAGGTGCCCACGTAGTCGCTCGACGGCATCCCGCCCGCGACGCCCGGCGCGAGGTCCAGCACGTCGGAGGTCCAGGTGATGGTGGCGCCGAACACGATGTCTCCGGCGGCGTTCTTCACGACCGCCCGGGCCCCGATGGGAGCCGAGTAGCCGTCCTCGTCCTCCAGCACGCCCGCGTAGACGCGGTCGAGGGTGTATGGCCCGCCGTCCGCGACGACCTCGGCAACCGGCCAGCTTGCGCCGCTGGCCAGCGTCCAGCTCACCGTGGCATCCGCTCCGGCGGCAACCACGATCTGAATGTCGCTGTCGTCGTTCTGCGACGGACTGGCGGAGACCCCGCTGCCGTCCGCGCTCCCGGCTGCCCCGGAGGCCGTCCAGCCCACGACGACGTTGTCGGAGGTGCGCCGCAATTCAGGCGCAAGCAGCATCGTAGCCCCCGCTGCCACGTGGATCGGCGCGCCGTCGGCGGGCACCGTGTCTGTCGGCACCGGGCTGACGAGCGTGATCGAGGGGTCGTTCGCGACCTCCTCGAGCCACACCAGGCCCGCGTGGACCGCGTCCTCGGGGACCACCTCGACCGTGAGGGTGTCGCTGACTGCCGTGTATGCGGCGTCGTTCACCGTGCACGCCTGGGCGGTCAAGCCCAGGACGGCGGGGCCAGCGGTGAGCGCTGTGTAGCAGGCGTCTGCGATCTGCCAGGCGCTGTCGGGCTCGACGGAGTAGCAGGCGGTCACCGTCACGCCGGTCGCGACGTCGGTGATCGTGTCCGGGCACAGCGGGGTGCCCGCAGCGACCAGGCGGGTTTCATCCCGCAGGTCCTGTGCCCCCGGGAACTCCACCCGGACGAGGTTGTTGTCACTCGTGAGCGCCGCGGTGCAGCCGGACGTCAGGAGGAGGAGCATGAGGAGGCCGGGGCGCGACGAGGGGGCAGCGGTGTTCATGCCAACATGGGCTGCAAGGTGCGTGCCCCGGAGACGGCAAAGGCCGCAGGTTCGGGGAACCTGCGGCCTGCGCTCGCGAGTGGTTCAGCGCTTGTGGTCGCTCTGCGCCTGGGTGGCCTGGCTGCGGCTCGAGGAGGAGGAGGAGCTGCCGTGGCCCGAGGAGCTGCCGCTGGAGGAGCCGCTCTGGTCGTGGCCGTGTGAGCTGCCCTGGCTGCCCTGGCTGCCCTGGCTGCCCTGGCTGCCCTGGCTGCCCTGGCTGCCCTGGCTGCCCTGGCTGCCCTGGCTGCCCTGGCTGTGACCCGAGGAGTTGCCGCCCTGATCGCGGGAGTCGTGGCTCTCGTACCCGTACGCCCGCTCGTGCTCGCTGCGCGCCTCGTAGTGGTCCTGGGCGCGCTCCTGCTGGGCGTGCGCCTCGTTGCGGTCCTGGGCGCGCTCCTGCTGGGCGTGCGCCTCGTTGCGGTCGTGGGCGCGCTCGGCCTCGGAGTAGGCCGCGTAGGCGTGCCCGGAGTAGGCGGCGTGGGGGCCCCAGTAGCCGCCGACCCAGCGGCCGTGGGAGTAGTAGCCGTCCACCCAGGCGTACCCGCTGCGTGCAGCCGCCCGCCAGTAGCCGTCGATCCAGCTGTGGCCGCTCCAGTACCCGTCCACCCAGGCGTACCCGGGGCGCGCGCCGGCCGGAACCCAACGGCCCGGGTTCCAGTTCCCGTACCGGTCGAACGAGCCGTCGACCCAGATGAAGCCGGCGCGGGGCGCGGGGCGGTAGTGGGGGGCCCAGGGGTTCACCTCGACGTACACGCCGGGGATGCCGACAGACACCATCACGCCGGCATGTGCGGGGGAAGTGAACAGGGCGGCGAGAAGCGGGAGCGCGGTAAACATGGTTCGACCTCGGGTTGTACCAGGCGGCGGGGCCGTCGGGAGGGTCCGGGAGATCCGAACCTTCAGCTACTGGTACGCGGGTCGGGGAGGGACATTCATCGGAGCGTGTCTGCAAATGTCACGCCGGGAGATCCTGCTCGGGCAAACGGCCGTTCCCCGATCGCACTCAACCCGGCGTCCCGGGAGGCGAGGCCGCCACCCTACTCCTTCTTCACGTCTGTCGTGTCCCACCCGTCATTTGAGCCGTCCAGGTACCAGGGCTTGTCGGTCGCCGCCGGGCCCCCGGGGCCCACCGTGGGCCGGGGCTCACTCGTCGGGGCCGGAACTGCGTCGCCTGCCGGGCGAGGCGGTGGCTGCGCCTTGCCGAGCACCTTCTTCGCGAGGTTTCGAAGGAGTCCCATCACTGGCTGATCAACTTTCGCAGCGAGCCGTACTGCCGGATCTTGAACCAGGTCAGCTCTCCGCGTTCGAAGTACTTCATGGCGACGTAGAACATCCGGATGTAGTTCGAGGCCCACGCCAGCAGGTAGATCGGCTCAACGTTCTTTTTCCAGTGCTCGCGTTCGTCTATCAGCTTGCGGATGAACGGGCGCGGGACGAAGCCCTTCGAGGCGAGGCAGAAGATGGCGAGGTAGAACCTGTCCTCGTCGCTCCGGGGCCAGTCCATCGAGACGCGGAACTGGTGCCAGGCCTTGTGGCTCTGCCCCTCGACCTCCTCGAACTTGAGCGTGCCGTCGGCGAGGCCCTTCTTGGTGAGCACGGTGCCGGGAAAGTAGTTCAGCGAGTAGAAGTAGATCGAGTAGGGGAGCGGCAATTCGAGGAGGAACTCGGCGGTCTCGATCTTCATCGCCTCGGTGGCGTGCGGATTGTCGATGATCACGTCATAGACGACGTCGAGGCCCATCTCCTTGTTCGCCTCGGCGAACTTCAGGATGCTCACGTTCCCGGGGGAGCGGTTGTGGATCTCCTTCGACTCCTTGGAGCTGCCCGACTCGATCCCCGTCTGCACGCGGACGAGGCCCACCTCCATCAGCTTCTTGAGCATGTCGGGGCGCATCATCGGCGGGATCAACAGGCATTCGAAGGGCGTTCCCACTCGCTTCGGATACTCCGTGAGGAACTCGTCCATCCACTCCTGGCCGAACGCGAAGCTCGTGTCATCGTCGATCTTCACGCGCGCGACCTTTGGAAACTGCTGCTCGACGTACTCGAGCTCCCCAAGGATGTGCTGCACCGAGCGCGCACGATAGAACTGCCGGCCTTTTTCCTCGTATACATCGCGGAGGATGCTCACGTAGCAGTAGGAGCAGTTGTACGGACAGCCCCGGGAGAAGTACACGCGGTACTCGGCCGTGCGCTTCCAGGGCTCCTCGTTGCGGACCTTCCCGCCTTCGATGTAGTACTTGTTGTCGTCGACGATGTCCGGGTAGGGGAGCCAGTCGAGCTCCTGCATCAGCGGACGCGGCTTGTTGGGGTAGATCACCCCGTTCACGTTGGCCCAGATGTTCGGGATGTCGTGCGTGGGCAATCCGTCCCGCAGGGCGGTGGCGAGGTCGATGGTGGCGAGCTCCCCTTCTCCCTGGCAGAGGAAGTCGATCTCGCCGATGCACTCGTCAGGCACGCTCGTCGGGTGGATGCCGCCCCAGACCAGCGGGATGTCCGGGAACGCGGCCTTCACGCGGCGGGAGAGCTCACGCGCCATCGGCAGCAGGCTGGACATGAAGCCGAGGCCGACCATGTCGGCGCCCTTCTGCCGGATGATGTCGAGCACCATGCGGAATTCCCGGTCGCTGGGCATGTCGAGCTGGTTGTGACGCCAGTCGCGCAAGAAGACGATCGTGGTGTCGAAGCCGGCGCGCTTCAGGGCGGCGGAGACGTAGCGGATGCCGGCGTTCTCCACGCTGTAGATGGTGACCAGCACGACGTGGAACGGGCGCTCGGAGGGGTCTGCGCCGGGCGCGGGCTGCACCCGCTGACCGAGCAGCGCGTTCTGGACCATGTCGCGGGAGGCGGGCGGCACGGTCGCGGCGGGCGTTGGCGTCTGCGCGTGGCGAGTCGCAGCGGGTGGCGACTGCGGGGCGACTGCGGGCTCCATGAAATACCTCGAGTGCCATGGTGGCGGACTTGACCCGCGCGGTCAAATCCCCGGACCGGGGGACTGCTGGTTTTGTATGCCGGGCCCGGATCGCGGGCGACTGGCGCCCGGCGACAGCTACGACGCTAGAACGCCGCGGCGAGCGCGGGAGCGCGGAGCTCGACGTGCGGGAGGCCGATCACCCGGGAGCGGCGGACCAGCCCGGCCATGATGAGCTGATCGTCGATGTCCGGGGCTTCGGGCCGTGGCTCGCCGTTGGCGAGCTCGTGGATCCGGTCGGCGAGCGGGGGGGAGGTCATGGCCATGCTGACCGCGCCGCGTACGTCGTCTGCGAGGGGCCCCATGAGCCGGAAGAGGTCGCCCGTCTGCATGGGGAAGTGCCCCAGCTCCGAGCCCCCGGTGGAGAGCGCCTCCACGAGCGCGGGCACGCCGCCCGTGAACCGACTCACGCGCTGCAGGATCGGGAACGGCATCCCGCCCATCTGGCTCAGGAAGGTGGCAGCAGCCTCGGCTTCTCCGAAGTCCGCGAGGTCGATGCGCGCGGCGTTCCCCACGTCGAGGGCGGGGGTGGCGACCGCGCCTGCCAGCAGCACGACGCAGCGGCGGTCCGCGCGGGCGCGTTGCGCGTAGGAGGACCAGACGTCGGTGAGATCGGTGAGCACCTCCACAGGCAGGTGGTGGGCGCCGTGCGCGAGCAGAGCCATGGCGTGCGGCGCGCTGTCGTGCGCGGAGTCCAGCAGGCTCGCGGCTGCGATGTGGAAGCCCCGGCGGTTGAGCGCCATCGGGATCGCGTTCGATTCGCGCCCGCCAAGCTCGGAGAGCACGCGGAGGATGAAGTTCCAGGCCTCGGGTGTGCTGCGGCCCATCATCGGGCGGAACGAGATCGTCCGGCACCCCATCGAGGGCTCACCCACCGCGAGGTCGAGCGCGATGTCCTCGAGGAACGCCTGGGGCGATGTCCAGCGAGGGGTGAGCAGGGCGACCGGCTCCAGCCGCCGCAGCTGGTTGCGCACCTTGCGCGCGGTGCGTCCCCGCAAGGCGGCTTCGATGTAGACGTGCTCGGGGTCGAACACCGTGTCGCGACGGTGCTTGATCATCTCCATTCGGCGTTCGGCGCGGTGCATCTGCACTCCTGACGTTCCCAAGGCTACAGGGATTCTGTTGCCACGTCAAGGGCAAGGGTGAAAATTGCCGTAGGGGTGGCCGGGTTGTCGCCCCGTGCACGGCCCGCGTCCTGGCGGCGTGAGCGCCCGGTCGAGAGGGTCGAGGATCGGCGGGCGGAGCGCGATCTGTGGGACATCGGTGCCCCACTGGGTTGTCGGTGTCCCGGTGCCCGCCCACTCGTCGTCCCGGAAAATACAGGAATATCGCTCGCCATGTCGCCACGGCCTGCGGGTGGGCGAGCGGCACCACAATTGCTTGACAACCCCACAACTTCCCGGGTTGCCATGCGCCGTCTTGCCCTCGTCCTCCCTGTTCTCGCGATCGCGTGCGGCTCGGAGAACAAGCTCGGCCAGGTGAGCGACTACAATGGCGCCGAGCCCCCGATCATCGACGTCACCCCGGACAACCTCGACTTCGGCTCGGTCGGCGACGGCGAGAGCGTCACGATGACCTTCACGGTCAACAATGTGGGCCCCGAGGGCTCCCTCCTCAACGTGAGCGGCATCGACCTCTCGGGGACCGGGGCGGAGAGCTTCACCCTCTTGACCGATCCGCTCGACTTCAGCCTCGAAGCCGGCGGCGCGGGGCAGGACATCGACGTCGCCTTCACCCCGTTCGGGGCCAACCCGACCGCGCAGGCCATCGTCCACTCCGACGATGCGGCCACGCCCAACTCCGCGGTGGACCTGATCGGCTCCAGCACGGTCCCCGAGCTGCAGATCAGCCCGGACCCGCTGGACATGGGTACGACCTACATCGGCTGCGACAAGGAGAACGTCGTCACGCTCACCAACGTCGGAACGGACACCCTGGACATCTCCGACATCGCCGAGTCTGGTGGCGGCGGCACGATCGTGATCTCCAGCGTCGGCAGCCTGCCGATCTCGCTGGAGCCGGGCGCGTCGACAGACGTCGGCCTGCTCTTCACGCCCAACCGCGTGGACACCTTCAACGCCACGCTCTCCGTCACCAGCAACGAGCCTCGCGGCGTCCGCACGGCCGATCAGACGGGGGATGGGCAGTACGGACACGACTACACCGACGACTTCGAGGTCCCGACCAACCCGCCCTCCGACATCATCTTCTTCGTCGACCAGTCGTGCTCGATGGACGACGACGCCGCCTCGCTTGCGAGCAACTTCTCGTCGTTCATCACGCAGCTCTCGACCTACACGTCCAACTGGCACGTGATGGTCGTCAACAACGACAACGGCTGCAGCAGCTCGGGCATCCTGACCAGCGCGACCTCCGGCTACGAGAGCCGCTTCGAGGCCGCGGTGACCAGTGGCGGGGGCATCTGGACCGAGGCCGGGCTGACGGTCACCTCCACGGGCGTGGACAAGACCGACTCCACGGAGTGCAACGCCGGGTTCCTGCGTACGGACGCGCTCCTGCACGTCATCATGGTGAGCGACGAGCCGGAGCAGAGCCTCGGGTCCTGGGACAGCTACGTGACCCAGGTCATCGCCAAGAAGGGCGATTCGACGAAGGTGAAGTTCTCGGCGATCGCGGGCGACAAGCCGTCGGGGTGCACCTCGGCGAGCGACAGCGCAGAGTACGGGCGGGGCTACTACGAGGCCGCGACGGCCACCAGCGGGTTGTTCCTCTCGCTCTGCTCGAACTGGGCGTCCAACGTCTCGGCCCTGGCGGATGCCTCGATCACCGAGACCACGTTCGAGCTCACCCACACGCCCGATCCGAGCACGATCACGGTCGACGTGAACGGCGCGCCCGAGGGCGCCTGGACGTACGATCCGGCCAGCAACGCCGTCGTGTTCAACGACGCGAACGCCGCGCAGGGCGGGGACGTCATCGAGATCAACTACTCGGCGTTGGCGAGCTGCGATTGACCGGGCGGGGATGCGGCGCCACCGAGGGGGGTGGGTGTCGGGCGCCTCGCTCCGCGGGATCGGGATCCGGCGGGGGCCGTGGAACGGCGCTGGGCATCGGGCGCACGCCCCTCGCTGCAGGCGGCGTCTACTCCAGGTACGTATACCCCTCCAACCCCGCCTGGTACGCCGTGATCATCTTGGCGGCCTCCTCCATCGTCATGCGGCCCTCCTTCAAGGCCCGCTCCGTGGCTCTCCGGACGTAGCGCACAAGATCGGCCTTGCCGTACTGCACGTACTTGAGCACGTCGGTCACGGTGTCGCCCTCGATCACGTGGTCGATCTCGTAGTTGCCGTCCTCGTCGAGCGAGACGTGAACGCTGTTGGTGTCGCCGAACAGGTTGTGCAGGTCGCCCAGGATCTCCTGGTACGCGCCGACCATGAAGATGCCGAGGTAGTACGGCTGCCCGTTCAGCGGGTGCAGCGCGAGCACGTCCTTCACGTCGCGCAGGTCGATGAACCGGTCGATCTTGCCGTCGCTGTCGCAGGTGATGTCGGCGATGATCGCGCGGCGGGTCGGCTCTTCGGTCAGGCGGTGGATCGGCATGACCGGGAAGAGCTGGTCCACGGCCCAGGAGTCCGGGGCGGACTGGAACACCGAGAAGTTGCCGAAGTAGGTGTCGGCGAGCGCCTTCTCGAGGCCCTCGAGATCGTCCGGCACGTAGGACTGCTGGCGGGAGATGTGCAGGATCTTCTGACACGTCTGCCAGAAGATCCGTTCGCCGCGCGCGCGCTGCTCCAGGTTGAGCAGCCCGAGGTTGAAGCGCTGGAGCACGCTCTCCTTGGCTGCGGCTGCGTCGTGGTAGGCCTCGGTGTAGTTCTTGCGGGAGACGCTGTCGAAGATCTCGCGCAGCTCATGCAGGATGTCGGGGTCCTCCTCCTTCACCTCGACCTCGGGTGCGGAGGGGAACTCGGTGGTGCCCAGCACGTTGAAGATCAGGACGGCGTGGTGTGCCACGAGCGCCCGGCCAGACTCGGTGATGATGTGGGGGTGCGGCACGTTCGCCTCGTCGCAGGCCGCTCCGACCGCCGCGACCACGTCGGCCGCGTACTCGTCGACGGTGTAGTTCACCGAGCTCTCAAAACTCGTTCGTGAGCCGTCGTAGTCCACGCCGAGACCGCCCCCCACGTCGAAGTACTGCATCGGCGCGCCCATGCGGTGCAGCTCCACGAAGATGCGCCCGGCCTCGCCCAGCGCGGTCTTCATCGACCGGATGTGGCTCACCTGCGATCCGATGTGGAAGTGGAGCAACTGCACGCACTCCAGCATGCCGATCTCGCGCATGTACGCGATGCCCTCGACCATCTCGCCCACGGTGAGGCCGAACTTCGCTCGGTCGCCGGCGCTCCCTTCCCACTTCCCGGCGCCCTTCGACGCGAGCTTGGCCCGAAAGCCGACGATCGGCCGCACGCCCACTCGCTGGCTCACCTCGTGGATGAGCTTGAACTCGCTGAACTTCTCGACGACGATGATCGGGTTGCGCCCGAGCTTCTTCGCCATCAGCGCGGTCTCGATGTACTCCTCGTCCTTGTACCCGTTGCACACGATCAAGGCGTCGGGATCGTCCATGAGGGCCAGCACGATCAGGAGCTCGGGCTTGGAGCCGCATTCGAGCCCCATGTGGTAGTTCCGATTGGCGGTGACCAGATCCTCCACGATGTGGCGCTGCTGGTTCACCTTGATCGGGTACACGCCACGGTACTGCCCGCGGAACTCGTACTCCTTGATCGCGTTGTGGAACGCGGTCGCCAGCGTGCGCACGCGGTGGCGCAGGATGTCGGTGAAGCGCACCAGGATCGGCAGGTTGATGCCGCGCCGTTCCAGATCGTCGATGAGGGCCTTTAGATCGATGCCGTCGTGGCGCGGGCCCGTCGGGGTGACCTCGATGTTGCCCGCTTCGTTGATGCGGAAGAAGTCGCGACCCCAGTGTCGAACACTGTAGATCTCGGAGCTGTCCTGAATCGTCCAACCACCACGCATGTGACCTCCACAGAAGGACCGACCGCGTGGGGCTCACACGAACGGGCGGCGGGACTATCGCAGTTGAGGCGGGGGGCTACCCCAGACGCGCGGGTACGCGCGTCTGGGGCCCCGCTCAGCTCACCCCGGTAAAGGCGGTCGGGGCCGCGGCGGCTCGCCAACTCGCCGCCAGCCCCTCGCTCCGCGTCCAGGCGCGGGTACGCGCGTCTGGGGCCCCGCCGGGTTGAGCCGCTGCATGCGGTCGGGGCAGCGTCCGCTCGTCGACTCGCGGACCGCCCCTCGCTCCGCGTCCAGGCGCGGGTACGCGCGTCTGGGGCCCCGCTCAGCTCACCCCGGTAAAGGCGGTCGGGGCCGCGGCGGCTCGCCAACTCGCCGCCAGCCCCTCGCTCCGCGTCCAGGCGCGGGTACGCGCGTCTGGGGCCCCGC
>CAIQVJ010000078.1 GCA_903875225.1 uncultured Pseudomonadota bacterium
GAGGAGCGGCCAGAGTTGCTCCGAGGGCTGGACCTCGGGGGAATACGGAGGTTGAAATATTAGATGCACACCGTCCGGCACGACAACATCCGGAGCAGAGTGCCAGCCGGCCCCATCGATGACGAGGGCGATCCGCCTGTCGCTGCGCTGATCATCCGGGTTGAACGGTGTAGCCGCAATGGCGAATCCAGCCCTCTGTCGCTCTTGCGCTCGTTCGCGCTGATGGCCTTCAGCTTCCGCGGGTTGGCCACGTTGGGCTTGTGGCCCAGAGCCTGTAGCTCCCGCGTCACCCAGCCCGACTGCGCCCCGGCCTCCAGCGCCACCGCCCGAAAGGCCTTGCCTTCGAACGCGGCACGCCCGCCCGCAGGCGTCATCGCGACCACGCCCGGACGGTAGACGCAGGCGATCGAGGTGCGGTCTCCAGGATCAATACCGACTACGCAGGTGCTATACTCGTTCATGGCCGGTGACTCCGTTGAGCTTCGCTCGTATCAGGGCACGATGTGCTCCAGGTGGAGCACCGGCCGCCTCATCCCATCTCTCCCCACGCTACTCGTCATGCTTGGCGGCTGCGTGGCTCGTATGTCCCCGAACTCGACCCCGGAGGAGTTCTGCGATGCAGCCGACGCCGGTGTGGCTCCCGCAGCCGATGACGATGTAGCAGTGCTGTGTTCTGAGCTGCAGGACGTTGTCACCGATCGCGGATGTTATACCACGGTGCCGGTACTGAGCTACATCTCCCGGACGGACATCAACGCTGCATGTGGAAGCTGTGCAGTTGGCTGGGTGTGTGATGATACCGAGGTGGGTGTATATCCCTGTGATGACAGCGGCGCTCCAGACGGTCATGCGGGGCAGGTTAGGTTCGTGATTCCTATCTGCGCCAAGTCTGCCTACTACTAACGAGGCGCGGGCGGTAACTGTTCGGCCCCTGCGGGTCGCGTCTGTAGAGTCTTGACCTTCGATAATCGAATATTCTCGGAGGTGGGGACAAGGGCATTCCTCGGGGAGCCCGGGCCGGCCGAGCACCTGCGCCGGCTTTTTGCGATCATGTCGGAGCAGGTGCAGAAGCTGCGCGGCTTCGAGGTCCCGCCGAAGCACAGGTGATCCGGCGGGTGCTCGACCGGCCCCGCGCCGCGGTCAGCCGTCGCAGTACTTCGTGAGCTCCACGTACGCGCGCCCCGTGGCGTCACCGTCCACCAGGGCCGCCCCCTCCCAGTAGCGCTCCACGCCTGGCACGGCGAGCTCCTGATCCGCCCGCACCGGGGTGACGTGCAGGGTCTCGTCGCCCAGCGTGACATCCCAACCGGACGGGTAGACGCACCCCTCCTCCGGGCTCCAGGTCCCGGTGGAGGTCACCACCAGCTGGTCGGCCGGGATCTCCTCGGCCATGCAGTCGGCCCCCACGAGCGTGCCGCCGGCGAGCGTGGTGCCGTCGGCGCCCCGCGTGAGGAAGATCATCACCTCCCGACCGTCGTCGAGCTGCAGCGCGAACCAGTCCCAGCCCGAGCGGATGGCGGCGTCGAGGTCACCCCACTGCCGATCGAACCAGGCGCTGCCGGTGACGGCGCGGGCCTCGCCTCCCACGTCGAGCGTGCCCGCGGCGTTCATCCGCGTGCGCGAGTAGTAGTAGGTGTAGCCGCCGGCGTCGTACTCGTGGTAGCCGTCGCCGTGCTCCAGCACCGGCTGCTTGGCGTCGTCGAGCACGAGATCGAGCCCATAGTCGCCGACCTTGCCCTCGAGCACGTCGTGACCCCCACCGCCGGTCGCGGACCAGTCCGACAGCGCAAAGGAGAAGCCCTCGGCCGGCACCTCGCCGTCCCACACGTCGAACCCACCGTCGAAGGCGAACACGTCCGCGTCGATGTCGGTCACCGCCGAGTGCACCATGGTGTAGGGGGTGCCGTTGTAGTCGAACAGGAAGAACACCTGCTCGAAGCCGTACCAGCGGCCCGCGTCGTCCTGGAGGTGCCCGGTCCAGTACCACCACTCGGTGGATGCGCCCTGCGGCTGCTCGTCTTCGGGGAACGACACCTGCCCCTCGGGCACGTCCCCGGCGCAGGTGTACGTGGGGAGCGGGTCCGCCTGGTCCGTCGTGTCGGTGGGGGCCGGGTCCGCGACGCAAGCGAGCAGGAGGAGGAACATGACGGGTTCTAACCGGCAGACAGCGGCAGGCGGTGCCGAGGCCCTCCTGGGACGGCGACCTCGATCTCCCGGGCAAGCACCTCGGCTCCGTCCGGCTCGGCGGCGAACCCCCGCCCGACCGTCTCGGCCCGCGCGCGAATCGCAGCGTCACCCAGCAGCCTGCGCAGGCCCGAGCGCAGGCGCTCGTTCGACCGCGACCCGAAGGTGACCCCACACCCCAGGCGCTCGACGACGCGCCCAAGCGCGTACTGGTCGAACCCGAAGGGCAGGACCCCGATCGGTCGCCCGCCGCGCAGCGCCTCGGACGTGCTCCCCGCGCCGCCGTGCACGACCACCCCACGAGCGCGAGGGAAGAGCGCCTCGTACGGCTCCGCCGCCACGACCATGACGCCGTCGGGGAGGCCCTCGCCCGGCAGGTGACCCACGACCAGGCACCGCTCACCCAGCGCCACGCATGCCTCGGCGATGTTCCCGAGCAGCGGAGCGTTCCCCTGGGAGAAGACCGACCCCAGCGCCACGACCACGGGAGGGGGCCCGGCGTCCAGGAATTCGCGCACCGCCGGGGACAGCTCCGCGCCCGCGCCGGCCAGCCCGCTCGCGCGCGTGGCCCCACAGACCAATGCCCCAGGCGGATCCCCGGGTGCCAGGGGGCGCACCTGCGGCGACCACATCCCGGCGTGGAGCACGGCCGCCCGCGCAGGGCCCTCGTACGAGACATCCGCGCAACGCGTCCCGCACGTCGCGGCCGCCCCGCGCAGGACGCGTCCCATCGCGAGCCCGGTGATCGCCCGCAGGATCCGCATCAGGAGCCCGTCGATCCCGTCGGGCAACCGCCACGGGGTGAGCGGCATCGGCGCCCGCGGGTTGAGCCACACGAGCGGGGTCGCGGCCACCAGCACGCTCGGTACACCGCGCTCCATCGCCGCCCAGGATCCGCCGTAGGCCGTGTTGGCGCAGATCACGCAGTCCTGCGGCTCCCCGGCCAGCAGGTCGCGCATGGCGGGGTAGACCGCGGCGATGTCCGGCACCAGCCAGTCCCGGATCAGCCGGCCGCCTCCACGCAGCGGATCGAGCAGCTCCGGGGACTCACGGATCGCCATCGTGAGGTCGCGCGGCGCTCCCGCGGGCACGAAGCGGACGCCGGCCGCGGCGGCCTGGCCCGCGTAGACCGGGTTCGCGACCAGGGTGACCTCGTGCCCCCGCCTCACCATCGCCCCGGCGACGGCCAGCGTCGGCAGGAAATCGCCGGAGGACCCGTAGCTGGCTGCAGCAATGCGCATCCTCCGTCGTATCGCGGGGAGCGGGGCTCGCCGCCGGAGATACGAGCGCGAATGCTGTTCGCAATCCTGCTCTTCGGGTGTGCCGATGCTCCGATGACGGGGCGGCCAAAGGACCCGGCCAGGTCCTGCGCCGGGGGAGAGGTCCTGGACGGCGAGACATGCGTCCCGGAGGCGTGCGGCGTCGGGACCTGGGGCGACCTGCCGGTGGATGCGGCGACCGTCTACGTCGACGTCGAGGCCCCGGGGGGCGGCGACGGCTCGGAGGCGGCGCCGTTGACCTCGATCCAGGCGGGCGCGGACCTCGCGGCGGGGCGCGGCGGCGGGCTGGTAGCGGTCGCCGGGGGGACGTACAGCGAGGTGATCGCCCTGGGGGACGATCACGGCGACGTGTCGGTCGCCGGCAGGTGCAGGGACCTCGTGACCATCGACGGGAGCGGCGGAGACGACGTGGCGGCGGTCGAGATCATCGGCGTGGGGACGAAACCGGGGATCTCGATCGAGGGCCTGACCGTGAGCGCCGGCACGTTCAGCGGATTTTGGCTCCAACACGCGATCGTCTCGCTCACGTCGGTCGACGTCCGGGACAACACCGCCCTCGGCATCGGGGCCTCCCATGCCACCGTCACCCTCGACGGGGTCGCGGTGTATGGGACCACGCCCGACCGGCACGGGGACTTCGGCCGTGGGGTCGAGGTCTCAGACCGTGCCTCGCTCACCGCCACGGGCTGCAGCATCGAGGCGAACACGGTGGCCGGGGTGTACGCCGACGGCGCGGGGACGACCGTCACGCTGATCGACACGCGGGTGGTGGACACCTCCCCAGGTCCGGGCGGCGCCTGGGGCCTCGGCCTCGACGTCGAGGGCGGCGCAAGCCTCGCGGCCACTCGCTGCACCCTCCAGGCCAACACCGACACCGGCGTGTTCGCGACCGGCGCCGGGACGACCGTCGACCTCCTCGACACGGAGGTGCTGGATACCTCGCCGACGCCGGATGGCAGCTTCGGCAGGGGCGTCGAGGTCGATGATGGGGCGACCCTCACAGCGACGGGCTGCACGATCCGGGGAAACACGGATGTCGGCGTGGTCGCCAGCGGCGCGGAGACCCGCCTCGACCTCGTCGACACGCAGGTGCTGGAGACGATCGCCGGCCGCGAAGGCACCCTGGGCGGGGGCATCATCGCCTTTGGCGGCATGACGCTCACCGCCACCGGCGGCACAATCCAGGGCAACACCGGCGTGGGGATCTCGGCATCCGGCACCGGCACCGTCGTCGACCTCGTGGACACGTCGGTCCTGGACACACTTGCGCGCTCGGACGGCACGTACGGCCGGGGCCTCAGTGTCTTCGACGGCGCTGCCCTGACCGCCAGGGGTGGCACCATAGGGGGCAACACCGAGTACGGCGTGGCCGTCACCGACCCCGGCACGACCGTCGACCTGTCCGACACGCAGATCCTCGACACCTCCCCGCTGCCCGACGGCACGCTCGGCTGCGGGCTCATCGCCACCTTGAGCGCCCGGGCCCTCGCCACGCGCTGCACCGTGCAGGGGAACACGACGGCGGGCGTGTTCGCAGACTCCGATGGCACGACCGTGGCGCTGGTGGACACCCAGGTCCTCTCCACCTCCGGCGAGGGCATCCGCGTGCAGGCAGGCGCCACGCTCACCGCCACGGGCTGCACGGTCCAGGGCAACTCGGGCACCGGCGTGATCGCCGGGATGGTCGGGACCACGGTCGACCTCGTGGACACGCGGATCCTCGACACAGTCCCGGACCCCGAAGGCGCGGGGGGCCGGGGGATCGACGCGGGTGACGGAGCCTCGGTCTCTGCCACCGGCTGCACGGTCCAGGGGAACAGCGAAGTGGGAGTGGCCGCGTCGAACGCCGGGACGGTCGTCCACCTGATGGAGACGGACATCCTCGACACAGCCCCGATCGCCGACGGGACCCTTGGGTACGGCCTCGGGGTCTCGGCAGGGGCTGCCCTCACGACGGACCGCTGCACCCTCCAGGGGAACACCGACTGTGGCGTCTTCGCAGACGGAGAGGCAACGACCGTCGACCTCGTGGACACGGAGGTCCTCGACACCTCCGAGAGGCCCGACGGCGGAGGAGGCCGCGGGGTGGGAATCCAGAACGGTGCGGCGCTCACCGCCGAGGGCTGCACCATCGCGGGCAACACCGAGGTCGGCGTACTCGTGACCAGGGGTGGAGCCAAAGCCGATCTCGCGGACACGAACATCCTGGACACCCACCGTGGGCGCGCGATGGGGTTCGCCCTGGGCCTCAGCCCCCAGTTCGGCGCCGTGGTCTTTGTGAGCGACGCGGAGATCAGTGGGACCGAGGGGCCTGGGTTCTACGCCGCCTCGGATGCGTCGGCGGACCTCGACGGCGTGCTGGTGACCGGAAACACGTTCGCTGGTGTGGTCCTCCTCGACGCATCGGTGACATTGACCCGCGCAGCCATCACCGACACCCTCCCGGACATGGAGTGGGGCGGAGGCCTCGGCGTGTACACCCACGATGAGTGGGGCCCCCCGGCGCTCACGCTCCTCGAGTCCACGATCGGCCCCCACGACTACGCCGCCGTGTGGCTCGACGGCCCCGGGAGCTACGATATCGAAGGCAACCAGCTCTCCGGCGGCACGGGCATCGATCAGGGGGGCCACACGCTCCACGGCAACGCGGTTTTCGCCGAGAACGGGGTGGCCTCGTGGGACGGCACGACCGGCCTCCTCCTCGCGGACAACGCCCTGAGCGGCGCGGCCGAGATCGGCGTCCTGCTGGACGGCTCCTCGGCGCAGTTGGAGAGCAACTCCTGGTCGGGCAACGGCACCGACGTGCGGCAGCAGGACTGCGACGGCGAGGGCGTCGTGCCCGTCACCGAGGACGAGGCGCTCAACATCCCGAGCTCGCTCATCTGCCCCGCGAGCAACGTGATCACCGCCTACGATCTCAGCTTCAGCTCGCTGTACCTCCCGGTGTCGGACACCGAGGAGTGAGCGGGCGGGGGCTCGACGCCCCCCTCAAAACCCATCCTCACACAGCTTCGCGTTCGCGTCGTCCCACTTGAGCAGCGCGTCCAGCATCGTGTTCTGGACGCTGGAGGCGTCGGTGTTCAGCCCTGCGCCGTAGTCCATCTGCCGCCAGAGCGCGTAGTAGTGCGCGATCTCGGTGCTGGAGAGCGGGTAGTAGATCTCCAGTTGGTAGTCCTGATCGAAGCTCTTGCCGCCGTCCTCGTCCACCGAACCATCTGCGTTGAAGAACGTGGCGGGCGTCGGCAGCCACACGCGCGTGATGAACATGTCGCCGAGGCCACCCTCCACCGAGCCATCATCGGTCACGTACCGGGCGCCGCCGTCCACGTCCTCGTGGTAGCTCGCGCCGAGCACCGTCGCGTCGATGTGCGACTCCCAGGTGAGGTAGGGGGTCTCCCGGGCGAGGTAGGCGTCCGAGTCGGAGGTGTAGCTGCGATCGTAGGTGTCGTAGGTCCCGGGGTACTGGGCGTCCTGGTCGAGCGCGATGCTGATGCGCTCAATCTGGTCGAGCGTGCACGGCAGCGTGTTGGCGATGAACATGCCGGCGGAGAGCGAGACGTCGCGGGCGGGGTCGAGGGCCACGAGCGCCTGCTCATCGTCCGAGAGGTCGGTGAGCGTGCCGGTGAGGGGCGCGTCCGCTGCCTGCCCGCCGAGCGCGGCGTCGAGGTTCAGGGTGGCGGAGATCACGGCGGCGTCGTCCCCGTCGGGGGAGTCGACCCCGTCGTACTCGGACCAGTACCAGTGCGCGAGGCCGTCCAGATCCGCAGGGGCGAGCTTCGTGGAATGGCAGCCGAGCAGGGAGAGGGCGGCGAGTGCAAGCATCACACGGATATACACCGGTCCCGAACCGGTTGCGTCATGCTGCTCTCCTCGATCCTCGCCCTGCTCAACCTCACCGCACCCGTGGCGTCGGCGGCCGACATCGACTGGAACGTCGCGGGCGACGAGGCCGTGGGCGTGCTGTCCCGCTACCTCCAGGTGGACACGGTCAACCCCGATGGCCATGAAGATCGCGCCGTGGAGTTCCTCGGGGCGATCCTCGACAAGGAGGGCATCCCCTGGACCGAGTACACGTTCCGGTCCGGTCGATCCTCGCTCGTCGCCCGCCTGAAGGGCACCGGGCAGGAGGCCCCGATCTGCCTCGTCAACCACACAGACGTGGTGCCCAGCGAGCCGAAGTTCTGGCCCGCCGACGCGCCGCCGCTCGGGGGCGTGATCAAGGACGGCGAGGTGTGGGGCCGGGGCGCGCTGGACATGAAGGGGATGGGCATCCTCGAGCTCCAGACGTTGATCGAGCTCAAACGGCAGGGCGTGCCCTTGAAGCGCGACGTGATCTTCGTCGCCGTGGGGGACGAGGAGGTCGACTCGGGCGGAATGCGCGACCTCGTGGACCACCACTGGGCCGACATCGGGTGCTCCCAGTCGGTGAACGAGGGGGGGATCGGCCTGAAGGACCTTCTTTTTCCCAACCAGACGTTGTACGGCGTCTCGGTGGCGGAGAAGGGCATCGCCTGGGTGAAGATGACCGCGACGGGGCCGGCTGGGCACGGCTCGCGTCCCGATCCGGTGCAGGCGCCGCACGTGTTGGCCCGCGCCGCCTGGGCGTTGGAGCAGTACAAGCCCTCGATCCACTGGCACTGGAGCCTGATGGAGCTGTTCAAGAACGTGGGCACCACGCAGAAAGGCATCACCCGCCTCGTCCTTTCGAGCCCCGGGCTCACAAAGCTCGCGCTCAAGGCCCGCCTGACGACCAACCCGGCCACCCGAGCCGTGATGATCAACACCATCAACCTGACCAACTTTGCCGGGGGCAGCTCACCCAACGTGGTGCCGACCGAGGCGAGCGCCACGCTCGACTGTCGCCTCCTGCCGGGCACCACGCCCGACCAGATGATGGCCACGCTGCGCACCCTCGTGCCCGACCCGGCGATCCGTTTCGAGCTGCTCCAGGGTCGCGACGCCAACGAGAGCCCGACGGACGACAGCCTCTACAAGGCGCTCTCCACCTGGGCCGTGACCGACGCCACCGGCGCCGTTCGGAAGGACGCCGTCGCGGGCCCGGTGCTCTCCCCCGGCTTCACCGACTCGCTGCTGCTGCGCCCGCTCGGGGTGCACGCCTACGGGTTCGTGCCCTTCGAGGTCACCCTCGACGACGCCGGCACGATGCACGGGCACAACGAGCGCGTGAGCATCGACAACGTCCGCAACGGCCTGCGGATCCTGTACTCCGCCATCCTCGACGTCTCCCACGCCTGATCCCCGGGACACCCATGCTGCTCACCATCCTCCTCGCGCTCGCCGATCCGCCGCCCCCGCCCATCGTCAACGGCACTGCCACCGACAACTACCCGCAGGCCGTCATGCTCCGGCACGCCACGGCCGACTGGCGCACGGTCTACATCTGCACCGGTACGCTCATCGCGCCGCATTGGGTGCTCACCGCCGCCCACTGCCTCACGGACCCGGAGCACGAGGGCCTCACCGAGCTGCACGTGTACATGGGCACCGTGTGGTCGAGCGACGCATCCGAGCAGGCCGCAGACGATTGGTTCACCAACCCGGACTACTCGGTCTCGCCCGACGGCCTCACCATCGTCGCCGACGTCGGCCTGGTGCACGTCCCCGAGGCCTACAGCATCGACGGCAACGTGCTGAACGCGACCCCGATCACCGATGCCGACGTCGGCACCGACTTCCGCTACGTGGGGTGGGGCTCCAGCGACGACTACGCCTACGACGCCGGCTATGTGAAGCGCTACGCCGACATCCCGCTGTACGGACTCGAAGGGGAGTTCATCCTGGGGTACGACCCCGCCGGGAGCGCGACGTGCGGGGGCGACAGCGGCGGTCCCGTCTTTGCGATCGACGGAGGCGGCATCGGCGCGCTCGTCGCAGTCCACAGCTTCGGACGAGATGACGACGGCACGCTCTGTGCGGGCAGCACCTCCGGCGACACTCGCGTGGACCTGTACCTCGATTGGATCATCAGTGAGGTGACCGACGCGCGCACCACCGCAGACGCAACGGACGACACCGGGGCCGTCGACGACACCGGCGGCGCCCACCACCAGACGTCCGACACCGAGGCGAAAGGCGGCTGTGCCACGGTCCCGGGGGACAGTGGGACCCTGTTGGCCGTGTTGGGCCTTGTGTTGGGGGTCCGGCGCAGGGTTGGCAGAGTCTCGTAGCCGCAGCGCGCAGGCAGCGTCCCGCGCTCAGGAATTCGGGACGAGCCCCATCAACGGGTGGCTGGAGGTCGGCGCCGCCATCATCCGGTCCACCAGGGCAAGCTGATCGAGCAGCGCACCGCGGGCCCTGGCGCCATCGCGCTCGGCCATGATCCCGCGCAGCGGTCCGAACACGCTCTGCGAGGCCCGCGCTGCGAAGGCCTCCGCGGACAGGTACTGCCCCGCCTTCCCGCTGGCCGGCTTCCCGCCCGTGTCGTCCTTCGCGAGCCGGGAGTGGCCGTCCGAAGCCGCCGCCCTCTCGCCGTGCTCCATCATGCGCTCGCCCTTCGAGCGCAGCGCTGCGAGCCAGGCCCGGTTCGTCAGCAGGTCATCGATCGTCGCCTCGCCGTTCCGCACGATGCTCGAAGCCGCGCTCATCATGCTGTCCACGTCGGTCAGCTCACCGAGCGTCGTGAGGCTCTTGGTCCGCAGCCACACGAACGCGTGCTCGCTGGTGTTCTGCCCCGGTCGCCCATCGTTTCCCACGGGACCGGGCGAGTGGTCGTTCGGATCGAGCCGCGTGCTCGCCTCGGTGCGCCCGTACACCTTGAGCAGGAGGTCGAAGTCGCCCTCGAACGCATCCGCGACCTGGGTGAGCTTCTCGCCGAGCGCGTTGCACTTGTCGGGGATCTCGAAGGTGCCGGTGTAGATCTCGCTGTTCTTCGGCTCCGCGCCCGTCTGCCTCGACCGCTGCGCCAACTCGAGCCAGTTGCTGTGGGAGAAGAAGTCCTCGAACGAGTGCATCGAGCGACCGAGGTGCTCACCGACCACCGCCCAGAGCGCGGCGCTCTCATCGGCCTGCGCGCCCGGGGCGGCACCGGTCTCGAGCGGCACGTTCGCGGCGCCCCTCTCTGTTGCGATGTCCGTGGTCTGGGCGACGATCGGCGCACGGGAGAGCACATCCGAACCGCCCCCGGTCTTCGACTGGGCCGCGATCGCCTGCGGGTCGTAGCCAGCGGGCTTCTCGACGCCCCTCCAGTTGTCGATGTCGGCCCCGGCCCGCCCGCGCCCCGTCCCCTCCCGGAAGCAGTCCACCGCGGCGACCAGCTCGTCCTTGATGTAGGCCTTGCTGTCGCACATGTAGCCCTGGAGTCCGTCCGACCGCCCCTCCCAACGGGTCTCGGCGTCGTCTGCGACGTAGCTGCCGGGGTTGTCCAGGTGCTCCCAGGGCTGGTAGCCGCCCATCGACTGCTTCATCGATGCAGAGGTGCCCATCGTCATCGTCGTGACGGCCGCGGCCTTGAAGGCTGCGACGACGGAAGCGTCCGGGTTGCCGTCGTTCTTCGCAGCAGACTGCTTCACGGCCTGCCACGCGATCACCGCCGTGGCGATCTGGGGAGGGCCCTGCGAGAAGTCGCGCTCCCAGTTCGCGCTGTAGGTGGAGGCGATCTCCTGCGCCGAGAACGAGCCCTTCAACGCGTCGACGGTGGCATCCCGGTGGCCGCCCGGCGCGAAGTGGGCGACCTCCGGGCCCCGGGCCGAGACCTTCGCCGGACGCCCGGCCAGGATCGCCGCTCCGGCCTCGTCGGCCTCCTGCTCGTGGCTGCTGGTAGCCGGGCCCGCGGCACCGGGCGTGGCCCCTTCGGGGGCGCCGCCCTGCTGCGCTGCGTGGCTCACCTCGTGCGCGAGGATGGGGTCCATCCGGTTCTTCACGCCGCTGCCCAGGACGATGTCCTGGCCGACCGTGTAGGCCATGGCGCCACGGCGCGATGCGTCATTCGCCGCCTCGGGTCCTTCGTGCACGCGCACCTCGCCGAGGCTCCTGCCCAGCGACCGCTCCGCGGCTCCCCGAAGCTCGGCGTTCAGGGGCTCGCCCTCGGCCCGGGCAGCGTTCGGACGCTCGGCCCCCGATCCCCCGAGCAGCAGGTCCTGGACGAACGAATTCCCGAACCTCGCCTGGCTTCCCGCCGGGCCGTTCACCGGGGTGTGCCCGGCATCCGGTGCCGGGGCGGCATTGCGGACAGCGCGGTCGTGTCGCTTCTGGGGCATCCGGTTCTCGGTGAAGGAGGTTGCACGGCGCACTTCACGTTGGAAAGCACCGGCGGCAGTGTACGCCAATTCGGGCCGCTCGCGTCCGCCACCGCCCAGGTTCCAGCCTGGGCGCTGTCCGCAGCAGAGCCCGTGCTTACAGTCCTGGCATACTCGTCCACGGGCACGCCGGCAGGCGGATTCCCCAGTGCAGAGATGCACAGTTGGGGTCTGGCGCACCGTTGTGGCGAGCGTCCGCACACCCTGTTGGAGGTTTGTGATGATCCCATCCGTTCGTCTCCCCTTTTTCCTGACGCTGGCCCTCGGCGCGATCCCCTCGTTCGCCTGCAACGGCGGCTCCGACGACACCGGGCACGACACGGGCACCGAAAAGCCCCTCGTGGTGGTCCCCGTCTCGGCCGACGTCAACGAGGCGACGACCTGGACGAGTGACAACCTCTACCGGCTCGACGTCTCGATCACCGTCACGGCGCCGCTCACCCTGGAGTCAGGCACCATCGTGAAGTTCGGCCCCGGCCTCGCGTTGACGGTCGCGGAGGGCGGCTCCATCCTGGCCGAGGACGGCAACGCCGACCACCCGTGCGTCTTCACCTCGTTGGCCGACGACCTGCACGGCGGGGACACCAACGACGACGGCATCGCCACGCCCCCCGCGCCGGGCGACTGGGGCTACGTCGCCGTCCAGTCGAGCGGCAGCGTGTTCGACCACTGCCTGTTCCTCTACGGCGGGTCGGCGGCGCCGTACACCGGCACCCTCGTCGTCCAGCACGACTCCGCGATCACCGTCACGAATTCCACGTTCGCGCACAACCAGGGCGGCACGATCGAGGACACCCGCGCCGCGGCGTTCAACGCCGCCGGAGCCGGGGCGGGGACCGTGCTCACCGGCAACCTCTTCTACGCCGACGACCTGCCGCTCGTGATCGGCGCCGCGTACGACTTCGACGACACCAACCGCTTCCACGCAGACGTCGGCGGCACGATCACCGGGAGCACCTACGACGCCATCGCGTGGGGCGGGAGCTACCAACTCACCGGTGACGTGGCGTGGCGGAACACGGACGCCCCCTACGTCGTGACCGGAAACCCGCTCGGCATCCCCGAGGGCGGGTCGCTCACGCTCGGGGACGGCGTGACGCTCAAGTTCGCCGCCGGGCAGCGCATCGACGCCGTCGGCACCCTCACCGCCACCAACGTCCACTTCACGTCGCTGCTCGACGACGACACCAACGGCGACACCAATGGTGACGGCGGCGCGACCCACGCCGCCCCGGGCGACTGGGGCTTCGTCAGCGTGTCCAGCGACAGCACGGTGCTCGACGCCTGCACGTTCCTCTACGGCGGCAACGCAGCGCCCTACACCGGCACGCTCACCGTGGAGGCAGGTGCCAACCCGCAGGTGCGCGACAGCGTGTTCGCGTACAACGCCGGCGGGACCTTCGAGGACAGCCGCGCCGCCACGCTCAACCTCGGCAGCGCAGGCTCCGGGGTGGTGGTGACAGGCAACACGTTCTACGCCAACGATCTCCCGATGGTCATCAACGGCGACGTGAGCCTCGACGACTCGAACACCTTCGTGGACCAGGACAGCGGCGCCCACAACCTGCTCGACGCGATCGTGATGGACGGCACCTCACACGCGGTCAACGGCGAGACGACGTGGGCCGAGACCGACGTGGCGGTGGTGCTCTCCCACACCGTGCTCTCCATCGCGGCGGGAGGCTCGCTCACGCTCGGGGACGGCGTGGTCGTGAAGTCGGACGCCTCGCGGATCGACGTCTCCGGCGGGCTGGACGTGGGCTCCGACACCTGGTTCACCTCGCTGCGCGACGACGCACACGTGGGGGACACCAACGGCGACGGCGCGGCGACCAGCCCCGTGAAGGGTGACTGGACCGGCGTGAACCTCTGCCTCGGCGGGCCGTGCGAGTGGGCAACCTGGAACAACATCCTCTACGCCACCAACCCCTGACTCCAGTCCCGCGCCACGAGAGCCCGGACCTGAGCCCGATCCCGGGCTGTCAGGTCCCGCTCGAGCTGTACCGGTTCAACCCGAAACGGAAGAACCCGTACGCCGCAGCGACACTCGCAAACGCAACCGGCAGGTGCACCCAACCCATCGTGATCCTCCCGAGCACGGTGGCCGCCGGAATGTAGGCGAGGAACCCGAGCAGTCCCACGATCAGCAGGTAGCGCACCGCCCGCGGGTACAGGTCGAAGGGGTACCGCGCGTAGCTCGCGGCCTGGAACACCACGCCCACCGCCGTGCCCGTGTGCTTCACGTGAAACCCGAGTGACGCGAACACGATCAGGATCGCGGCGAACACGCCGAGCGAGCCGAGCACGCCCGGGACGATCCACAGCGCCGACCACCCGAGCCCCAACTCCCAGGCGGAGACGGCCACGACGGTCGCGGCCACCGCCACGCCGGGTAGCTCCTCCCCGGCGATGTTGTCCACGAGGATGCCCACCAGCGGGTCTCCCGGCCGCACGAGCATGCGATCCATCTCGCCGTTCACCAGGTACCGGCGATTGAGCACCAGCAGGCCCGCCAGGGAGAAGTGCGCCAGCGAGACGACCGTCTCGAGCCACGACCAGAGGAAGATCACCTCCCACCCGGTCCACCCCGCGAGCGTAGGGATGTGCTGGAACATCGTGCCCAGAAGCGTCCCGCCCACGGCCATCACGATCACGTTGCCGAACACGCTCGTGAAGAAGTCCATGCGAAACCGCAGCGGGGCGCGGAGCTGCACCCAGGCGCGACGCAGCAGCCCATGCGTGTTTCGGGGGGCCGGGTTGAATCGGGGAGCGCTCACGCGCTACGGTTACCCCGATGCCGCATCCGATGAAGGTGATCGTGAACGCCGACGACCTCGGCATGAGCCTCGCGGTGAACGACGCCATCTTCCGTGCCTTCGACGAGGGGCTGCTCGTGAGCACCACCGCGCTCGTACACGGCCCCGCTTTTGGCGACGCCGTCCGCAGAACACGGAACCGGCCCGGACTGCACATCGGCGTGCACCTCGACACCACGGAGTTCCACCTCGCACCCGACCGCCTGCAGGCCTGGCGGGAGCAGGTCCGGATCGCCCGCGAGGCCGGGATCGAACCCACGCACCTCGACAGTCACCAGCACATCCACCTCCACTGGGCCTCGCTGCTCGCGCTGCGCCGTCTCTGCCGGGAGACGGGGATCAGCCGTCTGCGGGGCCGCTCCCTCGACTACGGCCCCTCCGTGCGCTCCCGCGCCTGGCGCCGGATGGTGCAGACCTTCGCGGCGATGCCCGACCACTACTTCTCGCTGGAGCACTGGGTGGCCTGCGGATCCCCCGAGCGCGAGGGCGTGACCGAGATCATGGTGCACCCCGGGAACCCGCACCACGCACGCTACGCGCGGGAGATGGAGCAGCTGACCGTCCTGCGGAGGGGATGGCAGGTGTGCAGCTTCACGGACCTCGCTGTCCCGGTCCAACTCGCTTGACCGATGTCGTCCCTGTTCCGGCGCGCTACGCTGCAACATCGAGGCCACAACCCAATGTACCGAAGCGCCCTGGTCAGCCCCAATGTCGTCCTGAAGGCCACCCTGTTCGCGCTCGTCGCCTGCTCCGGCCACCCCGGGCCGGGCTCCCGCGACTCCGACAGCCACGCCGGAGGCGACGTCGACACGGACGCCGACAGCGATGTGGACGTTGACGCCGACGCAGACGGCGACACGGGGTGGGACCCGGGCTCGGTCTACGTGCTGCGGGGCCAGGGCGCGCTCGACGGTGGGGCGGTGACCGAGGTGACGGGCTTTGGCGGGTCGGACTGCGGCGACTGGGTGAGCGTAGGGGCGCAGGGGGTGATCGTCCACTGCAGCGATCCGGTGTCCGGTTCGTCGACGAGCCAGCTCCTTCACCGGGTGGACGGCGCCGCGCTCCTGGAGGGCCGGGCCGAGGTCCTGGCGACCCTGTCCGGCGCGTTCGTCGGCCACGGGTCCCCGCGGGCGAGCATGGCTGATCTCGACGGCGACGCGCTCGACGAGATCGGCCTCCGCGACGGCGCAGGTTCGGGGTCGGCGCTGGGGTTCGTGGTCCCCGGCTCCGGGTGGGTGGCAGACGCGGCGCTCGAAGACGTCGCCTGGAGCCTCGTCGGAGAGAACGGGTACGTGGGGATCCCACCGCAGATCGTGGGCGACATCGATGGCGACGGCGCGGCCGACCTGATCGTCGCACAACAGTCGGACTTCTACGCCGACGACCAGAGCGTCGGGTCGTGGCTGATCCTGGTGCCGGGCGGGTCGCTGCGGGGCACCGCGCCGGGCGCCACCGTCCAGGTGTCCAGGCTCCCCGGCTACGTGCTCCAGGCGACGCACGGGCTCGGCGCGCCCCGGGTGATCGGCGGCGTGGGCGATCTGGATGGCGACGGTCTGCAAGACGTGGGCGTCGCGTTCGGGCCGTGGGACGAGCCGGGCCCGGACCAGGCCGGGGACGTCCGGATCGTGCTGTCGTCGACGCTGGGGACCGTGACGTTGGACGAGTGCCCGGCTTTGTCCGGCGTCCAGGTGGGGCGCTTGATGGAGACGCTGTTCGAGCCGCTGGGGGACCTCGACGGCGACGGTCGGGGCGAGGTGGCCGTGGGTTTTGTGGAGGAGGGCTCGTCGGGCAGCGACTCCCGGCACCTGGAGTTCGGGATCGTACGCGGAGCCGACGTCGCGCCCGGCACCACCACGATGCTCACGCCCTGGGCGGCCGACCTCCAGGGCTACTCGGGCGTCGCGTGTGATCTCGACGGGGACCTGTACCCCGACTGGGTGACGGCAGACGGGATCTGGTCGGGCGCACACCTGCTCGACCCCGATCCGGCCCCGATGGCCGCTGGCCGGGACGCCTCCGCCTGTCTCGGGGATCTCGACGCCGACGGGGTCCAGGAGCTTGCGCTGTAGGGGGTGGCGCGGCCGGGGCCGCGCGCCGCCGGAGCGGGTGATTCTACGACCCGTTCCCTCGCACATCGACGTCACCTCCGATCGTGTCGATGCCGTCGACCAGCTCCTCGGCATCTGCGGTGTCGAGGAGCGGGTTCCCGGTGATGACGACGTCGCCGCCGACCTCCTCGAGATCATGGAGCGCGTCCACGTTCGACAGGCGGTCGTTCGAGGAAATCATCAGGTTCAGGGTGATGGCCCGGATGCCCTCCAGCCCCGTCAGGCCCGAGAGCGCGCTGTTTTCCTCGATCAGGAGGCCCGTCTGCGTCGGGTTCATGTGGCCGGCCAGGTCCGCGAGCGAGACGAGCGAGGGGTTGTCGTCGAGGATCAGGGAGTTGACCTCGGTGAGCGGACCCAGACCCTGGAGGCTGACCATGCCGTCGTTTCCCACGAGCTCCAGGTACACGCCGGTCAGCGAGGACAGCCCCTCCAGGTCCTGGAGCGCGGGGTTGCCGGAGAGTTGGATCGCGTTTGCCTCCGTCAACCCGGAGAGGCCCCCCAGATCACGGAGGCTGGGGGAGCTCTGGATGCGCAGCGTCCCTACCCGGGAGAGCCGCTCGAGACCGTGCAGGCTGGTTTGCGCGTCGTTTCCGAAGATCGAGAGCGTGCCGCCCACCTGCTCGAGCGACTCGAGCCCGGAAAGGTCGACGAGCGTGGGGTTGGACTCGATGAACACGTCGCCGCCCAGCGACGCCAGGCTCCCCAGCCCCCGCAGCGAGGTCAGGCGCGGGAGCCCGGTGATCGAGGTCCGTCGGCCCACGCGCGTGAGCGAGCCGAGCCCGTCCAGATCGCTGACCGCTGGGTTGTCTCGCACGAGCAGGTCGCCCGTGACCTCGGTCACGCACGTGAGCCGCGAGATCTGGCCGGGTGAGGCCGTGGAGAGGTCCAGGTCGCCGTCGACGGTGACCGGCTCTCCGCCGCGGCACAGCGCGCCCGGGCCGCATCCGGGGCTCCCCAGGGCCGCGAGCGCCAGGGTCGTGGCTGCGAGACGACGCCCGCCCCAGCGGCTCTCCACGGGCGCTGGGGGTGGACGAACGGGGAGCCTGGACGTGGGACTCACGGGGCGGGGGGCGGCACGAACGGGTCACCTCGGAGCACATCGGGCATCGTACACCGCCTCCCGGGGTGTATGCTGTGCCGGAGACGGATCCTGATGATCGCCATCCTGCTCACCCCCCTCCTCCTCTCCCAAGCCCAGGCCTACAACCTCGAAGGCTTTGCGTGGTCGCTCGACCAATCCCCGGTCGAGATCCACTGGACCGGCACCCTCGACGGGTTCACCCACGATCAGCTCCAATCCATCGTCGAGGGGGCCGCAGATGCCTGGACAGCCGTGGCGCCCTGCACGTTCGCCTTCGACGTCGTCGAGGATGCCGACGCCGACGCGTGGTTTTCGGCCGGCGGCGACGTCGCCGTGGTGTTCGGCGGGGACACTTCGGCGGATTCGCCGTGGATCCAGGAGTCGGCATCGACCGCGGGCACCGGCTTCGGTTCCTTCGGCCCCGCGCCAAGGGTCGAGCTCCAGATCGGGAGCTCCGACCTCTGGTGGGTCCCCGACGCAGGTTGCGACCAGCAGACGTCCCTCCAGGCGATCCTCACCCACGAGCTGGGCCACATCCTCGGGCTCCGTCACTCGTGCGAGGAGAACGAGACCTGCACCTCCGATGAGGCGGATGCGACGATGTTCTGGTCCACCGCGGCCTGCGACGACAGCACGGAGAGCCCCAACACCGACGACATCGCCGGCCTCGACGCGATCTACGACGGCGGGATGCTCCCGTTTGGGTGCACTGCGGACCCAACCGACTGGATGACCGTCCGATGCGCCGCCACCACGGACGCGGACATCGCCGCGCTCTCCCCAACCTGGGATTTTGGCGACGGCGCAACCGGGGCGGGTGCGAGCGCGACCCACACCTACGCCACGGTCGACATCTACGACGTCACCTTCTGCGTCGAGCCCGCGACCTGCGGTGAGCCGCTATGCGACACCGTGCGCTTTCAGTCGAACAGTGCTGCGTATGGCAGCGCCGACACGACCGACGCTCCGGCATCGAAGGGCTGCGCCTCGGCCCCCGGGGGGGCCTCGTTCCTCGGCGCGCTGCTGTCGCTCGGGTTGGCCGGCAGGCGCCGGCGCCCGTGTGCAGCGTTGCGTCCGTACCCGCCCCCGAACGACGCCGGGCCGTAGGCGTCGGTTAGGGGTGCTCACCCCACGTGGTCCGATGCTGCTGCTCGCCCTCCTGCACGTTCCCTCCTCCCTCGCGGCGACAGCACGCTGGGACTACGAGGATGCCTATGACAATGTGAACGGTGGCGACTGGTACCGCGACTACGACAACGAGTCCGCGAACCTGGCCTGGGGGGAGTCCTACGTGATGATCAGCCTCGCGTCGATGTTTCGCGCGACAGGAGACCCGGAAGACCTCGACCGCCTGGCCTGGCACGTGGATGGGGTGCTGGCGCAGCGGGACGACGCGCGTGGGGTGACCGACTACCGCGGCGTCTCGGGTGCCTGCTGGCGCAACACCAGCTACCAGTCGGGCGGGCAGGCCTATTGTTATGCCGTGCATTCCGGCATGATCACCCAGCCGATGGTGGAGTTTGCCCGGTTGGTGCGCGACTCCGGACTGGGGGACGAGGTGACCTACGATGGGTTGACGCTCGCGGAAAAGGCGGACGCGTACACCACGGCCGCAGAAGAGACGGTGGCCTTCCACGACCGCGAGTGGAACACCCGTGGATACTACATCTTTCCCAGCGACGCGACGTTCCTCTCGAGCCCCGGCCACGAGGTCCCGCTCAACCAGGAGAACGCGCTCGGGGCGACGCTGATCATCCTCGCGGACCTGACGGGCGACAGCACCTACGCCGACAAGGCCGCGGACCTGGCCCAGAACTTCGCGGACCAGATCTCGCTCGGCACCGACGGGTCGGCGTTGTGGAACTACAGCGGAGGCACGTACTCCGCCTACGGCGAAGACATCTCGCATGCCGCCATCAACGTGGACTTCGCGATCGAGGCCGAGGCCTCCGGCATCGTGTTCGACCAGTCGGATCTGGATGCATTCGCGGCCACCTTCGTGAACCGGGTGTACGTGGATGACGCCACGTTCTCGGACCATGTGGGGGGTGGGGCGACGAACGGCTCCTCCTACCTCGCGCAGACCGGACGATGGCTCCGCCTCACTCCCACCCGGACGACCGTGTACACGGCCGTGCGCCAGCTCTATGACGCCAACTGGCCCGCCGCGTCGATTGGCAGTGCATCCCTCCTGGTGGCCCAGGCCTACCTCGCGGAATTCGAGCCGCCGCTCTGCCCGCACACCTTCTACACGTCGTCGGGAAGGGTCGTGGACTGGTCCGCGCCCGACGCGAGCAACTTCCGGGAGGCGACGGCCTACGGCGCGAACATCCTCACGTTGCCTCCCGACTTCGACAGCGCCTGCATGATCCCGCTGACGGCGAAGATCCCGAGGGACGTCACGGTTCAACAATGGGATGGCGCCGCCTACCACGACGTCGCCTACTGGCAGTCGACCTCCCGCGCGAGCGCGGATCGTTGGGTGCCCTACGAGCCCCAGTGGCCCTACGTGTACAGCGCGGGTTCGGTGCTGTTCCAATTCAAGGACACGTTCGTCTCCGGGGACGGCATCCAGGTGCAACAGGCGGACACGTACACGTCGCCCACGCTCCTGTCGACGCCAACGCTCATCGCGACGGTCGGGCAGGACTGGACCTACTCACCCACGGCCGACGGCGACAGCCCGTTCTGGTGGTCGCTCACCGACTTCCCGCTGGGCGTGCGTACGAACGCCGCGACAGGCGCGATCCTGTGGACGCCGACTGCAGCCGGCGCCTACGCGTTCACGCTGGAAGTGGACAACGACTCGGGCAGCGATCAGCAGTCGTTCGTCGTCACGGTGAGCGCAGACGACGACGGGGACGGCTTCGGGGCCGACGACTGCGACGACACGAACGCCGGAGTCCACCCGGGCGGTTCGGAGATCTGCGATCCAACAAACGTGGACGAGGATTGCGACGGCCTCGCCGACGACGACGACCCGTCCGCGACGGGTCAGTCCACCTTCTACGCCGACCTGGATGGGGATGGCCATGGAGATGCAAGCAGCACCAGGATCGCATGCGATGCCCCGGCGAGCTTCGTCGCAGACGCCACGGACTGTGACGACTCCCGGTCGACCGTGCACCCCGGCGCCGCCGAGGTGTGCGACGCCGGGAACGTCGACGAGGACTGCGACGGACTCTCCAACGACGCCGACCCGTCCGTGACTGGACAGTCCACGTTCTACGCCGATCTGGACGGGGATGGCTACGGAGACGCGGCCAGCAGCGTGATGGCGTGCACGGCCCCTGCGGAGTTCGTGACGGACGCCACGGACTGCGACGACTCGCAGTCGGCCGTGAACCCCGGTGCCCAAGAGGTGTGCGATGCCGGCAACGTCGACGAGAATTGCGACGGACTCGCCAACGACGCTGACCCATCCGTGACTGGACAGTCCACGTTCTACGCCGATCTGGATGGGGATGGCTACGGAGACGCAGACCGGATCGCGGCGGCGTGCGCGGCCCCTGCGGAGTTCGTGACGGACGCCACGGACTGCGA
>CAIQVJ010000079.1 GCA_903875225.1 uncultured Pseudomonadota bacterium
CCGAAAAGAAGCCGGCGATGGCCGAGCGCGTGCTGGACCGCGTGATCGAGGAGCTGTTTCCGACGCTCATCGAGCTTCACCCTACCAACCTGGGCGAGCCCTTCCTCTGGCGTCACTTCGAGCGCCTCTGCGGCGAGATGCACGATCACGGCGTGCTGCTCGACCTGACGACCAACGGCACGCTGCTCGACGATCGGCGTATCGGCTGGATCCTGCCCATTGCCCGCGACGTGAAGGTGAGCTTCGACGGCGGAACGGCGGCGACCTTCGAGCGGTTCCGCCGGGGCGCGCGCTTCGAGCCTGTCTGCGCGAACGTGCGGGCGCTCACGGCTGCCACGATGCCGGGCGTCGTGGCGCTCCAGATGACGCTCATGCGCTCCAACTTCCGCGAGCTGCCTGCGCTGGTTCGCCTGGCGGCCGAACTCGGCGTTCGACGTGTGAAAGCGTACCACCTCTTCTCCTTCCGCCGGGAGATGGACGGCGAGTCGCTCGTCCGAGAGCCTGGTGCCTGGTCGCCCGTGCTGGACGAGGCCGTTCGCGAGGGTGAACGCCTCGGCGTGTCGCTCCAGTGCGCCGAACCCGAGGGGGAAGTAGAGGATGTGGGTGCCGATACCTGCCACCTTCCCTGGCACGAGACCTGGATCGACCTTGACGGCGCGGTCCTGCCCTGCCATTCGCACGGCGGCGACGTGGCCGGGAACCTGCTCGACGCCCCGTTCCTGGATGCCTGGAACGGGCCGTTGTACCGGCGCATCCGGCGCGGCTTCGCCGCCGGGCGGCCCGACTGGCACTGCGAGGGGTGCGGCATGAACTGCACGAAAGCCTCGGAGCACGCTCGCGTTCCCTCCGATCCCGAGAGCTTCCTGTCCCCCGCGGCGCGAGCGGGATTGCCCGCATCCGAGGTCCGATGGAGCGGTCGGATGCGCCAGTTCGACCTCACGGGGCGGCGAGATGGACGCTGACGCCACCCAGCGCGCGGTCGCCCGAGTGCGCTCGTGGCCCTCCGACCGGCGGCGCAGCTCGAACCTGGGCCTCCTCGAACCCGCGCCGTTGTTCGACATCGAGGTCGCGTCGGCATGCAACATCGTGTGTGCCTTCTGCCCTCGCGATGAAATGGTGCGTCCCAAGACGCTGATGGACGAGGCCACCTTCGGCGCCGTGGTGGACTTCCTGCCAGAGAATGCCGTCGCAATGAGCCGCGGCCTGGGGGACGCGCTCCTGCACCCCCGCCTGGAGGCGATGGTCGGGCGGCTCGTCGAGCGCGGTGTGTCAACGTGCCTGATCACCAACGGGATCCGCCTGACGCCAAACCGGCAGGCCGGGCTTATCGCCGCCGGCATCGCCGAGATCCAGGTGAGCGTGCATGGCCTCGATGATGACACCGTCAGGCACGTAGTCCCCCTCGGCGCGAACCCGAAGGCCGTGCGGGCAAACCTGGAGCAGCTCGCGACCGCGCAGGGCCCGCGAGTCCGCATCAACTTCGTGGAGACACCCGAGAACGCCCACGCGCGTGATGAGGTGCGGGGCTGGGCGGAGAACCTCGGCTTCCGCTTCTTCTACCGCCGCCAGCACACCCGCGGGGGGACGATCGGGGCGGCAAGAGCCGACGCGGGCTGCGCCGGCTGCGGCATCTTCGCCTCGGTGACCTTCCTGAGCGTCGAGGGTGATGTCATGCCCTGCGTGAACGACGTGCGCGGCGAAGGGAAGCTCGGGAACGTCCGGGACTTCTC
>CAIQVJ010000080.1 GCA_903875225.1 uncultured Pseudomonadota bacterium
GGCCTACTCGGAGGCGATCGCCACGGCGGACAAGGCCTACTCGGAGGCGATCGCCACGGCGGACAAGGCCTACTCGGAGGCGATCGCCCCGGCCCTGCTGGCAGCCCTGCGTATCGGGGGTGCATGGTGACCGCCGAGCCCAGCGAGCTGCAGGGCATCCTGCCGTCCTGCTCCCCTGCCCTCGCGGCTGCGCTCGTCGCCGCGCTCGGCGAGATGACCGACCCCCCCAAGACCCGCACCGCCAAGGTGAGGTCGGACAAGGGGAACTACGAGTATGACTACGCCGACCTCCCCGGAGTGCTTCAGCACGTCCGCCCGGTCCTCGCCAAGCATGGACTGGCGCTGATGCACGACGTGAAGCAGGACGGCGGGCGCATCACCGTCTCCACCTGGCTCCTCCACGCCAGCGGCGACAACACCCCGCCTGTGGTGCTCGCCACCGCGGGTGGCCCACGTGTGCAGGACCTGGGTGGCACGATCACGTACCTTCGCCGCTACGGCATCACCGCGGTGTGTGGCATCGCTGCCGACGCCGACGACGACGCGAACACGGCGGACGGCCAGGCCGCAGTGGTGGCGCCGAAGCGGGCCCCGGCCAAGCCGCCGGAGGAGCTGATCGAGCGAGCTCGCGCGGCCATCGATGCCGAGCTGCTCCATCACCAGGTGGCGCCGACCGATGCACTCCGGCAGCTCCTGGCCAACAGCCCGCTCGCCGAGTGCACGGTGGAGAAGCTCGAGGAGCTGGTCGCCAAGTTCTCCGCCCCCTCGGAGCGCCTCCGGACCTGGGTGGCGGACAAGACGAAGAACACCCCGCGCATCCAGAGCTCGACGCCAGCGGCCACCGAGAAGGTGACGCCAGCGGCGGCGCCAGCCTCCCAGGCGAAGGTGGATGGCCCCACGCTCAACCCAGAGCAGGCCGAATTCCGCACCATGCTCCGCGAAGTGGTCGATCGGCTCGGGTACGCCATCCCCGACGACGAGGCCCTCGACCAGCTTGAGCGCGCGATCCTCGGCGCCCCCGTCGACAAGGCGAAGCCCGCCGTCATCACCGGACTGCTCGGCAAGATCAAGGCCGGCCCCCAGACCGCGATCACCCGTCGCAAGGTGAACCCGGACGGGACCCCGGTGCTTGGCCCCGACAAGAAGCCCGTGTCCGAGGAGGTGACCGTCGAGGTCTTCCTCCGTGCCCGCATCGCCGGGTGCTCTCTCATCCGTTCCAACCCGTAGGAGAACAACGTGATCAACAAAGTGATTCTCGTCGGCCGACTTGGCGCCGACCCCGAAAGCCGGAGCACGCAGGCCGGCAGTGCCGTGTGCACGCTCAGCGTCGCCACCTCCGAGTCCTACAAGGACAAGGAGGGCAAGTGGCAGGAGAAGACCGAGTGGCACAAGGTCGTGGCCTTCGGGAAGGTCGCCGAGGTGGCCGGGAAGCGCGCGAAGGGCGACCTCATCTACGTCGAGGGCAAGCTCTCGACGCGGAAGTACACGGACAAGGCCGGCGTCGAGAAGTACACCACGGAGATCGTGCTCGACCAGATCCGCGTGCTGGTGAGCACGAAGAAGGCGGAGTCTGCCCCTGAGACCCGCCCGGCCGACGACGAGATTCCGTACTGATGGCCGCCATCGAACTCAAGGTCGGCCTCCGCATCGAGGCCCCTGGTGAGACCTGGACGGTGCTCCGGGTCTACCCCAATGAGGTCAAGGTGCAGGTCGTCAACACGAAGACCGGCCGGGTCAAGAACGAGAGCTTCCTCCGCTCGAAGTTCACCGCGGCGCTCGCCTCGGCGCAGGCCGACTGATGGACGGGCTCACCTTCGCCGATCGCCTTCGCCGGCTGGTCCGCCGGAAGTACCAGAGCTGGCCGGCGGCAGCCCAAGGCACGGGACTCCCGGAGAGGCGAATCGCCCGGCTCTGCCAGGGTGAGCCCCTCCGCGGCCCGACCCTCGAAGAGGTCGAGCTGCTCGCCGCTGTACTCGGCACCACACCCGCTCGGCTGGCCGGGTGGTCTCGATGAAGCCGATCCAGCACCCGCTTGGCTTCTGCCACGTCGTGCAGTGTGACGAGCCCGCCGTGGGCACCCACGGGGGCTTCGCCGCCTTCTGCAAGGCCCACCTCGCGAACCCCGACGCTCCGTGTGTCTCCAAGGTCGCCGGCTCGGCTGGCCTTCACGCCTGGGTCGCTTCCCACTCTCCCCCTCCTCCCGAGCGCCCGCCCCGATGCCGCACGAAGACCTCGACTGTGACGCCCGTTGCTGGTGCGGCGTGGCCCTCGTCCACGCGGATCACCCCGATCGATGCCTCAACTGCCACGGACGACTCCTCGGCAGCACCCCCGATTGGGACGACTGCACCGGACCCGACCAGCCCGACGCCGTTGCCCTCCTCTCCGCTGAGCTCGGTCTCCGCGATGCCGTCGGACCCCGAGCCCGAACCGATGCCTACCACCGACTCGAATCCGTTCGAAGCGGCCTCGACCTACCCTTCCACCATCGTTCCTGAGAGCTCCATGAAGCGCAATCCGACCCTCAAAGACCTCACCCGAGCCCTCGCCGCACACGAGAGCGGGGCATCCCGAGCCGACCTCATGAAGGACCTGGGGATCACCTCGGCTCATGTGTTCCGGGGCCTCGCGGATGCGGCCCGTGCCGCCGACCTCGTCGTACGGCACGGACACACGAACCAGGTCCGCTACCACCTGCGCACGGCGGAGGAGCCCTCGTCGCCCCCGGAGGCCAAGCAGGCCGCGGCCCCCTCGCGCTGTGTGACGCCGGATGCCAGCGCCA
>CAIQVJ010000081.1 GCA_903875225.1 uncultured Pseudomonadota bacterium
CCGCGCCGCGTAGTAGAACTCCTACCCACAGGTTCCTCCTTTGTAGCTGGTCGTTTTCACAGCACACTACTAAGGTAGAACCTGCTTTATTTCAAGTGTTCAGGCGTCGATATGTCGGCCGCGGGGCACCTTTTGGGCTAATGCGTCGGGGGCCACGGCGCGCGGAGTGATAGCCCCGCGGGGTGCCGCCCGTCACGAAGCTCGCGATCCGCACCGAGGCCAGCAGCCTGGGTTTTGTGGACGTACGCTTCGCCGACGCCCATGCGGGCCTGCCCGGCGAGCGATTTCGCCAGTTCGTGGCCGCCGGCAGGCACGCCGAGATGGCCTGGCTCGCCACCTCCGCAGCGGACCGCATCGACGCCCGTCGGATCTTCCCCAGCGTGCGCTCCGTCGTGGTCCTGCGCCTGGACTACGGCGCGGCCGCCCCCGCCTCTCCGGGCCCCGGCTTCGGCCGCGTCGCGAGCTACGCCTGGGGCCGCGACTACCACAACCTGATCGGTCGAAGGCTCAAGAAGCTCCAGCACCGGCTCGCCGCGCTGGACCCCGACCTGCGCACCTACGCGAGCATCGACAGCCGCCCGGTGTGGGAGCGCGCCTGGGCAGAGGCCGCGGGGATTGGATATTCGGCGAAGAACGGTTGCATCCTCACGCCTTCGGATGGCAGCTACTACTTCATCGCCACCCTGCTGCTCACAACCGAACTGGAGCCCGATCCCCCGATCCCTGCGCGGTGCGGCACGTGCACACGCTGCCTCACCGCGTGCCCGACCCAGGCGCTCCCCGGCGACGGCAGCGTAGACGTGCCGCGCTGCATCTCCTACCTGACGATCGAGGAAAAAGGCCCGATACCGCTATCCCTTCGCCCGGAACTGGGCGACTGGGTGTTCGGCTGCGACGTCTGCCAGGAGGTGTGCCCCCACGTGAGCGGACACCGGCCGCCCGTGCCCTTCGAGCTGCAGCCCCACAACGCCTGGCTCGACCTGCAGCAGCTCCTCGAGGCACCTGACGACTGGCTGGAAGCGGTGACCACGGGCACGCCCCTGCGCCGCGCCGCACCCCTCCGGCTCAAGCGGAATGCCTGCCTCGTGCTCGGGAACCAGGGGGTCGGCCGCGCAGCGCTGCACATCGCAGAGCGGCACTCCGACCCGGTGGTGGCCGAGGCTGCACGGTGGGCGCTCGACAGGGTGTGATGGCGCGGTCGGGTCGGCCGGTCCCCTGCCCGGTTAGCCTGCGCGGGTCCGGAGACACTCATCGCCGCCCCCGACGCCACACCGTGTCCGCGCTGCCACGCCCTCCACGCGCCGGGCGACTGCCCGAGGCTCTCCACGGGGACCGATCGGGCCACCTTCGCGATGATGCTGGCGGTGCTCGGGTACCTGCCGCTGGTGGTCACGTGCATCGCGGTCTTCGGCACCGTGCACGACCAGTTCGGTCCCAGCCCGGGCGCAGGGACGTTGTGGCTCGGGGCGGGCCTCTCGGCCCTCATGCACTTCTTCGCGTGGGCGCTCGCCGTGCAGGTGCGAGCACGGCCCGCCGTGCCCTACGCCCGCCGGCTCGCCGTGGCCGCGATGATCTTCGCCGGGTTCGGGCTCATGCTCGCGTTGGGACAAGGCGTCGTGGGTGAGGCCTGCAACGTCTTCACGAACGCGGGCACACCGCCCATGACGATCTGAGCGCCCGCTCGGGTCAGGCCTCCCCTTGCCCGGCCCCCATCCGGGCCATCACCGCCAGCACGGCGGACTCCACCAGGAGGGCGCGCGCCACCGGATCATCCTCCGCCAGGTAGGCCTGCCGCTCTTCGGTGTCGCGCAGCACGAAGGGCGCGATGGCCTCGGGGACCCGCGTGCGCTCCATCTCCGCGAGTCCTCGCCGGATCTCCACGGCGCGCTCCCCCATCCCCGCGAGGATCGGCCCCACCAGCGCGAGCAGCCGCGCGCCCGAGCGCTCCAGCTCACGGGGCACGTGCGGAGTGTCCTCGAGCAGGTCCATGCGACCGACGCGGTAGGGGTGCGGTGCCCCGATCAGCTCCTCCACGAGTCGGACGCGACCCACCGGCTGCACGAGGATGTTGTAGCGCCCGTCGTCCAGCTGCCGATGGGCGAGGATCTTGCCGATGCCCGCGTAGGGCAGCATCGGCGGGAGGAGCCCGGCCTCGGCGGCGGGCAGCATCTGCGGGATCGCCAGGAAGCCGTCCGTGAGCACGTCCTGGACGAGCTGCCGGTAACGCGGCTCGAAAACGTGGAGCGGCAACGCCGGGCCGAGGAGCAGGACGGCGTTGGGGAGCGGGAAGAGAGGCAACGCTTCGCAGGCGCGGGCGAGCGGGGAGTCGACGTTCATGTGGGGTTCACTCTCCTGTGTGGCTAGACACGCCAGGGGCCCCCTTCAACGCCAGCAGCGCGGGATCCGTAGGGTTGAGTACGAGGCCCACGTCGAGCAGGGCCGCCGCAGCCGCCTGATCACCCGCTGCAAGCTCCGCCCGGACCAGCGCGGGACGCAGATCGCCGGGGACCGCAGCGCGCCCGAGGAGCTCCGAAGCTGCGCGGATGGCCGGTGCGCACGCGGGATCGGGCTCCGGGGTGCAGAGCCCGAGCGCGGCGACCAGCTCATGGGGATCACCCGCACCGACCGCGAAGAGCCCCAGGGCCTCCTGCCTGCGGCCGAGATCGAAGAGCGCCCGGCCCCGCAGCGTTCGCGCCCGCAAGCTCGCCCCGGTGCCGGCCTCCTGGACCGCCCGGGGGTCCACGAGGTGCAGCGACGCGCGCAGCGCGGTGAGCAACCCCTCGGCGTCCGGCGTGGCATGGGGGGCGTCCCAGCTGAACGTGGTGCGGTAGTGCCCACGCACGAACACGTCCACGACGCTGTCCATAGGCACTGCAGGCCTCCCCTTGGCTCCGGGGCTCGTCCAGGAGAGCACGAGCCGCTCGCCGTCGTTCCCGTCCAGGGTGACAGGCGCGCGCTCGAGCTTCGCGGCCGGGTCGACCTCCGTGTAGTTCTTCAGGACCTCCTGCACGGCATCGTCGAGCGTCCAGTCCCGCCCGTGGCGCTCCGTCGACAATCCCACCGCCGCGCCCACGCCATCCACGCCGCCGCGCCCCTCCTCCACGTGCTCCGCCCACCCCGTGCCCCCGGCCCGGGTCCAGCCGACCCCCCACCATGTGGGCCGAACGCCGACGACGCCGTCCTCCTGGGCCTCCTGGAGCGGGAGCAGCCGCCATCCCGCGAGCCGCACCCCGAGCATCGCCGCGAACATCACCGCCACCGCGCCCGCGGACAGGCCCAGGTTCTGGCGCCCGCCACCGGAGACCGGCCTCAAGAGCGCCCCGAACACCCCGCCGACCAGCAGGCCACCGAGGTGGCACCAGCTGTCCACGCCCACGTTCTGGGTGCCACTGTAGAGGCTGTAGAGCGTAAAGGCCCCCATCGCTCCGCCAAAACGGGCACGCGCCGCTCGCGGCACGAGATCCAACCAGCGCCAGCCGAGCACCGCGGCGGCGGCCAGGAACCCGTAGTCGCCTCCGCTGGCACCCACCGACGTCACGTCCGGCAGGAACCAGGTGGCGAGCAGGCCTCCACCGCCCGTGGACGCGACCCAGAGCGCGAGGATCGCCCAGGGGCCCACGATGCGCTCGAGCGACATCGCGATGAACACGAAGAAGCCCATGTTGGAGATGATGTGGCCCGGGCTCCCGTGGAGGAACGCATAGGTCAGGACGCGCCAGGACTGCCCACGAAGCACGATGTTGTCCGAGGAGCGGACCATCGCCCGCATGGAGTCCTCGGTGGCCCAGAGGTAGCCACGGACGCACAGGCCCGCCAGCAACGCAGTCGCCCAGGGGATGGCCGGGCGATCCCACGCAGCGCGGAAGTGTGCTGCCGGGGTGCCCACCACGTCCCGATAGACCCCGAGCGTTCGGGCCGGCACCGGCGGCGCACCGTCCACCGACACCGGGGTCTCCGCGTCGATCCGCCCGTCACGGACGAGGTCCTCGAAGTCCGTGACGAGCAGCGAGCGCTCGGTGCCGTCGATCAGCGCGCGGAGGAGCATCCCGAGCCGGAGGGCTCAGATCCCGCAGGCGTCGTCGCAGCCGAACTGCTCGCCGAGGGCGTTGCCCGAGAGATCGTTCGCGGCGCAGGCCGTCAGCGTCGTGGTCAAGCAGCGCATGCCGTAGTCCGTGCCGCCGGTGAAGGCGTTGTTCTCGACATCGGCCGTGGAGCGGGACACCATCAGGCCAGCGGTGCGCCCGGTGGCATCGGAGTTGGTCACCGTGAAGCCGGCCAGCCCGTCGGCCCAGAACCCGTATGCGGCTCCGGTCCCGACCGAGACGCTGTCGATCGACGCGGTGCTGTCGCCCGCGGTGCGCCCCGAGATCTGTACGCCGTAGCTGGCCACATCGCCGAGGTTGGAGTCGGCGAGGTTGAGATCCTGGAAGCCCGACGCGTAGAAGGCGATCCCGCTGACCGTGCCGAAGTCCAGCCCGCGGATGTCCATGTAGGAGGTGCCGGTGGTGTAGGTGTACATGTTCACGCCCGCCCCGTTGACCGTGTCGATGCTGAATCCATCGATCACCACGAGCGGGTCGGCCGAATACCAGTACCCGTAGATCGCCTGCCCGGAGACCCCGGCGCTGGCCGTGCCCACCTGCACGTCGGTGATCTCCGCCGAGCAGTCGTACACCTGCAGGATCGTCGAGTACGCGCTCTCCACGGTGAGGCCGTCGACGACCAGGTCGCAGGGCGTGTCCGGCGTGCCGTAGGCATACAACAGCGGCGAGTAGGACTCGTACTCCGACTCGTACTGCAGCACCCCATCGGTGTAGGAGGCCGAGTAGCCGGTGTACGTGCGCGACGTGCCCACCTGGTTGTTGTCCATCTCGACCTCGCTGTAGTTGCCGCTCACGAGGTACCCGCCGAAGTCGTCGGCCGTGTTGTCGGAGAACACGGTGCTGACGTTGCTGCTCGCCTGGAGGATCGCGCCCTCGTACCCGGTGAAGGTGTTGTCGGTCACCTCCACGGTGGCGCTGTAGCTGTACACCGCATCGTCGCCGTCGGTGAACGTGGTGTTGGTCACGGTCATGCCGGTGCTGGCCGAGGCGTTGATGTCCACGCCGGAGGGGCCGTACGAGTACGCGTACATGTGGCCATCGCCGCCGTCGTACGAGTAGTTGGTGATCGCGTGGTTGCCGGTGAAGGAGCTGTCGGCGACAGAGGTGGCGCCGTAGTAGTCCCAGATGGTCCCGAGGGAGGACGGGCCCACGAACGCAGTGCGCTCGACCTGCACGGCGCTCTGGATGTTCAGGATGGCCGAGCAGGCGTTGTTGGAGAACGTCGAGTCGGCGAGCGAGATCCGCGCGCCCGCCGCGCTGATGCCCCAGCCCTGGTTGTCGGTGAAGCTCGCCCCGGTGACATCGACCTCGCCACCGGAGACCACCATGGATGCCGAATAATCAGCGGTGTAGCTGGACCCGTCTGCCGTACACGGCTGCGCGAGCTCGGGCTCCCGCAGGTTGGTGACCGAGAGGCCGGAAGCGGTGGCCGTGACGCCCGACAGGTAGAACCCCACCCGCCCCGTGTCGTCGATCGCGACGTCCGTCAGCGTCGCGACGATGAAGTCCGCGGTGTAGGGCAACACGAACACGCCGAAGTTGTTGAAGCCGCTCACGCTCACGTTCTCGACGTCTGCCGAGACATCGGCCGCGAGCAGCACGCCCCCGCAGCTGTAGTCGCCGTTGGTGCTGTTCGGCCCCCAGCCGGAGTACGCGACGTCGCACGATGCCGCCGAGTCCGTGGTGACCGTGGTGTTGGTGACCGAGAAGGTGTTGCCGAGGGCGAAGACCCCCACGACGGACTGCGCGTCGAGGGTGCTCGCGTCCAGCGAGGCGCTCCCCCCGTCCACGTAGAGCCCGAAGGCCGACTCGGACCACGTCTCGTTGCTCGCCGTGAGGGTGGAGTCCGACACCTTGACCGAGATGCTGGTCGCGCCGGCGATGATGTTCCCGTCCAGCGCGGCGGTCGACCCGTCGAGCACGTAGACGCCGTAGCCGTCCTTGTACTTGTTCTTGTCGGCGATCACGCCGTCGATCTGGTTCGACTCGACCGTTCCGACCGCGGCAGAGCCGATCTGGATGGCGAAGCCCGTGGGCAGCGTGAACGTGTTGCCGGTGATCGTGGCGTCCCCGCCCTCCACATCGATACCACCAGCGATGTTCTGGTCGAACGTGCAGCCCGAGACGGTGAGCCCGGTGGCGTCGGTCGCGATGACGCCCCACCCGCCGGTGGCCTCGAACGTGATGTTCGAGATCGTCGCGCCGGCACCCGAGATCCCGAGCCCGGTGTAGCTGCCCTGCACGGTCATGTCGGACACCGTCACATTCGCAGCCGTGACGTCCAGCGCGGGGTTCGTGCCGTCGCCCTCGAGGATCGTGCCGGGCCCCGCGCCCGTGATGATCACGCCCTTGGTGACCTCGGTGGGCTCCGAGAACGTGCCTTCGCAGATCGCGATGGTGCTCCCCTCGGCGGCCACCGTGATCGCGTCTGCGAGGTGGGCGTAGCCGCCCGCCCCATCGACGGTGATGCACCCCTCGTCGTACACGGGTGCTGTGTCGACGGTGTCGCCGCTGTCGCCGGTGCTGTCCTGGGTCTTGCCATCGCAGCCGCTCGCGAACAGGGCACTGAGCGAGAGGAGCGGGAGGAGGGAAGATCGCATCGGCGGAGACTCCAGGGAGGGACCGCCCATCGTAGCCCAGAACCGGGCAGTTTTCCAAACGACGTATCAAACGGACGGCCTGGGACCGGTCGGCAGGCCGCGTCGTCCCCCCGCACGGGCGATCACCGGCTGCGGCGCTGCGGCGCCCTGCGACGGGCTGGCGCGGCGCGCGTTCACCGCAGGTACCCGCTGCCCCGGTTTCTTGATACCCGCGCAGCCGTCAGGAGCACCCGTGGACCCCGAGCGCATCGCCCTTTACCAGGACCTCCAGGATCGGAACCTCTCCGCGCTCGATGCCGGAGGCGCCGATGCCGCGCAGAAGCAGCATGATCGCGGGCGCGGAACCGCTCGGGAGCGCATCGACGCGCTGCTGGACGCCGGCACGTTCCGGGAGCTGGACCGCTTCGTCGTGCACCGCTGCAACGAATTCGGCATGGATGGCAAGCGCATCCCGGGCGACGGCGTGGTCACCGGCTACGGGCGCATCGACGGACGGCTCGTCTACGTCTACGCGCAGGACTTCACCGTTTTCGGCGGGACGCTCTCCGGCGCGTACGCGAAGAAGATCTGCAAGGTGATGGATCTGGCGGTCAAGAACGGCGCGCCGGTCATCGGGCTGAACGACTCCGGCGGCGCGCGGATCCAGGAGGGCGTGGAGTCCCTCGGCGGGTACGCGGACATCTTCCTCCGCAACACGCTCTGCAGCGGGGTGATCCCCCAGATCTCCGCCATTCTCGGGCCCTGCGCCGGGGGTGCGGTGTACTCCCCCGCCATCACCGACTTCATCATCATGTCGCGCCTCACGAGCTTCATGTTCGTGACCGGGCCGGACGTCATCAAGACCGTCACGCACGAGGAGGTCACCCAGGAGGCCCTCGGCGGGGCGGATGCGCACAGCCGGATCTCGGGGGTTGCCCATTTCGCCGCGCCCGACGAAGCGGGAGCGCTCGCGCTCGTGCGCGCGCTGTTCACCTACATCCCGCAGAACAACCTCGAAGAGGCCCCCCGCAAGCACACGGACGATGCCCCGGACCGCGTGAGCCCCGAGCTCGACGATCTTGTCCCGACCAACCCGAACAAGCCGTACGACGTGAAGGATCTGATCACCGCGGTGGCCGACGACGGGGCCTTCCTCGAGGTGCAGCCCGAGTACGCCGCGAACGTGGTGATCGGGTACATCCGGCTGGGCGGGAGGAGCATCGGCGTGGTGGCGAACCAGCCGGCGGTGCTGGCCGGCTGCCTCGACGTGAACGCGTCGATCAAGGCTGCACGCTTCGTGCGGTTCTGCGACGCGTTCAACATCCCGCTCTGGGTGATTGAGGATGTACCAGGATTTCTTCCTGGCACCGCGCAGGAGTACGGCGGCATCATCAAGCACGGGGCGAAGCTCCTCTACGCGTTCGCCGAGGCCACGGTGCCCAAGGTCACGCTCATCACCCGCAAGGCCTACGGCGGCGCCTATTGCGTCATGAATTCCAAGCACCTGCGGGCTGACCTGAACCTCGCCTGGCCGATGGCCGAGATCGCGGTGATGGGGGCCGACGGAGCCGTCAACATCATCCACCGCAAGGAGCTGGCCGAGTCGAAGGACCCCGTCGCGACGCGCGCGGCGCTCACGGCGACGTACAAGGCCCGGTTCGCGAACCCGTGGCGGGCCGCCGAGCTGGGCTTCGTGGACGAGGTGCTCCGCCCCCGGGACACCCGGGCCCGACTGGTCGAAGCCTTCGACGCGCTCGAGAACAAGCGGGACACGAACCCCCCGAAGAAGCACGGGAACATCCCGCTCTAGCCCCGCCGCTCGGCTTGCTCCCGGATCCGGATCCGGATAGTCCGCTCGCCAACGGCCATATCCACACCGGAGTCACGATGATCCTTCGCGCACTGCCCTCCCTGGTACTCCTCACGCTCGCCGGCTGCGTTTTCGCCCCGAAGACCACGCCCGACACGGGCGGGGGGCTCCCCGACGGGGACGCCGATGCCGACGCGGACTCCGACTCGGACTCGGACGCCGATTCCGACACGGACACGGACACCGACTCGGACTCCGACTCGGACTCCGACACGGACTCCGATACGGACTCCGACACCGACACCGACTCGGACGCCGATGCCGACACCGCGATCGGCCTCTTGTGGTACTCCGGCGACGCGCACACCCACAACGGCACGTTCCTGCGCGGCGACTTCGGGTTCACGCTCACGGATCTCAGCATGAACCCCATCTGCACCGACGAGTCGGCCTGGTCCGGCACGGGGGATCCCGCACCGGCCTGCGCCCAGTGCGACTGGGCCTTCAACCTCACGCTCTCTGGTGGGACGGCTGTGGGTCCCGCCTGCGCGTCGATCGGCCTCACCGGCGGAGAGTGGGCCGACTTCGTCGCCAGTTGGGGTTTCGCAGCGACCTACGACTACGACTACAACGGGAACCTGTACACCTTCGACTCGGTGCTGATGTACTACAGCTCCTCCGACGGATGGTTCCCTCTGGCATACAACTACGGCGGCTACGGGTATAATACCGGCGATGCGTCGGATTTCGAGTTCATGCGCTACTACCAGGCCGTCTATTACTAGTCGGGGGCGCACCTGACCCTGCGTCCCGGCTTCGGGGCCGGGGTGGCCGCCGGCCTGGCGATGGGTGTCGGGCTTTGCTTCGCCCTGTGGAGCCCAGCGCACGCCGGCGGGCCGAACCCCGCGGACACCTGGGCCCGTGTGCGGGGGGACATCCTCGCGCGCTACCCCGACCCCCCGGACGCAAGTGCGCTCGCGTACGGCTCGATCCACGGCATGCTCGGCACCCTTGACCGATGGACGCGGTTCTATGCGCCGAACGAGGTGATCGCCGCGACACTGGAGCCCTCCGACGTGGGGATCGGCGCCGCTGCGGTGCCGGCAGCGTGCGGGCTGCGCGTGACCGGCGTGGCAGGCGCGGCAGCGACCGCCGGACTGCGCGTGGACGACTGCATCGTCTCGATCGATGGGCGCGGGGTGGCCGGCGCGGCCGAGGCAGACCGGGCAGCGATGCTGCTGGGGGCGTCGCGGAGCGCGAGCGTGCTCACCGTCACGCGAGGCCCGGGCAGCGCGGACGCCGGTGGCACCGCGCTGGTTGCGGTCCGGCGCGACTGGCGCGACGGTGCGCCGCTCGAGAACGGCGAGACCCTGCTGCCGGACGGCTCCATGACCGCGATCACCCGGGTACACTCCTTCCCTACTGGCGTGACCGAACTGCTGGTCGCGCCAAAGACCCCCCGCATGATCGTCGACCTGCGCGGCAACCCGGGCGGGGACATGAGCGAAGGCGTGCGGTTCGTCGACCGCTTCGCGACCGAAGGCACGGTGCTGCAGAGCGACGTCCGTGGCGAGGGGCCCAAGACGTGGACCGCCACGAACGACGGCAACGAGATCACCGCCCGCCTCGTGGTGTTCGTGGACGAGGGCACCGCCAGCGCCGCCGAGATCGTGGCCGCGGCGCTCCATGCGCGCAGGGGGGCGGTGGTCGTCGGTAGGCCGACCGTGGGAAAGCGCAGCATCCAGACCGTGCTCCGGTACGAGGACGGCAGCGCGATGCAGCTCACCATCGGCCATTTCGTGGTCGCCGACGGAGACCTCCCGATCGGGCTGCCCATCCCGACGGGGCTCGGCCCGGAGGATCCTGCGTGGTTTGTCGCGGCTTCTCGTGCCTTTTCGGGCTGACGTGCGCGCGTGGCGCCTCGCCGGGGCTCACTGCCTGGAAACTACCCGCTTCGAAAGCGCCTCCCGGTGGCCCAAGTGGAGAGCGCGCGGGCGTACCACAGATTTCCATTGCTTCGTCAAGTACAGGTGCTACATTTAAGGTGAGTAACCGGAGGCCTGGATGCTCGACGCCTTCATCATCGACCGAATCCAACGCGAGCGCGAAAAGCAGCGCGACGACCGCCCGGCCCTCCAGATCGAGGAGCCGCGGCCCCTCCCGGACCTGCTCCCCCGTCAACCGACGGACCACGATCAGGATCGTGACAACGACCGCGGCATCATCGAGGTGGATTTCACCATCTGAACGCTATCGGCCGCAGCGCTCACGAATGCGCTTGTCCAACGCCCGATAGACCTCCGACTCGCCCTGAAGGCGGCCAAGGTGCAGCGCAACGGTGGCAACATCCCCGCGCGCGGCCGGGCCGGTGATGGCAGCACCGCCGTGGGCCGCCGCCCGGACGAGGCTCTCGAGCGCAAGCGGGAGCAGCAGCTCCGCAGCAGGGGGGTCCACGCTGGAGCGCCCGCGGTCCAGCACGGCAACCGCATCGAGGAAGAGCGCGGCGATGTGTCCAGACACCATCGAGGCCGCGGCGTGCCAGGCCACAGGGTCGACGTCCTCCACGCAGACCATCCCGAGCGCGCCAGCCAGCACGCGGGCCACGGCCCGCGCCGGCTCCGCGCCATCCACCCGGGCGCCGACACCCGCGAGGTTCGGCAGCCCGAGCTCCGGCCCGGGGAACGTCATCAGAGGGTGCAGCACGCCGCCGAGCGGGTGGTGCAGCACCTCCGGCCCCAGGGCGCCCGCCGCGTGGAGGACGATCCGGTCGTGGGGCACCCGGGCGGCAACCTCGGGCAGCGCGGCGTCGCGCACCACCAGCCAGTACACATCCGCCTCGGGGAGCGGCTCGCCCCGCCTCACGAGCGTCGCGGGGATCCCCGCCGCAGGCAGGAGCACCGCGAGACTGCGTCCAAGTCGACCCGCACCGATGAGAGCTACGTGCATGTGGCGCTCCTACCGCGCTACGTTGACACATGCCTGAACGCGCCCCGCGCCGCAACCTCCAACGCGTGCTGGCGGCCTGCACCGGCGGGGACGCCGCCGTGATCGTCCGCTCCGTGCAGGCGATGGGCCTCGAGGTGATCGCCGCGTTCGACGAGAGCAGCGCGGATGCGCCGTGGGTCGCGGGTGCTGACTGGGACGCACCGCTGTTGGCCCGCGACGCGGACGACGACCCCTGGTCCGACCCCCAACGCCTCGTGTCTGCAGCTCTGGACGCCGGCGCAGACGCGCTCCACCCCGGCGCGGGGAGCACTGCCGCCTCGGCGCCCCTCGCGCGGCTGACCACCGCGAGCGGACTGGCCTGGCTGGGGGTGCAGGCGGAATTGCTCGAGACCTGGGCCACTGCGGTCCCCGCCGCGGCTGCGGCCACCGGGATCGGGCTTCGAACTCCCGAAGATGGTCGTCCACCGACCGATTCGGGCGTACGCGTGGGCGTGCTCGGGGATGGACAGGGGGCCATCCTGCTCGGCCAGCAGCGCCTGCTCACCGCCGGTCTCGCGGAGGTCGGGCCCTGCCCGGAGCCGCTCGCACGCGCCGCGATCACGCTTGCGGTCGCGCTTCGGCTGCGGGGGCTCGCCAGCTTCGACCTGCAGGCAGAGGCCGGCGGCCGGGTGATCCTGCAGGGGGCGCACCCGTCGCTCTCGGGGTGGTTCATGTTCGACGAGGCGCTCGGCGCCGATCTCGTCGCTGCGCAGATCCAGCTGGCGTCCGGAGAGGCCCTGTGCTGGGAGACCGAACGGCCCGAGGTCCGCCCCACCGTCGCCGCGGTGGTGCGCAGCGTGGCCGACTGCGAGTGGGTCGACCCCGGTCCGCTCGACGGCGCGACCTGCCTCGCCGCCTCCGGCCCGGTCGCGAGGAGCACGCCGCTCCTCCTGATCGCACGATCTGCGCCTACCCTCCTCGCTGCGCGTGTGCAGCTTGGCGAAGCACTGCGAGCGTGTCCCCTGCCCCATACCAACGCCCCTGCGCTCCGCGCGCGCCTCTTCTCGGACCCCGCGTGATGCCCGGAATGCGGGTGCCGCTCGGTCACATCGAACTCCCGGGCGGAGACGCCGTGGCCGTGAGCGGCGAGGGCTTCGGGCCCCTCTCCGGGCGCCCCGCCATCGTGCTCGCCGGTCTGCACGGCGACGCTGCGGAGGGCGTAGCCGCTGCGCTGGCACTCTCGGCGCTATGGCGAAGGAGCCCCCCCGCCCGTCCCGTCCTGCTCTTCGGCTGCCTGAACCCCCTCGCCGTCCTCCATGGTTCCCACCGCTGGCCGGGCCTGGACGTGGATTTCGCCTCGCGCCTCCCTGGCGACGCCGAGGGGCACCCACCCGATCGCATAGCCGCAGCGCTGTTCGAGCACATCCGTGGCGCCGAACGGGTGATCGAGCTCGGAGCCCCGGACCCGGGGCTCTGGGAGTGCGTCCACGCCGAGGCCTGGGACGACACCCCGATGCCCGATCTGCCGATCCCCTGCGTCCGGTACGCCGAGCGCGCCGAACCTGGCTCTCCTGGCGCATGGGGAGCCCTGCGCCTTCGCGGGGGCCGAACGGGGCGGGTGCACCCGGACGGGGTCAACACGCTCACCGGCGCCGTGCTCTCGTGGCTCGACGGGTCTGGCTCGGTCCAGCCCACCGCAGCCGTGCACGTCGCGCGTGCGGAGACAGCTGGCATCTTCACTCCGCGGAACCGGCCGGGTGGAAGGGTGGAGCCCGGCGACCTCCTCGGTGAGCTGGGCGGGGAGCCCGTCCTCTCCACCGTGGCGGGCATCCTCCTTGCCCTTCGCGACAAGCCAACCGCCCATGTCGGGTCTGCCCTGGCACGCATCCTGGGGTCGACATGAAGTCCACGGTCTTCGAGCTCCCGCTCCCCCTTCGCCCCCCCTACCGGCTCCAGCGGCTCACGTATGGCTCGGGGGCACCGCAGGTGAGCGTCGTCGCGGGGATCGACGGCGACGAGGTCACCGCCATGCACGCCGTCAACCTCGTCTCGGGGGCGCTCGGCGTGCAGCGCCCCTCCGGGGCGGTGTTCCTCCTCCCGTGCGTCAACACGCCGGGGGCCGAGACGGCCGAGAAGACCTTCCTCGGCGAGGAGCTCGACGCCGCCTTCGGGAGCACGGACGACTCCCCCGCGCGGCGAGTGGCGCTGGCGGTGCTCGGCGCCACCGAGGGCGAGCTCTGCATCGAGGTCCAGACCGGAAACCGGATGACCGAGGAGTGCGCACACGCGCGGGCACCGATCTACGGGCGCGCGCTCGAAGCGGCCCGGGCGAGCGGTCTCCCGATCGTGTGGAAGCGCTCCGCGCGCCACTTCGACGCCGGGCTGATGGGCGCGTGGCGAGCAGAAGCCCGGCCTGCGCTCACGCTCCGTGGCGGGAGAGCGGGCGTGCTGGAGTGCGAGCCCGCCCGACTGCTGGCGCAGGGGCTCCTGCGCATCCTGGAGTCCCGCGGTCTGATGCCGGGCGGGGCCACCGCCCCCGGGCTCGTGCTCGAGACCGATCAGGTCGACGAGTACCGCTCCACGATGGCGGGCTTCTTCGCGCCGGAGGTGCACGCGGGAGAGCGGGTGCGCGCGGGCGCGGTCCTGGGCGTGGTCCGCACGCCGATCGGGGGCGACACGGTGGAGGAAGTGCGGATCAAGCGACCCGGGATCGTGCTCTCGGCCCGGGTGTACCCGTTGGTCAACGCCCGTGAGCTGCTGGTGCGGATCGCGGTCGGGTAGGGCGGCCGCCGTGCCCCGTGGCGGGCTTCCCGGCCCGCGGCCCACCGGCCGTGTGCCATCGCCGTGCCGCCATCACGCTCCCCTCACCGCCAGCAGCGTGGTCCCGATGCCGGTCGCCAGCCGCTCCCGGTGCCAGGGGGTCGGCGCCGGGTCGAGGTCCCACGCGGCCGTCATGCCCACGACCACCAGATCGTAGCCCCGCTCGGCCTCGGTGAGCAGGCCCTGGGTCTGGTCTTCGTCCCCCCGCGGCGACCACGGCGTCACCGAGACACCGGCCGCTTCGAGCTGCCGCGCGACGGCCGCTGCGGCCTGACCATCCGGGCTCGTGTCCACCGCCAGGAGCACGCGGTCAACGGCGACGAGCCCCCGGTCGATCAACACCCCCACCGGGCAATCCGCCAGCGCCACGACCTCGGCGACGACGCCCCCGAGCACCGTTCGCTGAAGCAACGGCCGGTGCGAGCCCAGGAGCACCAGCTCCACGCCCTCGGCCTCCGCGACCCGGCAGATGTCCCGCGCGGGCTTGGCGGAGGGGAAGCTCTGGCTCTTCACCTCCACACCCAGCTCGGCGGCGCGCTCCTCCACGGCGAGCAGGGCTCCCTGTACCTCCAGGGGGGTCTCCGCCGAGAGGTAGTGCGAGGGCTTGTCGACCGGGAGGAGCCGCAGGGCGAGCAGCGTGCGCCCCCTGCCGCGGACCAGCCGCTCCGCCAGGGTGACCATCGCGCCCCCGATCGTAGGGTCGGAGATGCACAGGAGCACCGCGCTCTTCGGGGTGATCTCGGTCGGCGGGACCTGTGCGTTTCGCTCACGCAGGATCTGGGCGCGCGGGTACACCCACTCGAGCACCGGAGACGTGAGCACCGTCGTGGCGATCGCCATCACCACCATCATCGCAAAAAGCTCGGGGGAGATGACGCCGAGGTCGAGCCCGATGTTGAGCACCACCAACTGCATGAGCCCGCGGGTGTTCATGAGGATGCCGATGGCGCTCGACTCCCGCCAGGTGAGCCCAGAAGCGCGGGCGGCCACGAAGCTTCCGCCGAACTTGCCCAGGCAGGCGACGAGGATGATCACGCCACAGTCGGCCCACGCAGCGGTCGTGTTCATCAGCCCGATGTCCGTGCGCAGACCGCTGCAGGCGAAGAACACCGGCAGGAGCACCACGGTGACGATGTCTTCGAGCTTCTCGACGAGCGCCTCGGTGAACCCCGACTCACGGGGCATCACCACACCCATGAGGAACGCGCCGAACAGCGCGTGGATGCCGATCGTCTCGGTGATCGCGGCGCTTGCGAGCACCAGCAGGAACACGGCGGCGAGCAGCCCCTGCGAGGCGCCCTCCCGGGTCCGGGCGGCGATCCGGGCGAGCAGGGGGCGCACGAGCGTCACCACGGCGACGACGAAGATCACGGCGTAGAGCGTGGTCCTGAGCGCGGCGCCCAGCCCCTCCGAGCGGGCGACGGAGACGACGAAGGCGAGGATGCACCAGGCGGTGACGTCGTCGACGGCGGCGCAGGCGAGCGCCATGGCGCCGATCCGGGTGCGCAGCGCCTGCCTCTCGGCGAGGATGCGGGCGAGCACCGGGAACGCCGTGATGCTCATCGCCACGCCGAGGAACAGCGCGAAGGGCAGGAACCGCACGCCGGCGGGCGCGAGCGTCTGGTAGAGCGGCCAGGCGAGCGCGATCCCCATCGCGAACGGCGCGACGATGCTGGTCTGGCTGATGACGACGGCGGCCCGTCCCAGGCCGCGGACCAGCCTGAGATCGAATTCGAGCCCGATCAGGAACATGAAGAGCACGAGCCCGAACTGCCCCACGGCCGTGAGCGCCGGGAGGGAGTCGGCGGCCCACAACGCCGACATCGCGCCCGGCCACACCGCCCCCAGCAGCGAGGGGCCGAGCGCGATGCCCGCGATCACCTGGGCGACGACCGCGGGCTGGCCGATGCGCCGGGCACCGAAGGCGAGCCCCTGCCCCACCACGATGATGACGATCATCTGGATCAGGAGCGTGACGAGAGCGCTGGTGTGCACAGCGCGGGCTATCGTGAAACCCCTCCACCGGATACCCGGGACCCGTGCTGCAACTCGTGCTCCTGTTCGCCCTGAACGCGGCGCCTGCGGCGCCTCCGAACGCCAAGCCCGAGCCCGCGCCCGGTGACCAGCTGGTGCTCATCATGGACGACCACAACCCGCTCACGGGCGGGGGCGGCACGGGCCATGTGACCGGCACCATCGGGACGCTCGGCTTCGACGCCCGGGACGACGGGGTCCCACCCGACTTCGTGCTGGGCGACGGCATCTACACGATCGTCGCGCGAGACCTCAAGGGCACGCTGGTGATCGAGATCGTCGCCAGGGGCATGCGGTGGTCGGGCAGCGCGGACTTCACGCAGGTGACCGCGCACGAGCCCCTCGCCGTGGAGCTTCAGCCAGACGGCACGTTCTTCGCCCACCGAGCCGTTCCAGGCGAGCGCCCGCCCAACCCCTCCGAGGTCACGCCGCCTGCCGGGCCCGACGCCGAGGCAGGACCCGCCGTACCGCTGCCCGCCGTACCGCTGCCCGCCGCAGGCACGACCCTGCTGATGAGCGGCGTGCTCGCGGTGCTGGGCCTCGTGGCGCTGGCCGCGCTCGCCCTCCGGATGACGCGCCGGAGGCGATAGCCCCTTGCCATCCGCACCAAACGTGGTGATGAACACCCTGGAGGTTTTCGATGCCGATCTACGAGTACCGCTGCGAGTGCGGCAAGCACATGGACGTGCTGGTCCGCGGCGGGCGCGAGCCCACCACCTGCGACGAGGCAGGTGAGGCCAGCAACTACTGCATGAAGGAGGGCAGGCTCACCCGCGCGGTCACCGCCGCGCACGTCGGCGGGGCCGTCCGCGACAACAGCGGCCCGGCGTACTGCTCCGAGACCGGCGCAGAACGGCCAGCCGGCGGGTGCGGGCACTGCGGGCAGAACCCGGGCTCTTGCGAGAGCTGATCGGCGGCTGAGCGCGGGGGGGCTCGCGCCACGGCGCCCGCGCGGGTGCACTCCCAGCGGGGTGGACCCCCGCCGGATGCGAACGGCCGTCCCACGGCGGCCCCCACCCGGCGCAGGGCCGGGCGAGGCCGCCAACCGGGACTAAAGCCCGAGGTAGGCCTTGACCTGCGGCACCATCTCCAGCTTCTCCCAGGGGAAGTGCGCACGGCCGAAGTGGCCGTAGGCAGCGGTCTCCTTGTAGATCGGGCGGAGCAGGTTGAGGTGCTTGATCAGGCCGGCCGGGCGGGTCGGGAAGATCTCGCGCACGCAGGCGATCACCTTCTCTTCGTCCACGTGAGCGGTGCCGAACGTCTCGACGTTCACGCTCACGGGCTCGGCGACGCCGATGGCGTACGCAAGCTGCACGAGCGCGCGGTCACAGGCGCCTGCCGCCACGAGGTTCTTCGCGATGTAACGGCCCATGTACGCCGCAGAGCGGTCGACCTTGGAGGGATCCTTGCCCGAGAACGCGCCGCCGCCGTGGGCACCGTGGCCCCCGTAGGTGTCGACGATGATCTTGCGGCCGGTGAGGCCGGAGTCCCCCATCGGGCCGCCGACGACGAAGTTGCCGGTGGGGTTGATGTAGTACTTCGTGCGCGCGTCGAGCAGCTCAGCGGGGAGCGAGTGCTTCACGAGCCCCTCGATGACCTGGTGCTGGATGTCGGAGTGCGAGCGGGGGTTGTGCTGCGTGGAGATGACGACAGCGTCGATGCGGGCGATCTTGCCGTCGCGGTACTCGATGGTCACCTGCGACTTGGAGTCCGGGCGAACCCAGGACCAGTCACCGTGCGTCTTGCGGAGGTGCGCGAGGTCGAACATCAGCTGGTGCGCGTACTGGATCGTCGCCGGCATGAGCTCCGGGGTCTCGTTGATCGCGTACCCGAACATCATGCCCTGGTCGCCGGCCCCCTGCTCCTTGAAGAGCCCTTCGCCCTCGCTCACGCCCTGGGAGATGTCCGGGCTCTGCTGCTCGACAGCCACGAGCACGGCGCAGGTGTTGCCGTCGAAACCCTTGTCGGAGTGGTCGAAGCCGATGTCGTTCACGGCCTTGCGGATGATCGGGGGGTAGTCGACTTTCGCGGTCGAGGTGATCTCGCCGGCGATCATCACGAACCCGGTCTTGACCGCCGTCTCGCACGCGACGCGGGCCCGGGGGTCCTGCGCGAGGATCGCGTCCAGCACAGCGTCGGAGACCTGGTCGCACATCTTGTCGGGATGGCCTTCGCTGACGGACTCGGAGGTGAAGAGGTAGTTTTTGAGAGCCATCGGGATGATACCTGGGGTTGTTAGGTTCGAGTTCCGCCGGTCAGGACCGACCGGGCGAAAAGCAGAGCCGAGGGGGCGTGCGAATGTGCCCGACCGGAGGCCGATCGTCAAGGAGTACGACGCGCTGCGGGCCCTGATGGTGCACGCTGATACGGATTGTGCACAGGGGCCCCATGGTCCGTGCGCCCTGCCGACGGCTACAGCGGGGGACCGGGCGTCGCTTCGCCCGTGAGCGGCCGGCCATCCGCTACGGCACCGCGCTCACGGCCGCGACCCACCGGTCATCCATGATCGCGATCTGCTGCATGGTGGTGTACCCGCCGACGCCCACGCTGTGGATGCCATCGCCTGCGGTGATCCGGTAGAGGTTCATCTTGTTGTCGGCCGCCACGAAGCTCGACGAGAGCACCATCGTGGAGTCCATCGGCATCGGGTAGAGCCGCGCATCGTCACCGATCGTGATCTGGGTCGAGTCGCCCTGTCGATCCCACGAGGCCCCGCCGTCGACCGAGCGTTGGATGGTCCGCGTGCCGTCGGTCGCGTCGGTGATCGCGAAGATCACGTTGTCGTCAGCCGGTGACGTCACCGCGCGCAGCCCCGCGACGGGCCCGCTCTCGATGCCCACGAGCGTGGTGCTGATGTCCTCGAACGTCGCGCCGCCCGTGTGGCTGATGGCGAGCCCTTCCTCTCCGGCGATCACGACGACGTCGAGGTTCGTCGGGCTCACGCTCCCGCCCGAGGGCGAGAACGGGGGCGTGCCCGCGAGCGTCCAGGTGGCGCCGCCATCCTCGGAGGTCACGACTCCCCTGGTCTGGATCCCGCGCAGGCGGTTCGCGCCATCCCATGTCGGCGTGTCCACGAACGGCTGGCTGGTGTCGAAGGGCGTCCAACTGTCGCCGAGGTCGTCCGACCATGCGCCGGAGCCGCTCGTTCGGTCGAATGCGTACACACGGTCCCCCGCGGCCACGAGCGCCCAATCCCCCCGAGCCGGCAAGCCACCGGCCTCCGTCCAGTTGCAGCCCGTGTCACTCGAGATGAGCACGTTGCCCCCGTACACCGCGGCCATGCCCGTCGGCCCGCCGACCGGCCCGGCGACGCCCGTGGTCTTCGTGGTCGTGGACGGCGCATCGGTCGGGGCGTGGAGCGTGTCACCCAGATCGTCGTACAACAGGATCCCCGTGGCGCCGCGAACACGCCCGCAAACGCCAGCAGTGTCGGAGTCGAAGGTGTGGCCCGAGGTGTCGCCCTTGCCCGTACAGGCAGAGACGAGCGCGAGCGAAAACATCGAGATGGGGAGGGCGAACGCACGAATGGACATGCGCGCGGACCTAACCCGAAGTTGTCCGGGAGCGGCGCTCCGTTCAGAACGCGATGGTGACCACTGCGCCGGCGGCGAGCACCGCCGCGCCGACCGCCCCGACGATCACCCCATTGGTGAGCTGGTGGCCGCCCTTGGCATACTTCGTACGGTCGTCCTCGGAAGTTCCGTTCTCCACCGCATCGTTGTAGGCCCGGAGCGCGCCGGAGTAGCCGAGCACGCCGACGACCCCGCCCGCGATGCCCGCCGCGCCCCCGACCCCGATCAGCACGGGGCCCACAGGGCTCTTGCGGTCCTTCGCGACGGGCGAGGTGGGGACCGGCTCCATCGGGACAGGCGGCTTTTCCGCAGGCCTCGCGGATGCGACCGGCCGCGGCGCGGTGTCCCTCCCGCCCGAATCGGTCACGAGGTCCCACGCGCTCCCTCCGAGCCGCACGCGCCACACGACGGACGGGTTCACCACGTAGACCACCCCTTCGCTACCGAGCGCGCTCACCAGCACGGCTGACAGCGCCCCGCGTTTCTCACCGTCCCCGGCCCAGCTGAGCACGTCCGGCCCCACGAGGCTCGGGAGCACCAGCATCGGCGGCGTGGTGCCGTCCACGTGCAGCGAGAGCGTGACAGGCGCAAGGTCTCCGACCTGCACGTAGTGATCCCCGGCGCTCACGCCGACATGCCCATCGATCAGCTGCACGGCCCGTCCATCCAGCCGGAACGCGCCCTCTGCAGGTGCGGGCAGCACGGTGAGCGGAACGAGGGTCGCGGTACGGGCCTCCGCCGCGATGGCGTCGAAGGTGGCGCGGGCGTTGGGGGCAAAGTTCTCGTCCCACACCATCGCGGGCGAAAACTGGCGCGCACGCCGGAAGTCCTCCCGCGAAGCCGCCTGATCGCCGGAGGCAGCGTTCACGATCCCGAGCAGGTACCAGGTGCGGGAGGCCTGGGCGGGATCGACGGGGACCTGCAGGCAGCTCAGGTCGTGGATGGTGGCATCGAGCGCCGCGCGGGCCGACCCGAACTCCATGTACTTGATCGCGCCCTCGGCCAGCGTGAGCGACTGCCGCACCCCATCCAGCGAGGCAGGTGCACCGCTGCACAGGGAGAGCTGCCCCCCGCTCACCATCGTGGGAGGGCGCCCGGCCATCAGCTCCACCACGCTCACGGCGCGCAGCTCCTGGGGCGCGCCGCCCGTGAGCGCAGCCACCCGGCTGACCGCGGTAGCGACGTCCCCGCCAGAGTAGACCACGGTATCGGCGGCGAGGGCCAACGAGATCAACGCGAACATTCTGACTCCGTGCCGAAGTCCCAGCAAAAGCGCATGGGCCCGGTATCCTTGACGTTGAGATCCAAGGACTTGGTCTTGCCGTCGCTCGTCTTGAGCACCACGCGATGGGTCCCGGCGCGGACGGTCCCGCTCCAACCCGTGGTTCCAACTCCCTTCCCGTCCACCGTCACGTTGGACCAGGGCAGGCTGTTGATCGACAGCATCTGCATCGCCACCGCGGGTGCGGCCGGCTCGGATGCCGCTGGGGCGGCGCTGGCCGGCGCCTTCGGGCTCGGCGGCTTCGGTTTCTCCGCTGGGGGCGCAGGCTGCGCCGCGACCGGCTCCCCCTGCGCCGGATCGGGCGGCGTGGCGGTCACGGGCGGCGTGGCGGTCACGGGCGGCGTGGCGCTCGCCGTGGGCGTGCTGACCGGCGCCGCGACGACGGGCAGCCGATCGGGCGCCGCGGGGTCCGGCACCGGGGCCGCCGTGACCGGCGATTGTGCGGTGACGGGGCTCTCGACCGCGGCGACGGGTGCACCCTGCGTGGACTGCCACCAGACGATGGAGACCGCCGAGATCACCGCGAGCACCGCGACCCCCACGAGCCCGATCACGCCGACCGCCACGTACCGGCGACCAGCGACGGAAGACCGGGGCTCGACCGCCGCCTTGCTCTCGAACGGGTCCGACACGAACGACGGCTCGGGGTCGCGCGGTGTGCGGGGCGCTGGGGCACGCGCCGCCGGCGACAGCGCGGGGACCGGGCGCGCGGCGATGCGGTCGTCCAGCTCCGCCTCGGCTTCGAACGTCTCGCCACCGCGGGGGGCCTGGGTGGGCGAGGGCCCCGGCGCGTCGGGGATCAGGGCACCGACGTAGGAATCGGCGCCGAGGGCGAGCGTGGGATGCCCGCCCGAGGCGCCCACCTGGCGGGGCTCGGAGGGCGCCAGCATCGCGCGTGCGTCGCGGAGCGCTGCGATCATCGTTGCGGCGTCCGGATATCGATCCTCCGCGCGGAACCGCGAGGCGCGCTTCATGATGTCGACGACGACCCGCGGGAGGCCGTCGAAGATCTCGTCCTGGTGGTCCACCGCGTGGAGTTCGAATGGCTCCTTGTTCGTGAGGAGCGCGTAGAACGTGGCCGAAACGGCGTAGAGATCCGCGCGGCCATCCACCTGCTTCGCGTTCGTGCGCTGCTCGGGCGCCATGTACGACAGCGTGCCCATCGCCATCCCCGTGCGCGTGGCGCTGCGGTCTCCGCCCGTCACGTGGGCGATCCCGAAGTCGGCGACCTTGTAGTTGCCATCCGGCGTGACCAGCACGTTGTGCGGCTTGATGTCCCGGTGCACCACGCCGCGAGCGTGCGCAACCTGGAGCCCGAGCAGGATCGCGATGACCGCATCGCATGCATCCTTCGGGGCCATGGCGCCCCGCCGGTCCAGGAGGTCGATCAGGCTGCCCTTCTCGACCAGCTCCATCACCAGGTAGACCCGGTCGCCGTCCGTTCCGACGTCCTGCACGCTCACGATGTTCGGATGTTGCAGCTTCGCCATCGTGCGCGCTTCCGTCTCGAAGCGGGCGCGAATTTCCGGACGGGCCGCGAGCAGCGGCGACAGCACCTTGATCGCGCGCTGGACGTCGAGCCGCTCGTCGTGCCCGAGGTACACGGTGGCCATGCCTCCCTCCCCGAGCACCCGGAGCAGGCGATAGCGACCATCAGCGAGCGGCGGAGCGACGTCCAGAGCGGAACCCGGATTCAGTGCGCCACTATATTGCACACACGCACCCCGCGCATGTCGTGCAGAGTCCAGGCTATGCTCCATCACCTACATGATGCTGCTCCTCTACGCCCTCCCCGCCCTGGCACAATGGCCGACCCCACCCGCCGCTGGGTGGGCCTCCGTGCAGGCCTCCCCGGAGATCGAGTGCACCGCCGACAGCGAGGGCCTGCCCTGGTGCTACGCCGAGGTCGACGCCCCGGTCGCCTTCGCCAGGGTCGTCGCCGTCATCCGGGACCTCGACCACTACCCCGACACGTTCGACCACGTCGACGATGTCCGCCGACTCGACGCATCCACGGCGTGGATCCACATCGACTACCCCCAGCCGCTCGCCGACCGCGACTACGTCGCGCGGTTCGCCCAGGTGGGAGACGCCGACGCGCCCGGCCCTGCCGGCGCCGTGAACAGCTTCCACATCCGCTTCCGCGCGGCCGACTCTGCCGACGCCCCCCCACTCGCTGAAGGCGCGGTCCGGCTCCCCCACGCCGCCGGGGGCTACGACGCCTGGGACCTCGGCGGGGGCATCACGCGGGTGCGCTACACCTGGGAGACCGAGATCGGCGGCCAGGTGCCCGCATGGATCAGCGAGCGAGCGCGCCTGGTACACGGCGGCGAGGTGATCGACGGGATCGTGAAGACCTCTGCGAAGTAAGCGGGGGGATGGGCGGGTCTGAACCTGTACGGCCGGCGGATTGCGTCGCCGGCCGGTACTCCGGCCAGGACCAATCCGGTCTGAACCTGTACGGCCGGCGGATTGCGTCGCCGGCCGGTACTCCGGCCAGGACCAATCCGGCCTGAACCTGTAGGGCCGGCGGATTGCGTCGCCGGCCGGTACTCCGGCCAGGACCAGTCCGGTCTGAACCTGTACGGCCGGCGGATTGCGTCGCCGGCCGGTACTCCGGCCAAGACCAATCCGCAGGCAAACTGGATATTCGGCGGTACTCCGCCGAATATCCAGTTTGCCGTACGGCCCGGGGGGTCTGGGGGGCTGGGGGGCCCCGCCCCCCAGACAGACAAACATACAACAACTACGGATGTTTGAAATGAAGCGGGAGCGACCGATCCCAGGGCCGACCCTACCGGTAGGGCACTGGCGGGACTTTGCGGCCCCCCAAAAACAAGCCCGGGCCGACCGAAGCCGACCCGGGCCGTTCAGCCAGGCGGGATCGCCCGGCTACCGACTATAGGTTGGGATCCACTTCGCAGGTCTCGGAGAGGTCCGTGGTCTCGGTGGGGGCCGCGCAGTCCATGCAGTTGTTGCCGCCGACTTCGATGAGCGTGACACCGTCCACCTGCTCGGCGAGGATCTGGTCCGCGACGAGGGTGAGGCAGTAGGGCTCGCCATCGGAGGGACAAGCCTCGCACGTCGCGCCGAAGTTGACCGCCAGCTCGCAGATGGCGCCCGGATTGCCCGAGTCGTCGATGAGCGGGGAGAGCGGACGCGTGTCGATGGTGCCGGAGAGCGTGCCACCGTCGAAGTACGTGCCGTCGGAGGAGAACGTGCCGGTGATGTTCAGGTCGCCGATCTCGATGTCGTAGCCGGCCACGGAGAGCGTGGTGGTCTGCGGGCCGACCGTGAAGAACGGCTGCGCCGAGAAGTCAGCGGTGGGGAACGGGATCGTCGGGTCGCAGTAGTCCTGCTCGTCCGGGCTCACGTCGGCCTTGGCCACGGCGCCGATGATGTTGAGCGAGCTGCCGTCCACCGAGCTCACACCCATGAGGATGTCGGTGGTGAGGTAGCTGGAGAGCACGGAGCCGATGCCGGGGGGCTCGACGATGCGGGCTTCACCGAGCGCGACGACGTACGTGCGGCCGACGAGGGTGCTCGTGTCGTCGATGACCGAGCCGAGATCCGACGTGGTGAAGGAGAGCGGCACGGAGCCGCCGCAGTAGTCGAGGGTCGCGGTGTACGCGGTGTTGGAGTCCAACGGGCCGTCGAGCACCCACTTGACCGTGAGGCCATCGTCCGACGTCACCTGCGTCCCGGGGATGGTGGTGGTGATCGTGGCGGTGGAGTCGGGATCGGAGAGCTGGAACTCGATGTTGGCGCGGTAGTACGCGTCGGCCGAGCCGCTGCTGGGGATCGTGCTGTCGACGGTGATGTCGCAGCTGTTGTTGTTGCCGCTGGTGTCGTTGCCCGTGTCGTCCTTGCCGCCGGAGCAGCCGACGAGAGCGACGAGGGGGAAGAGCGAAAGCACTGAAAGGGAACGAATCATCTCATCTCCATGAAGGAAGGGAAGCGGTAGGGCGAGTCAAGCAGAAAGGCGCCGGGAGGGTACTCGGTCCCCGGTCAGAATGTCAACCGTTGTGGCCGGGATTTTTTCGAGAGCCGCGCCCGAGGCACCCGGGCCGGGCCCCCCGAAGCGGGGACGAGGGCGCTCAGCCGATGCGGGTCCGGATCTCCGCGCGGACGGCGTCGAACAGGTGCTGCTCCTCGTGGTCGAGGTTTCCCTTTGTCTTTTCTGCGAGCATCTCGAGGAGCTGCAGCGTGTGCGCCGCGAGCTCGCGGTCGGCGTGCGTCGGGGGGGTGGAGCTGGCCTCCTGCGCGGGATCCCCGAGCTGCGCCAGCGCAGAGTGCGCGAGCGAGATGACGAAGGTGCTGAACGTGACCGGCGGGGCCGCGGTGGGGGAAGCAGGCAAGGGGACCTCGTAGACGGCCCGGCTATCACGCCGGCCGCTCGCCCGCCGTGACACCGCGGGATAATGCCCGCCCGTTCCGCGGTCCGTCTGATGTCCTGCCCCCGTCTCCTCTCCCGGCTCGCGCTCCTGCTGGTGCTGGCAATCGCCCTCGGCACAGCGCCGGCGCACGCCGCGGGGTCCCGCCTCACGGCGCAGCAGACCTACGAGCTGGGCGAGCGCTTCGCCAAGCGCGGGGTCACCAACAAGGCCCTGGAGCAGTTCAACCGGGTGCGCACCTACTTCCGCGACGATCCGTACGCGCTCAAGGCCGAGCTCGCGATCGCGGAGCTGCACTACAAGAAGTCCGAGTGGGACATGGCGCGGCTCGCCTACGAGGACTTCCTCCGTGCGCACCCCCGCTACGTCGACCTGGACATCGTGATCTGGCGCCTCGGGATGACCCTCTACCAGAAGTCCCCCACGGTCGCCGCGAAGGACCAGACGTGGACGCGCCAGGCGGTGAACACCTGGACTGGCTTCTCCTCGCGGTTCCCGAGCAGCGAGCACATCGCCGACGTCGACAAGTTCCTCGGAAAGGCCCAGAACCGGCTCGGCCGCAAGGAGATCCTGATCGCCCGTTTCTACGACCGACGCGAGGCGGGCCCCGCGGTCGAGGGCCGCACGACAGGCTTCCTGGCCCAGTACCCCTCGTCGCCCGACCGCTCGGAGGGGCTCACCCTGCTGGCCGTGGCGTACGCCCGCGAACAGAAGGACCCGACCCCCGCCATCGAACTGCTCCGCGTGCAGGCCCCCCAGAAGGTCGGAGCCGCGCAGCACGCCGTGAAGGTCGCCGCCGCACGTCGCGCACGCCAGCTTGCCCACGAGCAGAAGAAGGCCGAGCGCCAGGTGAAGGTCCAGCCCGTAGTGCCGTAGTGACGACCCACAGGCACGAAGAGCGGGTCACGGGCAGGCCCGCGTCGGCTCGAGTGGCGGGGCTCCGCTTCGGGGGGCGATAGCGGTGGCCCACTGGATCCTGCTCGGAAACCCGGCCAATCGCCGCATAACCGCGTTCTGCGCTGCCCTTTCGGAGGCCGGACAGACGTTCGAGGTCTGCTCCTGGTCGGCGTTCCTGGCCGATCCCCGTGCCCTGCCGTCGACCCCGGAGGCGTTCCTCCGTCTCGACTCCACCGGGGAGGACCCCCACGTGGAGCAGGCGCTCCTGCGACTTGGACGGGATCGTGCGGAGGCCGAGGGCGTGTGGGTGGCCAGCCAGGGCGAGATCGCGGCCCTCCCGGGCCGGTTCGGCGCGATCCTGGCGCCGCGTCAGCTTCACCTCGGCTTCCTGGAGGCGCTCGACCCGCTCGACGAGTGCGTGCGCGTCCGACCCGGCTGGACCGTGCTCACGCCCACGCCGACCGTCCGCCTGTGCTTCGACAAGCGGGAGTCCCAGCGGTTTCTGGCCGGGATCGGAGTTCCCGTCGCGCCCTCCATCGAGGTGGCGGGGGGGGTCCCCTCGCCCGGCCCCGACGGCGTGGTCATCAAGCTCGCGAGCGGCTCCTCGGCCTCCTGCCTCGGGATCTGGCGCAAGGGGGCGCGGGGGCCGGAGCTGTACACGAGCATCGAGCACACCCCGACGGGGCTCTACAACAGCCTGCGGCCGCGCGCCTACTCCGGGCGGGTCGCCCACGACCTCGTCCGCATGCTGCTCCGCGAGGGCGCCCACGTAGAGGCGTTCATCCCCAAGGCCGAGATCGACGGTCAGAACTTCGACCTTCGTGTGCTGCTCGTCGGCGGAGCGCCGGCCTTCACCATCGTTCGGCGGAGCCCGCTCCCAATCACCAACCTGCACCTCGGGGGCACCCGAGCGGACCCCGGGCGACTCGCGGAGACCGTGCCAGCGTCCATCCTCTGCGCCATCGACGCTGCGATGTACGGGATCGGCGCGGCGCTGCCCGCCCTTCACCTCGGCGTGGACGTGATGATCGAGCGCGACCCGCCACCGGGCTCGCCGGGCTTCCGCGTGCTCGAGGTCAATGCGTTCGGCGACCTGCTCCCCAATCTCACCCGCCGGGCGGAGGCCCGGGAATGGTCGGTGTACGATTGGGAGATCCATGTCGCGCTGGGATCCGCTCCAGGATCCCCTCCCCAAAGACGCTGTCCAACCCAAGCTCCTTGAGGTGCACGTAGCCGATGTGGCACCCGCACGTCGCATTGGGACACGCGCGGGCGACGAGGGCCCGGCCGAGCGACCCGTCGTACAGGTTGGCGATCACCTCGGGGACGAAGTGGCACCGACGAACATCCCCTGCCCCGTCCACCGCCACGACCTCCTCCCCCGTGCGGCACGCCCGCCCGAGGCTTGGCCACGCCTGCGTGTTCCACCCGTACAGGCTGTCCACCGATCCCCAATCGTGCGCCATCGCCTGCGGATCGCGCTTCACCGCGTTCACCCAGACGTAGACGCCTTCGAGCGCATCGCGCAGCCGCGCAGCCGCGCTGGCGTGCTCCGGCAGGCCGACGATCCCGACGCTGAGATGCGCACCTGACGCGTGCACCCGGCGCGCCCGGCGCACGAAGCGCTCCATGGGCATCTGGGCAGGGTGCCAGGTCGCCCAGACCCCCACGCGGTCCGGCACGGCGTGGTCGAGCCAGGTGGCCGCGACGGAGAGGTTGGTCTGCACGGCGACCCGGCGCACGTGCGCCAGATGGGACAGGCCCACCACCGCGTCCCGATACCACCCGCGCACCATCGCCTCCCCCCACGGGGTGAAGAACACCGACAAGGGCGCGTATGCGGCGCTCGCACACCACGACACGAACCGCTCCACCGACCGCCGGTCGGCCCGCTGCACCGCGATGGAGTCACGCTGCTTGGCGAACGGGCAGTACACGCAGTCGAAGTTGCAGGAGGCCAACTGTCCCCGGTACAGGAGCGTGAGCCCGCTCACCGGCTCTCCCAGGCCGCCATCCTGGAGCGCACCGCCGGGCTGATCAGCGCCGGGCCGATGGCGTCGGACCGGGCGACCCCGGCGTCGGTCAACTCGATCCCATGCTCGGTGCGCCTCGCCAACCCGGCCGCCAGCAACGAACCAACTGCGGGTTCCAACTCGGGGGGCACCTCGACCACCACCTCGCGTGCGAGGAGCGTGAGGATCAGCCGCCGCCGGGCCTGCTCCGAGGCGTCGAGCCGGATCCCGTGGCTCGCAACCGCGAACTCGGCGTCTGTCCGGGTGATCCAGTCGTCGAGGATCGCCTCCACCCCGCGCGCCCGCACAGCGTAGTCGGTGGAGTAGTGCAGCCCGCTCGCGTAGCTCCGCGCCCCCACGCCGAGCCCGATCATGCCGTCCTCCTGGCACCTGTACGCCCCGGTCGGGGCGCTCTCCGCGGACTTCGTGAACATGCGCATCGAGCATTGCACGTACCCCTCGGCGAGCAGCAGGTCGCGCCCAGCCAGGTACAGTTGGGTGCGCAACGCATCATCGGGGTTGCGGGCCCGGACAGCCATGCCGGTGAGCGGCCGGACGTAGAGCGGGTAGAGGTAGATCTCCTCGGGCCTGAATTCCAGCGCGGCTCGCAGGCTGCGCTCCCAGCTCATCGCCGACTGCCCGGGGATCCCATAGATCAGATCGAGGTTCAGCACGGCAAAGTCCGCCGCGCGGATGCGGTCGAGCGCTGCCGCCACCTGCACGTTGGACTGCTGCCGCTGTGCGGCCTGCACCTCAGCAGCCTCGAAGCTCTGCACGCCAATGCTCACCCGCGTGACCCCCGCTGCCTTCAGCACGGCGAGTCGGTCCGGGGTCGCCGTGGCGGGGGAGGTCTCCACGGAAGACGGCCTCCCGAGCACGCCGAACCCACCCAGGATGTCGAACAGCGACTCGATCTGGCCGGGCTCCAGCATCGTGGGCGTGCCTCCGCCGATGGCGAACCGCTCGAACTGCGCCGGCCCGATCGCCTGCCGCACCACGGCGGCCTGCCGCCGCAGGGTGCCCAGCCAGGCGCTGACCCGCTCGCCCGGCGGACGGGAGCGGGTGAACAGGTTGCAGAACCCGCAGCGCATCTCGCAGAACGGCACGTGCAGGTAGAGCGAGAGCGCGCTCCGATCCTCCCTGGACCACAGCTCCGCGAGGTCTACCGCCGGTTGAATCTCCCGGTACGCCGTCTTGTGGGGGTAGCTGTAGAGGTAGCCCGCGTAGGGAGAGCCCTCGGCGAAAGGCTCGACCCCGGTCACCCGGGCACCGGGAACCGCGCCTCCACGAGATCGGCCACGTGCTCCGCGACGTTCGGTCGACCCAACGACTTCGCGGCCTCCCCCATCCGCTGGAGCACGGCAGGGTCTTCGAGCAGCTTCCGCATCGCGTCCACCACCCCGCCGGCGTCCAGGCCCTTCTCCACGAACACGACGGCGGCGCCTGCACGTTCGAGGCCCCGCGCGTTGGCCTCCTGGTGGTTGTCGGTCACGTTGGGAGAGGGGATCAGCACCGATGGCTTCCCGAGTGCACAGAGCTCCGAGAGCGTGCTGGACCCGGCCCGCGCGAGCACGAGATCGGCGATCGCATAGGCCTCGCCCATCTTGTCCTCGTAGTCCCGCACGCACACCGTGGCCGGGAGCGTGCCGAGGCTCGCCTCGTAGGAGGCCAGCACCTCGGCGTGGTACCGGGGCCCGGTGATGTGGAGGATCTGCGGCCAGAGTGTCCCCTCCCCGCGCCAGGCCAGCGCCGCACCGCGGGCGACCTCGTTGATCGTCGCGGCGCCCAGAGAGCCGCCGACGATCAACAACGTGGGGCGTGCAGGATCCAGGTTGTACCGGAGCGCGGCCGTCGCGCGGTCGCCGACCAGCACCTTCGGGTTCACCGGGCACCCCACGAGGAGCCGCTCCACCTTCCCGGGGATCTTGGTGAGGCTCTCGGGAAAGGTCACCAACACCAGGCTCGCCACCCGGGCACACAGGCGGTTGGCGAGACCGGGCGTGGCGTTGGCCTCGTGGATCACGCTGGGCACGCCGAGGAGCGCAGCGCCCAGCACGGTGGGCGCCATGACGTAGCCGCCCACGCCGAGCACCAGCGTGGCCCCCTCCGCCTTGACCTGCGCCCTCGTCCTCCAGGCGGCGCGCACCAGCCGGAACCCGAAGCCGACCTTGGCGAGCAGCCCTGCACGCGGAAAAGCGAGCGCCTCCACAGCCCGGAACGTGTAGCCACGCTGCGGGGCCACGCGCCCCTCGAGCCGGCTGGCCTCACCGAAGTAGATGACGGTGTGCCCGCGTGCCCGCAGCGCATCTCCCATCGCGAGCGCTGGGTAGACATGGCCGCCGGTGCCGCCGCCGGCGAGCAGGATCGTGTGGGGCATCAAATCTCCGATCCGCAATTCCTAACCCGGCGCGTTGTCATCCCGACGCTGCGTGGCTACCCCGGGCGCATGCCCACGACACCGTCTGCCCCCCCCGACGCCCCGACGATCCCCTCGACCTTCGTGGACGCCGAGACGCGCCCTGAACCCCACCTGGCCGCGCTCGGCCCCCGCTTCCTCAAGGGCCTGGCCATGCGGGCCGCCGGCCGCATCGACGAGGCGCTCGAGGTGTTCAACCAGGTGCTCCTCGTGGAGCCGCGCCTGCCGGAGCCCCGCATGGAGCGCGGGCGCATCCGGCTGGAGATGGGCCAACTCGAGGACGCCGAGGAGGACGTGCGCGAGGCGATCCGCGTGCTGGACGGCGGCGGCCAGTGGTCTGAAGATGTGGCGGAGAACGTGGTGCAGGCGCTCGCCTGGGGGCTCCTCGGCGAGATCCTCAAGGAGAAGGCGAGCACGGACGACGTCGTGTTCGGCGACGAGGCGACCTTCCGTACCCTGCTGGCGCAGAGCCGGGCCGCGTTCGCCCGCGCTGCCGAACTCGATCCGACCGACACCACGAGCCAGATCAACGCCCTGGAGCTCTCGGAGGAGGCAGAAGCCAAGGCCGAGATGACCGGCGACTTCCTGATGGACCTGCTCCCGAACGTGCCCGTCGAGAAGGCCAGCCCGGTGGTGGACCCCGACGAGCCCGACGACGACGAGCCGGGCGGCTATTCAGAGGGGTAGGCCACTCTCCCGCGTCGGAGCGGCTACCAGAGCGAGCACCCCCACGTGGGCAGCACCCCGGCATCGTCCAGGACGGCGTCGGCCGGGACGTCGCGCGCAGATGGCAAGGTGGGGATCGGCCCGAAGTCCTCCACGTTCTCCGCGTACCAGTCGTCCACGTCGGCGCGGGTGTACTCCTCGCCGAACCCGGTGAATTCTGCGTCCTGGTGCGTCGGGAGCCCGCTCAGCCACACGGAGACCTCGGCCTCGTCCACGCCCCACTCCCGCGCCAGCCGACCGGGCGTCGGGGCCAGGAAGGTCCCGGCGAGGAGCTCACCCCACTGGTGTACGTCGTACCCGGTCCAGTCCACCGCGCTCGGGTCCGCCGCGCGGCTGGCGTCGATCGAGGCCTGCATGGCGTCGAGCTGCACCAGGAATTCCTGGGCAGAGAGGTACGGCGCAACGGTCGGGTTCGTGTCGAGCCCGCGCTGCAGGTTCATCTCGTGGCACCACATGCAGCGCCCCGGCTGGCCCGCCGGGCTGACAGCCGGGTCCGCGCTCGGGATCAGCGCACCCGCAGCATCGTAGGCCGCGAACCGCTGCTGCAGGCTCGGCATCACGTCCACCGCATCGAACTCCAGCGGCATGAAGGTCCCCTGCTCGATCGACCCGCTCCCGTCCTGCGCGAGAAGACCGACATCGGCGACTGCGCCCGTGGCCGGCTGCAGGGTGACGAGCCTCTCGCCCCCCACCAGCAGCGACTGGGTGACGGCGTAGGAGAGCGCAGCCTCCCCGAGGTGCGCCTCCTGCCACTCGGAGAGCGTGGGACAGGCGCCGGTGATCGCGTAGTAGCGCCACGGCTCGTAGAGCACCTTCATCAGGAACCTGCCCACGTCCATCCCCCCGAAAACCCGCACCTCGTCTGCCTCACGAAGCGGGGCGAGCGCGTCCGCGACGGCAGCCGACGCCGGCTCGGGAAAACCCGCCGCACCGAGGTCCAGCGTGAAGAGTGCGCCGTCGGGCCCTGTGTCCTGCGCTTCGATCATCGCGGCGGTCGGTGAACCGCCCAGGTCCGAGATCGCCCAGGTGAGCCCGGCAGCGGCACGGTCCCACGTGTCCCCGTCGTAGCCCCGCACCCACCGGAGCGGCATCTGCAGCGGAGCATCGGTGCCGGGCGTGCCCGCCGGGCCGCGGCAGGCCGCGAGCAGAACGAGCCATGCGATGGGCACCATGCCCAGGGGACTATCCGGCGATGGCCTCGTCGCGCAGCAACGTGATCATCCGGTGGCTGTACTGACGGAGCGCGCCCCGTGCAGCGGCCACCACACGCCGTTGCTGGTCCTCGCTCAGCTCCCCGACCGCCCCTGCGAGCAGCGCCGCGAGCTCCTGCTCGAGGAACTGATCCCGCAGCGCCTGCACCCCGGCCAGGCCACGATGCGGCGCGCGCACGCGGCGGAGCATGGCGCCGAGCTCCTGCTCCACGGCCCGCTCCGCCTCGCTCACGCGCGAGGGAGAGAGCCGAAGCTCGTCGCCGGCCAGGAGCCCGTCCAGGCCGATCGCCTCCCCGCTCGCCTGCGGTGGCAGCCCGAGATCGACGACATGCCGGTGCGTGGGCCCAGCCACGAACCACGGGGTCGGCCCTGCCGTGCAGAGGACGATCGCCTCGTGTTCACCGATCGCGCTCAGCGGCAGCGTACCCGGCTTGGGCGTGCGGTTGTACACCACCGGCTCGGCCCAGCCCGCCCGGCGTAGCGACGCGATCACGCGCCCACCGATCGCCCCGGCGCCCACCACGCCCACCGGCCGGCTGCGATCCGCGCCGCGAGCCTGCAGTGCCAGCACCGCGAGGTGCCCGAGCCCCCGATTGGCACGCACGAACCCACGCTCCCGACCTTCCGCGAGCAGGTGGGCGGTGGCCTGTTGCAGCGTGTTGAGGAGGAGGCAGCTCCTCCCCTGTGCCCGGGCGGCGTCGAAGGCGGCAGTGACCTGCCCGCCCACGTCGGCCTCGCCCTGCACGAACGACTCGAGGCCGACGGAGACGCGCAGGGTGTGGCGGAGCGCATCCGAGCCCGTGTACGTCAAGGGAAGCCCGGCGTTCCCGACTCGCGCGCCGACCATCGACTGCAGGAGTGAGCCGGTCCAGCCAGGGTGCTCGCCCGCAGCGAGCCAGAGTGACCGGGCGCAGGTGTGCACCTCTACGAGACCGGTCACCCCCTGCGCGCGGAGTCGGGCCATCGCGGTCTCGTCCACCGGCGCAGAGGCGCGGACGCGGACGGCCGTGGGCGCATCCCGGAACGAGAGGCTCACGGCGGCGAGGCTGAGGTCTTCAGGCAACATTTTCGCTCCTGTTGGCGTGTTCGCGCCAGAGGCGGTCAGCAGCTACGAATCCAGCGGCGGCAGCGTCGTTCATCGCGCCGCAGCCACACCACGCACCCGCCAGCGCCAGGCCCGGCGGCAGCGTGCCGAGGATGGCCTCGACGCGCCTTGCGTGCCCCGGCTCGGGGATGGGGACAGCGCGGGGATGACGCATCACCTGCAGATCGGCGACGGTCACCTCCTTGCCGGTGAGCGCGCGGTGCTCGTCCTTCAAGCGCTGGGTGATCGCCTGTGCGTCCAGCGTGGCGTCGTCCGGCCGGCGCGTGCCGCCGAACATGCTCGTGAATGCGCGCATGCCAGCCGGAGCGCGGCCCGGGAAGATGTCGGAGGAGAACAACGTTCCGAGCATCGGGCGCGCCTCCCGGAAGGGCGAGAGCCAGCCGAAACCCCGCGGAAAGGCCGCATCGGGTGCGATCCAGTGCGCAACCGCGAGCGGCGAGTACCGGATGCCCGTGAGGCCATCGGCGGCGTCGGGCACGAGGTCCGCGAGGAGGCGTGCGGCCGTGGGCGCATGCGTGGCGACGAGGATGCCGTCTGCCCGCTGGAGCTTCTCGCGGGTCTCGACGAGCCAGCCGGCCTGATCCCGCCGGATCCGGCCGACCTCCTCGGTCATGAAGGACCCGGCACCGAGCTTCGCGCGGGCGGCCTCCGCGATGGCTCCCATGCCCTCGTCGAAGGCGTAGGTGCCGGATGGACGGCCCTTTGGCAGCGAGCGGACCGCGGCGAACACCGACCCGTGCGCCCGCACGGCCGCGGTGAGCGCGGGGAACGCAGTCTCCATCTCGACCTCGGCCGGGCTGGCGGCCCAGATCCCGGTGAGCATCGCGTCTCCGGGACCATCCGCGAACGCCTCGCCAAAGCGTCCGGCCAGGAATTCACGCACGGACATACCGGCCGGGACGTCGCCCCGTCGGAACATCCCGCTCGCAACGCCCCAGATCTCGGCGAGGCTCAAGGCCATCGGCCCGGCCTTCACGAGCCGGCCCCGACTCACGATGTAGCGGTTGCTGGCGGCGGCGCCGAGCTTGATGACCTTGTCGCCGATCCCGAGCTCCGACGCCAGCTCGAACATCGATTCGGCGCGGCTTGTGAACGAGTGCGGTCCGACCTCGATGCGCCAGCCATCCCGAACCAGGGTGTGCGCCTTGCCACCGGCGGGCTCGGGATCGATGATGCGGACCGTGGCGCCGAGGCTGTTGAGCCGCACGGCAGCAGCGATACCGGCGATACCGGCGCCGATGATCACGATGGTGGGGGCGGTGCTCATGCTGTCTCCGAATAGCGGCGCTCGCCGACGTCCGACTCAAAATAGCTGTCGAACACCGAGCACACGTTGCGAATGAAGTGGCGTCCGAGGGGGGTGACCTCGACGCCGTCGTCCCGAACGACCACGAGGCCGTCGGCGATGTGGGCCTCGAGCCGCGCCCGCTCGCTCGCGAACGCCCCCGGCGCGAAGCGGACCCGGAAATTGCAGAAGAGGTCCATGATCACGCGGCGCCGCTCGAGATCCTCCGCAGAGAGCACGAAGCCGCGCTCGATTGGAAGCTCGCCGTTGGTGACCCGATCGCTCCAGGTCGCCCGGTTCTTGTGGTCCTGCGCGTACACCCCGCCGAAGTTGCCGATGGCGCTCACCCCGAGCCCGATCTGGTCCAGCCCGGCGCGCGTGGTGTAGCCCATGAAGTTGCGCTGGAGGGTTCCGCTGGCCTGGGCTTCGAGCAGCGCATCTCCCGGGAGCGCGAAGTGGTCCATGCCGATCGCCTCGTACCCGGCGCCGCGGAGGGCACCTGCGGCGATGGCGAAGAGTCGTGCCTTCAGGTCGGCCTCGGGTAGGCCCTGCTTTGCGACGACCTTCTGCGCGGGCTTCATCCAGGGCACATGCGCGTACAGGAACAGCGCGACCCGGGTCGGGCGCATCGCCACGACGGTCTCCAGCGTGGCGCGAAAGGTCTCCTCGGTCTGGTGGGGCAGCCCGTACATCAGGTCGAAGTTCAGATCGAAGTTGCCCTGGCTGCGCAGCGTCTGCACCGCGGACCAGGTCATCTCGGTGGTCTGGTGGCGCTTGACGGCCTTGAGCACGACCGGATCGAAGTCCTGCACGCCGAGGCTGAACCGGTTGAACCCGAGCGCCACCAGGCGCTCGAGGTACTCGGCGTCGATGGTGCGGGGATCGACCTCGATCGAGAAGTCGCCATCCGGCGCGAAGGGGAAGCGCTCCCGCAGGCCGAGGATCAACCGCTCCATCAGGTCGGGCAGCAGGAAGGTCGGCGTGCCGCCGCCGAGCGCAAGCTGCGCGAGCGTGCGCCCCGGGCGAAGCTGCGCGGCGTAGAGATCCGCCTCGCGCAGGAGCAGGTCGACGTACTCGGCGCCGACGCTGCGCCGCGTGGTGATCTCGACGTGACAGCCGCAGTAGAGGCACAGGGAGCGGCAGAACGGGATGTGCGCATAGAGCGCCATCGGCCCGGTGCCGGAGGCCAGGGCGCGCTGCACCTCGGCCATAGCGATGGGCCCGAACTGGGGCGCCGTGGGAAAGCTCGTGTAGCGCGGCGCGCGGGTGCGATACCGCGCTACGAGGTCGGCGCCGGGGGCGTTCCGGGACTCAACGGGGGCGGGATTGGCGATCATCTGGGGCCTGTGGGTGCGCTACACCTGCTCAATGCAAGCCCCGTGCCGTGGCCCTACAACCCAGCCAGGACCGCATCCGTGATGATCACGGGGTAGGTGTACCCGGCCCCGTAGTCCTGGTCGACCGCCACGGTACCGGTCACCTGGACGTGCTGGCCGACCGCCGCGGTGTCGTTGGTGGTCACCGTGAGATCGTCGGTACCGGTCTGGATGTGGAGCCAGTTGTGCCCGAGCACGCCCTTGGTGGACTTGACGACGTTGCCAGACACCGTGACCTTCTGGCCCGCCAGCTTCTTGCGGTCCGCGACAATCGCCGCGATGGTCTGGGTGTCCGGCCCCGTGGAAGCGGGGAGCGCGGCCGCCGGCGTGTCGCTGGCTGGCATCATCGCGGCGGGCATCCCTGCAGGTGCGGCGTTCGCAGCGGGCGCCGAACCGTCGTCGATCGACGGCACGAAGTACACGAGCGCGAAGTCCCGAGACAGTGTGTCGCTGTGGAACTTGGTCATCGGCATCGCGGTGCTGAAGCTCACCGTGGCACCGACAGCCGGGGCCGTGCCCGGAGCGGCGGCCCAGGAGTCCGTGCCATCTGCGGCGTGCACCCGCGTGTACGTGTACTCGCCGGCGGGGATGGTCTCGGCGACGACGCCGGAGATGGTCCCGCCAGCGGGCGCGGCTGCGGCCGCGGGGGCGGCTGCGGGGGCAACCACCGGGTCGGCAACGGGGGCGGGGGCGGGGGCGGGATTGCAGGCGATGAGCGCGAAGAGCAACATGAGAGACTCCTGGTGCCGCGGAGCGCGGCGTTCGATTCAGCTACGTAGCGAGGTCGCGGCCGCAGTGTGCAAGACACGTGCCGAGGGAAAGCACGGTGCTGATGAGTGTGTGGGCTGAATCACACATCCGTAATGTGGCGGCTCACCCATGTTGCGGCGCCCGCCGCGGCCCGAGCCCAGAAACAAGACCGCCCCCGGCTTCCCGAGGGCGGCTTGTACAACGATCGGCGTCGTGGCTACTTCGTGAACTCGTGCACCGACTCGACCGAGTAGTCGGCGCCGGCGCCGTGGCACACGTCGCAGGTCTCGCCGTAGGTGTCGTCAGTCATGAGCGCAGCGTGGCCCTGGTCGGCGTCACTGTTGTGGCAGGTGATGCACGCGTGCTCGGACGGCGTCTGCCACGCGGTGTTGTCCCCGTGGCAGGCGGTACAGGCGGCCACGCCACCGTCCTGACGGGGGAACGTGACGTCCCAGGTGGTGCCGTTGACCGAGTAGACGTTCGTCGCCTCGGTGCCCGAGGCGTGGATGCTGTGGATCATCTCCGCGAAGTAGACGCTGGTGGGGGGGCTGGACGACGTGTCCGTGGAGCCGCGGGTGTGGCAGGTCACGCAGTACTCGACGCCCTTGCGGGATCCGCCATGGAACCGGACCTCGTCGTGGCAGGCCTCGCAGGACTCGTTGGTCACGACCTCGTGGGGCTCGACCGTCGTGGCGTCGCCCACCGTCACGTCGATGTAGCTGGGCTCGGCGACGCGGAACCGCTCAGTGGTATCGCTGCCGTTCGCGCAGGTCGTGTCCTCCCAGAGCGCGGTGTAGAGCAGCACCTCGACGCGGTAGGTGCCGGACTCCAGGTCGTCCCCGGAGCGGTCGCCGTACAGGCCCGTGGTGTCGTTGTACTGGTTCGGGAACGTGGCGGGGATGGTCTGTGCAACGCCCGTGTTGTCCTTGAACGTGTAGGTCCAGACGCCCGTGGTCGTGTTCACCGTTGAGGAGCCGTAGATCGAGCCCACCGTGGTCGAACTGCCGGCCGAGGGCGAGTAGATCACCCGCTGCATGTAGTCGCTGGGGCCGACCATCACCGCAGTGCCGGAGCCGGCCACGGTCGGACAGGTCGAAGAGCTGGAGCTGTACGCGAAGAACGACTGCGGGATGGGCGTGCCGTCGTCGTAGAGCACCGAGAAGGTGATGGTGATGGTGTCGCCCACCTGGAACGCGGTGTCGCCGTCCTGGTTGGTCGCCGTCAGCATCGTGACGTTCAGGCCTGTCTTCCCGGATGCGTGCCCGTTGTGCGACCAGACAGATGAGCTGGTGCGTGGGTCGTCGTGGTAGCCGACGATCGCGGTCGAACTGTGACAGATGTGGCAGTTCGTGTCGTCCGTGTAGGCACCGCCATCGTGATTCTCACCGGTGGCGAAATTCAATGAGTCATGGCACGCGCCGCATGCGACCCGGCTGGGGTTCGTCTCCACGTCGCCCTCCGCTGCACCCTCGTGGCAGGAGTCACAGTGCGCGGCGCCCATCGGCCACGCGGGGAACGCGACATCGGAGTAGTCCGTCAGGTTGTAGTTAGGATATCCCTCCGCCGTGGAGTCGCCCGGATAGCCGGCGACCTCGTACCCGTTCGTCAGGTTGTCGCCGTTGTGGATCTTGTGGATCATCGAGGTCATGCCCACCGTCACGCCGGGGGTGACGGTCGCGTCGGTACCCGAGTAGCGATCCTCTGCGCCATCGACATGGCAGGTGAGGCAGACCTCGAGCTTCTGGCGGGAGCCCCCGTGCATCCGGAACGAGTCTCCGTGGCAATTCGCGCAGTTCTCGGCGAGGACGACCTCGTTCTGCTCCAGCGCGGTGGCTGTGCCGTACAGCACCTGGGCGGACGTGTTGTCCGCGTCGTACCACCTGCTGCCGTCCGGGTCCTCGACCGTCATGTAGGCGACGCCACCGATGGTGTAGGTGCCATCCACGAGCGCGAGCCCGCCCCAATCTCCGTCGTCCTCGCCCAGATCCGTCGTGTCGTTCGGCACGGCGTGGTAGGTCGCCGGGATGGGATCGATGAAGGAGTATGTGTAGGTCCCGTCGGAGTTGTTCACTGAGGCCGTGCCCACATCGGTCACGTCCTGATACCACTCGACGATCTGGGGGTGGGTGGTCGGACCCGCCATGTTGAAGTAGATGTTCGTGAGGTCGGCGGGGTCATAGGACACCCCGTCATCATCGACCACCGAGTAGGTGATCTCCGGGACATCGCCTGCCTGGAACGCGCCACCGGACCCGGAGGCGCCTCCGACCGAGACGATGGTCAGGGTGATGCCCCAGGGCCCGTCCCCCTGATGGGGCACGACGGCGTCGGTGCCGTTCGTCCCGTCGGCCCCGTCCGTCCCGTTCGTCCCGTCCACTCCGTCGGTTCCGTCAGCACCGTCAGCGCCGTTGGTGCCATCGATCCCATCCACGCCGGGAGCCCCGTCCGCGCCGTCCGACCCGTCGGCGCCGTTCGCGCCGGGCTTCCCGGAACACCCGACCAGGGCGAGCAGCGCCAATCCGGCGGTAATCGTCATTTTCGAGTTTGAGATGTGCATCTGATGCCTCTGTGGTTTGTAGGTTGATACGTGGGGAGCAAGAAGCGGGCCATCTGGATGGAGAGAGTTGATCTCCCCATCCGGCACTCGGTCATCCGACAGATGTGCGAAGGTGACACACTTGGCCTTTGGGACGAACTGTGCCATGCAGCCGCAGCCGAAGTCGGCTTTCCCGGACCATGCGTGCGGAATGGCACATTCGGGATGTGCGCGCCAACCCATCCCTTGAACGGCCGAGCATGTCCTTGATGCGTCCCGGTTACTCGGCCACGGCCACGGTGGAGCCTCCGAGGAACCCCCGCGCATGGCAGTCCAGGCACGAGAGCCCCCGCCCGCTCTCGTCCGCCGGTCGGATCCCCTCGTGGCAAGCGACGCAGGCCTCCGACGTCGCCGTGAAGCGATGCACCTCAAGATGCAGCCCCCCGTGACAATCGAGGCACTCGATCTTTCCCTCTGCCACCTCCTCCGGCGATCCGGCCGCCTCGGCCGGCGCGGGGTGCTCCGTCTCGGGCTTGCCGCCCTCATAGAGCGAGGGCGTGCGTCCCTTGGCGCCCAGGTGGAGCTTGTGAAGCGGGCTGTCGTCCACGCGCACCACCAGCCCGCGCAGGTTGTCGGGCATCGGCCCTGTCAGCGGCTCCTCCGCGCCCGACTTCAGGTGGCACTGCTCGCAGATGACCATCTTCACTTCGGGCCGGGGGATGTCCTCGGGCGTCTGCGGGCGGTCGAAGAGCGCCAGCACCAGGTTCTTCGGGTAGTGGCGAATGGGGACGCGATGGCAGTCGTGGCATGTGGTCAACTGTCCATGCACCGACCGAGCCCAGGCCTTGTTCGCGTAGTCGTGAACATGGCAGTCGTCGCAAAAGCGAGGATCAGCCCACATATAGGTGAACATCTCGTCGCCGGCAGGCAACCCGGCCAGGGAGCCACACAGCAGGGCCCCGACCACCACCCCCAGGGAGGCGGGGTGCGCGAAGAGCCACACGCGGGTGCCCTGCAGGTAGGCGATGATCGAGCGGATCCGGGCGAACATGGTCAGAACCCCGCGTGGTGGTAGGCCAACCAGAGGAACCGGACCTGGCCGATCCCGGGTCCAGTCGTCAGAAACCCGAGGATGAACGCGACCAGTGCGAGGCCCAAGGTGCGGCGCCAGATCCCGGCGACGGGAGATGAAGGATCGCTCATGGGGTAACTCCGCTCAAGTCCGCGCGTCGCTCGGGGCTGTGGAAGTACCGATAGAACACCAGGGCATTGTCGCCATGACAGGAGGCGCAGGCCTGCTTCCAGCCGCTGGCCCGGCGCAGGTGGTCCTCCCCTGACGGCTCCGGCCCATGGAACACATGGCATGTCTGACAGGTCAGGTCACCGTTTGCGCCGGCCGCAGCCGGCGTGCCGTCCGGAGCGTACAGCGTGATGCCAGCCAGCGGCGTCCACCGAGTGCCATCAGGCAAGAAGGCCGGGACGGGGTGATCCCAGTGCTCGATCTTCGGAGCGCGGGCGTCTGCCGTTCCCTTTCCGTGGCACGCGAGACATCGCGCCGAGGCTGGGTTCGTGTCCACGGTCGAGGCGGGTGCCCGAGCGTGCGCCGGGTGGCAATCGAGGCAGTTGGCGTCACCGTGCCCGCCGCGGGTCGCGGCGGCGCCCTGCTCCGCGTGGCACGTCACGCAGAGCGTGGCCTTCGGGAGGTTCGCCGCGTGTGGATCATGGCATGAGAGGCAGGTGAGCGTCTTCTTGTCGCCAAACGCCCTGCCGTCGACCGGGTGCCCCACGAGGCCCGGCTTCGCCTGCCTGGGAGCGGCTCGCCCCCCGGGGCCGTGGCAGCTGAGGCAGCCTCGGGGATCCCCAGCGCTGCCGGCCCCCGTCGTCAGGAACTGATTGTCGCGCTGTCCGCCATGCACATTGTGACAGGCAACGCAGGTCGGCTTGCCGCCCTTCTCGAGGTGGGCATGCGCGCCGCCCTGGAGATCGGTACGCTCGCTGTGACAGTCGAGGCACACAGCCTTGCCTGGGAGCGTGCGCAGCATCCCGGTCTTCATGTCCGCGGCCATGTCGTGGCAGCTGAGGCAGCCGATCCCACCGTCTTCAGAGAGCGTGACGTGGGCGCCGCGGCGCTCAGCCACCAGGTCCCGCCCGGGAACCCGACCGAGTGGGTGGTTCGAGCTGGTGTTCGCCATCGCGGGATGACACCCGATGCAGGTCCGACCGTCGCCCGGATCACGCGTGATGTGCTCGCCGCGGGCGCCGTGCATGGCGTGGCAGGAGAGGCAGCTCGCCGTCGTCGGATCCGAGGCGCCGGAGCCCTGGCTGGCCCGCTTCTTGAGGGCGGCGACGAGCGCGCCGCCGGTGGGGTGACCCGCGTTGGTCGCTTTCAGCGTGGAGCTGCCGATGTCCGCGTGCACCTTGTTGGTATGGCAGGCGAGGCAGAGCGAGTCGGCCTCCCGGTCAAGGCGAAGGAAGGGCGACGCGACGCTGTGGTGCCGAACAAGCGGAGGCGACGAGGAGGTCGCTGCCTTTGCGTCCGCCGGATCGACGACCCCGTGGGGGGAGTGACATGTGGTGCAGACGATCCTTCCCTGCGCATCGACTGGCAGGAAGGCCGGGAGGGGCTCGACCGGCACCATGTTGCGGGGGTGGTGTCCGCGCGACGGATCCCAGACCTCTCGGCCGTCGAGCACCAGGCCGTCGTGACACTGGAGACAGGACTCACCCTCGTCGCCCCCCGCGGGGCTGGGATTCGGCGGGACGAGCGTGGTTCGGATCAGGGACGGAGGCGGGGCGGCGGGCAAAGGCCCTGTGAGGCGAAGGAGGTGGATGGCAGCAGGGCGGGCATCCAACACCGCGATGATCGGCGAGGCATCGGCGCTCACACGGACCGAGACCGGATGCCCGAGGCGAAGCGCCTCTCCCTTCTCGGCGAACATACCAATCATGGCGCCGTCGGCAGCGAAGGCCTGCACCACGCCGAGCACCGAGTCGGTGATCAAGACCTGGCCGCCGGACAGCGCCGCCGCCGAGGTGGGACGTGCGAGCCGACCGGCGGAGAGCCCGATGCGGCCGAAGCCTCCGTCGGGGCTGCCGTCCTTGGCCACGTGGAAGATGCGGGGCGTGAAGGTGTCGACGGCGAGGAGCGTGCCGTCGCCGACTGGGGCGAGGTCCACGATCCGCCGCAGATCCTGGTGCTCGCTGTCCTGCGTGACGCTGCGGATCGCGCGGCCCGAGGTGGGATCGAGCCAGCGCAGCGCACCGTCGCGGTCGGCGACCAGCAGCGTATCGCCAAGGTCGACCACATCCACCGGATGGATGGGGGTTCCGTCGGCGGCCTGTGGCGCTCGCGTATCGTCGACCGCCCCGTCCGAGTCGAGGTGCAGCAGCAGACCGGGCTCGGCATTCGCACCGGGGACAACCGCCCAGACGCCGCCATCCTGCGCCGGCGAGAGCCGAACCGGCGAGCCCAACCCGCCCGGGGTCCCCCACGCGCCGAGCGCGGCGCCATCGGGAGCAAAACGCATGATCCGGCTCGCATACCCATCGAGCACCAGCAGGTTCCCGTCGGGGCGCCAGAGCAGATCCGACGGCAGCACGCCATCGAGCGGGACGTCGGCCACAGCGTCGACCGGAATGAGCGGGGCGCTGGCCCCACCTTCGATCGGCGGCAACCCGCAGCCGCCGAGGAGGAGCCCGAACGTGAGGGCGAGCCGCGCGCTCATCAACCGCCATCCCCATGGCATGCGCGACCGAGGCTGCCGTCGGCGGCGGGCAGAGCAAGCATCGTGTGCATCAGGAGCCAGCCCGATGCACAGCCGGCGCTGAGGACTGACGTGGCGAGGAGCAGGGGGAGCATGGTGCGCGTCATATGGACAACCGCCGCCCTTTGCAAGGACCGGACCATGATCCCGCGGCATGTTTCGTCCCGTCGTATTGCCAGTCTGTGCTGGGTCGCACACCATATGTGGGTGAAAGCACCCGGAGATGCGCACGCCCCGCCACTGGACTGGCTGGGCGTTCGGGCCCGGCGCTCCGTGAAGATGCGCACGCCCTGTTGTCCTCGCCCGGCGCGACTCTACGGGACCTTGGCCGGCTTCGGCTTCACGGCGCCCTCCAACCGCTGTCGGTAGTGGAACCACCGGTAGTACATCAAGCCCTCGTCGCCGTGACAGGCCGAGCAGGGGGCCTCCCAGCCGGGGCGGCGCAGGCTGTCACCGGGCTTGTTGCGATCCGGCCCGTGGGACAGGTGGCACGACGCGCAGGTGAGATCGCCGTTCTCCGTAGGCGGCACCTTGATGCCCTGCGCGTCGAAGAGGGGCAGGCCGCCGAGCGGCGGGCTCCAGCGCGGACCATCGGGCAGGAACACCGGGGCCGGGTGCTCGTAGGACTCCACCCGGGGAACGCTCGCGTCGCCCGGCGCATCCTCCGCGTGGCAGGACAGGCATCGACGGCCGACGGGGTTGATGTGATGGCCGTCTGGAGCGTCCGCGTGCAGGGCGCGGGCTTCGTGCGGCGGGTGGCAGTCGATGCACGTCGCGGACCCATGGCCGCCCCGCGCGTGGTCCTCGGCCTGCTCCTTGTGGCACTTCTCGCACAATGAGGAGTCAGGTCGGACGATCTCGTGGCCGCCGTGGCAGGACGTGCAGCCGTTCAGCGGCGGATCGCTGGGCCCGAACCCACCGGGACGGTCCACCAGCGCGTGGCCGACCTGGCCGGGGTGGACGTCGACGGGCTGGTTCTTGCTCCCGGGGCCGTGGCATCGCAGGCAGTTGGACGGATCTCCCGGGACCCGCGCAGCCGACGCCTTCAACGTGGCCGAGGCCTCGTTGTGGCAGTCCGTACATACCGCGCTCCGGTGGCCCTTCTGCGCGGCGCTGATGGTCGCGACGGTCGCCTGCTCCTCGTGGCAGGCAAAGCACCGTTGCGTGAGGTTGCCCTCGCCGTGGATGGTGTGACACGACAGGCAGACGATCGTGCTGTTGGGGCCGAGCAGGCCGCCCAGCTTCAGCACGGCGTCCGCCGACCGGCGGGGCACCAGCATGTTCATGGGGTGGGAGCCCGCATGGGTGCCGAGGTCAAGCCCCTTGTGGCAGTTCAGGCAGGCCGAGGCCGCGTGATCCCGTCCGGTCAGGAGGCCCTCGTCGGCCGCCCCATGGGTCTGGTGGCAATCCAGGCACTCAATCAGCGTTAGCTTGGGGTTGCCGATCGCCTTCGCCACGTCCGGGGTCACCGCGCCGGTGGGGTGAGCGGCGAGCGCGGACGCGGGAAAGAGCCAGAGGAAGGTCGCGAGCAGGAGCGCGAGGGAAACAGGGGCGCGCATGAGGGATGTCATTTCTTGCCTCCCATGTCGCCGTGGCAGGCGACGCACAACTCGCTGGGGCGGGAGGTGACGCGGAGCATCACGCCGAACCGATGGACCTGCCCGGATCCCCCCAGGGTATGGGGGGAGTGGCAGGTGCGACAGGAGATCCTGCCGTCGACGAGCGGCATCTCCTTCGGGATGACCATGGTCGCGGGGATGTCGGCGGTCTCCCGCGGGTGCGCATAGCCTGCCCAGACGTGGCTTCGGGAGTCGAGCACGCCGCCGTCGTGACAGGAGATGCAGGCTGCCTCGGTGCCGGCCCAGGACTGTCCGTTCTTCTTCTCGGGCACAGCCACGAGCGGCGTCGCGATCCCCTGGTCGAGCGGAGCGATCAGGTCCAGGTGGCACAGCGTGCACTCCTGGCCCTGTGACGCTGTTGCTGTCGTTGTCTTCATCTCCACGAGCTTGAACGGCTCGCCGCTGCCGGCCTGCACCGAGAACTCGGTGACCTTGCCGCCACGCGACTCGACGACGTAGACGCGGTCACCGACGACCTCGATGCCCGTAGGCGCGTCGAGGTGCAGGACGTTCCCCTGTGCATCCCGGACGGCGTCCACCAGCGTGCCGTCGGTCAGGAAGACCTGGACGACGCCCAGCACCGAATCGGCGACCCACACCCGGCCGTCCTTCACATCGATCCCTGAGGGCCGATACACCTGCCCGGGGGAGACGCCGTAGCGCACGATCGGTCGCATCGGCCGCCCGGCCGGGTCGAAGCGCTGGATCCGCCCGTTGAGCACGTCTGTGACGTAGAGGCTGCCGTCGGTGTCGACCGCGATGGTGCGCGGATGGTTGAAGCTCCCCCATGCCGTGCCGCGGTCGCCATGGGCCTCCCAGACGTTCTTCGCGGAGTCGGCCGTGAGCAGCCGGTTCCCATCGTTGTCCACCGCCCAGAGCCGCTTGCCATCGGACGAGACCGCGATGTCGCTCAGGTCCACACGGCCGAGGCCCTTGCTGATGGGGAGCGAGCTCTCCTGGGTGGACGTCGCGCTCGTGACTGCGATCCGCGCGTTGCCCGTGTCTGCGATCCAGACGCGGCCATCCGCGCTGGTCGCGATGCCCGATGGGCGGGACAGCGCCACCCCGGCGATCCGGCGCACAGTCTGCGAGAGGGTGCCGGTGGACGCGAAGACCAGCACCCGGTCGTGCGCACCGTCAGCCACCCAGACGCGCCCGGTCGAGTCCACCGCCACAGACGTCGGGTAGAGCATCGGCTCGCGACTGCCCGCCGAGAACGTCCGCACGGGAGTGGTGACAACGGTACCTCCTGGAGCCGGGGCAGCGCCCAGGAGCAACATCACAAAGAACAGGAGCGGCGGGGCGCTGAAGAGGAACCTCACGGCTGCACCTCGGTCGGGGGGGCGGTTGGCTGCGCGCCAGCGGCGTCGGGGAGGCCCGAGAGATCACCGCCGAGCACGGAGGGGAGGAAGAACGTCTCGCCCGACTCGACTGCCTGCGCCTGGCGCGCAATGGTGTTGGAGCGGAGCGCCTCCACGCGCACGGGGGAATAGCCGAGGGCTGCGAAGTCGAGCAGACCGCCCGCGCTCGTGTGGCACAGCGAACACTCGACCTTGGGCTTCTTGAGGTCGCCGTGCACGGTCTCGACCAGCGCCTTGCGCTCGTCCACCCGGAGCACGGACCCGGATCCCCGGATCTTGTCGATCGCCTTCTGCTCGTCGGCGCTTGGCGTCCAGCGATGGCCGGAGTCGACCGGAATCCCGATCTTCGTGCCGTACTCGCCATGGCCGTGCCCATGGATCCGGAAGCGCATGGTCTCGACGACGTCGTTGTACCGAACCCCCCCGACCCGAGACGCGCCCAGGGCCGCGAGCCACCGCGTCAGCTCCGGGTCCGCCCCTGACTCCGTGACGGCCTCGCGCAGTGTCGCGACCAGCTGGTCGTCCCACGGCGAAGGGTGCGTCTCGTCCTTTGCTTCGGTGTCGAGCAGCGTGGCCAGGCGCAACACCGCGGGCGCGGACCGCGGAGTCCGATCCGGGAGGTTCAGCCAGGAGAGCTCCGTGCCGTGGAGGTCCTGATCGCGGTGACACGTCTGGCAATCCACGAAGGTGGTGTGCATGTTCAGGAAGGCCCGCACCTCCTTGCGCTCGCCGTGCGGGAGGGCCGAGTGGCACCCCGACATGGTGCAGGTGTTTCCGGGGTCCGGCTCGTACCACGTGGGGATGGCGTGGAAGTGGGCGAGCGGCCCGCGTTGGAGTTCGTTGTGGGAGGCCCCGCCGTTGCCCGCCTTGCCGGACTCCTCCGCGGAGGTCGTCAGCGCGCTCGCGTCCAGCCGCAGCGGTACTTCTTCGACCTCGATGGCGCGCTCTCCGCCGCGCAGTTCGTGGATCAGGAACGTGATCGAGACCGTGGCGAACGCGGCGATCACGACCGCCTGGACCAACGCGAAGCTGCGGCGTCCGATCTGGCGGAGCACCTCGACGAACCCGTGCGGGCGAACGACGGGCTGCTGGGTGACGCCCAACTGCTTCGCGACGTCCAGCAGGTGTCCCATGTGGTTCTCGGCGAGCTCGCCCGGAGGCATGTCGCCCGTGAGCGAGCCGAGGTTGAGCGGGAACACGACCGGAGAGAACACGACCGCGAAGAAATGCACAGTTGCGATGTACAGAAGCGCGAGGAAGGCCTCGTCGGAGTGGATGATGAGCGCGAAGTTCAGCGCGCGCCCCCCGAAGGTCGCGGCGGCGTTGTCTTCCAGCCACAGCATGGCGCCGCTGGTGCCGATCATCGCCATGCCCCAGAACACCGCCCAGTACTCGAACTTCTGGGAGAAGTGGAACTTGCCCTGTGCGGGGCGGTGCCGGCGCAGGCCGAAGAGCCATGCGAACAGGAGGACGAAGTCCTTCACGTCCCCGGGCCGGACCATCATCGGGGACTCCCACCCCAGGAAGAACAGGTGCTTCAGCAGGCCGCGCTCGGGCTGCTCGCGGCGTCGACGCTTCAGGTCCTCCCAGGCGACCACCGCGAGGTACCCGAGGTGGTAGATCATCGTCACGCTGATCACGATGGCGGCGATGCGGTGGATGGTCCGCACGGTCTGGAGTCCGCCGAGCACGGTGACCAGGATCGGCATCCACTCGGCGTTCGCGAATTTCATCGGCAGGCCGGTGACGACGAGCGTGATGAACGAGATGACCAGCGCCCAGTGCTGGAAGCGCTGGTGGACCGTGAGGCGAGAGAGGAGCTTGCGGCCGGCGGGGCTCGACTGGATCGCTGTCGCCAGCGCCACGAGCTGCAGTTGCTCGTCGTCCTCGCGCCGGAGGACGATGTTCAGGAGTTCCAGGACCAGGAGCGCGAAGTACAGCGTCATCGTGCCGACCGTCAGCAGCACGAACGCCATCGTGACGTAGAACTCGACCGTGTCGGCCTCGGGGCTCACGCGCATGTGCACGGCGGCGGCCGACAGCTCCGGCAGCGAGTTGTCATGACAGCCGACGCTACGGCAGGTGAGCGAGCGGTTGTCCTTGTGGGTCGGCGAGGCGGGGTTGTCCGCAGCGAGCATCAGGTGGGGGTCCCCGTCCTCGTTCGCATGGCAGTCGGTGCACACCGGGGCACCAAGCACTCCGAGCTGGGAGGCCTTCCCATGGAAGCTCCTCATGTAGCTCGTGACTGCGTCGTGCAGGCCGTTCTTCTCGTTGACCGCCTCGTCGCTGTGGCACACCGCGCAGGCGCGTGCGGCCTCGCGGGCGGGGCGCTCGTCGCCGAGGCGGCTCCCCACGTGCCGCACATAGTGTGCGGTGTCCACGGGGAGCGAGTCGTCGTGGCAGGTCTGGCATCGCACCGTCGGGTTGACCCCGCGGTGGAACGGGTCCGCCACCGCCGGCATGCGGTAGACCGGGTCGTCGTGGCAGTACAGGCAGGCCGACTGCCCCTCCCTGAGGAGCGGCTCGGAGTAGGGCTGGGCCGCGAGGGTGTCGGGTGAGTGCACGCTCCTGGCCAGACTCTCGGTCGGCCGGCTGTGGCTGAAGTCGACCGCCGTGCCCGAGCCGCGAACGATGTGACACGTGCGTGAGCAGTCGACAGGCGTCACATCGCCGTGGGGGACCTTCTGCACGGCAGAGCGCTCATGGCAGCCGGTGCAGGCGAGCAACGTGTGAGGGCCGGCGCCATCCGCGTAGAAACGCGCGCTGACGAAGAACAGGCGCAGGTCACCCGACTTGGCGTCCATGCGCGCCAGACCCGGGAAGCGGTGGCACAGCAGGCAGTTGTCCGGGTCGCTCGCCTCCGGCGAACGCGTTGCTCCATCGGTGGCCTGGCTCGCGTCCTGCGCTGGCGTCTGGCCCTCCATCGGTGCGCCGGACAGAGGCATGCCCTGGACCGTCTCTGTCGGCCCCTCGGCTCGGGCGGGGGAGACCAGGACCAGCAGCAAGAGGAGCGGCAACAGCAGCGCCCGACCTAGACGCGAGGCGATGGATCTGCGGGTCATGTTGGACCTCTGGTGGGTCAGGGACAGACGGGCCCGGAAGGGGGCCTTGAAACCGGCGGCGGCGAGGAACCGGAGCATGTGGCCAGGAGGCCGATGGCGAAGGAGACTGGCGGGCGTGCCGAACTCATTTCTTCGGTCCCGTCCCGTGGCAGGCATGGCACAGCGTGCCGTCGGCAGCGGGCAGCGCGAGCATCGTGCTCTGCTGCTCCTTCTTGTCTCCCGCAGCCTGGGGCGGTGCGGCACTGGCGTTCAGCCGATCGCCGAATCGAGTGCGTTTGAGGGGAAGCGTCGGCGTATCGGCGGTATGGACGTCGTGGCAGGTCCAGCAGGCGATCTTTCCGCCCGGCAGGAGCGGGAGGAGGCTGGCCGCCTCGGGGCCCAGCTCGGTCTTCACGACGGCGTTCATGTGTTCGGGCACGCCCAGGTGGACGGGGCTCGGATGGCAGGTGGCGCACGCCTCTTCGGGCGCGAGGCGGAGGCGGGACTCGGTCGGCGACGCGCCCTGCTGCGGCAGGCCCGCGTGACAGGCAGCGCACTGGTCGTTGGTTGTCGCAGGGGGTGGCAGCGTGACGTGCGGGTTCGAGCGGGTGAGCACCGTCGGCTGATGACAGCGGTAGCAGAAGTCCATCCTGCGGGGGGGCACCCCGCCGCGCAGGTAGGGCACGGCATGCTCACGAGCGGGGTCACAACCCGGCTCGGCGTGGCACGTCGCGCAGGTCACCACCCCGTCCTCCAGCGGCCAGCCCTCGTGGACATGGATGTCCCTCGGGCGCATTCCGACCGGGTGCATGTCGGCGTCGGGGTGACAGCTTCGACAAGTGGCCTCGATCGGTCGCACCGCGCCTGGCGCCGGGCCTACCGAGGGGTCGTGGCAGGCGGCGCAGGCCCCGGGGTTGTCGTGTGGGCTGACGCCAAGCCTGGCGGTGGCGCTTCCGGTCGACGGAAAGGCGAATACGGCGAGCAAGGTCCCCGCGAGGGCACAGAGCACGAGCCAGCGGGGGAGACTCATGGCGTGTCACCGGAGGTGTCACCGGAGTCGTCGAGCCCAGCCCACGCCGACACCCCGTTTGTGCCGTGACACTGGATGCAGCTCGTGGTGTCCTCCGGATCGATGAGGGCGTCGATCGCGGCGCTGTCCACAGCCGCGATCTCACTGCAGTCGTTGTGGTGGATCAGGAAGCGCTGGTGGCATTGGAAGCACTCGGTGCGACCCCAGCCCGGGCCGTGCTCGCCGGGTGTCAGCGTCAGCGCCGCCGGGGATTCCGCGATGTCCCTCGTGTACGCGCACGGGTCGCGGGCACCGCAGGCCACGAACAGGAGCGCGAGGGGGAGAAGGCGGATCATCATGGATTTCTTCCCCAGCCGCTCTGGGATGCGTGACAGCTCGTGCACTCGGCCTGGACGTGACAGGTGTCACAGGAGGCGGGGTCGGCGCGAGCCGCGATGCCGTGTACGGTGAGCCAGGAGCGGTCGTGGATCTTCTGCCCGGCTGTCTGCCGACGATCGTGACAGTTGGTGCAGGTCGAGCGGGTGTGACAGTTCAGGCAGGCGGCAGTGCCCTCTCGCGCGGCATCCCCGTGCATGTCGATCCATCCGATCGCGTGAGACGCGGGCTTGTCCACCGTCTCGTGACAGGTGCCACAGTGGTGGGGAGCCTGAGACATGCCGTCCCCGCCGCCGAGATCTCCCTCACCGGGGGCGTGACACTCGTGGCAGACGTTCTCCCTCGGGATCAGCGGGTCGCGCGGAAGCCAACCGGAGGGCTCCGGTGTGATCGCGGAACCCACCGGGTGACAGGAGATGCAGGTCACTCCGACCCGCTCGGTCGGACGCGCGTGGGACTCGTGGTTGAACTTCTGGAAGATCTGATCGCGCTCCTCCACCGAGCGCCCGGCGGCGCTGGGAGCGACGATGCCCACCAGAAGCAACAGGATCATGAGGCGAAGGGACATCATCGCAGGGCCACCCGCAAGGCCGCCCAACCGCGGGCGTCCACGTTCGCGACGATGTCGTGGCTCACCTCAACGCCGAGGGTGACCCCCCAGATGGGGGACAGGTGCAGATCGCCGTCCAGGCCTACGACGGCAGCCGTGGTCCACGCCTGGTGCATCGTGTGCCACGGCACCACGAACGCGTGGGCGCCGAGGCTGACCGGCCCGGGCAGCGGCGTGGCCACGCTGCCGCCAATGGCCTGGAAGCTGCCACCCGGGCCGATTGCGCCTCTCCACGTGGGGCGGACGCACCATGCGTCCGCGTCGCAGTGCTGGCGCCAGCTCACCTCTCCACGGGCACCCGTCTGCCGGCCGGTGCCGTCCGAGAGCGGGCTGGCCGCGGCGTCGTCCTGGTCCCAGGTCTGTGCGGAGCCGCTCATCCACAGCTCATCGCGGCGCACGTTGCTCCAGCCGAATCCGACTCCGATCTCGTCGGTGCCCTGGGGCGCGAACGTCGCGAGGATGTCGCCGGCGAGCGGCGAACTGGCGTCGAGCACGTCGCGGTGCTCGAAGTGGAGCTCCGCGCGGGTTCCCGAGACGGGTCGAAAACCGAGCTCGGCCCGGCCCCGCTCGATCACGGCGTCGCCGTTCCCGATGCCGGCCGCCGCCATCAGCGAGAGGCTCGGTGCGCGCTTGGCGTCCGGGGCGGCCCAGCGCAGGTCGATGTCGGGATGGAACGCAGTGTCACTGGTCGGGCCGCCCTCGACCCAGCCCCCGGCCCTCGCGGTGAACTTCCCGCCCTCGACGCGAGCATTCATGCGCCCGACGGCCGCGCCCTCAGTCCACGGGGTTGCCGGGTGCTCGGCCCAGCCTGCCCAGGCCTCGAGGGAGAGCATGCCTCGCCCGTGCCAGCGGACGCGCCCGCCGTCCATGAGCCGTGGGTACTGCGGCAGATCGATGCGCTGGCGCCCGACGGTCCAGTCGACCGCGTCCTTCCGACCGTCCACGCTCAGCACATACATACGCGGGACGATCCGCTCGTCCACCCCCGATGGCCAAGCGAGCTCGCCGTAGGCCTCGACGTGGGAGCTGCCCACGGGCGCTCCGACCCACGCGGTCTGCCAGAACGGCACCATCAAGCCGCCCGAGAAGTCCTGCTCGACCGCCACGGCCGAGGTCGCCGCGGCGTATGGCTCTTTGGCCAGCGCGACGTGCAGCGCGAGCAACGTGATCATTGGGCGCCCCCATGGCAGGTCTTCGCACACCGGGCGATCATCGTGGGCGGACCGAACCCGGCTTCATGGCATGCGGAGCAGGGGCCTTCACCGACGGTCGCGACGGTGCCGGGGTGGGTCTTCGCCCAGTCGGCGGGATGCGGGAAGCTCGGATGGCACCGCGCACAGGCCACGCCGGTCGTGCCGCCCGCGCCCAGATCGCCGTGGCACGCCAGGCAGTCGTCCATGCGCAGGAGCCCTGCCGCGCCGTGCACCGTCGGATCCTCCCAGCCCTGGACATGGGGGTAGTCGACGTGGCACTTCGTGCAGGACGGAGCCTCGGTGGTGCCCGCCAGATCTGCCCCATGACAGGCGCCGCAGGCCGCTCCGGCCGATCCCCGGGCGAGCATGAAGGTGCCGTGCTGACCGACCAGCTCCCAACCTTCGACGTGCGGGTAGCTGGCGTGGCAGCCGGTACAGGCATGGTCGTCAGTGGCGGCGAGCCCCGGGAGGTCGTGACACTTCATGCACGGCTCGCGCGCAACGGGTCCGGTGTCCCCCGTGAGCCCCTTCCCGTGCACGGCCCCTGCGAGCCACCCATCGGGGTGCGGGTAGGCGTCATGGCAGGAGGCGCAGGTGGGAGCAGCGCTCCCATCCAGGCGGTGGCACGTGTCGCACGCGTCAGCCCCGACAGCGATCGCCTCCTTGCCGTGGAGCGCCCCCGCCTTGAAGCCTTCGGCATGCGGGAAGGAGACGAGGCCTCCAGCGGTCGAGCCCCCAGACGGCCCGGCAGTGCAGGCGGCGAGACCGAGCCAGAACAGGATGATCATGGGAACATCTCCGTCCAGGACGCATCCAGCGCGGCGTGCGTCGCCCGAAGCGTGGGGTCCCCGGTCGGCCCCGTGAACGTCCCGCTGTAGAGCCACGTGTTGTAGGCGTGGCAATCCATGCAGCTGTTGTTCACGAAGCTCCCCGGCGGCAGCTCGGTGGCCCCGACGGCATCGAAGTCGGCGAGGGTGTCGGAGGGCGGTACCGCCAGGAAGAGGTGGCTCATCTCGTCCCCGGCGGCCGACTCGTCGTTCCAGGCGAGCCGTGTGGCTGTCTGGGGCATGTGACAGCCAACGCAACGCCCTTCGCCCGAGGCGCTGTCCGGCTGGTAGATCGGGTGGGCGTCGTGCGCCTCGACAGCTGCCTGGTCCGCGCCGAACGTGAGCCCGGCGTGGCAGGACAGACAGGCGGTGTTGTCCTTGTCTTCCTGCCACAGAGAGCCCGAAGGACCATCCGCCGCACCGCCGTGCGGACCGTGGCAGTCGGTGCACCGCGCGACCCACGCGGCTGTTCCGTGCGGGGAATCCGCCAGCTCGTCAGCCTGGGCTCCAGGCACCGCTGCGCTGCCCCCGGACCAGGTCACGAACGCGGATCCCGCGTAGTCGGACAGCGTGTCCCCGGGGGTGAAGAGCCCGTGATCGGTGTCCCAGGCGTAGGGTGCTCCCTCCCCGCCCGTCAGCGCGGAGTGGCACTGGGCGCAGACCTCGTTCGCCCGGTCCACGTCGAGGAAGTCGGGGTTCACGATGTTGAACGGCTTCTGGGAGAGCGCCTGCGACGAGTGCTCTGAGCCGGGCCCGTGGCAGCGTTCGCACCCTACGTCGCCCTCGACCCATCGACCGGCCCCGGACGTGGCGGTCATGGACAGCGCGCCGCCGCCGGCCGCAGTGAGCGTGAACCCGGTCGCGTGGCAGGCAAAGCAGCGTGTCTCTGCGGAGGACGTCATCGCCGGGGAGCTTGTGCTCGCGAAGAGGAAGGACCCGTCAGCTGCGAACCAGGTGTCGGTCTGCCATGCTGTCCAACCGCCTGTCGCGCCGGGCCAACCCGCGCGGGCGGTGTCCGGCGGGGTCCACGCAACGGGGAGCGGCCAGGCCGTTCCGCTGATCTCGGTCCACGGCACAGCACCCCGGCCCTCACCGCCCAACAACCCCGACACGGTGTAGGAGCGCGCCGATCCCCTGCGGTCCGTCAGCACCACCACCGCCGACGCCCCCGACCTTCCCAACTCCGCGCTGGCGGCCCCGAGGGCGACCACCTCGCCGGTGTCGAACCCCGCCGCAGGCGCACCGGTCACGTCGGACTGGGCGTTTCCGTGGGCGCTCAAGCCATGCTGGTCGCCCTGCTCCGTGTGGCAATAGCCGCAGATGGTGCTGCCAATGTACGTCGCCGAAGCTCCTGGCATGCCGGAGAGCTGCAGCGAGAGCCGAGCGTTGCCGATGGCCGGCATCGTCAGCGACTTCACACGGCGGGAGGCGAGCCGGCCCGTCGGGTCGGTGACGTCGACCGAGATCACCAGGCCGGCGAGCCCGGACAAGGTGGCGGCACCGGCAGAGTCTGTCGTGGCGGTCGACGACGTCGTGCCATCCGTACCGGTGACGCTGACCCCCACAGCAGGCAGATCGTCGGGTCCCAGTACGCTGATCGCGACGAACCCGTCCACGACATCCGGCCGCACGAGTTGTACGGTCGCCTCCGCGACGGTGTCCACAGCCACGTCCACGGGGTCGGAGTAGCCGACATCCCAGCCCTCCGCCTTGGCAGCCACGCGGTAGCTGCCCGGCAACAGCCGCTCGATCGTGAAGCGACCGTCGGCGTCCGTCACCGCGCCCCGCCCGGAGGGCTCCGAGGTCACGTTGGCGGCGGGAATCGCGACGCCGGCCTCATCGGTCACGGTGCCGGCGAGCGAGCCCGCCGCGGTCGGGACCGAGACCTCCGTCTGAAAACCGCTGTCCTCAGGCCATCCCGTCGGCGCACAGGCGGTGCCGAGGACTGACGTGGCGAAGAGCAGGGGGAGCATGGAGCGCGTCATATGGACAATCGACGCCAACTGCAAGGATCGGACCAGCATCCCGTGGCATCTTTCGCCTCGTCGTATTGCGATTCTGTGCGAATTCACACACGGGATATGGGCCAACCCGCACGGGACCGGACGCGGCCCGCCACGCGTGGGCGACTACTCCCGGACGTGGGATGGCCACGCCCGACATTCGGGCCTCGTCATCTCTCCCGCTCGATCCTGACAATCCCATCCCGACACACCACGACCGCGAGCTTCTCGTGCCGAATCGCACCCCCCGATGGCAGGGTGAGGATCATCGTCACCCGGTAGGTCTTCGCGGCGCTGACCCGGCCCACCTGACCATCCTCCCCGAGCCGCGAGAGCGGCCGCAGCGGCTCGTCCATGCGACGCAGCCAGCGCACGACGCTCAGCCGGATGATCTCGTCCACGGCGACCATCTCCGGCGCCTGGGCGTGCGCGAGCGACGCGTTGATCCTCACGAGGCGCCGATAGTGGATGACGTCCTCGTCTGCCCGCTCACCCGCGAACAAGGGGTCCTCCCCCGCCTCCCGGAGCTGGGCCACGGCGGGGCTCACGTCCCAGGCGTCCAGACGCGTCACCGTCCCCTCCACGGCCCCGAACCGGGTCCCGCTCGTGCCCACACACATGTCGTGCCTGCGGTCGAAGAGCCAGTGCGGAATCCCTGCCTGAAACCATCCTTTCAGGCGGTCCTTGATCCCGTCCTTGAGGATGTAGCCGCCCACCGCAAGCCCGATGAACGCGTACAGCGTGCCGCCAAGCTGCGGGGCCTTCGGCGTGCCGACCGTCCACATGGCCACCAGTTGCAGCACCACCGCTACGCTCATCGCGACCGCCGCTGCGAACGAGAACGCGAACTCCCGCGCGCGCTCCGCCTGCCGGTTCGAGACCAGCCGCAGGTGCAGGACGCCGAGCACCCACTTCTTCAGCTGGTTCACCCTGGCGATGTACCCCTCGTTGCCACGCGCGTCGTCCACCGGGGCTCCGAGCATCCCCGCATCGACCCGATGGCGGGTCTCCGCGGTGATCGCGGCCCGCAAAGCGGGCGCCAGGCATTCTTCGGGGGCGGCGCCCTGAAGGCCTCGCAGCAGGCTGAACCACGCCTCGAGTGCATGGAGCGAGAGGAAGTCGTCCACGGCACCCAGCGCAGCATCGAGGTCCGCCGGCAGCCGCGCGCTCGACGTCTCCACCCGATACCGGCGGATTCGCTGCAGGACCGCGATGGAGTTCCCCAGGAAGCTCCCAGCAGCCGCCAGGTGCTCCGCCCGCGCCGCCGGGGAGGCGCCCGCACAAAGGCCGGCGCCGAGCGCATCCGTGGAGTCCCGGACCGCAGCCCGGTAGATCGCCCCGAACATGCGGATGGCCCGCACCGCCGCAGCGTAGTCGAACGGGCTGGCCATGCCCGAGCACAGCTCCGCCTGCTGGCGCACCAGCCAGGCGAACGGAGAGGCCGTGTCGCGCTCGTCGAGCAGCCGCTCGATGCTCATGCGCGGCGTCTGGAACCGCGTGTACGCGGTCATGTCGCCGTAGAAGTCGTCCTTGTGGAACTGCGGCTCGTCGATGCCGAGCGAGTTCGGGAAGTAGAGCCAGCATTCGAACGTCGAGACGGGGACGTCGAGCGGATGGGAGAGCTTGAGCTCGAGCTGGTAGTGGTCATGGATGCTGACCGTAGGAGCAGACACCGGGTGGGAATATCCCGCGCGTGCCCCCTCACCCGATCAGGCGCTCCCGTAGCCCCGTCCACCGGTTGTCCTCACCTGGCCGGCTCACGGCCGTCACGAGCCCACGCCCGCTGGTGATCAGGCAAACGAACCGTCGGGCCCGGGTCATCGCCGTGTAGAGCAGGTTTCGTCGCAGCATGACGAAGTGGGAGTGGTGCACGATCGCGATCACGGCCGGATACTCGCTCCCTTGCGACTTGTGGATGCTGATGCAGTACGCGTGCTCCACCGACTCGAGCGGCACGAGCCCGAGCTGCACCGTTCGACCGTCGAAGTCGGCGGAGAGCCCCGCCGCGCTCACGTCGACCACCCGACCCACGTCGCCGTTGAAGATGTCCAGCTCGTAGTCGTTCTTCGTCTGCAGGATGCGGTCGCCCGCCCGGAAGACCTTGCGCCCGATTGCGAGCTCGTGCCCACCGAGCAGCCCGGCCCGCGGGTTGAGCGCGTCCTGCATCGCCTGGTTCAGCGCGATGGTGCCGAGCGGGCCTGCGTGCATCGGCGAGAGCACCTGCACGTCCCGGATGGGGTCGAACCCCAGCTTCGGCAGCCGCTCCATGATCACCCTGAGCAGGAGCGCCCGGGCCTCCTCGGCGTCCTCCTGGCGAAGGACGAAGAAGTCGCGGGCGACCCCCGGCTCCTGCTCGGAGGAGACCGGCACCTCGCCCTGGTTCACGCGCCAGGCGTTCCGGACGATGGAGGACTCCTGCGCCTGCCGGTAGATGGTGGTGAGCCGCGCGACGGGTACGCCGTCGCTCCGGATGATGTCCGCCAGCACGCGCCCCGCCCCCACGCTCGGCAGCTGATCCACGTCTCCCACGAGCACGAGCCGGGCCCTCGGTCCGAGCGCGAGCAGCAGGGACTCCATCAGCCGGATGTCCACCATGCTCGCCTCGTCCACGAGCACGATGTCAGCCTCCAACGGCTTCTCCTGCCCGCGTACGAACCCGCCGTTCATCGGGTTGAACTCCAGCAGTCGGTGCAGCGTGCGGGCCTCGGTCTGCCCAGCCACTCCTGCACAGCTCTCCGCCAGCCGCCGCGCCGCGCGCCCCGTGGGAGAAGCGAGCGACACCTTGAGCCCGCGCTGCTTCGCGGCCGCCAGGAGCACTCGGACGATCGTCGTCTTCCCCGTTCCGGGCCCGCCGGTCAGCACGGTCACGCCGCTCGTCAGGGCGGTGCGCACCGCCTCCCCCTGCACGTCGGAGAGCTCGATCCCAGCGGTGACCTGCGCCGCCGCGATGTCCACCGCGAGCGGCGCGGCGGCGTTCACCCGCGCCCGGAGCAGCCGCGCGACGTTGGCCTCGATCCGGTCCATCTGCACCCGGTAGATCGGACGCTCACGCTCGGGGTAGACCGCGGTCCCGATGGCGTCCTTGCGCACGATCCTCCCCAGCCCCGCGAGCTGATCGACCTGCTGCCGCACCGCCCCGACGTCGACGTCGAACCCGCAGACCCGCTCGACCACCACCGCCTCGGGCAGGTAGCAGGAACCCTCGTCCTCGCAGGCCTCCAACACGAACTGGATCGCGGCGGCCACGCGCTCCGGAGCGTCCCGCGCGACCCCGTTGGAGAGCGCGATCTGGTCTGCGGTGCGGAAGCCGATACCCTTCACCTCGGTGAGCCGGTACGGCGTGCGCTGGACGATTGCGTGGGCGTCCTTCCCGAAGCGCTCGATCACCCGCTGCGCGGTGCCGGGCGGCAGCTCGAACCCCCGCAGCATCACCATCAGCTCCTGCTCGGCGAGCCCCTCCGTGAACTGCTCACGGATCTTCTCCAGCGTCCTGCCCTTGATGCCCTGCACCTCTCCGAGCCGCTCGGGCGCGTCGGCCAGGATTTGCAGGGTGTCCAGCCCGAAGTGCTCCACGATCCGCCGGGCCAGCTCCTCCCCGATGCCCGGCAACGCCGACGCCAGGTACTTCTCCATGCCGCGCAACGTCCGCGGGTCCTCGACCAGGAAGGTCTCGACCCGGAACTGCTTGCCGAACTTCGCGTCCATGCCCCACTGGCCCTCCGCCGAGATCCGCTGCCCTTCATGCAGCCCGGCGAGCGCGCCCACCACGGTGATCTCGCTGGCATCCGCGATCTTGAGACGCGCGACCGCGAACCCCCGCTCAGGGGCCTTGAAGGTGAATCGGAGGAGCTCGCCCTCGATGCGGTCGGCGTAGGCCACGGGGGCCTCTACCCTGCGGTGCGGAGGGAGGCGCGCGGGATGCAGGTGGCGCGGAGGAGCCCGCCCTCGATGCGGTCGGTGTAGGCCACGGGGGCCTCCACCCTGCGTTGCGGAGGGAGGCGCGCGGGATGCAGGTGGGGCGCGGACGTTGCCGGTGTTGGGCGGCGCGCTCACCCCGTCTCGCCGCCGGCCGGGCAGTCGTCCCGCCGCTGAACCCGGACGCGGGCGGGACCGGCGGGGGGAGCGGCAGGGGCGAAATGCCGAGCCCGACGTGCGGCGGACAATTGTCCGTGGGATGCGGCCATCCCCGCGACCTTCAGCCGCGCGGCGGACAAAGGTCCGTGGGATGCGGCCATCCCCGCGAGTTTGAGCCGCGTGGCGGACAAATGTCCGTGGGATGCGCCCATCCCCGCGAGTTCGAGCCGCGCGGCGGTCAAATGTCCGTGGGATGCGGCCATCCCCTCGACCTTCAGCCGCGCGGCGGACAAAGGTCCGTGGGATGCGCCCATCCCCGCGAGTTTGAGCCGCGTGGCGGACAATTGTCCGCGGGATGCGGCCATCCCCGCGAGTTTGAGCCGCGTGGCGGACAAAGGTCCGCAGGATGCGCCCATCCCCGCGAGTTCGAGCCGCGCGGCGGACAATTGTCCGTGGGATGCGGCCATCCCCGCGACCTTCGGCCGCGCGGCGGGCAAAGGTCCGCGGGATGCGGCCATCCCCGCGAGTTTGAGCCGCGTGGCGGACAAAGGTCCGCAGGATGCGCCCATCCCCGCGAGTTTGAGCCGCGTGGCGGACAAAGGTCCGTGGGATGCGCC
>CAIQVJ010000082.1 GCA_903875225.1 uncultured Pseudomonadota bacterium
AGGGCCGCGCCGCGTAGTAGAACTCCTACCCACAGGTTCCTCCTTTGTAGCTGGTCGTTTTCACAGCACACTACTAAGGTAGAACCTGCTTTATTTCAAGTGTTCAGGCGTCGATATGTCGGCCGCGGGGCACCTTTTGGGTTAGGTGGGCCCCGCTTCCCGGATCCTCCCCTTGTCCATCCAGATCGGTATCCTGCGCCACGCGATCGCCGAGGACCAGGCACCGTCCCAGAAGGACTTCGACCGCCGGATCACCCCGCTCGGGAGGCAGCGACTGGACCTGCAGATCGAGCGCCTCATCTCCTGGGGGTGGGCCCCGTCGGCGCTGTTCCACAGCCCCTTCGTCCGCACGACGCAGACGGCAGCGGTCGTCGCCGCGCGCTTTCCCGGGCTCCAGGTCGTGGCGTCGGACGCGATCGCGCTCGGCGATCTCTCCGAGATCCTCCGCCTGTGCGTCGGTCACGAGAGCCCGCTGCTCGTCGGGCACGAGCCGACCATGGGGGAGCTGGTGGCGCACCTGCTCGGCGCCCCGCGCGGCACGACCCCGATGAAGAAAGCGGGGTTCGCCCTCCTGGACGTGAACCGGCTCCCCACCACCCGCCCAGCCAGGCTGATGCTCTTCGCGCCGCCACCGGCTGCCCGGCTCGGGGGAGTGGAATAAAGCGGGCGCTCTCCGAGATCCCCTTTGGCAGTCAATCGCGCCGGTATCGTCGACAACAACGTCACCACCCTGCTCGCAACGATGACCGGTCCCGCGCTGCGCGGGGACCTGGACGAGCCCGTACGTCCGGGCACGTCCCTCACCGGCCGTCGCGCCCTCGCGCTCTTCCAGACCCAGGTCGAGAGCCGACACCTCGATCTTGCCGCCCGGGCGCTCAAGGCCCGGAACGAGTGCTTCTACACGATCGGCTCCTCCGGGCACGAAGGGAACGCGGCCGTCGCCGCCGCCGCCCGGCCGGACGATCCGGCGTTCCTCCACTACCGCTCGGGCGCGTTCTTCATCGAGCGCGCACGCCAGGTGCCCGGGTCGACCCCGCTGATGGACGTGCTGCTCGGGCTCTGCGCCTCGACGGACGAGCCCATCGCCGGGGGCCGGCACAAGGTGTTCGGGAGCCTGCCGCTCGGCGTTCCCCCGCAGACCTCCACCATCGCCAGCCACCTGCCCAAGACCGTGGGCTACGCCGTCGCGATCGAGCGCCGCAAGCGCCTCGGCCTCGACCCCGAGTCTTCCGACCGCATCGCCATCGCGACGTTCGGGGATGCCTCCGCCAACCACTCCACCGCGACCGGAGCGATCAACGCCGCAGAGTGGTTCACCCACCACGGCGAGCCCTGCCCCGTGCTGTTCGTTTGCGAGGACAACGGGATCGGGATCTCCACCGCCACTGCGCCCGGCTGGATCCAGGCCGCGTACGGGCACAGGACGAACCTCGCGTACATCCAGGGCGACGGGCTGGACCTTCCGGACGCCTGGGATGCTGCGCACGCCGCAGTCTACTGGGTCCGCACCCACCGTCGGCCGCTGTTCCTGCACCTGCGCACGGTGCGGCTGCTCGGGCACGCCGGCTCGGATGTGGAGTCCACCTACCGCTCCGTCGCGGAGATCGCCGCGGAGGAGGCCAGGGACCCGCTCCTGACCACCGCCCGGCTGCTCGTCGGGGCGGGTGTCGCGACCGGGGACGAGCTGGCAGACCTCTACGAGACGACCCGGTCACGCGTTGCGGCGCTCGGCGAGGAGTGCATCCGACGCCCCAAGTTCCAGACAGCAGAGCAGGTGATCGCGCCCCTCGCACCGAGGCATCCGGAGCTCGTGCAGGCCGAGGCCACGCGCCCCGGCGCACCACCCGCCGCCTCGACCGACGAAAAGCCGCGCCATCTCGGCGTTCAGATCAACCGGGCGCTCGCCGAGCTCCTCACGAAATACCCCGAGACGGTGCTCTTCGGAGAGGATGTCGCCAGGAAGGGCGGGGTGTACCACGTGACCGCCGAGCTGCAGTCCCGGTTCGGGCGGGACAGGATCTTCGACACGCTGCTGGACGAGCAGACGATCCTGGGGCTCGCGCTGGGCGCCGGGCAGGCGGGCCTGATGCCGCTCCCCGAGATCCAGTACCTCGCCTATTTCCACAACGCATGCGACCAGATCCGCGGGGAAGCGGGCTCCCTGCAGTACTTCTCGAACGGGCAGTTCCGGAATCCGATGGTGCTGCGCATCGCGGGCTACGCGTACCAGAAGGGCTTCGGGGGCCACTTCCACAACGACAACTCGATCGCTGCCCTGCGTGACATCCCCGGGCTGGTGATCGCGTCTCCGGCCCGCGGCGACGACGCCGCAGCGATGTTGCGCACCTGCGTGGCTTCGGCGAGGGTGGATGGGTCGGTCTGCATCTTCCTCGAGCCGATCGCCCTCTACATGACGCGGGACCTGCACCAGGACGGGGACGGAGGGTGGGCGGCGCCCTACCCACCGCTCGACCATCACGTGCCCATCGGCGTCGGTCGGGTGTACCCCCCCGCCGCCGCCGATGGCGACCTCACCATCCTCACGTGGGCGAACGGCCTGTACCTCTCGCTTCGCGCGGCACGGACGCTGGAGGAGCAGTACGGGATCCGGGCCCGGGTGCTGGATCTGCGGTGGATCAGCCCACTCCCGGTGGAGGACATCGTGCGTGAAGCCAGGCGGACCGGGAAGGTGCTGGTGGTGGACGAATGCCGACGGAGCGGCGGGCTCTCCGAGGCGCTGTTCACGGTGCTCGTGGACGCCGGACTGCGGCTCCCCATGGCCCGGGTGACGGGCGAGGACGTGTACATCCCGCTCGCGGCAGCCGCGAACCTCGTGCTCGTGCAGGAACCCCAGATCGTCGAGGCTGCCCGCAAGCTGTGCAGCGGCGAGGTGTCGTGATGAAGCGCGTTGTCGTCGTCTGCCCCGGAAGGGGCTCCTATGGCCGGGAACAACTGGGAAGCCTGCGGGGGGCGCAGGACCTGCCGTCCGTGATGGCTGCGGACGCCATGCGGGAGGCGCTCGGGCGCCCGACCCCCTCCGCGATGGACGCGAGCGCGTCCTACAGCTCCCGCCTGCACGTGGCCGGGGAGAACGCGTCCATCCTCACCGCCACCTGCTCGCTGGCCGACCACGACCGGCTCCTGCAGGCCGGACGCGTGAAGGTCGTCGCCGTGATCGGAAACTCGATGGGTTGGTACACCGCCCTCACGGCGGCAGGCGCGCTCGATGTTCCACACGGGCTCCGCCTCATCGAGACGATGGGGCAATACCAGGCCGAGAACGTGACCGGGGGGCAGATCCTCTACCCGCTGTGCGACGCGGACTGGAACCCGCTGCCCTCCCCCGAGGTCGACGAGCTTCTCCGCCATGTGCCCGGCCTGTTCGTCTCGATCCGCCTCGGCCGCCAGCTTGTGCTCGGGGGCACCGACGAGGCCCTCCGCATCGCCATGACGCGCCTGCCCGCGCGACGTATCGGCGACCGCGACGCGCCGTTCCAGCTCCCGCTGCACTCCGCGTTCCACACGCCGCTGCTGCTGGACACCGCGGGAAGGGCAGCGCGAGACCTGATGGACCTCGGGTTCCAGGCCCCCCGGGTGCCGATGGTGGACGGGGTCGGCAAGGTCTGGTTCCCGCTGCATGCCGACCCCCACACGCTCGGCGCCTACACGCTGGGCACCCAGGTGGTGGCGCCCTTCGATTTCGGCTTGTGCGTGCGCACGGCACTCCGGGAATTCGCGCCCGACGCGTTGGTGCTGCTGGGGCCGGGGGGCAACCTCGGCAGCGCGGTGGCCCAGGCGATGCTGGACGAACATTGGTCCAACCTTCGCACCCGCGCTGATTTCCAGCGGCGCCAGGAGGAGGATCCCATCGTGTGGAGCCTCACGCGGCCGGAGCAACGCCGGCTGGCCCTGGGCGAACCGTGACCACGGACGACCTGTGTCGGTTGGCTGCCGAGCTGAAGGAGGTCCGCCGCGCCGGTTGGCTCCGCGTGGGAAACAGCGCGCCGGAGTCTGTCGCCGACCACTCGTACGGCGTCGCGCTGCTGGCCCTGCTCCGGTGCCCTCCGGAGCTCGATCGGGGCCGCCTGCTGATCATGGCGATCCTGCACGACCTCGCCGAGGTCCGCGTCGGCGACATCACGCCCCACGACGGTGTCCCGGCCGAGGAGAAGCACCGGCGTGAGGACGAGGTCATGGCCGCGCTCCTGGTCGACCGACCCGAATTGCTCGCCCTCTGGCGCGAGGCAGAGGCCCAGCAGACGCCCGAAGCCCGGTTCCTCAAGGAGATGGACCGGCTGGACATGCGGCTCCAGGCGGAGCGCTATGCGGCGACCGGTAGGATCTCGGCGGTGGACGCCGGCGAATTCATGCGCTCGTCGACCCGGGAGGACTAGCGACGCTGCGGTCAGCTACCCGAGGGGTTGAACTCCCGGGCACACTCCACGGTGCCGATGGGGTCGCAGGCTGCAGCGTCCATGCACTCCATCTCGCCCTTGATGTCCGCGCCCTGGTCCTGGTCGTACAGGCACCCCTCCACGCAACTGTCGAGGGTGGGAAACGCGGCGTACTCACAGTCCATGACCAGGGAGCGACAGAGCGTTTCGCAGGGTGCGTCTTTGGAGCACCCCGTGAGGAGCGCTGCGAGGACCAGGAGGAGGGGGCGTAGACTCATTGGATGATACCCGTTCCCAGAACTCCCACCCGCGCCACCGATTCCAGCGTGGCGCCGGAAGCAAATTGCGGAGTTTCGATCTGGTATCGAAGGAAGTAGATCGCAAGCAGGGTGCCAGGGGGCCAGGCGCCCACCACCGATGAAGGCACCGTCATCGAACCGTTGTCTGCCCCGGCGCACAACCCCTCGCCGATCGGGTTGCCCGAGCGCGCGTCGTACGCGTCGATCAGGATGAGGAAGCTGCCGGTCCCGCCGGAAGGGGCCCAACCGAAGGTCTGCCCGGAACGCGAGACCCGGGCGGTGAACGCGCTGCGACTGTCGGCGTAGAGGGTCTCGACCGGCTGGATGTCGCTGAAGCCCTGCGGGGTGAGCATGGCGTCGGTGATGACCTCGGCGTCGACGTCCGCGCCCCCCGAGATGTCCACCGAGTAGAAGGCCGTTCGCGCATAGTCGTCGTTGGAGAGGCCCGCTGCCGAATAACCAGGGCCACCGGTGCCGTTGGTCTTGACCATGCCGATGCTGTGGGACCCCGACTCCAGGTGCACGTAGGCGCCTGCATCCAGGTAGGTGGACGCCGGCGTGGAGGTGGAGATCGAGTTGGAGCACGACCCGGGGCTCGGGATCCACGCGACCCAGGAGCCAGACACCGGGTCGTGAAACGCGGCGTCTGCCGTGACATCCAGATCGGTCGTCATCCCAAAGCAGGAGGGACATGCGATCTGCAGGAGCGAGAATTCCACCAACCCCGCCACGCCGTGAGCGCCCCCCCCGGTGTCGTCCGTCGTCCCGGTGTCGGGCGGTCCATCGCCGAACCGGTAGCCGTTGGTGCGCGTGGCACTTCCAAGATCGGTTGTCACGGTGAGGTCTACTGTTGCGTCCACCCCGGAGTAGGGAGCCTGGACCGAGATCGTGTCCGCGTCGATGAGGGTGCCCGCCACCGGATCGGCGCGACCGAACGCCACGGTGATCGCACCCTCGAATCCCGTACCATCGATCGTCACCGCGTTCCCGCCCTCGTTGGGGCCGAACGAGGGATCCACGGCATCGATGGTGACAGGCCCCGTGCCGCTGTCGTCCACGTGCGCCATCGTGTCGAGGCCCAGGGAGCCGCAACCCGGGAGCACCAGCGCCAGCAGGAGAGGCCGCAGGTTCACTGACCGTCCCCTGCCATGGTCCCCAGCGGGTCGTAGATGAAGTAGCCGACCGCCGTCTGGCCATCCCAGTTGTCGTTCACCCACAGGTGGATGCGGCTGCCCACCGTGCGCGCAGCCACGGCGCCGATCTCACCCTCGGAGGTGTTGTTGATCGGGACGGCGGCAGGCCGGCGCTCCCAGTTGCCGTTGGCGTTCTTCTCGGCCATGCCCAGGAACTGGTGCTGCGACTGCTGGTACTGGCCCTGCGTCTGCCAGTCCCCGAAGCCGACGTAGAACAGGTAGTCGGAGCCGTCCAGCGAGGCGATCGAGAGCGAGACCTGACCCTTGTCGTCCCATGCACCGTTGGCACCAGGAGGGAACACGCTGGTGTTGGATGGGGTCCACGACGTGAGATCGCTCGCGTTCAACTGGTACGCGGAGCATGTGTTCGCCCGCGCATCGTACCCGGCCAGATAGCCGGTGTACCCAGCGACAGGCCCGAGATCCAACCCGAGCGGCCAGCACCAGCCGTCGAGGCCGGCGGCGGGCTGCATCAGATCGTACACCGGGTTCTGCGGGAGTCGGGACCAGGCCACACCGTCGGGGCTGGACAGGACGCCGATGGCGAGGTTGTTCTGGTCGTAGTTCAGGCCCTGGTAGATCATCACGTACTGGGAGGTGTCGGGATCCCACACCACCTGCATCGCGTCCATCGAGGAGGCGTCCCAGTCCCCGTCGATCGAGGAGAGGAGCGGGTTGTCGCCAGAGGGTACCCAATCGGTGCCCTCGGCGCTCACCGCGTATCCAAGCTTCCAGCCTGTCGGGTTGCTCGAGTTCTCCACCCCCGTGTACCACAACTGGTAGAACGGGTGACCCAACACATCCGTGACCAGGAAGGCCGAGTTGTCGATCGTGGGGGCCCAATCTTCTCCGGTGGTCGTGAACACCGGGTTGCAATCGTACGACCAGAAGTTGGTCGCGACGCCATCGCCATCCACCACCTGGGTGAACCCGCAGTCGGTGACGTCTGCCGGGTCCACGTCCGGCGCCTTGCCGTTGAGGGCATAGTCTGGGGTGCAGGCGGTGAAGCCGACGAGGACGAGGACGGGGAGGAGGGCAGCGCGCACGGGCGCAGTGTATCGCAACAACCGGCGCGATGGCGCGACGATTCAGCGCTGTGCCCTATCCCTTGATCTTGAGCTTCTGGCCCGGGTAGATCGTCGACCCGGAGAGCCCGTTCCAGGACTTGAGCTCTCCGATCGTACAGTTGTAGCGATCCGCGATGCCCCCGAGGGTGTCGCCCTTGCGCACGGTGTACACGGTGGTCTTGGCCGTGGACGTCGGCGCCGCGGCCACGGGGGCGCTGGCCACGACCAGCTTCTGACCCACGACGATGGTGCTGCCCGTGAGCTTGTTCCAGGCCTTCAGGTTGTCGAGCGAGACCTTCTGGCTGGAGGCGATCTCCGAGAGCGTGTCGCCAGACCGCACCGTGTAGATCGTCGGGGCAGTCGGCGGTTTGGGCTCCGCCGGAGCCGCGGCGGGTGCCACCTTCGACGGGGGAGTGGCAGCCGTTGGGGCTGGCACCGCGGTGTGGGACTTGCGAACCGTGAGCCGCTGGCCTGCGTAGATCTGGTTCTCGTTGCGGATGCCGTTCCAGGCCTTCAGGTTGTCGATGCTCACCCCCTGCGCCCGGGCGATGGCGGCGAGGGTGTCCCCCGAACGCACCTTGTACGTCACGACCACCGTGCTCACCGCACCGGAGGTGGGCGCGCTCGTCGTGGATGCCGACGCAGCCCGGGTCGTGCCATCGGGCAGCAACACCGGGCCCGCGCCTGAGGTCGGCGTGGTGGTCGCGTTCGACGGCTGGGGCACCTCGGCCCCGCCATGGGGAGAGGTCGGGATGATGAGCTCCATGCCGACCTTGATCCGCGCGCTGGAGGCGATGTGGTTCATCCGCGCGATGTCGGCCGAGGCGACACCGTACTTGGTCGCGATCGAGCCCATGCTCTCGCCCTTCTTGACGACGTGCTGCACGTAGGTGAGCCGCTCTTCCGGAGGGACCTTGGCGAACTCGGCCTTGAAGGCTTCCCCGTGTCCCTTCGGCACCCGGACGCTCTGGGTCTCAGGATCCGGCGGCAGGGCCCAACGGCGCAACGCCGGGTTCAGCTCCAGAAAACCCTCTTCAGTGGTCCCCGCGCAGCGGGCCAGCACGTCCACGCCGACGCTCGCAGGCACCTCGACGGTGTCGAACACGAACTCCGGTTGGTAGTGGATGCCGACGAACCCGTACCGCTCCGGGTGATGGCCGATGATGGCGGCCGCGAGGAGCTTGGGGACATAGTTCTCCGTCTCCGTGTGCAGGTAGTCCCCTTGTGTGATCTTCCAGAAATCTGTCGTGCCTGCGTGGCGCGTGGAATTCATCACCCGCCCCTCGCCCCCGTTGTAGCTCGCCCAGGCGAGCCACCAATCGCCCGCGAACATCTTGTTCAGGTAGGACAGGTAGTCCAGAGCGGCCTTCGTGGCGCGCTCGGGATCGCGGCGGTCGTCGACCCACCAGTCCACCCGCAGCGCGTACTGACGACCCGTGGCGGGCATGAACTGCCACAGGCCCGCGGCCGCGGCGTAGCTCGTGGCGCCTGGGCTGTACCCGCTCTCGATCATCGAGAGGTAAACGAGATCCCTGGGCATTCCTCGCGCGTCGATCTGGCGGTACATGAGCGGCCGCCACTTGGTGGAGCGCTCGAGGTAGTGCGCGTAGTACTTGCGCCCACGCCCGAGAAAATACTCCATCCACCGCTTCACGTCGTCGTTCACGACCACCGGGATGTCGAACTCCTTGGGATCGATGCTGTCGAGGTGCAACGGGTCCTGATTCGTCGCGCCCACGGGGTCGAGGTAGTACTCGATCGGCGGTTCGGCGCCCACGCTCCCGAGATCGGTGAGCTCGCTCATGCGCTCGGAGGAGAGCTCCTCGGCAGCGGCCTTGACGGACTCGCTCGCCGCAGCGGCTTCGCCGGGCTCGATGAAGTCCCAGATCGAGGCGTCGGGCGCCCCCGTGGGCTCCGCAGCGTCGGCAGGGACTGCATCGTCGAGGGCCGGAGCGTTGTCGCCCGGGTCTCCGGCCGCAGCCGCGGCGTCACCTGCCCAGGCCTCCCCCAAGGGCCAGGGCCCGGGGTGCGACAGGGTGAACGCAGAGGTCGCGAGCAGGAGCAGACAGGTGCGTAGGACGCGATGGGCGGAGGGGGGGTGGGAGCGCATGGGGGCGGGGAGGATAACCTGTGGTTCGCTCTCGCCCGTAGACCATGGCCGTTCTCGTTGTCGCAACCGCGCGGGATGAAATCCGCTCCGAGGTCGTCGTCCCGCTCTCCCGAGCGGGCGTGCCCGTGCGCCCGATCGCCGACTGGGAGTCCCTGTGCCGGAGCGTGTGCGGAGTCGACACCCGGCTCGTCCTGGTCGATTCCGAACTCCCAAGGTTCGACGCCGTTCTCCTGGACGGGCTGGCGAGGTCGATGGGGCACTCCCCCCACATCCGCGTGATGGGCGGCCGGCGGCCGCCGCTCATCCGCATCCCGGCGACCTTTCGAGCCGCCCAGAGGGAGGCGCAGCGCCTGCCCGGGAGCGGCGCCCTCTCCGACGAAGATCGCCAGGAGCTGGGGCGGATGGGCCTCGGCCTCCACCCGCTCGATCTCCTCGCTCGCCTCGCGGCCTCGCCCCTGCCATTCTGCATCCACGGGGAGCGGGGCACCGGGAAGGAGCGCATCGCACGCCGCGTTCATCAGCTCTCCCGCCCGAACACCCCCTTCGTCATCGTGCCCGCGGGGCAACGCTGGGAGCGAACCCCCGGGGCCGGGACGATCTTTCTCGAGAGCGGACACAAGCGCGAGTCGGGCGAGATCCGCGCCGCGGCCCGCGAAGCCGGCGCCATGGGGTGGCGCGTGGGCGTCGGCACCCGCGCAGGGGAGCCGCCCTCCGGCGTCGAGTGGGCGCGCGTGGTGATCCCTCCGCTCCGCACCCACGCCGCGGACATCAAGCCGCTCGCGATGGCCTACCTGGAGCGGCACTGCCAGCGCATGGGGCTGCCGCTACGCACCTTCGATCATGCGCTGTGGGCGCTGTTGAGCGGCTGGCGCTGGCCAGGCAACCTCCGCGAACTGGAGATGTTCATCGTTCAGACCCTGGCGCAGACGGAGGGGCGGGCGATCCGCGGCCGCATGCTCCCGGAGGGGATCTCCCGGCTGCTGCGTGCGGAGGAGGAGGCCGTGGCCCGCGACATCGCAGGGTTCGAGGAGGCGGCCGAGACGCGGCTACGGGACGTGGTGGGGCAATACACGCCGGGACCCGGGGTGACGCTGTACGGCCTCGTGACGGAGGCCGCGGAGCGGGCCCTGCTGCGCCTCGCGCTGGCGCGCACCGGAGGAAACCGCAAGGCCACCGCCCTCCTTCTCGGCGTCGCTCGGAACACGCTGGCGAGCCGGTCCCGTGCGCTCGGGCTGGAGAGCATGTCGAAGGGGCTCTGACGAACGGTGCGGAGAGCGGTATCAGAGGTCGGTGGCGGCGTGCACCGGCCAGACGGCGGGAGAACGGAGCGCACGGACGGCGCCCGGCAGGGCCCCCACGGCGCGGATGCAGTGCTCCCGCGCGCTCACGAGGGGGACAGGATCCGGCCCCACGCGGCTGAGCAGGCCGATCCCTCCGTTGCGTTCGAGCAACGGAGCGTCCGAGGCTCGCACGAGCGTGTCGCCGAGCGGCGTGCGGATGATCTGCTTCTTGCCCGGCCAGCGAGCGGCGCCCTCGCCACGCGCCCCCACGCTCCCTTGCGATGCGTGCCGCTCGGCGATCCGGAAGGCCATCCGGACTCCGTCGTCGTCCACCCGGGCCAGCGCTCGACCGACCGCGTAGCGGTCCACAGGCGCCGCGCTGGCGACCAGCGCCGCGATGCGGTGCTCATCGAGGTGCCCGGAGCCAAGGATCCGCGTGGTCCGATAGCCTGCGCGGTCCAGTTCGCGGCGCACGGCGCGCGAGGTGCTCTCCAGGTCTGCGTGGTCGAGCCGCACCGTGAGCACCTGGCCCCGAAAGCGCTTCAATTCGGCGACCGCCCGGCCGGGCTCCATGTCCGAGAGCGCGAGGTGGCCGACCTCGGGGAAGTAGGTGCGAAATGCATCGTAGGCGAGCTGCTCGTCGCCGTAGGCCGCGATGAAGGTGTCGGACATCGTGCCGATCGACGGGATGCCCCACCGCAGCACGGCAGCCGCATTCGTGGTGGCAGCCGAGCCTCCGATGAACGCCGCCCGGGCCGAGAGGAGCGCGGCGTCCGGACTCGGGGCGCGCCTGGAGCCGAAATCGTAGACGGGTGCGCCTCCCGCGGCCTGCACGAGCCGGACCGCGCGCGTCGCGATGAGGGAGCTCGCGGAGACGATCTGGATGGCGAGGGTTTCGATGAGCCCGCACGTCATCAGCGGGGCGGTGATGCGTACCAGCGGCTCGCCCGGGAACACGGGCGTGCCCTCGGGGACCGCGTGGACCTCCCCCTCGAAACGGAACCGTCGCAGGTAGTCGAAGAACGCAGGTTGCACGTGTCGGAACACCGGGTGTTCGGCCACCTGGGCCACCTGGGCCTCCGTGAACCGGAGCGCGGCGAGGCGCTCCCGGAGCGGCTCCAACCCGGCCGCCACGAGGAACCCCCAGTCGTCTGGCAACCCGCGCGCGTAGAGGTCGAACGTGGCATCTCCCCACAGCCCGTCCGCGTGCCAGGTGGCAGCGAGCACCAGTTGGTAGAGCTCGACGGGGAGGGTGTCCATGCAGTCTACGGCTTGTACTGCAGCGCCATGCCGCGGTTGCCTACAGCCCACACGTTCGTCGCAGACGACCCGTGCACCGCGTACAGGTTGTTGGCGACACCCGTGGGCAGGTCCTTCCACGTCGTGCCGTCCCAGTACAGCGCGGTTCCGTTGTTGCCCACGACGAACACGTCCTTGTCGCTGGCGCACCACACGGCCCACAGCGACTGCGTCGTCGGGACCGTCACCAGCGTCCACGCGCTGCCGTCCCAGTGCAGGACCGTGCCCGACTCCCCGACCGCCCAGACGTCGTTCGCAGCCGAGCCGGACACGCCGTGGAGCGAGACGGTGACGGGCGTGACGGAGGCCGTCCAGGTTCCACCCACTCGGACGGCCGCACCGCCGTCCTCCCCCACGGCCACCGCGTCTGCCCCGCTGCCCCACACGTCGTCGAGACGCACGCCGTTCGGGGAGTGCACGAAGGTCCATGCGCCGCTCGGATCCGCGCCCTGCGACTCGTAGATCCCGCCCCAGCCGACAGCGTAGAGCGTGGCGGCATCCGACCCGCCGAGCCCCTCGAAGTTGTTGGTGCCGAGGTCGTTGTCGGTCCAGGTGTCCCCGGCGAGGTTCAGGATGTGGCCCTCCTGCCCGGCAACGTAGAGATTGAGCGTGTCGCCCGCCCCCTGCCCCCACAGGTCGCGGAAGTCCACCGAGACGGGCGCGACCAGGTCGGTGAACCCCACGGACGTGGTGCCGACGTAGGCCTTCCCGTCCGTCCCCACGATGTAGGTGCCCTGCCCAGAGGCGTACACCCCGTGGAACGTCGACGACGTCTCGATGTGGTTGTCGGTCCAGACCGGGACGACGACCGGCGCGGTGTCGCTGTCGCCGGTGTGTGAATCCGTAGGCGTGCTGGTGTCCTGTTTGGAGCCGGTGCACGCCGAGATCAGGAGCAGGGGGGCGAATAGCGAGGTCATGCGGATCTCCACCTGGGAACCATAACCGCGGCGCCGACGAACGGCGGAGTTCACGGGCCCTGCAATCCGGCCTGCGCTGCGGCCACGGCCTCGGCCTGATCGGGGTACCCGTCCTTCAGCTCTTTCAAGATATCAATGGCAGAAGCTGTGTTTCCCTGCTCGACGTAGGCGTGGAACTGGCCCCAACGGGCCTGGACGCCGTAAACGTCATCGGTCGTACTGTCCCTCGCCTCGGCGAACAACGCGAGGGCAGCCTTCGCGTCACCGGACTCATAGGCGCACTCCGCCTGGCCGAGCAGGCCCACCGTGTGCTCCTCGACTCCACCCCCGAGGCCCTTGTACACCGCCACGGCTTCATCCAGCCGGTGGAGCGCCCGCAGCGCTTCCCCGCGCACCTGGGCGATTGAGAGCGCGTAGCCGGGGTCGATCGTGGACTGTTTGTCCAACGCCCCCAGCGCGCCGACCGGGTCGTCCTGCGCCATGGAGAGACGAGCGAGACCGAGCGCCCCGGCGGTCCGCATCTCCAGATCCTCGGCCTGGGAGAGGCGTTGCCAGGCCTGCTGCGCCTCGTCGAACTTCCCCATGTCCTCCAGCAACTGTGCCTTCTCCACGGCCACCCGGGGGTCGTCGCAGTTCTGGAGTTGCTCCTGCGCCTCCTCCAACCGCCGCTCCTCGCGCGCCACCCGGGCGAGGCCGAAGCAGGCCGAGCTGCCGGTTGCGCGCAGGCTCTGCAGCACCTTCTTCGCACCCTCGAAGTCGCCTGCTTCGATGCGCGCATCGGCCTCGGTCTCGGCGACCCAGCTCCTGTCCGCGACGTCGGCGGGAACGAGCGTCTCGAGCAGGTTCGCCGCCTCGGCAGGACGGCCCGCGTCGCGCAGCGCGCCCGCCTTCTCCATCCCAAGCTCGAACCCGCCGTCTCGCGCGTAGGTGTTCGCCAGATCCAGCGCCTCGCCGCTCCGCCCCTCCTCGCGAAGCGCACGTACGGCTGCGACCGCCAACTCCCCGCGGAGCGCCTGATCGTCTTCGTTGCCGAGCCACGCCTTCACCTGCCCCATGCCCTCCTCCACCTGCCCGAGCGCAACGGCGCTGCGCAGCCATCCGCCGCGCGCCTCGGCACGATCCGGGCCCGGGGTGGCTTCCGACAGCGCCTTCTCGAACAAGGCGCGGGCAGCGGCCGGGTCCGTGGCGAGCTTCTGGTTCCCCACGGCGATGTTCGCCTGCACCCGTACGGCGGGCGTGGGCGCGTTGAGCAGCGCCGTGTACACCTCGGCCGCTTTCGGGTCGTTCGCCTCGGTGAGGGCGCTGGCGAGCGCGATCTCGAGCTCCAACTTGCGCGAGGGCTCGATGGGGGCGGTGGTCTTGAGCGCGCTACGGAAGGCCACAGCTGCGTCAGGGTAGTTGCCCGCCCGAAGTCGCAGCTCCCCGAGGGACATGAGGGCCTCCACCGCCCAGGGACCATCCGACCTCCCCACCTCGAGGTACAACTGGGATGCCGCCTCGTTCGTACCCTCGAGCACGTCGATCCGGGCGAGGCCCAGCTTGCACTGCGCGGCGATCTCGGCGTTTGCCGTTGAGTTCGGAGCCAACGCAACGAGGAGCGCGTTGTACCGGGCCCGCGCCTCCTGCACCCGATTCGCCCGAACCAGGGCGTTGGCCGCACCGAGGACGATCCGGCTCCGCACGGCTTCGGACGTCGTGGTGCCGAGCAGATCGTCGTACCGCTTCACCGCTGAGGGGTCGCCATCCTCCACCATGATCTCCGCGATCGAGAGCTGGGCCTCGAGCTTCGCATCGGGGGTCGTCGCGGGATCGTCGGCGAGCGCCGCCCACACGTCCCGCGCCTGGGCCCGCTTTCCCGCCTCCCGCAACGCACGGGCGTTGCCGAGGGCGACCGCCTCCTTCAGGTCGGGATGTTCGGCGACGAGCCGCCTCGCCGCGCCCGGGTCCGTCTGTTCGAGCATCCGGGCGAGGTTGAGGTAGGCCTCGTCCTTCAGGCGGGGCTCCACACCGTCGATGTCGAGGAGCCGACGCCACGCGGCTGTCGCGGCGGCTGCGTTCCCCCCCTGCTCCTCGATCCCGGCGATCATCGACTCCGCATGGGCCCGCAACCCGACGTCGGTGCTGGCCTGGAGTGGCGCGAGCAGCTCTCGTGCCCGGGCATCGTCGCCCCGGCGCCCGTAGAGGTCGGCGGCGCCCAGCGCGGCCTCCTCGCCTCCGTCCTGGCCCAGGACCGCGGTGTACAGTGCCAGCGCGCCGTCTTCGTCGCCAGAGTCCGCGAGCAGGTGGGCGAGCCGCAGCGAGAGCGGCAACCTGTCCTTCGCGCTCCGGGTCTGGTCGATGGCGCTCTGGATGGTGGCGCGCGCACTGGCCATGTCTCCCACACCGGCCCAACCGTCCGCCAACGCCAACGCGAGCGAGGCGCGCTGCACGTCGGTCTCGGCGCCCGCGAGCAGCGCCTGTTCGCGACGCAACAGATCGGGGCGCTCCCCAGGCTCGAGCAGGCCGGAGAGCCCGATCAGGGCGCTCGCGCGCTCCTCGGGCCCCACATCCGACCGGTCGAGCAGCAATTCGAAGTTCTTGCGGGCGTTCGCGGTCAACGCGTGCCGCGCCTGCAGCTGGGCCTGGCGGAGCATGACCCTCGGAGCCTGGGCGCCTTCCCCGGCGCAGGCGAGCGCAGCCTGGATCTGCACGAGCGCATTGTCGACGTCGCCGGCCTCCTCGTAGGCGGCGGCAGCCTCGAGGTGCAGGTCCACGCGCTGCGAATCGTCCTTGGCAGAGTCGGCGAGCTGGGCGAACTGGGTCGCCGCGGTCGCGGGATCTCCCGCCTGCTGGGCGACCGTGGCAGCGTTCTCACGCACGGCGGTGTCGTCGGTGCGCGCGGTGAACTGCGCCGCGGCGTACACCCCGATGACCCCGAAGAGCGCTACCGCTGCAGCGGCGCCGACGAGGCGGACCCAACCCGACTCCTGGCCCAGGCCCAGGTCTGCGCCGCGCTCCGCGATCGAGGCCCGCGCGGCGGCCGAGAGACCGATCACGCCGGTAGCGCGGGTGCCCCGGACCGATGTCGTCTCCAGTTCGACGTCCCGGAGGTCCGCCTGGTCGAGGATGGCGTCATCCAGGCTCGCCCGGACGAGCAGCGCGCCGCGGAGGGTCGCAGCGGTGAGGTCCGCACCCGTGAGATCGGCGCCGGTCAGGTCGACCTCACGCAGGTCTGCACCAACCAGGCTGGCACGCGTGAAGTTCACCCCCCGAAGGTCCATCCCGTGGAAGTCGCGCTCGTCGAGCGAACGTCCGCGCCAGTCGACCCCGGGCGTGGGCGAGACGTCGGGCCGGGTCATCCGCTCTGCGATGACGCGAACGCCTGCCCGCACGCCGCCCGTGACGATCAGCGCCGCATTCCGGCTGGCCTCCGTGTTCCCGTCCGTCCCCTCCCAGCCCGGCTGGAGCAGGGCGGCGCTGGCCCGTTCGAACAGGACACGGCGGCGCCGCACCATCTCCAGGGCGAACCGGGCCTCGCGCTGATCCCGCTCGCGGAGCGCAGCGTCCCGTTGAAAATCGGCGGTCTCCTCCATCGTCGGGCCCGTCTCGACGGAAAGGTTGCGTCCGAGCGCGATGTCGAACGCCGCGCGGGCGAGCCGGCGGCCCAACTGGACGGACCCGTCGACCGCCAGACCGACCCCGCCCAGCGCCCGCCGGCGGGCTTCCTCGCGCCCGGCGGTGCGCTTGGCAGCGCGGTCCCGCTCCTCCGTAGCGGCTGGCCCCGCGGCGCGAATGCGCTGCTCGTCAGCCTGGACCCGGAGCTCCCACGCCTGGGCAGCTGGCCGCACCGCCCGCAGGAGGCGTGCGAGGGCGGCCGCCTCTCCTTGCTGTTCGCGCTCGCGTGCGTCTGCCTCGAAGGCATCGAGAACGACGCGGCGCTCTACATCCAGGGCGTCACGCTGGAGTCGCTGACGATTGCCCAATTCCACTGAGCGTTGGCGCTGGGAGCGGCGTCGGGTCGCTGCGCGGGCACGCGCGGCGGCATCCAGGTACAGGCCGCCGCGGTCCGCAGCTTCCCGCTCCGAGCGGCTCTCGTTGAACTCGGCCAGGACATCCGCCCGGTCGGCCTCCGCCCGCTGGCGATCCCGCTCCGCGAGGCTCTCGGCCGTCTGCCTCCAGCGCGCCTCCACGAGGAGCCGCCGGGACGTCTCCGCCGCGTGCTGCCCTTCGAGCCGCTCGCGCTCCCGCTCCGCCGCCGCCTCCAGGCTCCTGGCTCGCTCGGCCTCATCCATCTCGGCCAGGACCGCTTCCCGCTCTGCAGCGGCTGCCTGGACCTCGGCTGCGAGACGCTGCCGCGTGACCTCGGCGGCCTGCCTCGCGGAGGCCTCGACCGCGAGTCGTGTCGCCTCCGCCCGCAAGCGCGCCGCCTGCAAGCGCGCGCGGAGGAGCTTGTCGCCGCCCCTCGAGACCTCTTCGGCTTCGAGCTCGCGGGCGAACTCCTCGAGCTCCGCCCTCGACTCGGCCTGCGCTGCAGCGGCGCGGGCCTGCTCCACCTCGGCCCGGCGAGCCTCCCGCGCGACGGCCTCGTCGCGCGCCTCGGCCTCGGCGTGGGCCCGCTCGGCCACCACGCGTGCGCGAGCCTCCTCCTCCACCGCCGCGCGCGCGGCGCTCCGCGCCTCGGCGAGGACCTGATCCGCCAGCACCCGGGTCCGCTCGTTCTCGGCGGCGGCGCGGGCGCGCTCGGCGGCCGCTTCCGCCTCGGAGGCGAGGGCCGCGAGGCGGGCAGCCTCACTCGCCTCCCGCGCCGAGGCGAGAGCGGCGGTGCGGGCACCCTGCGCCCGCTGGCGGGCGACGGCCACCCGCGCGCGCAGCAGCCTCGCCGCCCCTCGCTCGGCCTCGTCCGCGCTCGCCTCGTGCGCCGACAGTTCGAGCTCGGCCCGCGCCTCGACAGCCGCTGCTTGCTTCCGGGCCCGCGCCGCCTCGTCCCGGCGGGCCTCGCGTGCGGTTGCGGCCGCCTCGGCCTCCGCACGTGCTGCTTCGGCGCGCGCGCGGGCCTCCACCTCCGCGGCCCTGCGGGCGCTCTCCCGCGCCTCGGCGAGCGCCTGCTCGGCGCGCAACCGATCTTCGGCGTTCGCTGCGGCCGCACGCGCCCGATCGGCCTGGGCCTCCGCCCGCGCGGCCTCGCTCGCGGCGGCGGAGGCCGCCGCCGCGCGGCGCGCCGACTCGCTGGCTTCGACCCGCGCGGCGTCGGCGCGTTGGCGGGCGGCGATGAGACGCGCACGGAGCACCCGGGCATCCCCTCGCTCCGCCTCGTCGAATGCCAGGCCCCGCGCGAGCGCCTCGATCTCCGCCCGCTCCTCGGCCTGGATCGCAGCGAGCCGCGCCCGCTCCTTTTCCGCGCGCTCCGCCTCCCGCGCGGCGGCCGCCTCGCGGGCCTGCGCCTCCGCCTGCGCACGCTCCGCCTCGGCGCGGGCCCGACGCTCGGCCTCCACTGCACGGCGCTTCTCATCGCGGGCCTCCGTGACCTCCCGCTCCAGCCGTACCCGCTCGCTCTCCTCGGCCGCCGCCGAGCGCGCGCGCTCCGCGGCGGCCTCCGCTCGAGCCGCCTGCTCGGCTGCCGCCACGGCCGCAGCCGCAGTCCGGGCGGACTCAGCGGCCTGCTGCCGCGCCATCTCCGCACGCTGGCGAGCCGTGACCAGGCGGGCCCGGACCAGTCGGTCGTCCCCCTCGGCGCTCGCCGCCGCCGCGGCGTCCTGCGCGGCCGCCTCGGCCTCCACCCGTGCATCCTCGAACCGCTGACGCTCCAGCTCGGCTCGCTGGCTGGCGCGCTCCCGCTCGCGGCTCTCTGCCTGTGCGCGCGCCGCCTCGGCCCGCGCGCGCTGCTCTGCCTCGGATGCCGCCCGCGCCACGGCCCGGGCCGCCGCGAGCGTCTCCGCGGCCAGCTTCCGCTCCGCCTCCTCCGCCGCGGCCTGCCGCGCACGCTCCTCCTGGCGCTGCGCCTCCCGCGCCGCCTCCGCCTCCGCCTCGGCACG
>CAIQVJ010000083.1 GCA_903875225.1 uncultured Pseudomonadota bacterium
CCTCCGGCGATCTGGCGGCCTACTGGGAGTTCCACCAGGGGCGGGAGTTCTGGAGAAACCACGCTTCAGGCTACGCAGCCAGCGAGGACGCGTGGGTCTGGAGGGCCGCCGCATGACCGTCGTCCGATTTGAGCCACACCCTAATCAATCGGGACAGTTCGAGGTTCGTTGCCTTCGAAGAGCAGCGCGTGCGGAACAGCGTGACATCCAAGTTCGGGAGTTGGCACGCGGGTTGCCTGACCTTCACCCCGCCGTCACATCTGAGTGTGGCCCAGATCAGGGCGCTGCTGGATGAGGATGGGTGGAACATCACGTTCTCCGGGTCCGCCGACCTGGTCGTGAAGGCGGGCAACTGGTTGCCTGCGGGAGACGCCCAGAAGTTCACCGCGCTCACACCGGCCGACCTCGCGCTGCTCGACGGGCTCAAGGCCATGCGGAACTTTCCGGCGCATCGTTCGACATCCTCTCGAAGCGCCATGAACGCGGCGCTCACCGCGCTTGCGAACCACCCGCCTCTTGCCCCGCTGGCCAAGAATGGGGCGCGAGAAGTGCATAGCCTCGGAAAGCACTTGCGAGCACTCGCGCCTGGCGGGATGGGGGCTACCCGTCTGGACGTGCTGCTTCGGGAGTTGAAGCTCTTGATCGCCAAAGTGCGGTAGCGGCGGTGGCGTCCGTGCAACGGTGTGTCCGAATCGGAGTCTCATCTGAGTGAGGGTGGTGGGCAGCGGCGGCCCAAAGTGCGGCGGCGGTAGCGGGACTCCGGCGGCGGCGGTCGCCCGACCGGCACCGGCACCCCTCGGGGCGATCGCCGGACCGGCCGCCGGTGGTGGACCATCGACCATCGCCATGTCGGGCGCTGGGCGCTTAGGCATGATTCCAAATATTCCGGCCTGCTACCTTGATGCTTCCGCTGCGGAATCGCCCGGCGTCACCCCAGACGCAACCCGAAACGCCGCCATCCGCGCTCCGACCGCCGACCTTCGACATGCCATCCGCGGGCCTGACGCGTCATCGATGATGCCCGACCGCACGCACGCGGGCCCCGTCCCACGCCGCCGCCGCCCCTGACGCGGCATCCGCCTCCACCGACCGCGCGCCCGGCGGACCGAACCGATGAGCGCGCGGCGCCGTCCGCGCGCTTTCCGCCCCCCGGCTACGCTCTGCGTCATTTCAGGAGACCGGCGCCATGATCGAGCCCGACGGCCCCCACGCGAAGCGCGAGGGTCTCATCACCGTGAGCGGGCTCCCGCAGCACGTGCCGGCGTTCGTGATCTCCCACCCGCTCGTCATCCTCGACGCCAACGTGCTGCCGCCGCCCCCGATCCAGATGGCACCGCTCGAATTGCCCGAGCCGGGAGCCGAGCATGCATGAACTCCCTAAGCGCGTCAGGACGGGGGACGACGTCGTCCGCTGCCTGATATGGCCCGGTTCGCACCCCGGCATCGCGTTTTACGAGGGCTCGCGCAAGTGCCGTCGTCTACCCGCGCCGTTGGTCCGCGAGGCTCTCGCGGCGTCGCAGGCGCTTCCGGTGCTCCCACAGGAGGTCGCCGCTCTCGCGTGGCGAAGGTCATGGCGGCGGGCGTGTGCACATAGCGAGGGGCGGGCGAACGCACGCCGACTTCGTCCTGCCCGACGCGCTGAGCGTAGCCGCGGGTCGCTGGCTCGACATCTACGACCCCACATTCGGCACCTTCAAGCCTGCAACCAGACGAAAGCCGAGGAGGTCAGAGCGGTCGTTCGGGTCGTCCAGAAAGGCCTCGGTGACGGCCACGGCGTGCCACCAGCTGCCTCCCCGCAAACCCTTCTCCTCCTGCCCCTTTGGATAGTCCCAGGGCCAGTTTGCGGTCCACTCCAAGACGTTCCCGCACATGTCGCACAGCCCCAGACCATTCCGTTGCTTGCCGCACACAGGGTGCGTCGCCTTGCCCGAGTTACCAGCGTTCCATGCGGTCATATTAATATCCTCGGACCCTGAAAACGCCAGACTTTGGCCGCCCCAAGCGGCGTACTCCCACTCAGCGTCGCTCGGAAGTCGGTAGCTCACGCCGTCGCGCCGGGAAACTCGCCTGGCGAACGTTTGCGCGTCGTACCACGACACGGAATCCACCGGACAGTCGGGGCCGCAGGACGAGAATACGGAAGGGTTGTGGCCCATTACCCTTAGCCACTGGCTCTGTGTCACCTCATGCTCCATGAGGTAGAACCCGTGGGCCAGGGTGACGGGATGTGGCCGGACGGCTGCGATGTGGACCTCTTGGCCAGCAAGTTCGCCGTCTATCGGCGTGAACACGAGCTCATCCTCGTCGGGACCCATGTTGAACTTGCCCGCGGGAACGTACCTCATCGTCCCGAGCGACGGACTCACCCAAATCGGGCGCACCGGCTCGGACGGCTCTGGAGACGCGAGAGTGCGCGTTCGAGCGGGCGGCAAGATCTCCACGCTTGGCGCATTCTTCGGCTCCGAGTTGGGGAGGCTCGTCGCGATGTCCTGCATTGCCGCGCAGTCGGCCTCCACCACGCGGAGGCCCGATGGACAACTCGTCGGCACGCCAGCACACTCGTCGGCTCTCGACGACCAACCCTGCCCCGGCCAGCAGCAGTGACCCTCGGTGTCGGGGCCCAGAACCCGCCCGCCGACGCATGCGTGGACAGGTTGAATCCTTTCCGGTTGCGGCAGCGCAGTGACGTTCGGTGCCGGCTTGGTCACGGCGGGCGCGGGACAGCAGCCGTTCTCATCCATCAAGGACTCCGCGCACTTGTGGGAACAGTCCTCGCCTGACGCCCTGCCGGTCACGAGAAGCACCACCGCAAAGACGGACGAGCGGAGTGCGGCGGGGGCGACGGCTACTGGGCGAGGCATAGGCGATACGAGCCTAACCCTGATGCCGCGGAGGCCCGAGGCCTGCCTCAATTCCGAGCGCACCGAAATCCGATCACCGGGGTGGCCGGGTCGGGCTCGGCCAGGCATGGACCCGCCGCGCAGGCCTTTCTGCGCCAAGCCAGGCCGTTCTGAGGCAAGGGGCCATCACCTGTAAGTGGCAGTCCGCGGACCCATCCGTAGTCGTTGACATCGTCGGTGTACCCGCCGGATGTCCACTCCTGCACATTGCCGAGCATGTCGTAGATGCCGCCAAGGGTCAGGTCCCCGTCGGTCATCACCGCAACCGGGGCCGCACCGACGCCGGCCAGCGCGCGCAGGGTGGGAGGCGGACTGTCCAGCCCCCAAGGGTAGGTGAGCAGCCCCGGACCCCGCGCGGCGTACTCCCACTCCGCCTCGGTGGGCAGGCGCCATCGGTGGCTCTCGCAGTAGGCGGCGGCGACAGACCGAGGGACGCCCCCAACGGGCAGGTCAGACCTGGCCGGCGCGGTGAGCGCGGATGCCCACGCGGGGGCGGCGAAACCGGCGTGCTCCGGCGCCGCGAGCCAGCCGTCCATTTCCCCCCAGGTCACCTCATGTCGCTGAATGCGGAAGGCATAGCTGGGCGCAGGGTGCGGCTTATCCGGGCGGAGGCCGGACACACTTTGGTCCATCGGATCGGCTACCAGGCCGAGGTTGAGGGAGGCCCGAGGTGGCGAAATCGTCACCCAGTCGCTCTGGGGACGAACCGACGGGGCAGAGGGGGTCAGCCGTGCGGTCCATTCGCTAGGCTGGTGTACGTCCCACCGCTGGTCATACGTCGAACGACGGTGGTGCTCACGAGGGTCCGGGGGTACGCGCCACGCCACGCCAACCCACGCCGCCATAAGCAACGCCAATCCGAGGAGCGCACCACGCCTTGCGTGGGCGAATTCCGCGTGTCTCGCCACGACGTCGGCGACGCCTTCGAGGCTTCGGGGCAGAGCCCGGGTCAGTCTGGCGGCGGCGGCCGAACATCCACTGGCGAGGAGGGTGACTAGCAGCAGGTCGGATCGCGAAAGAGTCATCCCGAGGACGTCTAAGCCCCCGATTTGGCAGGCGACGGTACCCAGCCAGACTGCCGCGCCTGTAATCCCGCCGATGCGTTCGTCCTTGCGCTGTGGGCGCGCGACACGCCAGTAATTCGCACTCGCCTGCATGAGGCTTTCGAGAGGAAACCAAAGGGCGATCGCCAACAGGATGTCACGGAGAAGCGAGGCAGCCGAGAGGTCGTAGCCTACATCGGGGCTCCCGAACCGTGACGCCGCAACCCCGGCCAGGAGCGCGCCGAGTCGGAGCCGAGCCCGGGTGGACTGATCCAGGGGGGACTCCGCGAGAACCGCCTCCCGGGCCGCCACTTCGGCGTCATCCTTCGCTCGCTGTCGCTGCCTTTGCTCGTTCTCGCTGCTCTCGCGAGCCTGTCGCGCCTGCTCGCCACGCTCCGCCGCTGCGGCGTCGTGCTGTTGCTTGCGTACCCGGTCCGCGGCCTCCGCCGCCTCTCGCTCTACTCGCTCGCGAGTTGCGCGCTCATGCTGCTCCTGGACGTCGCGCTCCCGCCTCTCCCGTTCAAGACGCTCGCGCTCGGCCTGCCCTGCCCGCTCACGCTGCTCCTCCGCCTTCCGTTGCCGCTCCGCCTCTGCGGCCGCGGCCCGGCTGGCCCGCTCCCGAGTCTCACGCTCCGCTGCTTCGCGAGCACGCCCCTCTCGTCGCGCTCGATCCTCCAAATCGCGGTCGTAGGCCGCGCGACGCGTGGGGTCGAGCAGGGTGTCCCTCGCGCGCAATAGCGCCTTCATGCGCTCCGTCGCTGCCGATCCCTCGGCCGGGTGCTTGTCCGGATGGGACTTGTGCGCTCGCGCGCGAAACGCTCGGAGGATCTCGTCCCCGGCTGACGTACGGGACACGCCGAGCATCGTGTAGTAGTCGGCGTCGTTGAACGGGGGAAGTGGCAATTCTCAAGACTCTGGCGGCGCCTGACGGTCGGCGCGTCATCCTACCCCGCGCGCCGCTAAGCCGGTGACACCGGCGCCCCAGGCCGGCAAAGCTCGGAACGGGCGGCAGTGGCGGCCCAACGCGCTTCCAGCGGGTATCTTGCCGGATGGCCGAGCTTCAAGATCGCTACAAGCCGTGGGCCGCTCGCGATGGGCTCATCGAAGTCGGGCACATCCCGATGATGCACGCGCAAAAGGCCGTTTGCCGTTCGCTATGCACGATGGACCGGGCCGTCAGCTTGTTCGACCGCGTGGTCGAACACCTGAGCGAACGCGGGTGGATCGACCCGGAGGGTGGCGCGACGCGCCGGAGGCTCTACCTCCGCACCGAGGAGCATCCCGACTGGCTGCTCCCCGTCCCGCTGCTGGAGCACGCCTGGATCGCCGGGATCGGGCAGATGTCGCTGGGCACGTTCGTCAACTCTGGAGCGGTCAACCCAGAAGACGCGCCAGAGGACTGGAAGCCGGGCGACGATCCGTGGTGGCCGGAAGATGAGGAGCCCGACATTTTCCCGCGGAACGCCAACATGCACGGCGGCTCGTTGAAGATTGCCGAGGGAACCGGCCACGTCGAGATCAAGTTCGACGACCGGGGCCTGCGCTCGGAGAGTTGCTGGTCCGCCTGCGGCGACACGTTCTGGTACGCGCGCGCCTTCAATACCCGGCCGTGGGTGATCGACCCGCTCGCGCGGCCGCCCACGCCGATGCCGTTCTCGCTCGCGTGCCGGCCCGAGTTGGACGTGAACGGGCATAGCGTCGACCAGATGGTCGAGTTGGTGCTGGCTCTGAAGCCGGAGCGCCTTCTCCCGCACCGCGTACTCCTCCCGTTGCCGACGCCGGGCGGAGTCGAGGGTGCGTGGCTGCGTGCGCAGTGGGTGCTCCGTGAGGCCGCCTTCGACGGGCGGCTCGCGGACGACGCTGAGGGCTGGGTGGTCGTGGACGCCTTCGAGGGGAAGGCGATGGCCGTGGGCCCCGACTTCGCGAGCGCAGTCGCGCGATGGCGCGATGAGGTCGCCCGCGTCCGGCCGCGCCCGCCGAAGCCGGAGAAGCCACAGGAACAGAAGGAGGAAGCCCCGGAGCACGAGCCGCAGTTCGTGAGGGACGAAGAGAAGAAGGTGGCATGGGCCAGCACAGGGACCATCCGCCTGGAGTCGCCCGCCCTGGCCGACATCGGCTGGCCCATCCCGCTCCCGCAGTTCGTCCCCGCTGCGGCGGTGCCGCTGCCGCCGTTGCCAGGCATCCCCGACGCCTTCCGACGCGCGGGCTTCACCCGCGTCCTCCGGATGTTCGGCGAGCACGGGGCGGTGACGCACGGTGTCGTTCGCGACCAGGCCGACGGCTTCACCCTCGTCGGCGAGGGGATGCTCGACGTAGTGGACCCCGCCACGGTGGGCGAGGAGATCGAGGCCGCGATGACGGCGCAGCGCGAGTGGTACGCCGACATGCCCGAGGGTTTCCCCAACCCGTTCAAGGAGAAGCAGCCGTCGGAGACGCACATCTTCAAGGGCTGGGACGATGCGCGCCGCTGCCGCGAGCCGCTCAAGCACCTCGGCGGGTCGTGGGGCGGGTTCACCGCCCGGAACATCAACGGGGACCAGTGGGCGTGGGCGGTGGTGAGGGTGTGGAGGAGGGACCAATGAACGGTCGCGTTCCCACCCCGAAACCGTTCGAGTCCACCCCGTTTGCCAAGTCACTACTTCGGGAGATGATGCAAGGACGCGGCCCCTTGTTCGCGGATTGGCATGAGGGCCTACACCCATCCCTCCGGAGCGGAGCCGACGCGGTCATGGCGGAGGATCGGGTCCGACCCCATAGCCACCTGAGCGCCCGCAACTCGTCGATGGGGCTGGCGCTCAATCTGGCCCTACCTTTCCGCCTCGGTGACCCGGGAGGCCTGGGTTCGCTGCTCACCGAGGTTCTCGGGTGCCCGTTCCGCGTGGAGCGCGTCCTCTTTGAGTACGGAGGGCCTGGAGACATTCTTGGAGAGCTCGCGGGCGACACCCCCGAACCGGACGAACCATTCACGCCCGCAGACATCGCGGTCTTCGGGACCTCTGGCGACGGCCGCACGGGGGTGGTCCTCCTTGAGGTGAAGCTCACGGAGGGGGGCTTCAACCCATGCACTGGGGCAGAGAGCCGCGGCAACCGCCACCCCGAAGTATGTGCCTCAGCGCGACTGTTTTTCGAGTCGCCCAAGGAATGCTACCTCCGACGCCCAGTACGTGCCGTGCGCGACCGCCGCTATTGGACGATCTTCGCGGCGGCCCACGGGTCCGTGGACGCCGCCTTCCCCGGGGAGCGCTCGGGGGCGTGTCCGTTCCGTGGCGGCGCGCAGCAGATCATGCGGAACCACGCCCTCGCTCTGGGACTCCTGCAAGCTGGGCGCGCGGACTGGTGGGCATTCGGGCTCGTCCACCACGACCGCAACGATGACGTACCACCAACGTGGGACGCCTACGTCGCTTCGACCGTCGATGCCCCGCACTTCTTCCGGCTTCCCGCGAGCCGGATAGCCACCGCCGGGCCACACGCCGACTGGCTTGCCGAACGCTACCGCTGGAGTCAACGGGCATGAACTTCGCGCGCGATGTTCTCGCACCACTGCGGCACCTGACGGGTCGCCGCCTCAAGGAGTCGCGCGATGCTCGCTGGGAGGCGGAGGATCTCGGCTTGGACGGGGTGCGCTTGACCGTGACCTTCCCAGCAGCCGCCCTCAGCACGAACCTCCAGAAGGATCTCCCGGCTGCGCCGTTCTTCGGCCTTGCGTTCGCCTACTGGCACCAGCGCAGGACGGGTCGTCCCACCCGTTTCCGGGCGCAGGTCGAGGGCGCCGTGCCCGACACCGCGCATGCGCGCCGCGCCCGCTTCGTCCTCCACGAGCTCGCGTCAGCCCTGCCGTTGCGGTTCGAGATCGACGCGAAGCTCCAGTTGCCGTTGCCGCCGGGTCTGACGATGAACCGAGCGGCGGCACCGCGCGACACCGCTACCCGTCGTGGCCCGCTATCTGAGGCCGCGCTCGAACGGCGGATCGTGGGAACACCAGCCCTCCTCGACGACTTCGTGGCGCGAATCGCGCCGATCACCTCGTTCCAGCGCCAGTTGCCTCTGGGCCTGTTCGAGGGCCCCGTTGCCATCGGCAACGAGTTCTTCCCGCGAGGCGCGGCACAGGCCGACATGTGGGGCACCTCGCCCGACGGCAGAGTGCTCCACCTCTTTGAACTCAAGGCAAGGAACAACGCGCATATGGGCATCCTGCCCGAAGCACTCGTCTACGCGCGCCTTCTCCACCATGTCCGCCAACGCCACATCGCGGGCGCCGGAGACGGGCTCGAAGCCACCCGCCGAGCCGAGCGCATCATCATGTGGCTCGTGGCCCCTGAGTACCACCCACTCGTCGTTGCCGACGGCGACTCGCCGATCCGCTGGATCAACGAGGGCATGGCCGATGATAGCGTCGAATTGCGCGTGCTCCCGTTCGATCTTGCCGACGACGGCGCGATCAAGTGGCGACCGGAAGGTGTTCGGAGCAGCCTCGCGTAGTCTACCAGCTACCTGGCTTTTTGGACTCCCCTCGGCACCATCACTCCTGGCGGGCGCCAGGTTTCGCTCCCACGCCGGGTAGCGCGGGGGCAGGACGGCCCGTCCGCGGGCGCGGGCCGTCGCCGTCTACATCCGCTTGGTCAGATGCCACCCGTCCCCGTAGGGACAGGAGTAGACGCGAAGGCGGACGCCTCGCTCGTCCAGCAGGATCGCAGCGCGTCGCTCCGCGCATTCCTTGGTTTCGTAGGACTGTTTGGAACAGGCGTTGCACTGGTGGCTCGGCGTGTGCCGCGCGGCGTCACCGAGGTGCCACCGATCGCAGCGATCACAGCGGTATGGCAGCATCCGGCTGCCATGCGCGGCGAGGGCGTGGCGGGCGCCCTCCTCGGCGGAGCGCTCGTCATCGAAGGCACGCAGTGGCGTGCCCCGCCGGCTGGTGCAGCCGGCGGAGGTGCTTCGCTGCACGGCTCACTCCCCGAGCTCGATGACCAGCCGGAAGCTCACCTTGACGTTCTTGTACGCGCCCCATGAGGTCGGCCCGATCGAGCCCTCCCAGAAGCACCCGCTGATCCACCCCGACTCCAGGCACCACTCGTACGCGTCCCAGGCGTCGAGGAAGCGGACCCCGCCGTGCTCGACCCAGGGAAGCTCCTCTACCCAGGCAGCCGCAGGAGGGAAGTCCACGATCCAGCTTTTCCGCGAAGAGGTGCCCCGGCCGCCCGGGGGCGGGAACTCAGGCAGGTCGGGACCGGGTTCGAGGAACCGGGGCTCGGCCCATGCGACGGCCGACGGGAGGTCGCGCCGGCGCTCCTCGCCCTTGCCCTTCTCCACGAGGGGCCGAGGCGGGTAGTTCTCCCAGGGGAAGTCGTGCCCGGCCATCTGCGCGTAACGCTCGGAGTAGAACGGCCGCATGGCCCGCAGCTCGGCCTTGCTCGGCAAGCGGACCGCAACGCCGAGTTGCCGCTCCATCCACGCGCAGAACGCCTGGGCGTCGGCCCAGGTGGCGCCGACGGGGTCGCCGGCCCCCACACCCTCGTTGGCCCGCTCCCACGGTTCGGCGCGGCGGGCGCGCCGATCGAGGTACCCCGTCTCGACGAGCATCCGCCGGAAGTCGCCGACCTCGATGAGGTTGCTCACTGCGAGGCGTCGTGCCCCGACGTCGACAACCCGAAAGCCAGAGGGCACGTCGCCGCTCCAGAACAACCGGTCGGGAGCTGGAAGGCGGCCGACCTCCCGGAGCCAGGCGAGCCGGACGTCGCTCTCGGCGGCGAGCTGGCGCTCCAGCATGCTTCCGCCCCGGTCGTAGAACGCCTGTTCGGCCGCGTGCGCCTCGTGTTCCTCCCAGACTTCCTGGCGAAAGTGGAGCGCGCGCTGGTGGTCGCTCTCGCCCATGAGCATCAACGGGAGATCCTCGACGGCGAGGTTGCTCGACCGGCTGACGTCGGCGGGCTTCGGCGGCTCTTCGGCGCGGTAGCCGCGCCAGAGCACATCCCAGGAGCCGTCCGCCGCCCGAAGCACGACCAGACGGTCGCTGTAGCGGAGCACGTCGACCCACCCCTCCGGCTGAGTGTCGAACACGGCGCGGAACGCCAGGACGGCGGCCCGCACCTTCTCAAGGTTCGCATTCCGCTCCTGCTCCGAAAAGCCCGGCGGCCAGTAGCTCTTGTCGATCACGTGCTGGACCGGACCGGCCACGAGCTTGTCGTCAAGGAAGCCCCACTGCCCCGGGAGGTCCAGCCGTCCTGCCCAGAGGCGTTCGGCGCGCGGGAGCGCCGTACTCGGGTCCCCCCCGATCAGGGGGATCGCCGCCGTCGGCGGTGCGTGCCCCGATCCGCTGTCCCACGTCGCCCAGTCGACGCCGTAGCCCAGGAAGACGCGCTTCGGCGGCTGAGCGCCGGACTCGAAGAAGCGATCGGCGAGCTGCCGGCGCGTGGGGCCCCAGACCGGCCTGAGGGCAAGGTCGATGCAACCGCCGTGATCCGAGGGGAACAGTCTGGCGCGCCGTGAGCAGCCGTGCTCAACAAGGAACGCCTCGAAGCTGGGCCACCCCTCGTTCTTGTAGGTGCCAAAGTCGCCCGGGAAGCCCAGCCGGTCCACGATGGCCGAGAGGGTCCGGTTGTGCTTCAGTGGCTCGGCGTCCGGGTGCGGGACGAGGTGCCGGGCCCCAGCCTTGATCTCCTCCGGCGAAATGCCGGCCAGCGGCACGGCGTGGCCATCACGCAAAAGTAGAAAGCCGAGCGTTTGCTCGACCGGTGAGCGTTCATCAGACATGCAATTCTCCACATAGTGCTGCCCTGCCTCCCCGATGGCCGCCAGTGGGAAGCGGGAAGCCCGTGAAGGGCACGTGTCTGGATGTAGAGGTGGAGTTGTCTTTCGGGGAGAGCTTGCTTTCGGCGTTGGCGGCGCCGACGAACCTGCTGGGCCTCTCCGGACCCGGAGGGAACATACCAGAACCGCCAGCGCCCGTCAACGGCATCCGTCATGTGGCCCCGCCGGGCGGCCGGTCGACGGATCTACAACCGGATCTCCGAGCGCCGTGATGGGCTCCGCGAGCTCCCGCTGCGTTCGGCTCCCCTCTGTGGAGCAGCTGATCGGTGCCCTGCCTGACCTCGGCGTGGACCCCCGCGATCCGGCGTGGGGTGCCGCTTGATCAGGTGGACGCCGACTCATCATCGACGCCCAACGCCGAGGCGAAAATCGAGCGGACGCGGGCCATCTGTTCGCGATAGGCCGTCTCGACGACCTCCCAGGAGTGACCGTCGCGATCACTCCAACGATGCGCGAGGTAGTCGCGAAAAGTCGGGGGCAGCTCATCAGGGCCGTAGGCGCGACTCGCCATGTCGACGAGCCATTGCTCAAGCATCTCGGGGAGCGTTTCTCCCCGTGCGCGAGCGATGAACGCCTCCAACGCTTCGATGCCATCAACGTGCCACGTCGCAAAGCGCCCGCTCGCGCGTGCCTGAGCGAACCAGGCAGCCGCGCCTGCAGGAAGCTGAAGGATGGCCTCCCGCTCGATGAGGTGCCGGAACATCGGAAGGTGAAGCCCTGCGGGCACCATAGGTGCAAGGGCAAGAAGGTGAATTCGTCGGGCGCGCCTGACGACGAGGCCGACTTCCAAGGTGCTGGTGCTGGTGTCCAGGCGCCACGCGGCCTTGATCAGCTGCGCCAGCCACTTCGGGTACATGTCGTTGAAGTCCTGGCGAAACTGCTCGGAGGAGGACCCGACAAGGACGGTCGGAGGTGGGGTTCGCGCCTTGACCTCGACGAGCATCACCCAGCCAGCCACCCCGCCTCCGAGAACTATGTCCGGCAGGCCTTGCGGTTCCGCGACGCCGTGCGTGTCCCAGATGTCTGCGCCCGGAGCCGCAGCGAGAGCGAGTCCATGCGTGTATCGGACGAATCGCTCGCCAATCGCATGGCGGACCCTCTCCCACTCCGGCCTTCGGGCAGCGGCCTTCGTGGCGAAAAAGAGGCTCGACCGCGCTGCGAGCCGTACGAAGGGGTGTGGGGCGCTGAGGAAATAGTCAGGACCGACCTTGAGGAATGGGTGCTCGGAGAACAATGCGAAGGCCCGAGACGAGCCGCGGAAGGCCCGGAATTCGGGGGACACCAAGCGCGCACGCGCCTCTTCGGGGGTAAGGGCGTGTCGATGGAGGGCCGCTCGCACCCCCTCCTCTGCGGCGGTGCCGAACCGAAAGTGCCGGAGAAAGGTTGGCAGATGGATGAAGGGATGCTGAGACGCCCGTGCCCACAGCCCGAACATAGCGGCGAAGTACGCCTCGGCGCCGACGCCGACGTGGAGGCGCAGCATCTCGTCCCCGGCCGCCGACTCCTGCAGTCCGAGCGACGGGACCGCCACCGTTCCAGCCAAGATGGCGCCACGAGCAATCTCGTGCATGGTGTCGCCCTGAAGGAGGCTTTGGAGGCCGTGGACGCGGATGACGAGCCGAAGGAGCGCCCACTCGTCGGGGTCGCGTGGAACGTCCTCATCGTCGACCGTTAGCGCCCGGTGGCAAAGATCGTCGACGAAGGCCGGTGGAAGCGAACGCACGGGTCTCGACCCGCCAAAGTCAGCCGGAATGGAGTGCGACGTCAACACCGCGGCCATTGCGGTGGCGAGCGAGGTCGAGGTCACAGGCGGAACGCCGTGGGTGTCGAGCTGGCCGATGAGCTTGCCGGCCTCCGCGACGCCCGCCAGCAGGTCCAAGCCAGGACCGGGCGTTCGTTGGAGGAAACCGGTGAGTGCATCGAAGGAATACGGCACGCCCAGCCCTCCGAAGCGGACCTGGGTAGCGACGCGGTCGGGCCTCGGCTTCATCAATGATCGGGTACCCCGCCCGGGGCGGACAGCAAGCGACGGCCGCCCGCTTGCCGGCGGTCAAGAGAGGCGGCATCGAGCCACGCTCCCAACGCCAACCGGCGACGCCCCGCCGACTATCGAGGTACGCTCTGGCCTTGCGCATCCTGGCCGTCTCCGACCTCCGCGTCCAATCCGTCGCACTACTCGAGGGCGTCGCGGAGCGCACGAAGCCCGACCTCATCGTCTACGGGGGTGACGATGTGGTCCGTTTCGGCCCCGGGTCGAATTCGTGGGCGGCGCTCGCAGCTCGGACACGCTTCGGCCTCGCCGGCGTCATCGGGAACGACTGCCTCCGGCTGCACGCACGCGCGTTCGACCAGCCGAATTGTCACGACCTCGACCGCGCGCCGCTTGTGCTGCCGGGGCTCGCGATCCTCGGCCTCGGAGGCGCGCCGCGCGATGAGGCTGGCGCCATCGGGTACACGCTGTACACTCGGGAAGAAGCGACGGAGCAGCTCGAACGCCAGCTCGCCCAGGTCGGTCGTCGCAAAGTGCTGCTCGTGAGCCACGCCCCGCCCTTCGGCGTCCTAGACATCGCCGTCCGCTTCGGGGTCGCCCACGTCGGCTCCTCGGTTGTGCGCGCGTTCCTTGATCGCCCACAGGTGCGCGGGGTGGTGTGCGGCCACGTTCACAGCCACGGTGGCCAGGTTGAGAGCATCGGCGAGACGGTCGTGGTGAACATCGCGAGCCACGACAACCTCAGCGCGAGCCTCAAGTACGCGATCATGGATTGGGACGGCAGACACTTCACCGTGACGCCTGGAATCGCGAGGGACAACGATGCGATCACCCGGGTTCCGGGCATCGGATCGGTGACCGCACAACGCTTGGCACTCGGGGGAATCGCGAGCGTCCGGGAACTCCTCGCCGGGGATGGCCGCGACGTGGCCAGCATCGCGGGGGTGGGGGTGCGCACGGCCCGCCGGCTGCGGGCGAGCGCCCGCGCGGCCCGCGACCGGGTGCCAGTGCTTCTGGAGCCCGATGCGCCTTTCCCGGACGACGCGGTGATCGTGGATGTCGAGACCTCCGCTGACCGGGCCGACGACCCCTGGCTGGTCGGACTGAAGGCCTGGGGCGACGAGCCAGTGCAGCAGTTCGAGGAGCTGGACGCCTCCCGCCATGCCGATCATCTCGGCAGGGTCGGGGTCGCGCTCGGGCGGTGGCCCGGGGCGGCGCTGGTGCGCTGGGGCACCTTCGACCGCGCACCCGTTGAGCGCGCACATCGACGGCTTGCCGTTGAAGTCCCAGCCTGGGTGGATCGCTCGTGGTTCGATGCCTGCGCCTGGATGAAGCGCGTGGTGGCCCTGCCCGTTGATGGGGCTGGCCTCAAATCTGTGGCCGCGCACTTCGGCTACGTGTTCGCCCACGTTGGAATCGACGGATTCACCGTGGGGAAGTGGTACACGCTCTACCGCGACGAGGGCGCGCCTTTCGATGTCGCCAAGGTGCGCTCATACAACCGCGACGACGTGCTCGCCGTCGAGCACGTCGTGCGGGCTGTGCAGAAGCTGGCTCGCTCCAAAACGGTCATGATCGAGCCCCAGATCCCCGGCCCTCGCCACCATGTGTCCTCCCCTCAACGCCCGTCCCCAGCTCCTGCAATGGATCCTGGTGTCGTTCCGGACGCGGTGGCGAAATACGCGGCATCGCTGGTCCGTCGGGGCGACCTCGATGGCCCGGCGCAAGCTCGGGCGGTCGCCAAGTATGCGGCCTCGATGCAGGGCCGGCACGCAACGCCGTGAAGCTACGCCGTCGCGATCGTCGCATTTGACAATGCGAAATCGTTGGTGGGCCGGCTTCGGTGCGGGCTACTGACTAATGCAGTGCATCGTTTCAGCAGTCGCCGCGCGCCAACCGCTGGACAATAGAAATCCGACGTGCCATGTTGGGGCTTGGAGTCGTTCACGATGCCGTCACCCCCCGAGAAGCCCCCCACCCGCCCCCGAGTCACCGCAGCAGACTACGCCGCGCTGCGTGCGAACGTCCAGCGCTTCTGCAAACTGGAGAATCGCACCCAGAACTGGCTGGAGTCCAGCCTCGGCTTGTCTGTCGGGTTCTTGCCAAAAATGTGGAAGGGGAAGGTACACTTTACGGCCGACCATCTCGCTGGCATGTGCCGTCTTCTCGGGTGCGAGGCGATGGACCTCCTCGCTGGGACCGCGTTCGAGTACATGCTGGCCACCGGACCCGCAGACGCCGAGTCCGAGGCTGTCCGCCAACTGCGCGAAGATCGGGACACGCTTCGGGTCCAGCTCGTCGCCATTCAGGCGGATCGCGCGACCGCCGCCGGACGGGAGCAGGAATCTCGACTTGCGGCGCAGGAAGCCGAAACGCGAGCGGCGAGGGCCGAGGAACGTGTCGCGGAACTGGAGGCAGCCGCCCGCGTGGCGGCGGCGGCGCTCGAAGTCAGCCTTGCCGAAACCCACACCGCCAAGGCGACCGGGAGCAGGCTGACTCAGGATCTCGCCGCACAACGCCTCCGGGCGGAAAACGCGGAGGCCGCGCAGCGCCGGTTGACGGCGGAGAACGCGCAAATGATAAAGAACCGTGACGAATGGCGTGCGTTCGCCGAGGATCGGAATCAGGCGGCCACGTTCCTGAAGTCCCAGGTGGACGCGCTTGAGACCCAGAGCTTCCAGGCGTGGCTCCAGGTGGCGGACGCACAGGAACGAGCGGCGGCGCTCGAAGCGCGCGCCAAGAGCACCAAAGGCGAGGCCTCGTTTTGGGGCTTCGCAGCTGGTGCCGCGCTCACCCTCGCGGCAGCCAGCAGCGCGCAGGCCACCGGGGGACGTCGGAAACGAACGTAGCCTCAGCCCACCCCCCTCCCTCTCATGCATGCAAGAACGGAAACTTCATCCTCGGTGACTCTCATGGAACGCCTCATCATCCTCGTCGGCGTTGATCGCTATCGCTGGCCAGAACGCCCGCTTCCTGCTTCGGTGCGAACCATGGATGCGTACAAGGCGTACTTCGCCTCGGCGTTCGGCGGACAGGCGACCACGATCGTGACCTTGGCAGACGGCGACGCGAACCGCCGTCGTGTACTCTGGGAGCTTCGGAAGCACGCGAGTCAGCTTTGGTCCGAGGTGATCTTCGTGTTCGTCGGACACGGCGCGCCCGACGGCATCGGCTTGATCGACGGGCTGCTGGGCTACTCCGATCTTGCGGAAGCACTCGGCGAGCTGCCCACCCCGCATCCGTTGTTGATTCTGGACACCTGCCATGCGGGCGGTGCGTTCACCGCCTTCGGAGCGATCGGCGGGTTGGGCGACCTGGACCTGAACGGGCAGATGCTGTACCTTCTGCGCTGCGCGAATCCGGCGCTTCGCATCCTCGCCGCCGTGCCTGTTGAAGCCTCGACGTGGCAGATCGGCAGTCAGAGCGTTTTTTCCCAGGCGCTCCTGGGCGCGGCGGTCTCCGCTACGCCCGACATGCGGTTCGGGGCGGTGTCCGCGGCCCGCGCGTTCGGGATGGCAGCACAGGCGCTCGTCGCCGCCGGGTACAGTTGCCCTACGGCGCATGGCCCGCTGTCCGGCTTTCCGTTCGGCTTTTCGGATGTGCTCAAGCCCTTCGGCTCCGCCATCGTGGGTGACGGTCGGCGCTTCCACAGTCGCGCGGGCTTCTGGAACCGCATCGAGTGGCATGTTGAGCTGCGTGTTCTACTGATTGATCGTGCGGGTGTGGCGGTGACCGCACAGCACTTCGTCCACGACGGGCGCGGAGCGACCTACGTCTCGGGGCCGCAGCGCTCGCTGACGGCCTCGCGGTCGCACGAGGTGGTCTCCTGGTCTGAGCCGCTCGCCGGAGTACCGTTCGGGGCGTGTTCGACCGTCGTGGTCTGGGACGAGCGCGATCGCGTCCTCGCTCGCCATGATTCCTGGTCGGACTTCGGCTTCTGGACGTTGCCCATGCCGACTGTGCCCGCGCCGGTCTACTTCGCGAGGTAGGCCGACGCGCCGTTGGTGGGGATCAACGGGCCACTGCTCTGGCCTCCGTCCAGCCACCATCCTTCCCTGGGCGACAGCGACATCGCGCCGTCGTTAACGAACTGCACCGGGTCCACGATGATGGCCGCGATGACGCCATCTCCCGCGATCTCCGCGACCCGAAGAATCACGAAAACCTGGGTCGCCGTCGCGTGGCACTTCTCTGCGAGGTTCCACTCGTTGCGGGAAACCGAGCAGCGGGGACGCATCGCCCGCGCATTGGCCTTCACCTCGATGAAGCACTCGGCGCCGGGTCGCCCGCATAAGGCCCCGGTGATGTCTATGTACTGGAAGTCGTAGCCCAAGGTGTCGTCGCCCCCAGCCAGGTCGAGGCGTCCCCGAGAACTGGATTTCCAGCATGCTCCATCAAATCCGGGAAGCTTGGCGGCGAGCACTCGGAACGCGAACATCTCGCCCAGGTGCCCGATCTGGCGCGTGTACTCGTCCGCCGCCGTGGAAGACTGCCGAGGCGAGCGCGGGCCATCCCCGGCGGGCCGTAGACGGGCGACCGAAGGGCGGGACGGGCCCGGTAAGGCGAGAGGGAGCGGAGCCTGCTGGAGACGGTGGCGGGCGGCGTCGAAATCGATCCGCCCGAGCGCGGGCTGAAGTTCCGACTCGTCCATGTCGTCGAGATCCTTGCCCGCGGACAGGACGCTCCGGGGGACCGCGGGTTCCCCGGCCGCCGAAAAGCGGCCCGGAGGCTGGGACGGCGCAAAGAGCGCGTTGAAGCCGAGCCGCGCGGCGGCGGCGGCCACAGCCTCCTCGCCGATGCCCTCGTGGCGCATGAAGTCGCGCAGGCTCCGCTCTCCCCGTGAAAGTGCATTTCCGAGGGCCAGAAGCTCGTGCCGCCACTCCTTGCCGACGATGGGCCAGATGGACGGGACCAGTTCGCCGTCGTCGATGTTCTGGCACATGAGTGTGCCTGCGTGCGGCAACCACACCGCGCGCGGCGCGCTCACGGGGAGGACGCCAAACTGGACCTTGGCGGCCGCGAGCGCAGTCCACGCACGTTCCATATCCTTGATCCCGACACCCGTTTTCTGCGTCCGAAGCAGCGCAGCGATCGTGGCCACGCCATGTTCACCGAATGTCCGGGTCAGGACCGCGAGCAGGGAGACGACTTCGACGCCATCAACGACCGAATACGGGCAAGGAAGGCGGCTAACAAGCTCCACCTTCGTTCTCGGCAGGCTCGCTCGTAGCCGCTCCATCAGCGGATTCCAGTTCTCTCCCTCGGGTTCCAGGAGCGGCGTTCCGTCCAGAGCGTCGCCGAGCACCTCGGCGGCGTAGGCGTCATCCACGATGGTCAGGCCAGGGATGCTCGAGCCCGTCACCGCCACGACCTCCCCGTTGCGCCACACCGGAAGGGCAGGCTCCACCATGTCAGGGAGTGGCTCGCTGCGTGCCCGATTGTTCAGCAGCGTCCACATCCCGCGGGCGAGTACGCCGTTCCGCATCTTCGTCTCGGGGTCCAACGCCCCGGCGAACACGGACAATTGCTCGACGAGCCATGATGCCGGCATCTCATTCAGCGCCTTGACCCCCACAGCGGCCAACATCTTCGCGTTCAGCCCGGCCGCGGCCCGAGGGAGCCACGGCACGACGTTGCGCTCCTGTTCGAGACGACACAGATCACCTGGCCGCGCGAGGCCCCCTCGGAGCGTGCAGGACGGCTCGGATGGCACGAATGGCTCGGGGATCGTTCGGATGTCGAAGATCCAAGGTTGATAGAGCGAGAGTGCCTGCTTGCGCCGCGACAATGGGGTGAGCGACGCGGTGGTTGGGGCCTGCGTCAGCGCCCAGGCGGCGAGCGCGAGCCGGACTTCCGGCCGTTCCAGCCCGTCGATCCATTCCACGCAGTCTAGCTGCCACCAGGTTTCTGGCCCCCAATCCACGCCGGGCGTTGCAGAGATGGCCGCGAGCCACGACCGCCAGAACGACTCGGGGATCGGGGCGGGGGCGGGAACGCTTTGAACCTGGCCCCGGTGGGCGTGGCCCCAGAATACGGACTCAAACTTAGGATATTTGATCCGCCGAGGAGCCAGCGCAACGCCCGCCCGAACCAGACCGGCGCGGACCCGTGTTCGTGCAGCGGTCTGCCCCCACCACCCCACGACGCACCGCCCCTGTGGTCCATAGACCGATTCCACCAAGCCTTGCGGCGCGTCCTCCTTCCGGTCGGCGTCCCAGGCGTCCCCCAGATACGAGTCGGTGGCGCGTCGCCAGCCGTCTCCACATGGGACCAGCCAATCGAAGGCGGCAACGGCCTCGTGCTGCGCGACATGATCGAGGAGGCCGAGCGCGAGCACAAGCAGTTCGCGGGCGCGGGAATCCTCGTGCTGCTCGGCCGCGCGGGCCAGAGCCGGGAGGATCGCCAGCCGAATCACCTCCGACCCCAGGGGCTTCCGAGCGAGCGGATGCTCGCCTTCCATCAGAGCGCGTCGCACGTTGGCGTCCTCGCCGAGAACGCTTGGATCCAAGAAGATCATATCGGCGAGGAGCGACATGGGGATGTCCCGAGCCGAGAGCTCGCCGCTCGGCGCGTCGGTCAGCAATGGCACGAAGGGTTGCTCCGCAGCCGTGGCGAGTTCGCCGCCGGCGGTCGGCAGCAGGCGTTGATCTCGCCCCGGAGCGGATGCGTTCCTCGCCAGCCAACCGAGCAACGTGGCCCACTCCGGAGCAACGGTCCGCGGAAGCGCGGCCGCAGCCCGCTCCAGGATGGATAGTCCGTCACGGCGAGAGAGCAGCTCAGACGCCTTCAGTTCGGGCACGCCGAGTTCGGCGAGGAGGGCATCCGCGGCGGCCTTGACGTGGCGATCAACCAAGCGAATACCTACGAACAGGAGGCTCGCGGCCCCGCAGGTATCCTCGCACAAGCCCACCAATTCCGCGTCGGTGTCGGCAACGCGCCGCGCCCCGCTGGGGAGCGCGAACGTCTCCCCGTCGTCGAGGAGGACCGTGGGCTCGCCGCCGAGCCGGCTCCGAACGGCGCTGGTGAACGCTCGATCAGACCCGCCAGTCAACGCGAGAGTGACCGCGCGACGTCCCATCGCCGAATCGACGAGCACGGCAGCGTCGGCGGGTGCATCGCGGAGGGCGCGAAGAAGACCGGCCGCGATGTCTGCCGCTTTGCGGTCCAGCAACACATTGTAGGCGTTGTCGGCCCGGTCGAGGCCGGTCCTCGAAAGCGTCGCATGGAATCGCGCGTCAACCCGGAACGGCGATCCGGTGTCCGTGCGGGTGGGCAGGCCGACGTAGTACCTCCCTGTCGGTGCGAGCGCGTCGTCACTGGCCGGGATCGGAAGGGCAACCTGGACCTCCGCGCGCCGGACGGCCTTCCAGTCCCCTGGAAGGTCGGCTACGGCCGCCTCCAGTGCAGGGCCGGTGACGACACCCGTGGCCATCCAGAACCGCGCCTCGACGACCGGGTCGTCACCGAGCTGCGAGCGCAGCCGGCGCACGACCAAGCCCCGTGTGTCATCCGCGAGGATGTCGGCTCGTTCCAGGACGGCGTCCCCCGTTGGGTCCCGGAGTTCGATGCGCTCTACCCCCGGCAGGAACAGGTGGACCTCCTGCGCGTTCCCCGTGAAGTCCCGAATCGCCCGTTCAACCGTATCTTCTGTTCCGGGGGCAAGCCGAAGCACGACCGCAGTCTGGAACGTCGCGAGCTCAGCCGTGGAAAGGCCCAACTCCGCTACCGTCCGCTTCCATTCGACCGGAGGCAATTCCTCCGGGTAGCGCCAGGCCGGAGAGCAGGCGAGCGCCCTCCCGACTTCGGCGCTCACATCGGCGTGTCGGGCTGCGATCTTCCCGCTCAACCCTGGTGCTTCCCGAAGAATGCCGAGCACCTCGCTCAGCAGTCCGGGCTGGTCGATCGCCGCGGCCCGCGACAGCCTCATGCGCAACACGGGCGAGCTGGCAAGGTTCTCTTGCCGGGGCCCGACGCCGAACACCTCGGCCGCCCGTGCGACCTCGAACACGGACTTGAACCCCACGCCCTTGTTGCCGATCGCCTCGTCGGGCTTCTTGGCGCTCAGGCCGAGCCCGATGATCGAGGTGAGTCCAGCATCATCGAAGGCGGCACCCTGATTCAGCACAGCAAGCGTCGTCGGCGTGCGCACGATCAGAATGCGGGCGTGCTCCACCCCGGCCTTGAGCGCGGGATCGATGGCGTTCTGGACCAGTTCAATCAAGAACCTGCCGTGGTAGTCGATGCGTATCTGCGCATCCATCCTACCGATTTCCTCAAACTCGCGTTGCCCTTCTGCGAGGTTGGCGAGAAGGACGAGGATGCGGCTCTGCCGCTCGGTCGAAAGAAACGTCATAGAATCTCCTGGGTTTTGGTACAGCGCGAGCGAGGCCGCGAACGCAGCGGCGAGGCGGGGTCGTCAGAGACGACAGGCAGGCGACGAGGGCGCGAGCAGGGCTAGTACGCAGGTACCAGGAGACAGGGCAGATGACCTCCGAGGAGGTCATGACGATGCAGGTTCGGGCCGTGAGGCCCAGGCGGAGCAGGTTGCCCACAAGGGGCGACAGGACGAGGGCCGGAGCCCCGATGACCGACCCGAAGGTCGGCAACCGGAAGATATCGGCTCGTCGGCGCCGCGCAAGGGCTTCCATAGGCGAGGAGTTGAGTTGTGGGCGGCGTCACAGCCACCGTCGCTGGATCACCGCGTTAGCCCCGATACTTCCGCCCTCCCAGGACGCCGTCGCGATGCTCTACCACTTCGATCCGCAGAGCAAGACGCTCGATCCCCTGAACTCGGTCAGCGCCGCCGAGGTGGGCGTGCTCGAAAAGCAGATCGAGGTGGCGGTCGCTGGGCGTCCCGAGTGCATCGTCCGCACCGGGCGGGCGGGATCGCCCCTCCTGATCGTCAAGAAGTCCGTCGCCTACCAGAAGATGCCGGACATCATCGCCCTCGACACGGCGGGGCGCCTCGTCCTCGTGGAATGCAAGCGCGGATGGGCGACCCGCGATTCGTTGGCCCAGCTCCTGGACTATGCGTCGGAGTACGACTTGACCTCGACGTTGGCCCGGCTGAAGCAGGCGTGGGCGACGGGAGAGGGCAAGGCCCCAGAAGGGGGCCTGCTTGAGCGATACCGGAGCTTCACCGAGGATGACTCGGTTGATGAGGCGGCGCTCGGCGTTGGCCACGTCCTCGTGGTGGTCGCCGCCGGTCATGACGAGGGGTTCACTCGGATCGCGACGTACCTTCGGAGCCACGGCGTGCCGGTCTACTTCGTCCCCGTCCGGCTGTTCCGCCGGGCTGGCTCAGGCGAGATGTTCCTCGACGTGGAGCCCATCGACTTGACCCCCGCACCGGAGCCGGGCGTCGTGCTCCCGGGCGGCACGACCTGGATGATCAACACCGACGAGACGCACAGCCCCGGAGCGCACACGCGGTTCATCGAGAGGGGCGTCGCGGCGATCTGGGGCTACCCGGACGGACCCTCGACGCTGCAACAGGGCGCTCAAGCTGGCGATGTCATCTATGCCTACCGGAACGGGGTCGGGATCGTCGCTCGCGGCGTCGTCATCGATGGTGATGTCGTACAGGCCACGCCGGAGACTTCGGTGATTCCCGAGTGCAAGGACGGGAACGAGTGGCACTTGGCGGTGAAATGGACGCCGCTCGCCAAGCCGGTCTCGAACACGGAGGTCCGAAAGGCCGCTGGAGCGGGGTTGCCGGTGAGAAACACGTTCTGCCGGTTGTGGAATGCGAACGTGCGGAAGTACCTTGCCGGCCGGGCGGAGACGGCGTGAGCCCCTCGGTCCCCGCACTGGAGTCGTCGTTCTCGGGCACGTCGCTAGACCTGGGCGATCTGATCAACGCCGAGATCTGGGCGGGATCGGCGACGCTCCAGGCACGCATCAGCGATCGTTATCCATCGTCAAAGGCTGATATCCTTCAAGCTGTGCTGCCCGCAGGCCCCGTGCCCTGGGTTCCTGATCTCGCGGGACACGACTGGCGCTTACCGGGGTCCATCCTCGTCGTCGGGTCAGCATATGCCCCATTCATTCATGGCTATGGCTCTCGCCCGCGCGCGATGTCGGAGCATGCTTATCGGTCGGCGAGCAGCGCCAGAGCGTTCCAGCAGGCGTTCCTCCAGGACGTCGTCCAAAATGACGCGCCCTACTACGACCCGCTCGCCCGGCTGCTCATCGGGCTCGTGGGATCGCCGCGTCGAGCCGTCGTCCTCGACCTGGTTCGAGGGGCCTTCGTCAAGTTAGACAGGTTTGAAGGTGGCGACTCCGCGATCGCTGCGGCACCCGAGCTGTTCACAGCCTATGCGCGGGCGGGTTGGCGTTGGACGTGGAAACGCATGATCGAGAGCGAGTCCACCGACGTGCTCGTACTTGGTCAACGCGCCGAACGCGGCTTTCTGATGATGCTGGCAGAGCAGGGCGCTGTTGTTCGCGTAGCTGGGAACGAGGAACGCCCGAACGACGGGCCGGACATCATGCTCGTTGCTTCGACCAGGGGCATTGGTCAGTGGCTTGACGACGGCCTGTGGTGGGAGGCCGTAGCCAGGGTCGATGGCCGGGAGCGCCGGTGGAGAGTCCTGCCGATCGTTCATCCCGCCCGCATGAACCAGCATGATCCGCGGTACCAAAGAACCCTGGACCTTGCTCGGCGAATGCTCGCTGGGGAGCGTCCGCGAAAGGTGCCCTCGCCCCGAGCTGTCCCGCCGCAGCGTGAGCCGAAAAGACAAGAGATACGCCCCGTCGCGGCGAGTCACGTCCGCCCGGAATCCCGCGTCTCGCCGCCATCACCGAACTGGATGCCCAGGCCGGGGAAGACCACCCAGCGCGATGTCATGCGCCAAGCGTGGGCTCGTTTCGGTCCCGATGAGGAGCGCACGATCACGGCCTATGCGCGCGCGGAGCTCGCGGGCATCGCCCCGAGAGAGTCCAACACCCGAGGCGAGACCGCCGAGGACTACGCGCGTCGCCTGCTTTACGACGGGCTCGCGAAGGGGTGGTTGCGGGGGTGACGAGTCGCCCCGACCCCACCCGATGCGCCAGCCCAGGCCGGCGTAGGCGCAAACCCTTGCCACCCCGACGCGGGGGCTCGCGGGGGCTTCAGCGCCGGAGCCGGCTTCAGCTCTCCCAAGGTTCTGCCAACCCGCCGACCTACCTCACCTCGCCTGCTACGTTGGCGTGAACCGTTCATTGCTGGTCAAGAAGCACCGGTACTTACTGATGAACTGCCCCAACATCGCCCGGGTTGCCTCAGCCAACCCCTCGGTGGCGTCCGCAGCCAACAGCCACGGCTGGTGCGTGAAGTAGTCATGGACTATCGGCGATGTCTCTCGGCTGTAGCTCACCATAAGCGTTCTGCGCGGTGACTCCACGAGGTACCGCCCCCGGTGGATAGTACGCGGATCGAGCACCAGCGCATCGCCAGCGCCGAGCCGCACGCGGACGGCGCTGGGCATCTGGTCGGACTCCCACGCCCGAGAGATGACCGCCTTACGGATGGCGTGCTCCTCGGGCGTGTCCCATCGAAGGTGCGATCCGGGGACCACCTCGACATCCTCGCTGGGCACGAGCGCGAGCTGGAGGTGGACGGCCACGCGGCCGGGGAGGGCGAGGGCCGCGCGCTCCTCTTCATCGCTGCCCGCCTGGAACTGCGAGTCACGGTGCCAGCCGCCCTGGCGGCCCCCGGCGCGTGGATTGAACCAGTAGGTCGTGCAGAAGTAGGCGGGCCGCTCCCCGAGGACGTTCGCGACAAGATCGACGATGCGGTGATCGCCGACGACGTTCGCGACTGACCGGTAGCCGTCCGGGTTGTCGGGGTAGTACGCGGGATGGTTGACGTGCCGCATGGAGGCGATGGTGTCATCGGCGACCGACCGCCCGTAGTGGGCCTCGCAGCGCGACCACGATTCCTTCGCGTGCTCGCAGGCGGTGAGGATCTCCGCTGCGCCGGCAACCGGGATCAGGTTGCGCGCCACGATGAAGCCATCGGCGTCCCAACTCGCTCGCCGCGAACGGTCTACCCCCATCGGACCTCCTCGGACCAGTCGCGGTAGCTCGCCGTGATCCGGTCGCCGTCCACGGCGAGGACCAACGCTTCCAGGTACAACGGCCAGTCTGCGCGCCCCAACGCCCGGCGTAAGCAGTGGGCGGCAGCCACGGTGACGAGGGAGTCGTGGGTGACGAAGATGTGGACCCCGGCGGCGCCCCCGGCGCGGGCGTGCATGTGGTCGAGCAGTCGGCGAGTCGCCGGGATCGGGTCTGCGAGCCCATCGAGCCGGTCACCGGCGACGAGGTGCTTCATCACGCCCTCGTGGCCCAGCGCCTGCCATGCGGACCAGGCGGCGTCGCCGTCCTCGACGTACACGCCTGGGTGCCCCAAGGCGCGATCCTCGGCAATTTCCACATCAACGCCGGCCCCTTCGATGATGGCTTCGGCCGTCTCCACGCAACGTCGGACCGGGCTCGCATGGAGCGTACGTAGGCGACTCCCGACAACGCCGCCCAGCTCTCGTCCAAGCGCCTTACCCTCGGGGAGCAGCAGGACGTCATTTCCGGGCTCGCCGACCGGGAGCGGGCCGCGAGCGGAGTGACGGAGGAGGAGGAGCGTGGCGCGTTCAGGTGGCGCAAGCTCCAGCACCCGAAGCGTTGCTGGCGGGATCAAGAACTCGCTCATGACGCGGCCGCCGCCGAAGACTCCCTGATGACGGACTCCCTGACGACGAGGTCGGCGGCCTCGACCCAGGCGGTTCCGATCACGAGCACGTCGGCAGCACCGGCAGCCACCGCAGCGAGGGCATCGTCCGGCGAGCACACGATCGGGGCCTCATGCATGTTGAAGCTCGTATTGATGAGTAGCGGCACCCCGGTCAGCGCGCGGTACCTGAGCAGGACGTCGTGCAGCAAGGGCTGCGCTGCCCGCTTGAGGACTTGGGGCCGGGCGGTGCCGTCGACGTGGACGACCGCTGGGACGCGCGAGGCCAGTGCCGGGGTCACCGCGTAGGTGATCGTCATGAAGCAGCTGGCGACGTGGTCTGGCTTCCAGCCACAAAGCCACTCGGCAGCATCTTCCTCCAGGATGATCGGCGCAAATGGCATGAAGTCGGATCGGTTCAGGCGGGCATTGAGCCGCCCCGGCATCTCCGGGTCCGTGGCCGCCGCGAGCAAGGAGCGTTGACCGAGCGACCGCGGCCCGTACTCCATCCGCCCCTGGAACCACGCGACTACCCTCCCGTCCGCGAGTGCTCGCGCCGTGCGCTCCACCAGATCCTCCGGCCGATTCACGGGCGCGCCGCGGGCGGAGAGAGCCAGAGACACCTCTGCCTCGCTGAACGAGGGGCCGAGGTCCACCCTGTCCCAAGGCCGTTGGGTGTACGTCGCCCCGCGGCGATTGCGACGCTCGTGATGGAGCAGAAGGGCGGCGCCCGCCGCCAGCCCGCCGTCGCTCATGTTCGGATGGATGTAGATTCCCTCCACGCCGGGCAGCTCCGCAAGCCGCTGGTTCAACCTCACATTGGCGAAGCATCCTCCAGCGAGAGCGAGATTCTTCTCGCCGACGAGGTCGATGGCATCGACGACGTAGTCGGCGATCACGTCCTCGAACCGTTTCTGCGCCGCCGCCGCGATGTCCTCCCGCGAGAACCCCCGCCAAGCCTTGCGAAAGTAGTCGAGGCCAACTGCAACATCGGGCGTGTAGCCGTCATCGACGGCCCTGGCCGCGTCCCACTGGTCCTGAGAATACCACTGACGAGTCCGGGTTCCCGGCCGGCTCCGAATCACGTTGAAGAACTCCTCAGCCACGGGCCCTGCCACGAAATCCAAGCTGCCCCGCCGGTATTGGATGATCCGCTCCATCGTCGAGTAGGCGCGTGACGGATCGCCGTGGGCCGCGAGTCCGGTCACCTTGCCCTCGTGCCTTCCCGGCACGAAGCCCAGGTACTCGGTCACGATCATGTAGAAGTGCCCTGGCGAGAAGTAGCCGTTGCTTCGGCGCAGCAGGCCCAGTCGGCCGTCGGCACCGCGCGACACTGACCCACCGATAGAGAAGTCGCCCATCCCGTCCAGCGTGACCACGGTGGCCCGCTGCCACGGGCTCGGGAAGTAGGCGGACGCCGCATGGCATCGGTGGTGCTCTACAAACGTCCGCTGACGGGTTCGAACGGAGGGAGGGGGCAAGCGTCGCACGTCAAGCATACGGCCACCCCAGAAACTAAGGTACCGCCACGGGTTTACCGACGTCCGTAATGCAGCCTCAATCGCGTAGCGCCACACCCAGAAGGTCTGCCACGGAGCAAGCCGATCAACGAACGCCACGGCGTCGATCTCGTCCGCTTCGACACCGGAGATGCGCAGGGCCTCGGCGAACGCGCGAAGGGGGAAGCTCCCATCACGTTTTGCCCGGCTGAGCCGCTCCTCATCGATGGCGGCGACCACTTGGCCGTCAACAAGCAGGCACACCCCCGCGTCGTGCATCTGCCGGTCGCTGTCAGCCGAGTAGCCGTGAAGCCCGAGGAGGACCTCTCGGTGCCCGGACCTCACGCAACCTCCGCAACGAGCACGCTGCTGATGGAGGCCATGCTCCGGACCTCGACCAGCCGGAGCCCAGCCAGCCCGAACAGGCGCTCGAAGTCTGCCTGAGTGCGCTCCTGGCCGCCTGTGCTCACGAGAAGATGGAGCGACAGAAGCGCCCCCCCGAAGTCGCCGGGCGAGCGCAACAGCTCCACGACGTACAGACGCCCGCGGGGCTCGATCGCGGCCCGCGCGTTTGCCAGGATTGCAAGGCATCGTTCGTCGGACCAGTCGTGAAGGACGCGGGCCAGAACCACCGCGTCTGCTCGCGCAGGCCAAGGGGCGAACAGATCGCCAGCGATGAAGGAGAGTCCTGCGTCATGGTCGCTGGGACGCTCCGCGATGGCGACGACCTCAGGACGATCGAGCACGGCGGCGTGAATTCCCGGCCTGGCACGGACGATAGCGCGGGCCAACGCCCCGGTGCCCCCGCCGGCATCGAGGACCGACCGATGATGGCCGTCGATCAGTGGCGGGAACGCGGCGTAGTCGTTCTCCGCGTAAGGGGTGAGCGCGGCGTGGAACGCTGCGACGCGGGCGGGGTCGTCGGAGACGTCAGCGAACGGGTCCGCTGGTCGCCACGCGGGGTCCGAGATGGCCCGGCGAAGCGCCGTCCAACCCCGTCGCCCGTCCGTGGCCCAGTAGGCCGCCGCCGCCGCCAAGGAGCGAGGATGGTCCAGGCGCAGATGCGCCCCCGTGGGCGTGGCCTCCCAGGCGTCGCCGATGCGCCGCACAAGTCCGAGTTCGCCGAGTGCGTCCAGAAGTCGAGTCGTCCGCTCATCCGCCGACGCCAACGGGAGCTCGTCGAAAACACCAAGCTCGACCGCCGCGAAGATGGTCTCGCAGCGCCAGAAGCTCACGAGGTCCGCCGAGACACTGTGCAGTGCGTCCCGACGAGCACAACGAAGCTCCACAATTGTTCGGCCCGCCTCGTCGATCACCTCAAGTCCGCCGTCGTCCCGCTCCACGCGGGCCTGCCCGTTGTAGAACGGCTCGACCATCGCAAAGCGCTGCTCGTACAGCGGGGCGCCGTGCCGATCGACGTGCATCCAGCCGAGGTCGTCCCGGGCGCGCGCGTAGCTCTTGTGAAACACGTCGAGGTCACGGAACCAGCGGCCGTGAATGGCGTTCCCGTGGGCGTCGATGTGCGTCGAGCGCCCGTCCTCCCCCTGAACGACGGCGATGTCGTCCCGGTAGTCACCTGCGTAGCGCCAGCGCGCGGCGTAGAGCGGCTTGCCTGTCAGGTCGATGTGGAAGTACCCGCCGCCAACATCGCGAACGGGACACCGCCCCCCCTGGAAGTTGCCGCACCACGCCCATCGCGCCGCGTACGCGGGCTCGCCATCAGGCCGGACGTGATGCCAGCCGGTCGCCCCAGCATCCACCGATGCGAGGCCGTCGTAGAACCCGAACGCGCGCTCGTACCGCCAGTTGTAGGCAGCGCGCCCCTCCACGGTCACATGGAACGCGCCCGAGGCGTCCTGCACGGGCGCGAGGCCCGGCGCGTGGAACTTCAGGACTTCGGCGAACCGCGACCCGTAGAGCGCGACCCCCTCGATCAGGTGGTGGGTGCCATCCGGCGAGACGACGGTGTTCCGCCAGTCCACGCTTCTCACGCCGGCACCGGCTTGCGCATGTTGCAGGAGAGGCAGAGCCCGCGACTGGAGTAGCTGGCCAGCAACCGCCGGTAGTTCTCCCCGGTCCAGACCTCCCGGATGCCCACGCCATCGAGGTTGCCGAAGTCGCCGAGCGACAAGCGCTCCGCGTCGGGCGCGCAACATGGGTTGAACCTGCCTTCTGCGCTGATCCAAGCCTCTTGCCCGAGGAACGGGCACGGCCCGCCCGGGGCGAGATCCTTCGTGGCGTCCGCGTCGAGCAGGAAGATGTTCTCCAGAAGGACGCGCCGGCCGTCGGGAAGACGGTAGCGGTCCACCGCCTCGCGCGCTTCGAGCACCGCCGCGTTCCATCGCCCGATGGACCCCGGATTGCGCCGCATGGACAGGCGCTTGATCGCATCGAAATGCGCCCAGAGGTGGTGCCCTTTCACGCGCTCGACGCCCAACTCGGCGGCAAGCTTCACGACGCCGGCCAGCTCGTGCACGTTCGTTTCGAGGAAGGTGAGCTGGAACGTGACACGGCACCGGTTTCCCCCGGCGGCGGCGTGGGCATCGCGCACCTCGATGAAGGTCCGCGCGTTCTCCAACACCTTCTCCCATTGGCTCCCCGGCATGACCGCCTCGTGGGTGGCTTTCGTCGCCCCGTTCCAGGAGATCTTCACGTCCGAGGTCACGGGGACGACCCTCTCGGCCCAGCCGCGCGCGCCGAGCTTCGGGAACGTGCCGTTGGTCGTCAGGTTCAGGAGCACCCGGTGTTCCCGGCACAGGTCGATGATCTCCTCGAAGTGCGCGTAGAGGAGCGGCTCTCCCATCGTGGACGGGATGATCTCCCGCAGCCCGGTCCCGGCCGAATCCTGTAGCACCCGGCGAATCAACTCGATCGGCATTCGTCGAGGCTTCTTTCCAGACGCCTTCCGCTCGTCCTGGAGCGTGCTGTGAACGCTGTGCTCCTCGCACATGATGCACTTGAGGTTGCAGTCGTCGGGGTTGGTGTCGAACGTGATCCGCCA
>CAIQVJ010000084.1 GCA_903875225.1 uncultured Pseudomonadota bacterium
AATCGACACTCGGAAGTCGAGACTCGAACATCGAGACTCGATGCTCGAAAGTCGATTTCCGATCCGAGCCTGTCGGACCGCTACGATGAGCGGCGATCCTGTTTAGCGCAGCACGCGATGGGGCGAGGGAAACCACACCCAGCGGTCGCCGGCCCAGGCGAGCCCGTCGAAGCTCTGGCTGTGGTCCGGGCCCTTCATGTCCCAGCACACCCAGGCGACCTCGGGACGAAACGACCGGGCGACGGTCGCGTACCCGGGCGGGAAGCCGGAGGTGAGCGGGTTGTCGGACCCGAAGAACCCGGCGGGACACACCCGGATGATGAGCGTGACGGCCTCGGCGCGGCCCTTGATCCGCGGAGGGTCCTGTTGCCACAGCGCGAGGTAGCGCGCCTCGGCGTCTGCTGCGCTGGCGGGCAGGAAGACGTGGGCGGCGTCGCCAGGACGCGGGCGCACCGCCTCGATGCCCTCGGGGCCCGCGAGCATTGCGGCGATGACCGGCTGAACTGCCGCGGCGATGCGCTCGATCTGGGCGTTCGCGTCGTCGATCTGGTCGACCACGGGACGGGAGCCGTCGGCGCCGGGGAGCGCGGGAGCCAGCGAGTCCGCGAGGCGCATCATCTCGTAGCCATCCACGCCCTCTATCGTACGCAGGCCGAGCACCGCACCGTCGGGCTCCAGGAAGAAGGCGATCAGCGCCGCCTTGTAGCGCGGGTCGCGGGTCTCCACCTCGACCAGCCGCATGCGGTGTGAGGGGTGACGGATCTCGAGGATCGCGCGAGAACGCCCCTCCCCGAGGCCCGCTGCGAGCACGGCGTCGATCCCGGGCAGCACGAGCGGGGAGCTGGGGTCGTCCGGGTTGGAGCGCCTCGGGCGTGCCACGGCGCGCAGCCGAGCCTTCTGGACCTCCTCGAGCCGGAAGCCGTAGGTCAGCAGCGCAGTGAGCGCGGCGCGCCCGCTGATGGGGGCGAGCGCCACGATCTGCCGGGAGTCGGCGCTGAGGGTCGCCCAGGCGAGCGCGTGGTCCGGATGGCGCAGCAGGAAGCGCCCATCTGCGCCCCGGCTCACCACCTGCCAGGGGTCGGGCAGGTCGCTCACGGCCAGGGGCGCCGCGGATGCAATCCAGCGGGCCTCGGGGGGCAGCGCCACGAAGCCGTGTTGAGGCATCGGGATCAGGTCGATGGGCAGGGCCTCGGGGAGCGTCGGGATGGCCCTCGCCATCGCGGTCCGGCGCGCGTTCGCGCTCGCCAGCAGCGGGGCGAGCGGGCTGGTCTCGGTCTCGGCCCCTGCATTGATCAGGCAGGACGAGGCCAGGAGCGCGTCCTCGAACACGCGCTTTCCCTCTCCGCGGATGAACGCCTGCGCGCCGTCTGGAACGGTGGCGAGCACCTCCCGTCCGACCTGCTCGAATTGCTCGGCGGTCAACGCCGGCTTGCCAGCGGGGTTCTCCACGAACACCAGCTCCCGGAGCTGGTCCCGCCATGCGCAGGCCCACACCTCGACGCCGGGGCGGGGCCGCCGCTTCTCGAGTACGGCATGACCCGAAAGCCACGCGTAGGCGGCGGCTTCGGTGAGGTTCCGTACTTCGATCATGGGGCGCTCCGTCCGGGTGCTTATCCGGCGGCGGTCCCGCAGACTGCCGCGGCGGTCCCCCCGCCGAAACTGCCACCGCGCGCGCGGCGGAACGACGACGGGGCCAGCCATGCCGCTGGCCGCGACCGGCCCAAGATGTAGACGTTCAACGTAAGGACTCGCCCCGATCGCGCCTCGAAGATAAAGCCACCATCATGCGCACTGTGCTGTTCGTCGCCCCGTTCCTCATGGAGGCCACGCTCAAGTTTGTCCAAGCCGCCGCAACTGTCCAGAACGCGCGGATCATCGTGCTCACCGCGGACACGGCAGACCGCGTGCCATCGGGCTGTGAGCATTACCATGTGGCGGACCCGACGAACGCCGGCCAGCTCATCGCGGCGGCCCGTGCGATCGCCAAGTCCGGGCCCATCCACCGTGTGATCGGGATCCTGGAGAACATCCAGGAGCAGATCGCGATGGTGCGCGAGGCTCTCGGAGTGAATGGCGGCCCCGACGTCGCGACAGCGGAGCGTTTTCGCGACAAGTCGGTGATGAAGGATGCGCTGCGCGCCGCCGGGCTGCCCTGTGCGCGCCACAAGGTGTTGTTCACCCAGGCCGACGCACACGCCTTTGTCCGGGAGGTCGGGTTTCCGGTCGTGCTCAAGCCACCCGCCGGCGCGGGCTGCAAGGCGACCTACCGGATCTCGGACGCCGCGGGGCTCACGGCGGCGCTCGCCGAGATCCGGCCATCACCGGACCGCGTCGTCCTCGCAGAGGAATTCGTGCAGGGCGACGAGCACTGCTACGACGCGATCACGATCGGCGGGAAGACCGTGTTCCAGAACATCGGGCGCTACTACCCGGGGCCGCTCGACGTCACGCGCAACGACTGGATCCAGTGGTGCGTCGTGCTGCCCCGCGACATCTCCGGGCCCGAGTTCGACGCAGTGCGCAAGGTCGGCCCCGCGGTCGTGAAGGCGCTGGGCCTGCGCACGGGGATGACCCACATGGAGTGGTTCCGCCGTCCGGACGGCGCGCCGGTGGTCAGCGAGATCGGCGCGCGCCCGCCCGGTGCGCAGTTCGTCTCGGTGATGAGCTGGGTGCACGACCGCAGCCTGTACCATGCATGGGCGCAGGCCGTGATCGACGACAGGGTGGAAGGCACCTTCGAACGCAAGTATGCTGCAGGCGTCGCGTTCTTGCGGGGCTCTGGGACGGGTCGCGTCAGCCGGGTGGAAAACCTGGAGCGGGCACAGGCGCTGATGGGAAAACTTGTGGTAGAAGCTCAACTTCCTGTCGTCGGGCGGGAAAAGGGCTCTGGCTACGAGGGGGACGGCTTCGTCATCGTCCGGCACCCGGACACACGGGTGGTCGAGAACGCCCTGGAAACCCTGATCGAGACCGTTCACGTACACTATGAGTGAGCGGCGGGCCCCCGCCGTGACGAGAACCGCCAGCCTCCGGAGCGATCATGCACGTCATCTTCATGGCCCCCAACTTCCCGGCGAACCAACGCCAGTTCGTCCGGGCGCTGCACGCGGTCGGGGCGAAGGTCACCGGGATCGGTGATTCGCCCGTCGAGTACCTGGACAGTGAGCTGAAGGGCTGGTTGTCCGGCTACGAGCACATCCCCTCGCTCGCCGACGAAGCCGCCCTGCTCAACGCGGTGCACCGCATCCAGAAGCGGAGCTGGGTGGACCGTCTGGAGTGCACTGTGGAGGCGATCATGCTCACCACGGCCCGCGTGCGTGAACAGGCGCGGATCCCCGGGCTCTCGGTGGACCAGGTGCTGGTGTGCCGCGACAAGTACGTGATGAAGCAGTACCTCCGTGATCGTGGCATCCCCTGCGCGAAGACCGCTGCGATCAACACGATCGAGGAAGGAAAGCGGTACGCGAACGAGATCGGGTATCCCGTGATCGTGAAACCCCGGGACGGCGCAGGGGCCCACGGCACCTCCCGGTGTGACAACGACGATCAGCTCCAGAAGGCGCTGCAGGAGATGGGGATCGGCCACCCGCGCGTGTTCGTGAGCATCGAGGAGTTCGTGAGTGGCCACGAGGGCTTCTACGACACCCTTACCTGCAACGGCGAGGTCGTGTTCGAATCGGTGAGCCACTACTACCCCAACGTGCTGGAAGCGATGCGGGACCGCACGCTCGCCCCGTACATCGTGGTCACCAACCGGCTGGAGTCCGAGGGGTACAACGAGCTGAGGGCCTTTGGAAAGCGGGTGGTGAAGGAGCTGGGGCTCCAGACGTCTCCGACGCACATGGAGTGGTTCTTCGGTCCCAAGGGCCTGTACTTCTCCGAGATCGGCGCGCGCCCGCCCGGCGTGCGGTTCTGGGACCTGTACTGCTGGGCCAACGACATGGACCTGTACAAGGACTGGGCACAGGCGCTCGTGTTCGGGAATGCGCAGCCCAGGCCGAGCCGACGCTACTCCGCCGGCCTGATCTCGATCCGGGCGAACCGCGAGGGCCGGGTGACCGGCTACTCCGGCCTGGAGCGGGTCCAGGAGGCCTGCGGTCGTTGGCTGGGCGAGGTGCACCTGCCGGCGATCGGCTCACGGGTCCCCGATGTCGGAGCCGGGTACATGGGCCACGGTTGGCTCCACGTGCGCCACACGGACTACGACGAATGCCGGAAGATGCTTGACTATATCGGTGCCACGCTGAAGATCTGGGCCGACTGAACGAAGCAGTCGTCGGGCTTCACGGCTCTGCGGCGACGCGGCTCCGCTTCCCGGCTGCGAGCAGGGTACGGAGCTGGGCCGGCGCCTGCTGGATCTCCGGGATCCCGCGCTGGGCGAGGGAGACCCACTTTCCGCCCCCCACCACCAGGTGATCGAGGAACGTCACGCCGATCACCGCGGCCGCTGCGGCGACGGCGCGGGTGACCTCGATGTCGTCGTAGCTGGGCTCGGGGTCCCCCGACGGGTGGTTGTGCGCGATCACGAACGCGCAGGCGCCCACCTCGACGGCGATCTTGAGGATCTGGCGGCTGTCCACCACGGTGTGCGCGTCGTTTCCCACCGTGAGGGCACGTCGGCAGATCGGCCTCAGCCTGCGGTCCAGATACAGGGCATGCAGCTCCTCCTGCTTGAGCCCCTGCAGCGCGGGGGCGAGCCAGCTCGCTGCATCCTCGGCGGTGCACAGGGAACCGCCGCGGGCCAGCGTCTGGGCGTGGGCCCGACGTCCGAGCTGGAGCGCAGCATGGAGCCGAAGGGCGCGCACGACGCCGACGCCGCGTACCCGGGCGATCGCCTGGGGCGGGATCGTGGCGAGCGTCGCCAGGTTGCCGTGCGTGTCGAGCAGGTCCGACGCGATCGCGCGCGCCGACCGGCCGCCAGCCCCCGTGCCGAGCAACAGCGTGATCAGGTCCACGTCGCCCATTCGTTCGGGGCCATGCAGGAGGTAGTCTTCGCGGAGCATCGGGTCCCGGGGGTGTGCGCGCCGGGAGAGCACGCTCCATGCCAGACCGCGGGCGTCGAGAAGCGCCGCTTGGGCCGTGGGCGCCCCGTGGCTGACAGATGTCGGTGACGGACGTCAGACCGGGTGACAGCCCCGCGCCCGCGGCAAGCGCGGGTCCTCGGCATGTCCCAAAAAGCAGGAGGCCCTCCCCCGGAGTGACCGGAGGAGGGCCGCTGCGAGCCGCGAGGCGCCTGGTGGCCTAGAGCGCCTCTTCTTCGCTTCCGAGCATCATCGCCTTGTCGTGCACGAGCATGCCGAGCTTGCGGTAGGCCGCAAAACCAGTGCCCGCGGGGATGAGGCGGCCCATGAGGATGTTCTCCTTGAGGCCGCGCAGCACGTCGGTACGCCCGTTGATGGCGGCCTCGGTGAGCACCCGCGTGGTCTCCTGGAACGACGCAGCCGAGAGGAACGAGTCCGTCGACAGCGAGGCCTTGGTGATGCCGAGGAGCAGCGGCTCGGTGGTGGCCGGACGGCCGCCCTTCGCCACGACGTTCTCGTTCGCCTCGTCGAGCTTGTGCTTCTCGACCGCCTCGTCCACGAGGAACTCGGTGTCGCCAGGGTGCTTGACGCGTACGCGCCGGAGCATCTGGCGCACGATGACCTCGATGTGCTTGTCGTTGATCTTCACGCCCTGCAGGCGGTAGACCTCCTGGATCTCGTCGACCATGTAGTTCGCGAGCGCCATCTCCTTCTTGATCTTCAGGATGTCGTGCGGGTTCGCGGCGCCGTCCATGAGGGCATCGCCCGCACGCACGTAGTCGTTCTCGTTGACGACGATGTTCTTGCCCTTCGGGATCAGGTACTCCTTGCCCTCGGACGCCAACTTCCCTTCGGGAACCACGATGATCCGGCGCTTGCCCTTGGTGTCCTTGCCGAACACCACGACCCCCGCGACCTCGGTGATGACCGCGACCTCCTTGGGCTTGCGTGCTTCGAAGAGCTCGGCAACACGCGGGAGACCGCCGGTGATGTCCTTCGTCTTGAAGCTCTCACGGGGGATCTTGGCGAGCACGTCGCCCGGGAAGACCTCCTGGCCCTTGTCCACCTCGACCTTGGTCTGGGGGATCAGGAAGTACCGCGCCTTCTGCTTGGCCTTCTCGGTGGTCTTCTCCTTGATCACGATCCGGGGGCGCTTGTCGGTGTCGCGGTAGTCCTCCACCTCGCGGGTCTGGCGGCCCGTGACCTTGTCGACGGAGACCTTCACGACCTCCTCGAAGTCCTCGAAGTCCACGAAGCCGTTGTCGGAGGCGAGGATCGGGCTGCTGAAGCCGTCCCACTCCGCCACGCGATCCCGGGCGTTGACCTTGGCGTTGTCGCGTACGAGCAGCTTGGCACCGTAGGGGATGCCGTACTTCTCACGGATGCGGCCGCGGTCGTCGAGGATGTGGAGCTCGCCGTTGCGCGAGGTGACGATGATGCGGCCGTCCCGGTTGTCGACGGTGGTGAGCGCCTCGGAGTACTTGGCGTGCCCGGAGGTCTTGAGCTCCAGGTAGGACTCAGTCGCACCGGCCGATGCCGCACCGCCGATGTGGAAGGTGCGCATGGTGAGCTGGGTGCCCGGCTCGCCGATGGACTGGGCTGCGATGACGCCGATCGCCTCGCCGACGTTCACGAGCTTGCCGCGCGCGAGGTCGCGCCCGTAGCACATGGCGCAGACGCCCCAGCGCATGTCGCAGGTGAGGACGGAGCGGATGCGGACGCGGTCGACGCCGGCCGCGACGATGTTCTCGACCGTGCTCTCGTCGATGAGGCCGTTCCGCTTGACGAGCATCTCGTCGGTGTACGGGTCGGTGATGTCCTCGGCCGCCACGCGCCCGAGAACGCGCTCGCCGACGTGCTCGATGACCTCGCCGCCTTCGATGAGCGACATGATCTCCATGCCCGCGTGCGTGCCGCAGTCGCGTGCCGTGATGATCGTGTCCTGCACGACGTCGACCAGGCGGCGCGTGAGGTAGCCCGAGTTCGCGGTCTTCAACGCCGTGTCCGCGAGGCCCTTACGAGCGCCGTGGGTGGAGATGAAGTACTGCAGAACCGTGAGGCCCTCGCGGAAGTTCGCGGTGATCGGCGTTTCGATGATCTCGCCGTTCGGCTTGGCCATCAGGCCTCGCATGCCGGCGAGCTGCCGGATCTGCGTGGTGGAGCCACGCGCGCCGGAGTCGACCATCATCCAGATCGCGTTGAAGGAGTCCTGCGTCTCCTGCTTGCCCGTGTCCGGGTTGTGCACCGGCTCGGTCTTGATCTCCTTGATCAGCGCCTGGGAGAGCTCGTCCGTGACCTTCGACCAGATGTCGACGACCATGTTGTAGCGCTCCTTCATCGTGATGAGGCCCTCGTTGTAGTCGGCCTCCTTGTCACGGGCCTCGGTGGTGGCCTTCTCGAGGAGGCTCGCCTTGATGCCGGGGATGCGCATGTCGTCGATGCAGATCGAGATGCCCGCCACGGTGGACTGCTTGAAGCCCATCTGCAGGAGCGCGTCGGCCATGAGCACGGTCTCCTTTGCGCCGCAGAGGCGGTAGCAACGGTCGATGAGCTCGCCCAGCTGCTTCTTGCCCAGGGGGCGGTTGACCAGGGAGAACGGCATCTTCTCGGGCACGATGTTGTGGAAGAAGATGACCCGGCCGACCGTGGTCTTGAGCATCTCGCCAGCGCCTTCGAGGCCCTTGCGCTTCTGGGTGCTGTCCGTGTACAGCGGCACCTCACCCTGCCAGCCGAAGAAGCCCGCAGAGGCGACGACCGCGACGAGGTCCTCACCGAACGCCTTGCGGAGCGCGGAGACACCGGCGTTGAGCAGCGCGACGCGACGCGACGAGTTCAGGCGCGCATCGACGAGCACCTTGCCCTTGGCGTCCACCGCGATGGCGGGAGCGATGAGGCCGACGACGCGCTTGTTGCCGCGCAGGTCGGGCAGCCGGTAGCCGGTGACGGTGAGCCCGGCGACGTCGAGCACGATCTGCTCGCCGGGGCCGTGGGTGACGGCCGCGAGGCCGGGCACGCCCTTGCCGTTTCCGACCGCGAAGCCGATCTGGCCGGACTTCGACGCGTTGGCGGGCAGGGAGCCAGCGGCGGCGTCGTGGAACAGCGAGATGCTGGCGTAGACCTCTGCGTCCACAGCACCACCGTCGATGGTGACACCGACGTCTCCGCCGAGGCTCGAGACCTCGGGGATGACGCAGTTGCCACCGTACCGCGTGATCTCACCGCGGTGGAAGTGCCAGACCTGCGACTTGAAGGGGCTCTTCTTGTCGCCGGGGAGGTCCACGCCGATGAAAAGGTGCGCGTCCTTCAGGTCCGAGATGCGCTCGACGATGCGCTGGTCGAGGGGCGGCGCGGGGAGCCGGACGTAGATTGGAGCCTGGAGGTGCACCTGGCCGGCGTCGTAGGCGATCTCGACCTCGGCCGGAGACTCGAACATCGAGTCGTAGCCCTTCGCGAACTTGCGCTCGCGGGTCATGTAGTAGCAGCCGAGGACGACGTCCTGGCTGGGCTGGATGATCGGCTTGCCCGATGCGGGCGAGAGGATGTTGTTGGTCGACATCATCAGCACGCGGCACTCGATCTGCGCCTCGATCGACAGCGGGACGTGCACAGCCATCTGGTCGCCGTCGAAGTCGGCGTTGAACGCCGTACAGACGAGCGGGTGCAGCTGGATGGCCTTGCCTTCGATCAGGACCGGCTCGAACGCCTGGATGCCGAGGCGGTGCAGCGTCGGCGCGCGGTTCAGCATGACCGGGTGCTCCTGGATCACGCCGTCCAGGATGTCCCAGACCTCGTTCTCTTCGCGCTCGACCATCTTCTTCGCGGCCTTGATCGTGGTGACGAGACCACGCTCCTCGAGCTTCGCGTAGATGAACGGCTTGAACAGCTCCAGCGCCATCTTCTTGGGCAGGCCGCACTGGTGCAGGCGCAGCTCGGGACCGACGACGATGACCGAACGACCCGAGTAGTCGACGCGCTTGCCGAGCAGGTTCTGGCGGAAGCGCCCGTGCTTGCCCTTGAGCATCTCGGAGAGCGAGCGCAGCGGGCGCTTGTTGGGGCCGGTGAAGACCTTGCCGCGGCGTCCGTTGTCGAACAACGCGTCCACCGCTTCCTGCAGCATCCGCTTCTCGTTGCGGATGATGATCTCGGGGGCGTTGAGGTCGTTCAGGCGCTTCAACCGGTTGTTCCGGTTGATGACGCGGCGATAGAGGTCGTTGAGGTCCGAGGTCGCGAACCGGCCACCGTCCAGGGGGACGAGCGGGCGCAGGTCAGGGGGGATGACCGGGACGATGGTCATCATCATCCACTCGGGCTTGTTGCCGGAGGCGAGGAACGCATCGACGATCTTGAGGCGCTTGGCGTGCTTGCGCTTCATGGCCTCGGAGTTCGTGTTGCGCATCTGGTCGCGGAGCTCGATGGCGAGCGCCTCGATCCCGAGGTGCTCGAGCGCGTTGCGCACGACTTCGCCGCCCATTCCGACCTCGAAGCTGCCGTACCCGTAGGTGCGGATGGCCTCCTGGTAGTCTTCCTCGGTGAGGATCTCGCCTTCCTTCAGGTCCGACTCACCGCGCTCGGTGACCATGTAGGACTCGCAGTACAGCACCTTCTCGAGGTCCTTCAGCGAGACGTCGAGGAGGTTGCCGATGCGCGAGGGCAGCGACTTGAGGAACCAGATGTGCGCGACGGGGGTCGCGAGCTCGATGTGGCCGAGACGCTCGCGGCGGACCTTGGCCTGGATGACCTCGACGCCGCACTTCTCACAGGTGACACCGCGGTGCTTCATGCGCTTGTACTTGCCGCAGAGGCACTCGTAGTCCTTGATCGGCCCGAAGATCTTGGCGCAGAACAGGCCGTCCTTCTCGGGCTTGAAGGTCCGGTAGTTGATGGTCTCCGGCTTCTTGACCTCGCCGCAGGACCACTTCTTGATCGTCTCGGGGGAGGCGAGGCTGATCTTCACAGCGGTGTAGCTGATCGGGTTCTTGGGCTTCTCGGAACCGGTCTGGATGTCCTTCATACTGAAACTCCTCGCTCAAAATATCGAGCGTCAAAGTGGAGAAACGGAACTGGATGAGTCGCGGGTTCGGAGCGCTCGCCGGGGCGCATGGCGTGTCGAGCAGCGGAGACTACGCCGATGACGAACGTAGAGCTGGTTCAACGCGCCTTTCGGCGGTTCGGGGATTTTGTAGGCTTGAAAAGGTCGATGGGGCCGGGAGGGGGGATGCCCCCTGCCTGGCCCGAACGGTCGGTGTCGCCCGACCGGGCCGACGACGGGAAAACCCGCCGCCGGACTGGAACTACGGCCGCATTGCTGCTTCCTTGTCTTCCTGGAGCTCGACGTCGAGCGCGAGCGCCTGGAGCTCCTTCACGAGCACGTTGAACGACTCCGGCAGGCCCGCTGCCAGGATGTTCTCGCCCTTCACGATGCTCTCGTACATGTTCGTACGCCCGAGCACGTCGTCCGACTTCACGGTCAGGAACTCCTGCAGCGTGTAGGCGGCACCGTAGGCTTCGAGGGCCCAGACCTCCATCTCGCCGAGGCGCTGGCCACCGAACTGGGCCTTTCCACCGAGCGGCTGCTGGGTGACGAGGCTGTACGGCCCGATCGAGCGTGCGTGGATCTTGTCGTCGACAAGGTGATGCAGCTTGAGCATGTACATGACGCCGACCGTGACGCGATTGGCGAACGCCTCTCCCGTACGACCGTCGAACAGGAGGCTCTGGCCGCCCCTTTCGCGTCCACCGAGCACGAGCGCGTCCTTGATCTCCAGCTCCGCGGCGCCTGCAAAGACAGGCGTGGAGGCGGTGAGGCCCTTCTTGTACTTGGCCGCAAAGGCACGGAGGTCGGCTTCGCCGGCGGTGTTCACGAACGCGAGCACCTCGGGCTGGACGGCAAACGCGCTCTTCACGTACTCGCGCAGCTCCTCCACCTCGCGGTGGTTCTCGAGCATCCGCCCGATCTTCTCGCCCATGCCCTTCGCGGCCCACCCAAGGTGGGTCTCGAGGATCTGGCCGACGTTCATGCGCGAAGGCACGCCCAGCGGGTTCAGCACGATGTCGACCGGCGTTCCGTCTTCGAGGTACGGCATGTCCTCGACCGGCAGCACCTTGGACACGACGCCCTTGTTGCCGTGACGCCCGGCCATCTTGTCACCGACCGAGAGCTTGCGCTTGATCGCGACGTAGACCTTGACCATCTTGATGACGCCCGGCGCCAGCTCGTCGCCCTTGGTGAGGCGCTCGATCTTCGCGCTGTACTTGGCGCGGATCTCGTCTTCCTTGTCGCGAACCTTGTCGATCAGCTTGAAGATCGCGTCCTGCACCGAGTGATCGGCGTCTACCTGGATGCGCTCGTACTGGTCGACCGTGAGGCGGTTGACCACCTCGGGGGTGAACGCCTCGCCGCGCGCCACGACCTCGGCGGAGGTCGCATCGTCGAGGATGCGGGCTGCGGCTGCGTGGCCCTTGAGCACGCGCGCGAGCTGACGTGACGCGGAGTCACGCACCGTGCGGAGCTTCTCGTCACGATCCCGGTGGATGCGCGCGACCTGCCACTGCTCGATGTCGGCTGCCCGTGCGTCCTTCTCGACGCCCTCGCGGGCGAAGATCTGGGCGCCGATCACCGTGCCTTCAACGCCCGGGGGGACCTTGAGGGAGGTGTCGCGGACGTCGCCGGCCTTCTCGCCGAAGATCGCCCGGAGGAGCTTCTCTTCGGGGGAGAGCTGGGTCTCGCCCTTCGGCGTGATCTTCCCGACGAGGATGTCGCCGGGCTTCACGTCTGCGCCCACGCGGATGATGCCGCTGTCGTCGAGCTGGTTGAGGGCCTCGTCCCCGACGTTCGGGATGTCCCGGGTGATCTCTTCCTTGCCGAGCTTGGTGTCGCGCGCCGAGACTTCGAACTCCTCGATGTGGATCGAGGTGAAGTAGTCGTCGGCCACGAGCCGCTCGTTGATCAGGATCGAGTCCTCGAAGTTGTAGCCCTGCCAGGGCATGAACGCGACGACGGTGTTCTGGCCGAGCGCAAGCTCGCCCATCTCCGTCGCAGGACCGTCTGCGATGACCTCGCCCTTCGTGATGCGGTCGCCCGCACGCACAACCGGGCGCTGGTTGATGCAGGTGTTCTGGTTCGAGCGGCTGAACTTGACGAGGTTGTAGATGTCGACGTCGTCGCCGATACCTTCGCTCACCGTGTCCTCGTGCACGTCGGACTTGACCACGATCCGCCCACCATCGACGTAGTCGACGATGCCTGAGCGCTTGGCCGTCGTCGTGACGCCGGAGTCACGGGCGACAGAGCGCTCCATGCCGGTGCCGACGAGGGGGGCTTCGGTGCGGATGAGCGGGACCGCCTGGCGCTGCATGTTCGCGCCCATGAGCGCGCGGTTCGCGTCGTCGTTCTCGAGGAACGGCACGAGCGAGGCGGCCACGGAGACGAGCTGGTTCGGCGAGACGTCCATCAGCGAGATCGCATCACGAGCGACCATCGCGAACTCGCCACCCTTTCGGGCTGCGACGAAGTCCTCGGAGATGCGACCGTCGGCGTCGAGCTTGGCGGTGGCCTGTGCGATGCACGGGTCTTCGCCGCGGATCTTGAGCTCCTCGTCGAGCGCCGAGAAGAAGTTGATCTCCTCCGAGGGCTTGCCGCCCGTCACGCTGCGGTAGGGGGTCTCGATGAACCCGTAGCTGTCGACCTGCGCGTACGTGGAGAGCGACGCGATCAGGCCGATGTTCGGCCCTTCCGGCGTCTCGATCGGGCAGATGCGGCCGTAGTGGGTACGATGCACGTCGCGCACGTCGAAGCCGGCGCGTTCACGGGTGAGTCCGCCCGGCCCGAGCGCGGACAGACGGCGCTTGTGGGTGACTTCCGAGAGCGGGTTCGTCTGGTCCATGAACTGGGAGAGCTGGCTGGAACCGAAGAACTCCTTCACGACCGCGGAGACGGGCTTCGCGTTGATGAGGTCGGCCGGAGAGAGCGCCTCGAGCTCCGAGAGGCTCATGCGCTCCTTGATCGCCTTCTCCATGCGGACCAGGCCGACACGGTACTGGTTCTCGAGCAGCTCGCCGACGGCGCGCACGCGGCGGTTGCCGAGGTGGTCGATGTCGTCGACCTCGCCGTTGTTGTTCTTGAGGTTGATCAGGTACTGGACGACCTTGCGGAGGTCCTCACGGGTCAGGGTGACCTGCGCCTCGGGGAAGTTGAGCGAGAGCTTGTGGTTGAGCTTCTTGCGGCCCACGCGGGAGAGGTCGTAGCGCTCCGCGTTGAAGAACAGGTTCTTGAAGTGCAGGTCTGCTGCTTCGTAGTTCGGCGGGTCACCGGGGCGGAGGCGCCGGTAGATCTCGATGACCGCCTCTTCCGTCGTGGCGATCTTGTCCACGGCGAGGGTGTCACGAAGGAAGCTGCCGACGAACTTGCCGTCGATGTACAGCACCTCTGCTTCTGTGATCCCGAGCCGGGCCATCTCCTCGAGGTGATCGACCGTGAACTCCTCGTTGCACTCCACGATGATGCGGCCCGACTCCATGTCGACCACGTCGTACGCGGAGACGCGCTTGAGGATCTCGGTGTCCATGACGGGGATCGTGGCGACCTCGATCTTGCCTTCCTGGCCGTCGACCAGGTCGGGCACGGTCTTGATGAGGCCCGCGGCCTTGAGCTTCTTCTGCTGGGGCTTGGCGAACTTCTGGGACTCCTTCACGATGACGTCGCCCGTGGTCGGGTCGACGACCGGCACGGTGGCGTTCTGGATGGAGAGCAGGTCGAGAGGGGACTCCTTGAACCAGCCATTGTCGGTGCGAACGTACTTCTCACGCTGGTAGAAGTGGTTCAGCATGTCCTCGGTGTTGTACCCGAGGGCCCGGAGCAGCGTTGTGGCCGGCAGCTTGCGACGGCGGTCGATGCGGACGTAGAGGATGTCCTTGGTGTCGAACTCAAAGTCGATCCAGGAGCCGCGGTTCGGGATGATGCGCGCGGTGAAGATGGTCTTGCCGGCGCCGCCGGTCTTGGCGGGGCCCTTGTCGAAGAAGATGCCGGGCGACCGGTGGAGCTGGGAGACGACGACGCGCTCGGTGCCGTTGATGATGAACGTGCCGTTGTCCGTCATCAGCGGGATCTCGCCGAAGAAGACTTCGCTGTCCTTCATGTCGTGGATGGAGCGCTTGTTGGACTCCGGGTCGACCTCGAAGACGACGAGGTTGACGGTGACCTTCAGCGGAGCGGCGAAGGTCATGCCACGCTCGCGGCACTCCTCCTCGTCATACTTCGGCTGGTCGAGGTCGTAGCTCATGAACTGGAGCTCGGCCTTCCCGCTGAAGTCCTTGATCGGGAACACCGACTTGAAAACAGCCTGAAGACCGACGTTCTGCCGGTCTTCAGGGGCGACTGCGGACTGCAGGAAGAGGTCGTAGCTCTTCTTCTGCACCGAGATGAGGTTGTCCACGGGGACCTGAAGGGTCTTTGCGTAGGAGCGACGAAACTTGAAATTGTTCGCCAGCAGGTTTGCCATTGAGAGCTCCAGGGCTGCGGAGGGCCACCAGGGGGTGAACCTCGGTTTTTGATGAGAAACAGTCGACCTGACGGCCGGGGACGCGCGACGCCCCGCTGATTGGGGCTCGCACACGAAGGTTCGGATCTTGCTCCGGCTATAGGGCCGGCCCGTCAGGACCCGGGGCGGGGCGGTAGCTCACCGACGAGCGCCCGGCAAGCCAAAGGCTTGCCGGGTCGTGCGGAAGCACCCGTTGGACTACTTGACTTCGACCTTGGCGCCGACGTCTTCGAGCTTCTTCTTGGCTGCAGCGGCGTCGTCCTTGGAGACGGCGGACTTCACGGTCTTGGGAGCGGACTCCACGAGCTCCTTGGCCTCCTTGAGGCCAAGCTGGGTGAGCTCGCGCACGATCTTGATGACGTCGATCTTCTTCTCGCCGAAGCTCGTCAGGATGACGTCGAACTCGGTCTTCTCCTCGACGACGGCGACGGGGCCGGCGGCCGCGGCTGCGGCGACAGGCGCTGCGGCGCTGACGCCGAGCTCCTTCTCGAGGGTCTCGACGAGCGCCTTGACGTCCGCGAGCTTGAGGTTCTTGATGTAGTCAACGACATCGGACTGGGAAAGGGACATGGTAAACTCCAGAAAAAGTCAGGTGAAACAGGAACAACCCCGAAGGGCAGTGAAAGGGCAGGAAACTATTCGGCGGCGACTGCAGGCTCGCCGGCGGCGGCGGCAAGCGCCTCCTCGTGGGCCTTGAGCGCGCGAACCAGCTGACGAGGTGCTTCGAGCAGGGTGCCAAGCAGCTTCGCCATCATCTCGGGGCGCGTCGAGAGCTCGGACACGACCTTCACGGCATCGCCGGCCACGACTTCAGAGTCGAAGTACCCGGCGCGCACCTTGATGGTCGGGAGGGGCTTGAGAAGGTCCTTGAGGAGGCGAGCGGAGGCGATGGCGTCGGGGCTCGACGCGAACACACCGGTCATTCCCTTCAAGTGCCCGTCCAGACCGACCACGCCCACGTCCTTGAAGGCACGCTTTGCGAGCGTGTTCTTCATGACCTTGAACGACATGCCGTTCTTCTCGAGGTCGCGCCGAAGCTGGTTGACTTCGGACACCTTGGTCCCACGGATCTCGGCGATGACCAGGAAGGGCACGCCCTTGGTCTGGCCCGCGAAGTTGCTGACGATGACAGCTTTTTCGGTACGGTTCATGGGAGCTCCTTAGGCCTCGACCAGGCGGTTGAGGTCGTTGACGTCGAGTCGGATGCCCGCACCCATCGACGACGAAAGCGCCGCACCGCGGAGGTACGTGCCCTTGGCTGTCGACGGCTTGAGGCGCATGAGCGTACCCATGAGCGCCAGCAGGTTCTCGCGGAGCGCGGTCGCGCTCATCGAGGCCTTGCCGATGCCCGCGTGCACGATGCCGGCCTTTTCGACCCGGAAGTCGATCTTGCCGCCCTTGAGCTCACGAACGGTGTCCGCGAGCTGGTCGGGACCGACGACGGTGCCGATCTTCGGGTTCGGCATGAGGCCGCGGGGCCCGAGTACGCGCCCGAGCTTTCCGACCTTGCCCATGAGGTCGCGCGTGGCGACCGCCTTGTCGAAGTCCGTCCAGCCTTCGCTGTTGATCTTCTCGATCAGGTCGTCTGCGCCGACGAAGTCTGCACCGGCCTCGAGGGCGGCCCGCGCAGCGTCACCCTGGGCGAACACCAGCACGCGCACGGTCTTGCCCGTGCCGTGCGGGAGCGCCACAGCGCCACGCACCATCTGGTCGGCGTGCTTCGGATCGACTCCGAGGCGCACCGCGACATCGACGGTCTCATCAAACTTCGCAGTCGCGCCTGTCTTCAACAGTTGCACAGCTTGTTCTACGGTATACCGAATGTTGGGGTCAACGGCCTTTCGAGCCGCTGTCCAACGCTTTCCACGTTTTGCCACGATTGACTCCTGGTCGACGCACCCGGACGCTGGAACCCTTGCAGGCGCCCTCCAGCGGCGTGAACGTCGTGCGGCGGCGTGGTCATCGGAGCTGGCTGGCCCCTCCCACAAAAAACCGTCGCGTTGGGGTTGTTGCTACTTCTGGACCTCGACGCCCATCGAACGCGCGGTCCCCTCGACGGTGCGCATGGCGGCCGCGAGGTTGGTCGTGTTCATGTCAGCGATCTTGATCTTGGCGATCTCCATCACCTGGGCTTGGGTGACGGAGCCCACCTTCTTCTTGTTCGGCTCGCCCGAGCCCTTCTCCGCCTTGGCTGCCTTGACGAGCAACACCGGGGTGGGGGGGGGCTTGACGACGAACGTGAACGACTTGTCGGAGTACACCGTGATGATGACGGGGACGACGACGTTTTCGGCAGCCTGCGCTGCCGTCCGGGCGTTGAACTCCTTGACGAACATCGGGATGTTGACGCCGGCCTGGCCGAGCGCCGGACCTACCGGGGGCGAAGGTGTGGCCTTGCCCGCGATGATCTGCAACTTGATGGAGTTGACTACCTTCTTTGCCATGACACTGCTCCGGATTATCGGTGGGTCGGGGAACGCGCGGACCGCGGACTACCCGACCTTTTCGACCTGGGTGAAATCGAGCTCGACGACGGTGGGCCGTCCGATGAACGTGACGGTGACCTTGAGGCGGCCGCGCGCTGCGTTGACCTCCTCCACTTTCGCGGTGACGGGGGCAAGCGGCCCCTCGACCACGCGCACTTCGTCACCACGCTTGAAGTTGACCGCAAGCTTCGGGCGAACCTCTTCCCCACCCATGGTCTGGGTCAGGCGCTTGACCTGGTCTTCGGGGATCTGCGGGGGAATGCGCCCGCCGCCGACGAAGCCAGTCACCTTCGGCGTGTCCTTGACGACGTGGAGGGTCTGGTTGTCCATCTCCATCTGCACGAGGATGTAGCCGGGGAAGAACTTCCGCTGGACAGTGCGCTTCTTTCCGTCCTTGACTTCCACGACCTGCTCTGTCGGGACCATGACGGCCCCGAAGCGTGGTCCGAGACCGTGAAGCTTGATGCGCTCCTCGAGCGCGAGCTTCACCTTGTTCTCAAAACCAGAGAAGGTGTGTACTACGTACCAGGCCATGGCCATGCGGGTTCCCGGGGGTGACGGCGACGCTGAGCGTCGAAAAGAGAGCTACGACGACGTGTCGACGCCTAGGCAGAATAGAGGAAGTAGTCGGTGATCTTGCCCCAGGCGAGATCATACACGGACAGGAGCGCGGAGAAGAACACGGTGGCGCCGACCACGACGCCGGTGTTGTTCACGGTTTCCTCGCGGCTCGGCCAGTGCGCTGCGAACAGCTGCACCCACACCGAGTCCACGAACACACGCGGCCGCGGTAGCCGGAGCAGGGTGAAGAACGTGATGGCCGCAGCCACCAGCCCGAGGAAGGTGGAGGTGTTGATCACGCCACCGAGGCTGGGGTCTTCCAGCGCAGCGAAGGCCATGATCGCCAGCGACGCCTGCCAGACGAACACCCCGCCTCCGATGCCGGCGGCGAGGAAGACGAAGATGGTAGCGCGCTGATTTTCCACGGTTGTCCTGTGAGGGAGACCTGCCTGTTGAACGGCCCGGGGCCTTATCGAGGCGGCACGATTCCTGCAAGCGGAATCGGCGCCAAAAACCGGGCATCCTGAGACGCGAGTGCCGGACCGTTCGGACGGCCCGGCGGTGTGCGTCGTCGCCGGGCCCCTTTCGGCCCGGAGAAGCCCGCTACTTGATGATTTCTGCGACGACGCCGGCGCCGACGGTCCGGCCACCCTCGCGGATCGCAAAGCGGAGGCCCTTCTCGATCGCGATCGGGATGATGAGCTCGATCTCCATCTCCACCCGGTCGCCCGGCATGACCATCTCG
>CAIQVJ010000085.1 GCA_903875225.1 uncultured Pseudomonadota bacterium
CGTCGCCTGGAGCGCCGATCCGCCCGAGGACACGCCCAGCCCCTCGACAATCGTCGCCCACGGCGCCGATCCGCCCGAGGACACGCCCAGCCCCTCGACAATCGTCGCCCCCGACGCCGATCCGCCCGAGGACACGCCGCCGTGCTCCCGCCGGAGCACACGGCCGGCCCGCGGCGGGGACGGGCAACGCCCCCAGCGTGCAGAGGCCGCCACACATCGCAACGAAACACCGCAGCCGCCCGCTGCGCCACGCTTCGGCGCTCCAGCGCCCGTCCCTCCCGACCGCTCGGCGAGATAGCCTCTGGACATGCCGAGAGACCGCTACACCACCCGGTTCGACGACGCCGCAGCGTTCGCGATCGACGCGTTCCGCACGCACGCACGCAAGACGAGCGACGTGCCCTACATCACCCACCTCTTCGCCGTCTGCGCGCTCGTAGGCGAGTATGGCGGCGACGAGGACCAGATGATGGCGGCCCTGCTGCACGACTGGCTGGAGGACGTGCATGGGTCGAGCCAGGCGACGCTGGAGGCCCGGTTCGGCGAGCGCGTGACGCGTCTGGTGGCCGCGCTCTCGGACAGCGAGGCCCCACCGCCGGGGATGAAGAAGCCGGCATGGCGCGGCAGGAAGGAGCAGTACCTGGCGCACCTGATGGAGGCGCCCCCCGAGGTGAAGCTCATCTCCTGCGCAGACAAGCTGCACAATTGTCAAACAATCCGGGCGGATCACGCGCTGGTGGGGAACGCCGTGTTCGAGCGCTTCAACGGCAGGCAGGATGGCACGTTGTGGTACTACAACGCCGTGCATGCTGCGCTGGGCCAGGGCTGGGCGAGCCCGCTCCTGGATCGGCTGGGCGTGGAAGTGAAGGCGCTGGTCGAGGCCACCCAACGTGGTTGAGGTGACTGCATGCCAGACGGGGTGCAAGCGGTACCACGAGGCCGAGCAGCGGGTCCTGGAGGTCGGGGGCACCTGGTCGACGCTCGAGTGCTTTGACAAGTGCTCACAATGCGAACTGGCGTTGCTCGCACGCATCGACGGGGCGATGATGCGGTTCCGCGGGATCGATGACCTCATCGAGGCCGTGGTGACGTTGGGCGGCGAATGACCGGACCCGCGAGGCTGCGCATCTCGGGCATCACCGGCGCGATCGCCGTCGCAGCCGGCGCGTTCGGGGCGCACGGTTTGCACGACCTCGTCACGCCCGAGCGCCTGCAGACGTGGGAGACCGCCGCCCGGTACCACCTCGTCCATGCAGTCGTGCTGCTGGTGCTCGCCCTCGCGCCCGAGCGCACCGGGAGGGCGTTCGAGCTCCTGTTCGCCGGCAGCACCGTGTTCGCCGGCTCGCTGTACCTGCTCGTGCTGCTCGACCAGCCGCTGCTCGGGGCCGTCACGCCGATCGGGGGTGTGCTCCTGATCGCCGGCTGGCTGAGCATCGCGCGATCCGCCCGGTCCGCGCCGGATTGACGTTCCCAGTCGCGTGGAGACCTTTCCAACCGCCGAGGAGTCCGCATCGAGACGCTTTTTGGAAACACCGAGGGCCTCAAGCCCAGCCAGAACAAGGCACTGCAGGCGCTCTACCAGCGCAGGGTCCCGGCGAACCGTTTCGTGAGCCCCGAATTCGCACGCCGGCTGACCGAGCTCTCCCGGGAGACCGGCCGCCAGATCGGCACGCTGGTGGACCGCCTGGGGATCGTCGAGAAGGTCATCGTCGGAGATGCCCACCAGCTGTTCATCCCCGATCTGGGGCGCTCCCGGGCGGGCGCGAGCCGGTTTCGTGGCACCCGCCTGATCCACACGCACGTACGCGGAGAGGGCCTCTCCCGCGACGACCTGACGGACCTCGCGCTCCTGCGCTTCGACACGGTCATCGTGATCCAGACCGGCCCGGACGGGCTGCCCGGCGAGGTGGAGTACGCCTACCTGCTGCCGCCGCGAAAGGGGGAGGACACCTCGAAGGTGGAGCGGCTCGGGTCCGTGCACGGCTGGGACGTCGACTTCCTCGAGTTCGTGCACGATCTGGAGGTGCAGTTCGGCGACGTGGTGAAGGCGCGGGACGTGCAGGGCCGGGAGAGCGCGGTGCTCGTGAGCGTGACGACGCGGGATCCACGCGGTGCCAGACGCTCGCTCTCGGAGCTCGGGCGCCTCGCGGACAGCGCGGGGCTCTTCGTGGCAGACGAGCAGTTGCAGGTGCGAAAGGTGCTCGACGGGCGCACGCTCGTGGGCGAGGGCAAGCTCAAGGAGCTCGTGACCCGCTGCATGCACCTCGGCGCGGACATGTTGATCTTCGACCAGGAGCTCTCCCCGAGCCAGCTCCGCAACATCGCGACGGAGACGGACCTCAAGGTGCTCGACCGCACACAGCTCATCCTGGACATCTTCGCCCAACGAGCCACCACGAGGGAGGGCAAGCTCCAGGTGGAGCTCGCACAACTGCGCTACCGCAAGCCGCGGCTGCAGCTGATGCCCACGGCGATGAGCCGGCTCACCGGCGGCATCGGCGGACGGGGACCGGGCGAGACGAAGCTGGAGATCAACCGGCGACGGTCCGACGAGCGGGAGACACGCGTGGAACGCATGCTCGAGGACATCACCCGGGAGCGGACGATGCGGCGCGACAGGCGCAAGCGGGTCGGCCTGCCTCTGGTCTCGATCATCGGGTACACCAACGCCGGCAAGTCCACATTGCTGAACCGGATGACGAACAGCGACGTGGACGCAGAGGACAAGCTGTTCGCGACCCTCGACCCCACCAGCCGTCGCCTGCGGTTTCCGGAGATGCGGGAGATCATCCTGACGGACACGGTCGGGTTCATCCGCAACCTCCCGAAGGACCTGATGCACGCGTTCCGCAGCACGCTGGACGAGGCGATCGAGGCCGACCTGCTCCTGCACGTCGTCAACATCGGCGAGGAGGACGCCGGGGAGCAGAAGGCCGCCGTGGACAAGGTGCTCGATCAGCTCGGAGCCGCCGACACCCCCTGTCTGCTGGTGCTCAACCAGATCGACCGCGTGGCGCCCGAGCTCCTCCAGGAGCGGCTCGCCGAGTGGGGTGGCATCCCTGTCTCCGGCCGGACGGGCGAGGGCCTCGACCTGCTGCTGGAGCAGATCGAACGCGTGCTCTTCCGCGAGCGCGCGGCACAGTCGTGGGCAACGCGCGCCGGCACCGAGGACTCTCCCGCCGGCACATCTGTCGCAGAAAATCAAGATTTGGATACTGATTTTGACACATGGTCAGATTTTTCTTGAAGTCCTCGTCCAGATAGAGTAAAGTCCTCGCGCTCCATACAGGAGCATGGAGGATTCTATGCGCAACCTTTCTTTGCTTCTCGCTGCCTTCCCTCTCGTCGTGGTCTTCTCCGCCTGCACGGGCGGCAAGGACACCGGTGACACCTCGCCCTCGGACACCGACACCGACACCGACGCCGACACCGACACGGACACCGACGTCGACTTCGCGATGATCGACTTCAGCGGCAACTGTCCCGACTCCACCGCGTGCGACTACACGATCACCACGACCACCGAGTCGAGCCTCGTGTTCCTCGACATGACCGAGACGAACGACTCCTACCTGTACCACGAGTACCACGACGAGTTCACGCTGCAGAGCGTGAACGCCGACAACTCCGAGACCTACGTGCTTCACCTCGCGACCGTCACGGACATCGGCGACGTGGGCAACGGCACCACGCTCACCAACGCCGCCACCGTGCAGGACGGCCTCACCTGGTGGTTCGGCGCGCAGAACACCGCCGGCGACTACGACTGCATCGTGACCGGCGACAACGTCGCGTACTACTCCGCGGACTGCACCAACGTCCGGTAGTCCCGGCCGTCGGGCTCCCCTCGGGAGTCGCACAAGCAGCGCGTCCGGCTGGTCCGGGCGCGCTGCCTTGTTTTTGCATCTCATGCCGGCCTCGCTCGCCGGCTGCTACCAGTGGCCGAACATCGACCACGATCCGCTCACCACCTCCAATCCGACGATCACCAGCACGACGGTCGCCTGCGACGTGGACGCCGCCGACTGGACATTCACCGTGGCCACAGACGCCTGGACCGGGAACGGCATGCTCTACCTCTCCGCGGACGGCGAGTACGTCGAGCAGCACACCCTGCCCTCCACCTCGGCCCCGGCCGACGGCACCTCCGACAAGCTCGTGCGCACGTTGAGCATCGTGGCCACGTGGAGGGACGCCGTCGCCAACAGCAGCACGGCCTTCGGCTGCGCGACGCCCGACCTCGCCGGGATCGTGAACGTGTCCGCCCGGGACGGCAGCGCGGTCACGGACTGCGTCGCGTTCGGAGTGGACCCGCAGCGGTGGCAGACGTGGAGCCCGGACGTCGCGTGCGCCACCGTGCTGGACACGGGCGACAGCGGCTAGGGGCGCACAGGAGCGGCGCCGGCAGGCGGCGCCTGGGGAGGCGCCGAGGCGGGATCGTCCGGCAGGTTGTCACCCGGCGGCGTGCGGCCGAGGTCCGACTGGTGAGGAGGGGGCGGATCGGGCGGCGGGGACTGATCGGGCGAAGGGGGCAGGTTCGCGGGAGGGGGCGGGTCCGGGGGAGGCAGCTGGTCCGTGGGAGGGGGCGGGCCCGACGGCGGCGCGCCGTCGCTCGGTGGGGCAGACAGGGGTGGCTCGGGGTTGAGCATCGTGGGGCTGTCCGTCGCGAACTCGTCCGCAGCCCCGTCCACCAGGGTGAGATCGAGGGCCGGGATCGCGTCGGCCTCGACGTCCACGTCCTTCAACAGCGCCGAAGGCTCGACAAGCTGGGGGCCGTTCCCCTGCGCGTCCACGAACGCGAGCACGTTGATCTTCCCGAGCCCCTTCGGCGCCTCCAACTCCCAGGGTCCGGGCTTGTCGAGGGTCATCGCATGAAGCACCCTCGGCCTCCCGTCCGGGCCGATGTTGAAGAAGTCCACCCGGTACGTCCCCTTGGCTGCCCCCTCGTAGACGAATGTGCCGGAGAGCTTCGCACCGGTGCCCGGCGCAACCTCGAACTTCGGCATGACCACCGCGCCGCCTCCGCCTCCCGGGGCGTCGGCGGGGGCAGTTGCCCCATCACCGCTCGCTATCGCGATCTCCCGGGGATCGGGGACCGGTGCCGCGGGGCAACCCAGCAGGAAAAGCGCGAGCAACATGAGGACTCCTGGGTGAGGGCGTAGGGCGTCGGTCCCGACGCGTCAAGGGGTCAACGCAGAACGAACGAGAGGCCCCCCATCACGCCCGCCACGCCCCACGCCGCATACGCGCCGTACGCGAAACCCTGCTCCCGTTGCCAGGCAGCGTTCAGGGTCTCCTCGGTGCCGTACCCGGACATGTGGTCGGACTGCACCCTCGCGCCGGCTGCGAGCCCGCCCCCCACGACCGCAGCCACGCCGGACGCGATGAGCCACGCCGGGGAGACCAGAGGACGCCTGGGCGTGGCCGGAACGGCGTGCACCTCGCTCGCAGCGCTCTCCGCAAGGCCGGTCTGCACGAGGGCGTCCTCGCCTGCGGGCAGGTTCACGCTCCTGCCGTAAAGCACCGTGCTCCCGTCGATGGAGACGACCTGGACCACGTGCCAGCCGGCCCCCGTGCGGGCAGGCCAGTCGACGACGTGCACGCCGTCGATCCAACCGCCATCCCGATTGGTGTCGAGGGTGAGCGACCCGGACCCTTCTACCGCCGCGTTCGACCAGCGCGCCTTGAGCTCACCACCGAGCCGGTCCTCCCAGACCTTCGGATCGACGGCGCGCGCCGATGCGAACAACCGAGCACCGGACCCGGGCTCGACGAACTCGGCCGCCCCGCCCCGAACCACGAAATATCGCGCAGCCTGCGCCGCGGTGACGGGGGCGCACCCGAGGGCCTCCTCGGCTGTGACAAAGTCGTTGTCGGCAGCAGCAGCATCTGCGGCGAGTGCGTGGACAACCGCGCTGTCGACGCTCTCGTCCAACGTGGGACAGGCGAGGGCGGATCCGAGCAACGCTGCAAGGGCCAGGATCATAGCTTTGCCGTCCAGGTCTGGGTGGTCATGTCGCAGATGTAGCCGAGGGGCTCGTCCGGGCCGACGCTGATGGTCCTTCGACACGAGCGATCGCCGAGCGAGGCCGTGACGATGTGACTGCCCTCCGCGACGAGCAGCGACGCACGGGGGGTGGTGCCGACCGGCACGCCGTCGACCTGCAGCGCTGCCCCGACGACCGTGCAGCCGAAGGACAACGCCCGTCTGGGCGGGGCTACAGGCTCGGATGGCGGCACTGTCGACGGTGCGGAAGCGGGAGCGGTGGCCAGGGGAGGCGACGCAGCGTCGGCGGCTGGGCGGGGAGCCGCAGCGATCCGCACGGCACCCGGGTCGTGTTCGGACGAGCGGGCCGCGTGCGTAGGCTGGGCGACCGGGGGGGCGACAGCGACCGGCTGGGACGCCAGCGTCAGGTCGGGAGGAGGAGGCGCCGGTTCGGCAGGCGCGGCGTCGACCACGGGGGTGGCTGGAGCCTCGGCGGTCACCTCGGGATGCGGAACGTCGCGCGCGGCGGAACCGGCAGGCCAGCCGAACCAGGCGGCGGCCGCCAACGCGCTCGTCAGCAACAGCGCCACAGCGACGAGCGCCACGCCTCCAGCCACCAGCGGCGCGCCCGGCCCCCCGGGCAACGTGTCCGTCGGATCGGGGGCGGGCTGCAGCCCCCGCGCCGTCGCCCGAGCTTCGCCAGCAGCCGGGCCTGTCGCCGGACCGCTCACGATCCCGAGCGACGTGCGGGACGGGAGGTCCCGGGTGTCCATCGAGCGGCTACGCGCCTCGACCAGCTCGGGCACGACCGCCCGCGCCAGCCGGGCGACCGGCTCTCCTGCGAGCGCGGGCGCGAGGTCGGTCGCACGCTCGTGCACCTCGCCCGCGGTGGGACGATCCGGACCGTCGAACGCCAGCATCGACCGAAGGAGCGCTGTGGCGGGCGCGGGCAGACCAAGGGGGGCGATCCTCGACTCCATGAACGCCCCGAGCCGCCCACGCTCCATCGGCGCACGCTCCGGCGCGAGGCCGGTGAGCAGCTCGAGCAACGTGACGCCGAGCGCGAAGATGTCGTAGGCCGACCCGATCGGCTCCTGCACCCAGAACTCCGGCGCCATGTAGGCGGGGGTCCCGAAAAACCCGCTCTCCGTGACGCCTTCCCGGTTGAACTCGGCGCGTGCGATGCCGAAATCGAGCACCTTCACTCCGCCCCGGAGCGTGACCACGAGGTTGGCGGGCTTGATGTCGCGGTGGATGACGTTCAGGGGCCGCCCGCTCAGCGGCGAGAGGGATGACCACGCCACATCCAGCGCGCCGGCCGCCACTGCGACGATCTCGAAGGCCGCGCGGGGCGAGAACGGCGTGGCGCGCGAGCGCAGGAATCGGGCGATCTCCCCCACGTCGGCGCCCTCGATGTACTCCATGATCACCGCGGGCCGGCCCTCGATCTCGGTCAGGTCGAGCACCTGCACGATGCCCTCGTGCGAGAGCAGGCCGAGGAGCCGTGCTTCGTCCCGCTGCCGGGCGACGAGCGACGCGTCTGAGTCACCCGCGTGACGGAGCACCTTGACCGCCACCCGACGCACGAACTGGTCGCGACCGTGCAGGTTCGCGAGGTAGACAGACCCGAAGCCTCCCTTCCCCAGGGTCCCCAGAAATTCCAACTCCCGTCCGGTGGTCACGCGGTCGACGCTACCACACCTGCCTTGCCAGCGGAAGGGATAAGCGAGGAGCGATGACCGAACCCTCGACCCCGGACCGCGAACAGGAGAGCCGCCAGAGGGCGGTGCGGGGCCTCCGCATCTTCATGCCGCTCTACATGCTCGGCGTCGCGACCCTGGCCTGCGCTCCCCTGACGCGGATCGCCGGGGTCGAGGTTCCGGGGCTCCCGATCGCGGCCACCCTGTGCATGATCAGCATGGCGATCGCGGCGCCGACGTTCCTGGCCTGGCTGGGGCGCCTCGGACAATACAACACGCGCACCGGGCTCGCCTTTCGGCTGCTCCCCGCCCTGCTGAGGGGCGAGTACAGCGCCCTGGGCCAGGCGAGCGCTCCACAGGCCCGGTCAGCGTTGGGATCGACGGGCGAGGATGCGCGGCGGGCGGCCGCGGACCTCGACGCTGCCGGCCTCGACGGGGTCGCCCAGACACTCCGTGCCGTGCTGAGCGAGGCCGAGATCGTTCATCTCGGCCTGGACCGGCTCGCTGCGCGACCGGACCTGACCGAGGCTGGCGCCGAGCTGATTGTGCAGGCGCGGGGTGCACAAGCCCGGTTCCGGGACATGGTCGCCGGGTTGCACGGCCCGGGCCCGGTGAACCCCGACAGCCTGCGCGCGGACATGGAAGGATTGTTGCTGGACCTGCGTCGGGTGAGCGATCAATTGCGTTCAACCTGAGTCCGCGCCGATTTTGCCCGCAAACGCGCCGATTCTTCCGATATACTCCGCCCGAATCGGGAATACCCATGCACCAGCTCCTCTCCTCTCGCCTGCTCGTACTCCTCCTCGCCCCGGCGCTACTGAGCGCGTGCAGGCGTGACTACGCGCTCGTCGAGGTGCAGGGGGCGCCGCTCTCCCTCACGGTGCTCACGCCGACCTACGGCGAATACCTCGGCCTGCCTGACGAGACGGGCAGCTTGAACGTCGAGGTGACAGGCATCGTGAGCCCGGCCGACGCGCAGGTGCTCGTGAACGGGGTGCGCGCGGAGGTCGATGCCAACGGCAACTTCTCGACGACCCTGCCGTGGGGCTACGAGGCCATCGCCACAGACCGCGCGTTCGTCGTGGACGTGAAGGCCTACGATCCCGACGAGAGCGTCCGGCAGCTGGTACCCGTGTTCGACGGCAACGACCCGCGCGCGACGGACCCCGGCGCGATCAACGGTCTGCTCACGCCCACCGGGCTCGACGCGCTCGAGCCCACCGTCGCCGAGATGGTCGACAGCCTCGGCATCTGGGACCAGCTCTCGGCTGCACTCCCGAGCATCGACACCGACTACCTCGACATCACGCCCACCGGCATCACGTCCACCGGGACGAGCGCGGACCTGGCACCCGCCGAGGGCGCCGTCACCCTGCTGGTCACGTTCCACGAGGTCGTGATGAACGCCGACATCTCGGTGCTGGACACCTACGACTTCCCCGTCGCCATCGGCCTCGGCGACGTCATGCTCGGCGCGAACGCCGTCCCCGGCCTTTCACCCGACGACATGCTCACGCTCGCCCTCACCGACGCGCAGGCGGACATCACCGGCACGAGCCTCTCCTTCGGCGATTTCGAGGTCCCGGACTGGCTGATGGCGCTGCTCGCAGACCCGATCGCGAGCCTCGTGGCGGGCCTGGGGGCCGATCTCGCGACGTACGCGCTGGACGCCCTCGGCACGATCGAGCTCGGCGGACCCTTCGACTTCTCGACGGACCTCATGGGCACCCAGCTCTCTGCCCGCCTCGCCCAGGTCGACGCGAACACCGACGGCGTCGCCCTTGGCGTGACGATCTCCACGGATGGCGACGCGGCGACGGACATGCCGGACCTCACCCCGCTCACGGCGCAGACCCCCGCCGGCCTCGACTACCAGCTCGGGTTCGCGCTCCACGAGGGCCTGTTCAACACGCTCATCGACAGCACCGTCGCCAGCTTTCTCGACATCGACATGCAGCTCGAGGGCGAGTACGCCGACCTCCTGGGGGCCGGCATCGCGGGCCTCCCGGGCGGCTACGACATCCCGGACGACTCCGAAGGCTACTGCATCGGCTTCCACGCGGGCGATGCACGCGTCGTCCGGTTGGTTGGCGGCGTGGGCGCACCCCTCGCCCAGCTCTGGCTGCCCGACATGCAGATCAACATCCAGACGATCCAGAACGGCAGCTGCACGGACTGGCTCGACGCCAGCGTGTTCGCGACCGTGGACATCGGCCTGGACGGCACCCAGTTGAACCTCGACTTCAACGTCGAGCACGCGACCGTCCTGCACTACGGCGCCTACGACCAGGATCCCACGCTCGATCTGGACGAGGTCGGAAATGACCTCGGGAACGTCGTCGCGGGCTTTGCGGGCCTCGCGCTCTCGCAGGCCAGCTTCGACCTCGGAGACATCCTCAGCGGCCTCGGCGGCCTGGGGGTGACACTCGACCCGCAGATCGTCTCGGTCGAGCCCCTCGACGAGGAGGGCCGCTACGGCCTCTACATGAACGTCTTCTAGGGCGCGAAACGGGGTACACTCCGAACACATCGTTGGAGCTACGCGTGGCCGAAAAGGATCAACTTGAAGCACTCAAGAAGGTAAACGCCCGCGCGCGGTCCACGACGACGGGTACGCAGGGCGCGCTGCCCGAAGCGGGCAAGCCGCTGCATGCGGGGAGCGCAGCCGATCTGCAGGGCAACGTGGGCAACTCGGGCCTGAAGCAGATGATCGAGCAGGAGGCCGGGCAGCGAGCCCCCGCCGCCCCGAAGGATCTTTCCCGGATGGGACCGAACGAGATCGCGGCCCAGGCGAAAAAAGCGGGCGAAGCCATCGCGAAGACGCGTGGCGACGCCAGGGCGCCGAAATCCGAGGGCAAGGGCAAGGGGGGCAGGGAGGCCGAAGAGAAGGCGAAGGAGGCCTCCTCGCTCGAGAAGGAGGCCCAGCGCCACAAGGCCGAGGCCTCCCGTGAGAAGAAGGCCGCTGCGGACAAGAAGGCGAGCGCGAAGGGGGAGAAGAAGGCGGCGAAGGTCGAGCAGAAGGCCAGGAAGGCGAGCGCGAAGGTGGCCGAGAAATCCGGCAAGAAGGGGGAGAAGGCGTCGAAGAAGGGGGAGAAGCTCGCGGCGGGCAAGGACAAGCACGCGAAGGAGAAGTCCGGGCGGAAAGAGGCGAACACCGGGGACAAGAAGAAGGTCGCCGAGGCGAAGGACAAGGCGCTGGAAAAGCACGCGAAGAAAGGCAAGGGCGGCACGGGCGGGGCCGACCACGCCGAGGCGGAGGTGGGCGAGAAGAAGGCGAAGGCAAAGGAAGCCCGGGCCGACGCCTCCCACGCCAAGGCGCACGTCGCCCGCCAGTCCGCGAGCGCCGGGGGAAAGGACGGAAAGACCGTGGACGAGTCCAAGGTCAAGGTCGCGGCGAACAAGGAGAAGAAGGCGCTGAAAGCCGAGGTCGACGCCGAGCACGGCGAGAAGAAGGTGCTCGACAAGAAGAAGGCCGGCGCCGCCGCCACGAAGCTGGACCCGAAGAAGGGGGCCGAAAAGCACGCGGATTCGAAGAAGGCGGAGGGAAAGGCTGGCAAGGCGGGCGAAGAGAAGGGCGGGAAGACCGCGGCGACGCTGGAAGCCAGGACGCACCCGAACGCCCTGGCGGCGGCGACAGTGGCATCCGCCCGCGGCGACGAGGCGGACCACGCGGCGCGAAAGCTCGCGAAGGTGGGGGACGAGAAGGAGAAGGCCGAGGCGAAGGCCGACGCCGTCCACGACCCTGCGAAGAAGGCGTCGGCCGCGACCGAGGCCGAGGCCAAGGCGAAGGAAGAAGACGCGACCGCGAACGTGGTCGCCGACAAGGCGGAAGCCGAGGAGAAGGCGAGGCTCGAACAGGAGACCCCGGCGAACTCCATCACGATGGAGGAGATCAGCCGGGCATCCGAGCTCGACCGCGTCGACGGAGACCGGGTCACGCTCATCGGCACCTACGTCCCGCGGCCCGCAGCCGGGGGCAGCCAGATGCTTGGTCACGTGTCGATCCTCGTCGGCAACGTCGAGGTGCGCCTCGGGACCGAGACGCGGAGCACGGCCGAGCTGCTGCGACTCTCTGGCGAGCGCGTCGCGGTGACAGGCACGCTCGACCTCAAACGCGCCTCCTCCGGCCAGGCGACCGACCCGAAGAAAACTGAAAAGCCGGTGCTGCAGCGCCCCGGGGCGGTCGGTCGCAGGTGACCAACCGCCGCGAACCGGTGTCGCCGCGACGCGGGGAGTGAGGGGCCCGGTGCTCCCGATCCTCCCTGAACGCTACGTCTGCACGCGCCAACTCGGTGAGGGCGCGACAGGGATCGTGTACCACGCCGAGGATCTGCTCCTCGAGACAGAGGTCGCGGTCAAGGTCGTCAAGCAGAATCTGGCCCTTCACCGACGTTTTCGGGCCCGGTTCGCCCGCGAGGTCGCGCTCTCCGCGCGGATCACCCATCCGCACGTCATCCCGGTGCACGACACCGGCATGCTCGCCACCGGCCAGCCGTACGTGGCGCTGGGCTACGCCGCGGGCGGCTCGCTCGCCGAGCTCCTGGCCCTGCGGCCGCCGCTCGAAGCGGTGCTCGAGCTCATCGACGAGGTGCTCGACGCGCTCGCCGCGATCCATGCCCGCCAGCTCCTGCACCAGGATCTCAAGCCCCAGAACGTCCTCCTGTACCCGGGCATCGACGGCAAGCCGCACGTCTGGGTGGCCGATCTGGGGGTCGCCGACGCGCTCGCCGAGCTGGTGCGCGACCGCAAGAGCATCTCGGGGACACCGCCCTACATGGCGCCCGAGCAACTGCATGGCCGCACCCACGACCTCGGCCCCTGGACGGACCTCTACGCGGTCGGCCTGATGCTGTACGAGACCCTGACGGGCACGCGACCGCACCAGGGAGAGGGGCGCCTGGAGCTCCTCGAAGCGAGGAACAAGCCGCCGCCCTCGATGGAAGGCGTGCCTGCGGCCCTCGCGGACGTGGTCACCACGCTGCTCGATCCGATCCCGCGCCAGCGGTTCGACCGGGCGGCCGACGTCCGACGAGCCCTCCGAGACGCAATGAAAGGCCAGAGCTTCCGCGGACGCCTCGTCCCGTGGACGCCAGGCCTCCGCAAGACAGGCCCAACTACCGCTCGAACAGGCGAATTCCCGCTGGCCGTGCCGCTGCGCAGCGGTCCGGTCCCCGAGGGCACGCTCCGGTGGAACCGCGTCCCCCCCGATCCGATGCCGGCGAACCTGCCCCCCGAGCGGGGCTGGGAGGCCCCGGCGCGGTCGTCGCTGTCCCTGTTCGCGCTGCGCGAGGTGCCCATGGTCGGCCGCGACCGCGAGCGGAAGGTCCTGTGGGACGCCGCGCGTGAGGTCGTCGCTCTCTCCGAGCCGCGTGTCGTGCTCGTCGTCGGCGAGTCCGGCTCGGGGAAGACCCGACTGGTCGAGTCCGTGGCCACGATGCTGGATGAGATGGGCGTGATGGAGGTCACGAGGCTGCGATACCACGCGCCGGCCGGCGTAGACGATGGATACCGCGGCGCCGTGCGCGACCTCCTGGTGCCCTGGAACGACAACCGCGACGGCATGGAGACCCGGCTGGCCTCCTGGCTGGGACGCGACCGGCAGGTGCTCCCGAAGGACGTTCACGAAGAGGCCGTCCTGCTCTCGCGCTGGTGCGGCTACACGCGACCAGGGGAGCCGCCTGTGAGCGACGCCATCGGGCTCGCTTTCCTGTACCGCCACCTGGACGTCCGGGCCTGGCGAGGTGGGAGCTGCCTCATCCTCGAAGACGTGCATCATGCCCAGGCGGACGGCGACGGGCTCGCCATCGCCGAGGCCCTGCTGGATCGGACGGTGGGTGAGCGCCCGGTCCTGGTCCTCTGCACGGTGAGCAGTGAGATGGCGGCGCGAGACGGCGGCCTGCGGCGCACGCTCGAAGGCCTGCAGGAGCGTGGCGCGCGCCGGCTGGGCTTGCGCCGGTTGAGCCTGACCGACACACGCAAGGTCGTGCAGGAGTCCCTGCAGCTCACGCCGGACCTCGCGCACGAGGTGAGCGTGTTCTGCGAGGGCGACCCGCTCGCCGCGGGCCTCCTCCTGCGCGACTGGGCGAGCCGGGCCCTGCCGGTGCTCGGGCCCGGCAACCTGTACCTCCTGCCGCCGACGGTCTCGCGCGCCGACGCCTTCCCGGCCTCCCCCGAGGTGCTCCTGCGGCGACGCGTCGACGGCGCGCTGAATTCGTCGACCGACCCCGCGGCGGCCCGCGACGCGCTCACCTCCGCGGCGCTCGCGGGCCAGCAGCCGCCGGTGGCCCTGATCCGGCGGATGAACGACGCCGGGCTCGACGCACTGCTCGCCACCGGCCTGGTCGCCGAGCTTCACGGCTACCTCGCCTTCGAGCACGGCCGCATCCAGCAGCTGATCGTCGAGGATGCCCGCTCCCTCGTGGACGTGCAGGACGTCCACCGGCGCCTCGCCGACGCCTGGGAGGAGCTGGGAGCCCAGACCGGGCTCGACGTGGACCTGCCGCTCGGCCGACATCGACTGCGCTCCGGCGCACCCGACCGGGCCATCGTCCCGCTGCTCTCCGCGAGTCGCAAGCTGAACGCTGGAGGACGGGGTGACGCCGTGCGCGCCGCCGCCCTGGCGGTGGAGGCTGCGGACCTGGTGCGGCAACCGACGGCGAGGTTGGAGGCCCGCCGCCTGCACGCCGAGGCGCTGCTGGAGACCGGCGAACCCGAGCGGGCCCGCCCGCTCCTGGAGCACGCCCTGCGCGAGGTGGAGGGGGACAGGCTCGCGCGCGCGCGGCTGCGGGTGCAGCTCGGTCGCGCCGCCCGGAAGCAGGGTGACGCTGAGATGGCCGAGCGCGAATTCGCTGCCGCGCGCGTGACCTTCGAGGCGCTCCGCGACCGCGCCGGCCTCGTCGAAGTGGCGGTCCAACGCGCGCGCCTCGCCCGCATGGAGGGGCGCAACGACGACGCCGCGCGAAACTGGACCGAGGTGCTCCGGATGAACCGGGGGGACTTCGCGATGGAGGCAGAGGCGCTCAACGGGCTCTGCGAGGCCCTGATCCGCCTCGGGCGCCTGGAGCAACTCGAGCGCCAGCTCCACCGTCTCGACAGCGTCGCTCGTGCGAGCGGGGACATCCGGCGCATCGCCGACGCTCACGCGACGTGGGGCCTCCTGCACCTCGAGCGTCGCGAGTACGAGCAGGCCGCCGAGTTCCTCGTCGCCGCCGGAGCGATCGCCGCAACCATTGGCGCCGACCGCCTGCACCTGCGCGCCCGGAGCCTGCTCGCCGACGTCCGCCGCGCGACCGGCGACCTCGATGGCGCCGAGGAGATCATCCGGTGGGCAGCCCGCTTCGCAGCAGAGCGCGGCCAGGACCTGCTCGTCGCCTCCGCACGGGTGCAGCTCGCGATGCTGGCGCTCGTGCGGTTCGAGGCCCGCCGGGTGCAGGACGAGGTCGTGGCGGCGGAGGTCGCGCTGGCGCACTCCCCACGCCACGGGCTCTGGCTGCAGATCGGGGTGCTGCGCTCCCTGCTCGCCGCGGAGGAGAACGACGAGCGGAGTTGTCGCGCCTGGTTCGCGGTCGCGCGCGAGCGGGGCCTGCACACCTCCCAGAGCTCGGACCTGCAGCTTCCGGTTCAGCGTCTGGTGGCCGCCGCCGAACGGCGAGGCTGGCTGGACATCGCGCGCCGAGCGTCCGAGCGGGTGTGGCGCGTGTCATCGGGGGAGGTCGAGATGGACGTGGAGGAAGACCCGTCGTGAGTCAGGCGTCGCGACGGCGACGACGGATCACGAACAGGGCACCCAGGCCGAGCGCCCAGCCGGGTTCCGGGCCCGCCGCGGCGCAACCGCACCCGGGGTGCGACGGAGCAGGCTCGTCCACGACCGCGTCCCGACCGTCACAGTCCTGGTCGGTCCCGTCCCCGGGGACGTCTGGTGCCCCTGGACGGACAGCCGGATCGCCGTCGTCGCAGTCGTTCGCCGGCCCGGCGGCGTAGCCCGCAGGCGCAACGCACGCGGTGATCGCGTTGGCGCTCGCGTCCGTCGCGCCGGGCGACCCATCGCCGTCGGCATCGACGTACCAGACCGTGTCGTCCACCGCCTTCTCGTCCACGTTCCCATCACAGTCGTCGTCGACGGCGTCGCAGGTCTCGGGCGCCGCGGGGTGCACGTCGGCGCGGGTGTCGTCGCAGTCCTCGCAGGCGGCCCAACCGTCATCGTCGGCGTCTGTGTAGGCCACGACACCGTCGCAGTTGTAGTCGTTGGGGTCGGCACAATCGTCCTCGGTGGCGCCGGGGTGGAAGTCCCGATCGGTGTCGTCGCAGTCGCCGGCGGCGTAGGCCTGCTGCCGCGAGGCCAGGCAGGTGAGGTCCAGGCTCGCGACGGTGGTGTCGGCACCAAACCCGTCGTGGTCGTAATCCAGGTAGCAGAGCTCGACGCCGTCGCAGTCCTCGTCGATCCCGTCACCGGGGATCTCGTCGGTGCCGCCCCGTACAGTCGGGTCGGACTCGTCACAATCGAAGGGCGTCGTGGAGAGCGCCTCGCCGGGATCGGAGCAGTCGGGGTCGGCGGACGCCAGCGTGCTCCGGCCACGAAAGCCGTCCTGATCGGTGTCGGTGTAGCAAGCCTCGCCGCCGTCGCAGTCCCCATCGATGCCGTCGCCCGCGATCTCGTCGGCCGAGGGGCGCACCGCCGGGTCGGCATCGTCGCAGTCCCCGACAAGGGTCGTGTACCCTGCTGGGACGGTGCAGAACAGGCCCGCATCCGCAGGATCGGACGAGCCATAGCCGTCGCCGTCCGCGTCTGGATAGCGGAGCGACCCGTCGCTCAGGCCCGGGTCGTTGTCATCGGCTGCGCCGCTGCAATCCTCGTCCGTGTGCAGCGCATCGCAGATCTCCGCTGCGCCGGGGTGGATGGCAGGGTCCCCGTCGTCACAGTCGGCGCACGCCGGGAGCCCGTCCCCGTCAGCGTCCTCGCTGCCCACGAAGCCGTCACAGTTGTAGTCGTTGGGGTCGGTGCAGTCGGTCTCTGGAGCGCCGGGGTACCAGGCCGGGTCGGCATCGTCGCAGTCGTCGAAGACCCCGTACCCATCGCCGTCCCCGTCCGTGTTGCAGCCGAGGAAGAGGTACACCGCGCCGCCATTCTCGTAGGGGGCGCCAACCACGAGATCCGGACAGCCGTCGCCGTTGGCGTCCATGGCGGCGACGGTGTCGCCCATCGTCCCATCCCCATGCCAGGTGGTCGATGGGGTCGTGCTCAACCCGATCGCCGAGCCGGGGTAGACGGACGCGAAGCCCAGGCCCGTGACGACGACGTCGTCGTACCCGTCGCCGTTCGCATCCCCCGCCGTCGAGACCGCGAGCCCGAGGAACTCACCCCTGGACGTGCCCGTGATCACCGTGGCGGGTGACGTGGACAACCCGGTGAACGACCCAAGATACACATACGCGCGGCCCTCGTCGGCCTCGGGGTCCCCGTAGTACGGCGCGCCGACCACGACGTCATCGTAGCCATCCTGGTTGACGTCACCTGCTCGGGCGACCGAGTCCCCGAAACGCTCGCCGCTCGCCTCCGCGATCAGGAGCGAGTCCGGGGCTGTCGGGATGCCCGACGCCGACCCGAGGTAGAGGCCCACCTGGTCATCGCCGTCCGAGATCATGACGTCATCGTACCCGTCGCCGTTCACGTCCCCGGCGGGCGCAGCAAACACCATGAAGTCCACATCGAGGCCGACGTCGGCGGTCTCGGGCAGGCCAGCCGCAGACCCGAAGTACAGGTAGGCCCGAAGGTACTCGCCCGTCACCATCACATCGTCGAAACCATCGCCGTCGACATCCCCGACACCCGCGACGCGCGGGTCGTAGAAGTCGACCGCGTCGAGCGTGGTGTCCGGATCCGCCCCGACACCCGACGGGGACCCGAGGTACACCAAAGCCTCGTCATCCGTTCGGGCGACCACGTCATCGTACCCGTCCCCGTTCACGTCCCCTGCCGCCGCGACCGAGTACCCGAGCCGATCCTCCAGCGCCGCTCCGACGAGCGCAGTCGCCGCGCCGCCCGGGAGCCCGCCGGAATCCCCATCGTAGACGTAGACGGCACCTCGCTCGCCCGCGTACCCATGGCCTCCGACCACCAGGTCATCGTAGCCATCCCCGTTCACATCGCCGGCATCCGCAACCGAGTAGCCAAGCTCCTCGTTCGTGGCGCCAGACATCCCGGTCGCAGACCCGGGCCCGGTCGCAGACCCGGAGTACAGCCAGGCGAGCCCGGTGTCACCGTAGGTGGCGTACATCCCGACGATCACGTCGTCGTACCCGTCTCCGTCGACATCCCCTGCCGCAGCCACGGAGTGCCCAAAGTACCCATAGTGGGCGTCGGCGGTCGTCGAATTGAACGTCAGCCCCTCGGGAGACCCCCTGTAGAAGGACGCGCTCGCGGACTCCTCCCCGTCATCGTACGGTCCGTAGAAGTACTGCGCTCCGATGATCACATCGGCGTAGCCGTCATGATCGAGGTCACCCGCGCCGGACACCGAGGAGCCGAACTCTCGCGCCCCGGTCGAGAGCGAGGTGCCATCCGACGGATCCGTCCCCGAGGCGGACCCGGGAAAAACCCAGGCCTCGGAGGAGTATGGCGCGCCCACCACGACGTCGTCGAACCCATCCCCGTCTACGTCCCCGGCCCCCGCGACCGAGTAGCCGAACGCCCCGGCTGACGTGGAGCCGCCGGACAGCGTGGTCCCGACGACATCCACCCCGCTCGCCGACCCCAGGTACACGTATGCAGCCCCGGCTCCTGAACTCGCCTCCGCCGCCCCCACGATCACATCGTCGTAGCCATCGTCGTCCACATCTCCAGCCCCCGCCACGGCGCGCCCGAAGGCGTCCCCCGAGGCTCGCCCTTCCAGGGTCGTGACCGCCACCGTTCCGAGGCCCGTCGCGGACCCGAGGAAGATCCCAACACTCCCCGTCCCCCCGTTGCCGTTCGAAGCCCCGACGATTGCATCGTCGTAGCCATCGCCATCGATATCGCCCGCGCCCGCCACCGAGACGCCAAACCAGGCGCCGATCTCCGACCCGGTCACCGTCACCGCGACGTCCGTGTTCAGACCGTCCGCCGATCCTGCGTACAGGTACGCACTCCCAACGCCGGTCGCCTCGCCCGGCGCCCCCACGATGACGTCGGGGTATCCATCCCCATCCACATCCCCTGCTGGCCCGGCCGAGCATCCAAACCAGGCGGTCCCGTCTGGACTGGACAGTGACGCCGTCGGCTCGATTGGCAACCCCGAGGCCGAACCCCCAAAGACGAAGACCTCGCCGGTGGTCTCGTTGCTCGGGTAGCTGTAGATGCCCAGAGCGGCGTCGCTGGCCCCGTCACTCACGATCACGTCGTCGTAGCCGTCACCATCGAGGTCTCCGGCCCCGGCCACGACAGTACCAAAATAGCCCGACTCCTCGGTACCGGTCACCGCCCACTGTACCGGGGAGTACGGGGTCATCGCCCCTACAAGTCCCTCACGAACTCGTAGTAGTCGCCAAAGTGGACGCGGTTGACCTGCTTGCCCATCTTGATCAGCTCCCGCGCGATCGCCTCGATGGCGTGGGGCATCCCGACCGGCTCCCGCCGCGCGCTGGCGATGATGCACGCGTTGATCGCCGCGTTGACGATGGCACCGCCCGCGATGGTGAACTGCGCGGACAGGTAGTTGAGATCGAGGTCCGGCCCCCGAGGCGCGTAGGGAGGGAATGCGTGCTCCCAGAGCCTGCGGCGCTGCTCGGGGCTGGGCATCGGGAATTCGACGACGGCGCCAAATCGACGCAGGAACGCCTCGTCGATGTTCTCCTGCAAGTTGGTGGTGAGGATCGCGCAGCCTTCGAAGACCTCGAGGCGTTGCAGCAGGAAGCTCACTTCCTGGTTGGCGAACCGGTCCTGTGCCTGCTTGACCTCGCCGCGGGATCCGAACAATGCGTCGGCCTCGTCGAACAGGATGACGGCCGTGCCGCCCTCTGCGGCGTCGAAGATCTCGCGCAGGTTCTTCTCGGTCTCGCCGACCCACCGGCTGATGACGCTCGACAAGTCCACCCGGAACATGTCCAGCCCGAGCGCGCCGGCGATCACCTCGGCGGCCATGGTCTTTCCCGTACCCGGGCCACCGGAGAAAAGCGCCTTGATGCCGTAGCCGCGCGGCCGCACCTTGTTGGCGCCCCAGCGGTGGTACACCTGCTCCTGCTCGGAGAGGTAGGAGATCAGGTGGTCGAGCTGCTTTTCGACCTTCTGGGTGATGATGAGGTCGCTCATCTGGTACCGGGGCACCACATGCTGCGCCAGCCCGCGGAATTCCGGCCGCGAACCTTCACGAGCCGCCGCCCAGATGGTCTCCAGGCTCGGCTCCTTGCCGCCGGACTCGGCCTCCGCGCGGTCCATGACCCGCTGGATCGTCGTCCCACCCACCGAGTAGAACCGCTCGGCGATGTCGGCAGCGAGCGAGACGTCCCAGCCGCGCATGTCCAGCGCCGCGCCCCAGGCCTCGTTGCGTTCTTCCAGGGTGGACCGCGCGACCTGCACGGTGACGCTCGTGCGGTCCGCCCCGAGCAGGAGCCCGAGGGCGCGCCGGTCGTTTCCGCCCACGAGCACGGGGTACGGGAGCCGGGTGAGCGCGCCGCCCAACGCAAGGAGCTGGTTTCGCAGCGCCGGATCTTCCTGCGCGCTGGCGACGTTGATGACGAAGGGCAGCGCCCCCGCCAGCCGTAGCTCCCGGATCAGGTCGCCGGGCTCCTCCAGGTAGGCCTTGCAGCGATCGAGGTCCACCTGCACGAGCGGGCGACCACACTTGCGCGCCACGGCCTGGGCGACGCCCTCGCGCAACCCCTGCGTGCCGCCGATGATCGCGACGGTGATCGGCTTCTTGAGGGAATCGCCGAGCTCCTCGATGCGCTGACGGGTCGGCGCAGGGATGAAGGGCTCCAGATCGGTAGGCACGGGGTTGAAGCCGACAGACTCGGGCAGCTCCTCCTCTTCGAGCAGCCAGCGCAAGAGGCGCGGCGCGGGGTGAAGCCGGCGCGAGGTGTGGGTCTCGGTGCCCTCGGAGGGGTGCAGGAGCAGCAGCCGGTGCCGGATGAGCGGGCCGCCGGGCATCAAGCGGGCCTGCAACGCCAGACGCTGACGGCGCTCGGCGCGCAACACCCGCGTGGTCATGTCGACCGTGAGGTACGCCTGGTTCAGGTTGTCGTTCAGGTAGGCGAAGATGCGGGCGTACCCAGCGGAGATCTCGGGTGCGAGCGCGAGCAGGATGAGATCCGCATCGTCCCCGTCGAGATCGAACGCCGCTCGCAGGCGGGCAAAGCGCCCATCCGGAGCGTCCCGCAGCGCGGTGGACGCAGCGACGGCGTCCTCCAGCCCGTCGGGACCGGTCACGTAGTCGATCTCGCCGTGCGCGCGCAAGAGCGCGTCGACCTCGTCATCGGTGATGACCGAGCCCCAGAATTGGCCCTTGGCGCGCATCGACGGCCGCGCGCGTTGACGGCGAACCGCGCGGAGGAGCAGGAGATCCGTGCGCCGCAGCCGGCGCGCAAGCTCTTCGAAGACGGTCATGCTCGCAAGGTAACGGATTAGCGGCTGGCGATGCCCTCGCTCGTCGATCCGTACGCCTGCTTCTTCACCCCCGCACACACCACAGCCGAGCAGGTAGCGGCAGCGTTTGCGACGCGAGGAGGCCCTCGGGGCGGGATCCGGGACCGCGTGCGGGCGCTCGGCGCGGCGGGGCTGCTCGACGACGTCGGGCGCGGGGACGTCCGGACGCTCGCCGTCCGACGCGCGCAGCTCGCCTACGTGGACGCGATGGACGATCTCGCGTTCATCGTACAGGAGCTGGGCGGGTTCCCGCTGGAGAAATCCGGCGCCGAACCCGCCATCCTGGCCCGCGCACGCGCCGGGGACTCCGTCGTGTGCTTCGGCATGACCGAGCCCGATGCGGGCAGCGACGTCGCGGCGATGACCACGTTCGCCGAGCCGGACGGTCACCAGTTTCGCCTCACCGGGTTGAAGCACTACATCTCGAATGCCCCGGAGGCAGACCACGCCGTTGTCTTCGCGAAGCTGGACCAGAAGATCGCCGCGTTCATGGTCGACTCGCCGGTCACGGAGCCCCAGGACGTGAGCGGACATTCGATCGGACGTGTGGTGCTGGACGCCACGCCCGCCCGCCTGCTCGCGAGCCGTGGAGGCGCCCTCGCCCTGGCAACCCTGGAACGTTGTCGGCCCACAGTCGGGCTCGCCGCATGGGGGCTCGCCCGCCACGGCTTCGACCACACCCTCGATCGGCTCAAGTCACGGAGCCAGTTCGGAAAACCCCTCGCCGCCCAGCCCGTCGTGCAGTCCAGGATCGCCGACATGGCGCTCGACCTCGAACAGGCTGCGCTCACTGCGCTGTGGGCCTGCTGGACGCGAGACGTGACCCCGGTCGACCAGCGCACCGGCTACACGAGCGCCATCGGCAAGCTGACGGCAACGGAGGCGTGCGGGCGCGTGCTCGACCAGTGTGTACAGCTGCACGGGGGTGCAGGCGTGGAGGAGGCGAGCCTGATCCAGACGCTGTGGCGGGAGGCCCGCCCGCTGCGGATCTACGAGGGTGCGACGGACGTGTTGAAGACCGTGATCGCCGAGCGCTGGCTCTGATGCCGAGCGGCGCCCGTCCCGCGTGGTTCCGACGAATCCACGCACCCGAGCTGATGGACATGGCCTGGTGGCCGGGCGAATGGCGGCGAATGGAGACCGACTTCCTGCGGACGTTCAACGGGATCACCCGCTCCTGCACGCCGCTCGTCGAGCGGGTGACCGCGCTGATGCGCACCACGGGCCACCGCCGGATCATCGACCTGTGTTCTGGCGGCGGCGGCCTCGTGCTCCCGCTGCGTTCCCTCGTCGCAAGCGCCCTGGGGGAGCCCGTCGAGCTGGTGCTGACGGACCTCTACCCGAACCCCGGCGTGCTCGACCACCTGCCCGACCGCGCGGGCGTCACCTACCGGGCGGAGCCCGTCGACGCGCGGGCGGTGCCCGGGGATCTGGTCGGCGTCCGCACGATCTGCCTCGGCCTGCACCACCTGCGGCCCGCCGAAGCCGCCGGGGTCCTGGCCGATGCGGCGCGAGCCCGCCAACCCATCGTCGTCTTCGAGGGCACGGCCCGTTCGATTCCTCTGGCGTTGTCGATGGCGCTGCTCCCTCCAGTGGTTGCGGCGTTCGCACCGCTGTCCCGGCCGCACACCTGGCCAAAGCTGCTCTGGCACACTGCACTCCCCGTGGTGCCCCTCGCTGTCGCCTGGGATGGGTTCTGCTCCTGCCTGCGTTCGCACGAGCCGGACGAGCTGCGGGCCATGGTCGCGCCCCTCGAGTGCGCCGGATACCACTTCGAGGTCGGGCGGGAGCGCTGGCTCGGCGTGCCGATCACGTGGTTGGTCGGCACGCCCCGGGACCTGTAATATACTCCGCCGCCGATGCCTCCCTCGCCCACCGCCACCGCTCCGATCGCGTTCAACGACATCGAGTGGCGAGCGCTGAAGGGGCTCACGCCCGAGGAGCTGCAATTGGTCGCGGGCCAGGTGGACGCGGTCACCTACCGGGATGGTCAGACGTTCCTGGACTTTCGGGGGCCCTTCCCCGAGGGCGAAGCATCGCCCGCAGACTCCTGCCCGCCGGGGAAGACCCCACGGGTGCTGTTCATCGGCCGCGGCTGGTTCTCCGTCTGGTCGCGCCTGCCGAACGGTCTCGTGGGGAGCCCGATGATCGTCGGCAGAGGCCGAGTGTTCGGTGAAGCCGGGGTGATGTCGCACGGGGGGTACGACCATCGGCTGGAGGTCCGGGTCCAGGCGCTCCGAAACGGGTCGGGCTGGGTGCTCACCGATGACGGTCTGGCCGAGGCCTGCCGCCTCGTTCCCAACCTGCGGAAGTGTCTGGAGCGCATGGCCATCCTGCGCGGCGCGCTCGTCCCGTTCGTCGACGCCATCCGGCGATCCGCTTCGATGCACGGCGCCTCGCTCAACGCCCTCGTCGACCTCGTGATGTACGCCGAGCTTCGGACGTTCGCGCCGGGCGCGTCCATGGTGAAGGGCGGCGACCCGGCAGGTGCGCTCTACCTGCTGTGCTCTGGAACCGCCCAGTGCGTGCCCATCGGAGCGACAGCGCACCAGGCCACCGCGATCCAGGCGGGCTCGGGCTTCGGCGGGATGCTGGGTGGACGAACCGAGGAGCATGAATCGGTGACGGCGGTGGACTCGTGCACGGTCCTGGTCGTGAGCGCGGAGCTGCTGGCCCAGCAGCTCATGACGTCGCCGGGGCTTCGACGGGTGGGACAACGGTTCCTGGGGCTGAGCTACGCTGCAGAGGGCAGCGCCTCGATCGTCGTCGTCGCCGGCGACGGGACCTTCCCACTCTCGAAGCTCGGGTTCTTCGCCGCTGCCCAACTGCACGAGACCTACGGCGATGCCTGCGCCTTCGTGACGTTGCTGCCGAAAGGCGCCACCGTGCCGGACGAGGTGGTGCGCGACAACGTGCGGTGCGCCGGGCTCCCGGTCAGCGCCGAGACGATCGTCGCAGACGTCCAGCGCTTTCGGGACCGCCACGGGCACCTGGACTTCATCTTCCTCGACCCGGCCGGATTGCCCTGGGCGACCATCGCTCCGATCGGGCCGATCCTCTCCAAGGTGGCGATGGTCGTTCGCGACACGTTCGCAGACCCCCCGGTGTGGTGGCGGGCAGACAAGATGTCCTGGGCCGTGCAGCTCTCCAGCGACTGGCGCACCTTCAACCAGGGGGATGCAAGGAGCAACCCCTATGACGTGGGGAACACGCCCTACCAGTTCGGCGCAGTCCGCGTGCGGTTCAACATGAAGAGCATCCGCGAGGCGGGCGCCCTGGCGGACCTCTCCGCATCCGACCGCGAGAGGATGGGACGTTGGGTGCGCTCGATCTCCGATCGTCGTGTCGGCGTCGCGCTCGGAGGGGGCGGGGCCTGGGGCTACGCCCACGTGCCGCTGCTCAACCTGCTGGCGACGCTGAAGGTGCCCGTGGACGTCGTCTCCGGCTCCTCCTTCGGAGCGCTCTGCGGTGCCTACTACTGCTCGCTTCCCGAGGACAAGTGGGAGGCCGCCCTGGTGGAAGGGGGGAAGCGGGCCGTCTGGGCACTTCGGAAGGCCTTCTTCTCGTCCAGCTCGCTGGAGCGCATGATCAACAAGCACCTCACCTCCCTGCTCGGCTACACCCCGGCGCTGGCCGGCATGGAGCGCCCGTTCCTCCCGGTCGCCACCAACGTCGGGGCCGGCGCCGAGGCCGTCATCAGCACCGGATCGGTCGGCTGGGGAGCCCGATGTTCCTCTTCCTTTCCAGGGATCTTCACGCCTACGACGGGCGACGGTTTCCGGTTCGTGGACGGAGGGATCGTACGCAACGTACCGACGGACCCCCTGGTGTGGCATGACTGCGACCTCTTGATCGCGAGCAACATCGTGCCGAACCCCAAGTTCCAGGCGGAGCGGAAGCCCCGGTTTCCGGGAGCCACCGGGCGGTGGCTGCACGAGTTCAACCTCGCAACACGGGCAAACGACACGTTCCGGAGCGCCCTGATCCTGATGCACACGGCGTCGGACGCGGTGAGTTGGGACGCCGACGTGCTGTACAACTCGCCGCCCTCCCGGTACATGCCCGGCGACATGGACGAGGGCGAGAAGATCATCGAGGAATCGAGATCCAGCGTCGGGGGCATGGCCCAGCAGATCAGCAACGCGTGGGGTCTCCTCCAGCGAACCGGACGGGCACCATGATCCCCTGCGCGATCCTCGGAACAGGGTCCTCGCTGCCCTCGCGATGCGTCACCACCGAGGAGCTGTTGCCGGTCGCGTTCCCCGGCCGCAACCACGACGACCTGCGGGCAAAGGTGGGTATCCGCACGCGGTACTGGCTCGGACCGGACGACTCGGCGACCTCGCTCTCGGTCGCCGCGCTGCGGGGAGCGCTGGAGATGTCGGGGCTGCACCCGCGTGACCTTTCGCGGATCCTCTTTGTCACCCAGACCGGCGGCGACTACGGGATCCCGGCGAACGCCAACCACATCGCCGCAGCGCTCGACATCGACGACACATACGACTGCTTCGACCTCAACAACACGTGCACCGGGTTCCTCACGGGCCTGGACATCGCCGCGCGCTCGGTCGCCACGGGGATGGGTCCGGTGGCCGTGGTCGCCGTCGAGACGTTCTCGCGCAACCTCTCGGTCCAGGAGCCCCGCGCGATGATGGTGTTCGCGGACGGCGCGGCCGCCTGCATCATCGGGCCCACGGAGGTCCCGGGAGCTGGGGTCCTCGCCGTGCACCTGCGAAACAACGCGATGCTCCGAGGACGCATCCTTCATGCGCACCCCCAGCCAGGGATGTACTACCAGTTCGCCCCTACCGGCAAGGAGCTGGCCGATGCAGCAGTCGCCTGCATCGGGAACGCGAGCCGCAAGGTCATGACGGCGGCTGGACTCGGCCCGGACGAGGTGGACCGGTTCCTGCCCCACCAGCCAAACGGGCCGCTCTACACCGCCATCGCGCGAGACCTCGGCTTCGGCCCCGAGAAGCTCTACCCGATCGTCGACGACGTGGGCAGCCTCGGAGCGGCGAGCGCGCCCTACAGCCTGGACAAGGCGATCCGGGCCGGCCACGTCCAGCCCGGCATGACCCTCCTGCTGGCCGGCGTGGGGAGCGGCACCTCCTACGGCGCGATGCTGCTCGGCACAAGCCCGGGAGCAAGCTGGTGAAGCGACGCGCACAGCTCCTGCGGGCCTGGTGGATGAGCGACTGGCGGTTTCGGCGGTCCTGGCACCGCTACGAGGTCGAGGGGCTCGAGCACGTGCTCGCCCCGGGCGCCGCCCTGCTGGCGGGCTACCACGGGCGGCCCTCCGCGCATGACCTGTGCATGCTCCAGATCCTGCTCCTCCAGGAGCACGGCATGGTCACCCACGCCATCATGCACGAGGCGGTGCGCGACGTTCCCGTGCTCCGGCACCTCATCGAAGGGTTCGACTTCCTGACCGGCGACGACGAGGCGCTCGCGCAGGTCGTCCGCCAGGGCCACAAGATCATCGTCACCCCGGGCGGTACCCGGGAGGGCTACCGTCCCTCGTCGATCCAGGGCCGCGTGGACTGGGGAGATCGCAACGGCTTCATCAAGCTCGCGATCAAGCACCAGCTCCCGATCATCCCCGTCGCGGGGTTGGGCGTCGACCGCACGTTCTGGAGCCCCACGGATGGAACGGAGCTCGCGAAGCGGTGGAACATCCCGCCCACGGTGCCGCCCTACGTGGCCGTCGGCCCGTTCGGGCTCTGGCCATTTTCGCTGCCTTTTCCCGTGAAGATCACGAGCCGGATCGGCGCGCCGATCACCGATCACCTCGGTCTCGATCCCAAGGACCGAGCCGCCGTGGGCGCCGTGGGCGCTCGCGTGCGCGAGGTCGTCCAGGCCATGCTGGACGCGCCCCGGAGCCAACGCTGATGGCACGGCCTGCGGAGTGGGCCCTGATCCTGGGCGCCTCGGCGGGCACGGGTGCAGCGGCAGCGGCCGCGCTCTCCCGACGCCACGGACTCAACGTGTTCGGCGTGCACCGGGGCAACCACCCGGACACCGCCGAACGGGCGGTGCGCGCCGTCGAGGCGACCGGGGCCACCTGCCACCTCCGGGTGTCGGAGGCCGGCACCTACGCCGCGGCCCGCGAGGGCGCGAACGAGCTGCTCGCTGTGGCCGGCCCGAAGAGCGTCCGGATCTTCGTGCATGCCATCGCGAACGCGAGTGTGGCCCGCCTCGTGGTCGGCACCCGGCCGGCGCACCCGAAGCAGGTGGCGAAGACCTTCGAGGCGATGGCCCACTCGTTCCTCTGGTGGTCACAGGCGCTCCACGATCTCGACCTTCTCGCACCCGAGGCGCGACTGCTCGCCCTCACCAACCCGATGACCGACCAGATCCTCCGTGGGACGGCGCTCGTGGCGGCGGCCAAGGCAGCGCTGGAGGTCTACGTCCGCCACCTGGCCGCGGAGCTGGGCCCGGAAGGCCACCGCGTGAACATCCTGAAGTTCGGGGCCGTGAACACGAACGCCCTGCGCGCGACGGTGGGCGACGAAGGCGCGGAGCGCATCGAACGCTCGGTCCGTGCGGTCGTGCCGGCGGGCCGTCTCCTGCAGATCGAGCAGGTCGGAGAGCTGATCGCACTGCTGGCGGGGGACGAGATGTCCTGGTTCAACGGCGCCACGATCGACTACACGGGCGGCGAGACCCAGTCACTCTGGGACCACATCGTCAACCCCACCCCTGGAGAACCCTGATGACCGCACTCCACTCCATCCTCTCCCGACCCAACCTGGCGCTCCTGCGTCACGGCTTCGATCCCGAGGCCGCCTATGGCATGGCGCTCGGCAGCCTCGCGGGCCCCATCCCCGGGGCCGGCCCGTGGGTCACCGAGGCCGGATCGTACTTCTACAAGGACGCGAGCCACATGTCGCCGAGGCGGCGGGAGCTCTGCGTCCTCTCCATGCTCACGACGATGCGCCTGCCCGACCAGCTGGCGATCCACGTGTACTGGGGCCTCATGGTCGGCCTCGGCGTGGACGAGGTCTGCGACGCGCTGTTCCTCGGCGGCGACTACGGGGGGATCGCGGCGTACACCACCGCCATCAAGACCGCTGGCGCCTCGCTGGCGAGCCTGCAGCAGCAGGCCACGGCCGCGGCTCCGAAGATCGCAGCCCAGATCGCCGCGGGTCCCGCGGGCGATGCCGCCACCACCGCGGCGTGCAGGCAGTTCCTGTCCGTCCCGATCGTGGTGCCCGCCCTCGCCGGGTTCGTGGCCAGGTCCCTCGCAGGCGTGCCGAACCCAGCCTGATGCAACCCGCCCGTGCGGCTACGTCACGACGGCCCGCACGAGGTAGAAGAAGTCGGAGAGCTGCTCCTTTGACTGGATGGTCGCACCGGGGAGCCGATCCGGCGCGCGGCACGGCGTCGTGGCGTAGAACGTGGAGAGGCGGAAGGCGGCACGCGTGAACCTGCTCACCGCGGGGGCAAGCTCCTCGTCCACCAGGATGAGCGTGGCGCCGGGCTTCGCGACCCGCGCCATCTCGGACAGCGCGAGCTCCGGGTCGCGGAAGGAGTTCACCGCCCCTACGTGCATCACCCGGTCGAACTGGTCGTCGGCGAACGGGAGCGCGTGGGCGTCGGCAAGCGCGAGCGGCACATCGGCTCGACCTGCCGCGGCCAGCCGCCTCCGCGCGATCCGGAGCATGCCGGGCGCGAGGTCGACACCCACGTAGTCCACACCGGCTTTCGCCAGCCGCAGCGCGTTCTGGCCCGTGCCCGTTCCGACCTCCAGCACGCATTCACCCGTGCGGGCGTCGAGGCGGGACAGGATCGTCGCCCGGGCGTCTGCGAGGCGCGACCCCAGGACCAGCCGGAACGTGCCGGCCAGGAGGGGGTCGTGGAGCGGAGCAAGGTGGTGATACACAGCGCCCATCCACCTGTCGCTGCCGCGCACCTCTGCCCGGTCCACGAGGTCCAGGAACCCGTCGCGGAGCCCCCAGGTGCGCGAGCAGCCCGGGCAGATCCCCGCCCCCAGGATCACCCCGCGGCATGCGGGACAGACCCAGGGCGCGGCTGCCCGGTCCACAGCCGCGTTCATCCGATGGCCGCGAACCAGTCCCGGGCCCCCGTCGGGCCCAGAACGCGCGCCGCCTCGGCCTCATGGCCGGCCCGCCTCGCCTCCGGCCCGTAGCGCGCGAGCGCGAGGAGCGCCTGCGCCTCCTCGATCGGCATCGCAAGCTGCCTCGCCGACGCGACGGCGCGCTCGAACTGGCGCAGGGCCGCTGCCTGCTTGCCCTTCCGCATCGACACCTCGCCCGCGATCCGCAGGCTCCCCGGGGTCGCGTAGGGGTACATGCGCGCCTGGCCCACGAGCCACGTGCTCATGGCCTCCGCACCCGCGAGGGTCTCCGCGCCGGGCATCTTGTGGTGCAGCGCGAGGTAGGCATGCGCACCCGACACCAGCCCCGGTGCAGAGAAATATCCAGCTGGAGGGGTCTTCTTCAACACTGCAGTGGCCTCGTCGGCGAGCGCGCGGGCCCGGGGGAGATCACCGGCCTGGACACACGCCTCGGCCGCCACCCCGTGAAAGTAGGCCTGTATGCCCTCCCCGTGCATGGGCATGTCCGGCAGCGCCAGGGCATACGCCTCCAGGGCGTCCATCGATCTTCCCCGCTTGACCATGTTCTCCGTGAACTTCACGAGGGCCATCGCCAGGGTCTCGCGGTCGCCCCGCTTGCTCGCGGCAGCGCGCATGGCCTGGATCACGTCCAGCGCCTCTGCCAACCGCCCGGCGCCGTGCAGCGCCTGCCCCCACACGGTGTGGGCCTCCTCGAACCCCCGCCGGTCCCCGATCTCGGCGGCCAGATCCCGCGCCCGGATGGAGTTGGCCACCACGCTGTCCCATCGCCCCATCGCTATGTGGTAGCTACTGCCCCGGTTCAGCACGTAGACCAGCGCATCCCGCTTTCCGCCGGCTTCGGCGAGCTTGACCGCACGCTCCGCCCACCGGTCCGCAACGGCGCGGAGGGGCGTCGCACCGACGAGCATCGACATGAACCCGAGGCCCCTCGTGAGCGCCACGCTGTCCGGCACGCGCTCCCCGAGGTTGATGCAGCGGAGCCCCACATACAGGCCCTGCAACGGCTGGTTGGACAGGAAGTAGGGCTCGAGGAGCCGCTGGCTGGTGTACGCGGCCAGGCCCGTCCGCTCCTGGCGCGCCGGCTCCGCCTGCACGAAGGCCCCCGGGACGTACGCCTGCGCGACCCTCGTCACGAACTGGCTCATGAAGCCCAGGAACCAGCCCGCGTTGGTCCGCGGCAGGGCGAACCCGGTGTGGAGGAGCGCGAGCCGCGCGTGCTCGATGCCCGCCCTCGTGTCGCCCGAGAGCAGGCACGCATCTGCGTACCCGGACTCCCACCGCGCCCGCTCCATCTCGGAGGCACCCGCCCGATCCGCCAGCGCCAGGGCCGAGCGGAAGGCCTCCTTCGCCTCGCCGGTGCTGAAGTTCCGGGTGGCCTGCTCGCCGGCGCGCGACCAGGCCTGCACGGCGCGGGCCGGCTCGTCGGCCTCCATCCAGTGCCGGGCGAGCGCCGCCCACTCGAATGCATCGTCCGAGACGGACTCGCGGCCTGCCACCAGCGCCTCGGCCGCAGCGCGATGCAGGGCGGGGCGTTGGGCCTCCGCCACCCCGAGGAACGCCGCCTCCCGCAGCTTGTCGTGCACGAATCGCCAGCCACCGTCCTCCACCTCGAGGATCTGCCGGCTCTCCAGCTCCTCGATGGCGACGTGGATGTCCGTGCTCCCGAGGGCGCCCAGGAGCGTGGCGCTGCGAACGTGGCGGCCGAGCACCGCGGCCACCTGGAGCACCCGCAGGGTGAGCGCCGAGAGCCCCGCGATGCGCCGGGAGACGAGCGCCTGCAGCGACCCCGGCGCCGGCAATCGGGCAACGTCGCCGCCGACGCTGAGCACCCACCGGCCACGCTGACGGCAGAGCAGCTGCTCGTTGGCGGCCATACGCAGATACTCGGCCACGAAGAACGGATTTCCCTCGGTCTCCTTCGCAAGGAAGTCGACGAGATGGGGCGGAGGGCTGCCCATCGCGAGCATGTCCCCGACCATCTCGGCGACCGCCCCCCTGTCGAGCCGCGGCAGGTGCAGCTTCACCACCTGCGGCTGGGCTGCAAACTGTTCATGGGCCGGACCGACCTCGTCGGAGCGCCAGGTGCAGATCACGAGGAGCGGGGTGGTGGCGAGGAACTCGGCATCGATGGTGCGCAGCGCAGCGAAGGAGAGTTCGTCGGTCCACTGCAGATCGTCCAGGACCAGCACCAGCGGCCCCTCCTCCCGCACCCACGCCTCCAGCGTGTCGCGCAGCGCGTTCACCACCCGGTCGCGGGAGAGCTCGCCGCCAAGCGCCTCGGGGACGGCATGGCTCGCATAGGCCGTGGTGGACAGGAGCGCCGGCTCATACGGCGCGAGGATGCGCGCACGCGCGCCCAGCAACCGCTCGGCGAACTCCGCACCCTGCTCGCGGCATTGATCGGCGCACGCCTGCAGAAACCGACGGAACGGATGGAGCGGCGCCCCGAGCATGTCCCCCGAGCCGTCCTCGCCGACGCTCACCGGCAGGCACTCCCCGGTCAGGAGCCCCAGACGACGACGACCCGCCAGGGAGGCGGCCTCCAACGCGAGGAAGGTCTTCCCGGCCCCCGATTCGCCAGCGATCACCACCACCCCACCGCGACCGGCCTTCAACGCGTCGATCTTCGCCGTCAGCTGGGCACGGGGCTCGTCGCGACCGCGCAGGGAGGGCCGATAGAGGTATGCGGACGTCGCCGCCGGGACCGCCGACACGCTCTCCTCGGCGCCGAGCTCTACAAGGGCACGGGCGACATCGTCGGCGTGGCCGAAACGTTGGGACGGGGCCTTGGCCAGCAGTCGAAGCAACAGCTCGTCGAGCCCAGGCGGCACCCCATCGACCAGCAGCGAGGGAAGCGGCGGGGTTTCGAGTCGGATCTCCTGCAGCATCTGCGCCAGGGGGCCCGACCGGACGCTGGGCTGTCCCGTGACCAGCTCGTAGAGCATCGCACCGAGCGCGTAGAGGTCGGCTCGGGCATCGACCAGACCGCCTTCGGCCTGCTCGGGCGCCATGTAGGCCAGGGTTCCGAGCACGCGCCCGCCCTCGTCGAGCCGCTCGCGCCCGATGCTGCCCCCCGCCATGGCCACGAGACCGAGGTCCATCAGCACCGGCGTGACCCCTCCGCGGAGAAAGACGTTCTCGGGCTTGAGATCCCGGTGGACGAGCCCACGGGCGTGCATCACGGACAGCGGGGCGCAGAGGCGGTAGCAGAGCGTGAGGACCTCCCCGAGGCGGCCCCCGGCGGCCTGCGCCTTGCGTGGGGGAATCGGGGCGGGCTCCCGCGAGACCTCTGGCAGGGCGGGCTCCTCCCCGCCGTTCCAGGTGTCGGACGACCTGCCCGGAGATGGGTTCGAGCCGTCCGCCGCAGGGGTGTCCGCCGTCGGCGGCCACAGCTCCTTGACGAGCACGCGCAGGGTGCCGCCCTGGAGCAGCTCCATCGCATACCAGGGCACCCCCGCGACCGCGCCGTGCCCGATGAACTGCACGATCCCGGGGTGGCGCACGGCTGCCAGGGCGTGGATCTCCGACCGGATCCGGGAGACCTCCTCCGGGCTCGCGTGCCGCGTCGTCTTGACCGCGACCTCGGGGCCGCCATCGCGGTGCCTCGCCCGGTACACGATGCCCATCCCCCCCTGCCCGAGGGTGCCGAGAATCACGTATGGGCCGATGCTTTCCTGCATAGTATCCAAGTAATACGAAAGGAGCGGGAGCACCCGTTAGACTCCGGCCGTGAACCTCGCCCGCTACTTCCTCGACCACAACCTCGAGCGCCGCGCCGACAAGGTCGCGCTGCGCTACACCCCCACCCCCGAAGGCTCCCTCGGGCACCCCGAGCAGAGCTGGACCTTCCGCGACATGTACGCGTGGTCCAACCGCGCGGGCAACCACCTGCGCGCCCTCGGGCTCCGCGAGGAAGATCGCGTCTTGTTCGCGCTCTCCGACTGCCCCGCGTTCGCCGCGCACTGGTTCGGCGCGCTCCGCGTGGGGGGCGTCGTGGCGATGATGAACCCTGGCGTCACAGCCGAGGACTGGTCGTACTACCTTGCATACACACGCGCCGCTGTGTTGGTGACAGAGCGCTGCTTCGCCGACGAGCGCGCGGAGCAGATCGCGTTCGCGCTGCACCGTGGGCAGCTTCGGGGCGTGATCGTCGTGGACGCTCCGCTGGACATCGCGGCCCAGTCGACGCTCGGGAGTGAGTGCACGACGACCGACAGCTCGCCGGACGACCCTTCGGTCTGGCTCTTCTCGTCCGGGTCGACGGGGAAGCCGAAGGCGTGCATGCACGTGAACAGCGACTTCGTGTTCAACACGGAGAACTACGCGAAGAAGGTGCTCGGGATCCGGGAGGAGGACGTGACCCTCAGCGTCCCGAAGTTGTTCTTCGGCTACGCCACGGGCACCAACCTGATGTTCCCGTGGGCGGTGGGCGCGACGACGTGCCTCTACGCCGAGCGCGCCACGCCCGAGACGATGTTGACACACATCGCACGCTACCACCCGACCATCCTGACCAACGTCCCCACGATGATCCACCGGATGCTGGAGCACCCGCTGTGCTCGACCACCGATCTCTCGTCGCTGCGCATGGTGCTCTCTGCGGGAGAGGCGCTGCCCGCGGAGCTCTACCGACGTTGGGTGGAGCGGACCGGTGTCGAGATCCTGGACGGGATCGGATCTGCCGAACTGTTCCACATCTACCTTTCCAATCGCCCGGGGGACGTGAAGCTCGGCACGCTCGGCACGCCCGTGCCCGGCTACACGCTCAAGCTCGTCGACAGCGCCGGCGTCGAGGTTCCACGCGGCGAGATCGGCACGCTCCTGGTCGGGACGGACGACCCTTCGGCGGGCGCGTCCAACGCGTTCGGCTACCACCGGGACCGCGCCAAATCGCGCGACACCTTCCGAGGCGCCTGGACCGCCACGGGCGACCAGCTCCGCATCGATGAAGACGGGCATTACGTGTACTGCGGGCGTGGCGACGATCTGCTGAAGATCGGCGGGGTGTACGTCTCGCCGACCGAGGTGGAGAACTGCCTCCTGACCCACCCGCTGGTCCGGGAGGCCGCGATCGTCGGGGTCGAGAGGGAAGGCCTGGTCACCTCCGTTGCGTGCGTCGTCGTCACGGACGCACGCGAGGGCCTCGACGTGGAGCTCCAGGAGCACGTCAAGACCCGGCTCGCGCCGCACAAGTACCCCCGATTCGTGCGCTTCTACGAGGTGCTTCCCCGCAACGACCGCGGAAAGGTCGCGCGCTCGGAGCTCAAGCGAGCGCTCGCGGGCACGCTGTGAGCCGGCTCGGCGAGCGCACCTCGCCCGCGTCCGGCCTGCGGGGAGCATGGGCAATCCTGCCCGTTGGAAGCTGTGAGGCGCATGGTCCCCACCTCCCGTTGGACACCGACGTCCGCATCGCCGACGAGACCGCTCTCCGCGCCGCTCGGGCCCTCGGCGCCGTGGTGCTGCCCGCCCTGCCCTATGGCGTGACCGAGTACGCGAGCGCGTTCGACGGCACGCTCTCGGTGCCCGCGGCCGTCGTGATCGCCAGCATCGACGCCGTCGCCCGCGCGGCGGTACGCAAGGGCGCGGTCGGCATCGCCATCACCAACGCGCACTTCGAGCCGGCGCACATCGACGCCATCTTCGCCGCGGTCGCGGGCCTGCACGACCTGGGCGTGCCCGTGGTGTTCCCGAACGTCGCCTCCCGGCGCTACGCCAGCAGGCTGGGCGAGGAGTTCCCCACCGGGGCCTGTCACGCCGGCGACTACGAGTCGAGCATGGTCCTGGCCATGCGGCCCGATCTGGTCGACGGCGACACGATGCATGCCCTGCCCGACGTGCCGATCAACCTCGCCGGGGCGATGCGCGCCGGAGCCCGCGACTTCGTGGAGGCCGGGGGGGTGGACGCCTACTTCGGCTGGCCCTCGCGCTCCCGCGCCGAGCGGGGCGATGCGCTCCTCGACACGCTCGCCGGCATCGTGGTCGAAGCGGTGAACGCGGCCCGGACGTGACGCCCGTTCGCCGACGAGCGCTACGTGCCGCGACGATCCTCGTCATCGGCGTGACGCTGCTGCGCCTGGTGGTGGCCGCGAGCCTGCCGCTCGTGGAGGACGAGGCGTACTACTGGACCTGGTCCACGCGCCTCGGGGCCGGGTACTACGACCACCCGCCCGCGATCGCGTGGATCATCGCGGCCGGCACGGCGCTGTTCGGCAAGACCGCGCTCGGAGTACGGGGCTGCGGCATCCTGCTGGCCGGGCTGGCTTCGATCGCCCTGCTGCCCCTGGTGGAATCGCCGCTCCTGCTGGCCGCGATCCTCGGGTCCATGCCGCTCTTCTCCCTGGGCGGGGTGCTGGCGACCCCGGACGTGCCCCTGCTCACGGGCTGGATGCTCGCCGTCGCCGGGATGGGGCGTCTCCTGGTGGACGGGCGATGGCGCTGGGCCGTGCTGGCGGGGCTGGGCGGGGGGCTCGCGATGCTCGGGAAGTACACGGGAGCCGGCTTCTGGCCTCTCGCAGTCGTGGGCGTGTTGGCTGGATCGCGAACGCGCGGGGGTGCATGGAGCACGCATCGGCTGGCCACAGTGGGGCTGGCAGCCACGCTCGGGCTGGTCGCCCTGGCGCCGAACCTGCTCTGGGAGAGCGCCCATGACTGGGTGAGCGTGCGCTTTCAACTCCACCACGGTCTGGCGGCGACGACACCCCCGGGCCTCGCCGGGGGGCTGGAATTCCTCGGCGCGCAGCTCGGCCTCGCCTCGCCGGTGCTGTTCCTCGCCGGGTTTCCCGCCGTGATGCATCACGCCCGGGCGCGCACCCCGGTCGGGGTGCTGGCCCTCTGCACCAGCGTGCCCGTTCTCGGGTTCTTCACCTTTGCCGCGACCCGCTCCCGGCCCGAGGTGAACTGGGCCGCGCCCGCCTTCGTCGGGTTCGCCCTGATCCTCGCGGGACCGATCGGAAGCAGCGCCGCACCACGCATCCGGCGTGCAGCATGGATCGGCGTGGGCATCGCGAGCGCGTTGACTGCGATGATCACAGTGCACGCCTTCCACCCCTTCCTCCGCATCCCGAACGACCCGGTCGCCCGGCTCGGGCGGGGCGCCCAGATGGCGGACTCCGTGCGGGGCTGGGGAGCGACCACCATCTGGACGACCCGGTACCAGGAGGCCGCGCTGCTGCTCTGGTACGACGAGGGCGTCTCCGTCACCACGGTCCCCGGCGTGGATCGCGAGGATCAGTTCGACCTGTGGCGGCAGGGAGAACCCGCGTTCACACCCCGGCTGTTCGTGCGACCGTACCGTTCTGGCGAGGCGACGGTGATCGACGACCGATGCACACGCGGCGGCCCAAACGTCGTTGCTGAGCACGACGACGGCGGGGAGATCACCGCGAGGTGGCAGGTCTACGAGGTCATGTCGTGTTCGTCGTCGGGCGAATGAGTGGGGCTGCCGCTGGGAGCGCGCCGCCCCCAGCCCGCCGGGATAAAGCGCCTGCCGAGGTGAACCGTGCACGTCCCCGTCATCTGCGCCCCCCTTCGCACCCCCATCGGCCGCTTCGGCGGCGGACTCTCGGAGGTCCGCTCCGACGACCTGGCCGCGCTGGTGTTCCGGACCGTGGTGCAGCGCACCGGCATCGATCCCGCCACCATCGATGAGGTCGCGCTCGGTTGCGCGAACCAGGCGGGGGAGGACAACCGGAACGTGGGGCGGATGGCGAGCTTGCTGGCTGGCTTCCCGCAAACCGTACCCGGCTACACCGTCAACCGCCTGTGCGCGTCTGGCCTCGAGGCGGTCAACCAGGCCGCCCGCCTCATCCGCACCGGGGAGGCCAGCCGCGTGGTCGCGGGGGGCGTCGAGGCGATGTCCCGGGCCCCGTACGTGATGCCGCGCGGCTCGGTCGCACCCAAGTTCGGCAACATCACCGCCTATGACACGTCGCTCGGGTGGCGCTTTCCCAACCCGAAGATGGAGGCGCTGTTTCCGCTGGAGGCCATGGGAGAGACCGCGGAGAACCTCGTGGAGCGCTACGGGATCTCCCGCGCGGACCAGGATGCGTTCGCCGCCGAGAGCCACCGCCGGGCCGTGGCGGCGGATGCCAACGGCAGCTTCGATGCGGAGCGCATCGCGGTGCCCCGCGGGAAGCTCGAACCGCTGGTGCGCGACGAAGGCCCCCGCGCGGACAGCACGATCGAGGGGCTCGCCAGGCTCAAGCCCGCGTTCCGATCGGGTGGAACGGTCACCGCGGGCAACTCCTCCACGCTCAACGACGGCGCGGCCGCCATGCTGATCGTGGCCGAGGCGGAGAGCGCCGGGCTCTCGCCCATCGCCCGGATACTGGGTTCGGCCAGCGCGGGCGTCGACCCCCGGGTGATGGGCATCGGACCCGTGCCCGCGATCCAGAAGCTGCTCGCCCGCGCGGGGCTCTCGCTCGACGACATCGATCTCTTCGAGCTGAACGAGGCGTTCGCAGCCCAATCGCTCGCAGTGGTCCGGGAGTTGGGGCTCAACCCCGATCGCGTGAACGTGAACGGAGGCGCCATCGCGCTCGGGCACCCACTTGGGTGCTCCGGCGCGCGAATCGTCACGACGCTGGCCTACGCCCTGCGCGCCCGGGGCCTGCGCTACGGGGTCGCCAGCCTGTGCGTGGGCGTGGGACAAGGCGTGGCCACGCTGATCGAGGCCATCTGATGTTGGTGCAGCGCTACGACATCGAGCGCATCGCTGTTCTGGTCCTCAACCAACCCCCAGCCAACGGGTACACCCACGCGATGCACCGGGAGTTGGACGCTCACGTCATCGACGTCCGCATGGACGAGGGCATCGATGTCATCGTGATCCGCGGCGAGGGCGAGAAGTTCTTCTGCGCGGGTGCCGACCTGAACTACCTGCGCGGGCTCAGCACAGACCAGAAGTCGAGCTTCTACCAGCACGCAAGCGAAACACTGCTCCGCCTGGAACACACGCCCAAGTTGGTGATCGCGGCGCTGAACGGCCACTGCATCGGCGGCGGGCTGGAGCTGGCGCTCGCGTGCGACCTGCGCATCGGGCGGGCGGGAACACCCAAGCCGGACCTGATTGGATTGCCCGAGGTCGCACTCGGGCTCCTGCCCGGGGCGGGGGGGACCCAGCGACTCACCCGGATCCTCGGACGAGCAAGGGCGCTCGAGTTCATGATCGAGGGCCGGAACATCACGGTCACCGAGGCCGTCGCACAGGGGCTGGTGCACTCGGTCCTGCCGACAGAAGGCTGGTTCAACCGTGTGATCGACTATGCCCGCACCTTCTGCAGACCGCACAAGGCCGCAGCGGCGGTGGGGCTCATCAAGCGGGCGGTGCTCGGCGGTGCCGATCAGTCCCTGGACAGCGCGCTTGGGCTCGAGCGTGAGTTGCAGCATCGCCTCTTCGCCGGCCCGGACGCACGCGAGGGGATGGCCGCGTTCCTGGAAAAGCGGCCTCCGGTGTTCACCGGCGCCCCGGCGGGCCGAAGCTCGCTTCCGCCGGGCCGGGCCCAGCCGCCCAGGCCCGTCGAGGCCGCCCCTGCGCCCCCCACGCCTCCGACGGCCGCCGCCCCCGCCGCTCCCGCGGCCCCCCGCCCCCCCCGCCCGGCGCCCATCGACACCCGCGCCGGCCAACCCGCGCTGCCCACCCGGCGGGAGACCTCCGTCGCGCGCATCGCGCCCGTCGGCGGGTTTGCCGACGAGGCGCCGGCGGCGCCCCCGCCCTCCCAGGGGAGATCGAAGCCCGCCGACCGACCGACCGAGGAGGGTTTCTTCGAGGGCGCGTTCGACTCGCCCACCGGACGGAGCGCGGCGACAGCCGCCGCAGCCGACGTGGAACGTTCACTCGGCAATGTAAAGGACGCCGTCCTGAACCTCGTGCCACGCAACATCGTGGAGCGATGGCTCCTCATCCCCCTGCGACGCGACGCCGACGTGCTGACCGTGGCCATGGCGGATCCCTCCAGGGTCGAGGGGGTCAAGGCCGTGGAGGAGGAGACCGGGCTTCGGGTCAAGGTCGTCCCGAGCACCCAGGCCGACATCATCAGCGCGATCACGCGGTACTATCGGGCCTGAACCCCCCGCGGTCCCTTGCACACACGGAGCCTCATGTCTGTTGAACACATCGCGATCCTCGGCGCCGGGACCATGGGTCACGGTATCGCCCATGTCTCCGCGCTCGCGGGCTACCGCGTGAGCCTGTACGACATCGACGATGGGCGGGTCTCCGCCGGCCTCAAGAAGGTCCGTGGCAACCTCGAGAAGGGGGTCGAGAAGGGCAAGCTGACAGCCGAGGCCCGCGACGAGGCCCTTGCGTTGATCTCCGGCACGTCTGCCCTCGCGGACCTGGCCCCCGCAGACCTCGTGATCGAGGCCGTGCCCGAGCGCATCGAGCTCAAGCAGGCCCTCTTCCGCGACCTCGACGCATTGTGCGGGCCCGCGACCATCTTCGCGACCAACACAAGCTCGCTCTCGATCGCCCGGATCGCCGCTGCCCTGCGCGACCCGTCGCGGATGATCGGCACGCACTTCTTCAACCCCGTGCACATCATGACCCTGCTCGAGGTGGTCGTGCACCCCGGCACGCGCGAGGACGTGCGCGCCGCCGTGCTCGAATATGGCACGCGCATCGGCAAGGAGTGCATCGTCGTGAACGACGCACCCGGCTTCGCCACGAGCCGGCTCGGCGTCTGCCTCGGCATGGAGGCCATCCGCATGGTGGAACAGGGCGTCGCGAGCCCGGAAGACATCGACAAGGCGATGTCGCTCGGGTACCGCCACCCCGTGGGCCCCTTGCGCCTGACGGACATGGTCGGCCTCGACGTGCGCATGAGCATCGGGGAATACCTCGCTCGGGAGCTCAACAACCCCGCGTTCGAGCCCCCGCAGCTGATGCGCCGCATGGTCGCCGAGGGAAAGCTCGGGCAGAAGTCGGGACAGGGCTTCTATCGCTGGTAGGCGGGCTTTCGGGGGACCGGACCCGGCCGGACCCCGCCGTCTGCCGCCCGTTCAAATCTGCTGGCCAGCCGCGCGGCCTCACACCGTTCGCTGCGCCACCCTCGCGGCCTGCGCTGCCACAGGGGGGGCCATCGCGGCCGCCCGCTCCAACCCCGCAAGCTCGGAGTGGGTGCGGCTCAGCGCCTCGACGTCCCGCTCCAGGGAGGCCGCGTGCTGGTCCACCGCCGTGAGCATCGTGGGGTCCTCCGAGGCCAGGTCCAGCCGGGCGAGGTCGACCGCGAGCGACTTGACCGTCTGCCGGAACGACTCGATCCGTGCCTGGGTGCGATCTGCCGCTGCAGCCAGCGCGACCACCTTGTCCAGCCTCCGCTCCGCGGAGCGCGCGTTGGTCCGCCAGAGCTCGGCGGCCTCCGCGTCTGCCGTCGCGTCGGCCCGGGCGTTCAGGCGGGCGATCTCCTCCCGCAGGCTCTGCTCCTCGGGGCCTGTCGCATCGGCGAGGCTCGCCAGGCGGATCACCTCGCGCAGGCCCTCCTCCAACCTCCCGGCGAGCCGCTCCTGGGCGTGCCGCCGCAGCCCCGCGATCACGCGGGCGACGAGCTCGGCGATGTCCGCGACGGAGTCGGGGACGGCGTGCAGCGTGCCCTCCGGCGTCGGGGCGGCCTCGGGCGGCGGGTCCGGCATGGCGGCGATGGCGGCGCGCTGCTGCCGCCGCATGTACCGGATGGCGATGCTCGTGCCCCAGAAGATGCTGGTGGCCGCGATCGGGACGCCCATGTCGGGGTCGTGCCCGAAGAGCTGCAGCGCGAAGAGGAACGCGACCACCGCCGAGTAGGGCAGCAGCGCGCGAAGGAGCCACTGGCGGGGCGGAAGCGCGTCGTCCAGCGCACGATCGGCGGCGCGGCGTTCATGGCGGGTTTGAAAGCGGGACATGCCCGCCCCGATATCGCGTTGGGCAAACGTGGCGGCGCCTACCCCGTCGTCTGCAGGTAGCGGGCGACATCGTCATAGAGCCCGGCCTGGTTCGCGTAGGTCACGTAGCGACGCGCGGTCTCCAGCCACTCGACGGTCGTGGGACGCACGCGCTCGAGCGCAGCGACCAGATCGGTCGTGGTGATGGGCCGGATGTTACCCGTCTTGAGCGCGTCGGTCAGGGGGCGCTCGCTGGCGACCTCCACGAGGTGCCGCAGATCGGCGCCGGAGAACCGCGGCGTCCGGCGCGCGATGAGCGCGAGATCCACCTCGCCGACGGGCCGCTCGCGCAGCGCGATCGCGAGGATCGCCTCGCGCGCTGCCAGATCGGGCGGTGGCACGAACACCACGCGGTCGAAGCGCCCAGGTCGACGTAGAGCAGGATCGACGTCCCATGGCGCGTTCGTCGCGCCCAGCACGAGGACGGACTCGTTGTCGGCGTGCACTCCGTCCAGCTCGGCGAGCAGCTGGTTGACCATGCGCCGCCCCGGCCCGTGCTTGAGCTGGTGCCGGGCCGCCCCGATGGCCTCGACCTCGTCGAAGAACAGGATGGTCGGGGCCTCGTCCCGCGCCTTCTCGAAGAGCTCGTGGATGCGTTTTTCGCTCTCCCCCAACCACATGTCGAGCACGGACTGGATCTCCACTGCCTGGAAGTGGACGCCGCACTCCCCCGCCGCCGCGCGGGCCAGATGCGTCTTGCCACAGCCGGGCGGCCCGTAGAGCAGCACGCCGCCCCCCGGCTTCTTCCCGTAGGCCTTGAAGATCTCCGGCTTCTGCAGCGGGAGCACGATGTCCATCCGCAGCCGCTCCTTGAGCCCATCGAGCCCGCCGACATCTGCGAAGGTGATGGTGGGGCGGGACCGGGGGAGAACCGGCTCCGGCTCCGGGACCGGCTCGGGCTCCGCATCTCGCGCCACGACGGCGAAGCGCAGTCCCCGCTCGAGCGCGAGATCCCGCATCGCGGGGTCCATCTGAACCGCACGGTCGTAGGCCGCCTGGGCATCTCCCTTGCGCCCGATCCGCATCGCCACGCGGGCCAGCTCGGAGAGCTGCGCGGCATCGAGCGCGTGCAGCACGGAGAGCCAGACCTCCACGGCCTCGGCCTCTCGCTTCAGCGCGAAAGCAGCCTCGCCCGCGCCGATCCGCGCGTCCTCCCGCGAGGGGTCCTGCAGCATCGCCGCCTTCATCTCCGCGAGCGCGTCGGCGTGCCGGCCAGCATCGAGGTAGGCGCGCCCGAGCGCAACGCGCAACGGCACGTTCGTCGGAGAGACCGCAACAGCCTCACGGAGCGCTCGAAACGGGTCAGCAGCGAGGGGACGTTCAGCCATCGAGGGCTCCGAGCAAACGACGCGAGGTCGGGGAGAGGCTTGCGAAGACGAAGAGGCCCACCGCCGCGACGACGAAGCCAGGGGCTGGGGCGGTGCGACCGTACCAGGCGAGGCCTGCCCCGATCACCGCGAGCACCAACGAGAGCTCGGCAGGCACCAGGGAGAGCGCGTGGACCGGCTTCAACACCGGGTGCTGCAGCCGCAGCTCCCGATCGAGCATCCGGTCCCGCTGCGCCGGGTCGATGCTGAGCGACTCGGCCCAGGCGATCCGCGCGAGCTGCCAGGCACCCGCGGCCAGCTGCGCCTTCGCGAGGCCACGGAACGCCTCCGCCCGCTGTGGGTCCGCGGAAATCGCAGCTTCGAATGCGCCGATGGCCAGGACATGCTCACCCACCCGGAGGAGGTGGAAGCCGAGCACGGTGTGCGTCTCCGCGTCTGCCGGGGCGAGCTCCCGTGCCATCTCCAGCGCCTTCCGGGCCTCGGTGGAATAGTCGAGCCGATCCGCCACGAAGCCGAGCAGGGCGTGGTAGGCGGCTGTCTGCGGACGCAGGCTCACCGCCTCGCGTGCGAATGGCAGGGCGTCCTTGAACCGGTGCTGGGCCACGAGCGTCGTCGCAAGGTCGGCTGCGAGCGCCGGGTCTCCCGGCGTGAGCGCCAATGCCTCGCGGAAGTTCGCCTCCGCGTCCACGACCCGGCCCGCCGCGCGAAAAGCCCGTCCGCGCACCCGGAGGAACTCGGAGGAGGGCGTGTCACGCTCGGGCAGCCGCTCCGCGAGCAGGGCAGCCTCCCCGGACTTGCCCATGGCAAGCAGGGCCTCGACCCGGCGGAGCTCTGGGCTCACGAGCGCGCTCGGACGCAGGTGCGGGCACGGCGATGGGGCATCAGGAGCTTCGACATCGGGATCCGGCGCAGGTTCCAGGGATCGTAGCCGCAGTCTGACCGGACTGCATCGTTCGCATGATGTCCGCCGCGCCGGGTCCGGCCCGTGACGATCGAGATAGCGCCCGAAGCATGCCAACACCGCTCGCGGCCCCCCTCACCCTGCCTTGTGGCGCAACCCTGAGAAACCGGATCGCGAAGTCCGCCATGAGCGAGGATCTCGCCGATGCCGGCGGCGCACCGGGCGAGCGTCTCTCCCGCCTGTATGCGCGATGGGGCGCAGGTGGGGCCGGGCTCCTGATCACCGGCAACGTGATGATCGACCGCACGGCGCTCGGAGAGGCCGGCAACGTCGTCATCGAAGACGACCGCAACCTCGAGGCCCTCGCGCGGATGGCCGCCGCTGGGAAGGCGGGGGGTGCTGCGGTCTGGCCCCAGATCAACCACCCCGGCCGTCAGACGCCCAGGTTCCTGGCACGGGTCCCGGTCGCGCCCTCGGCGGTACCGCTCACGCTGTCGGGCGCCGTCTTCGCGCCACCGCGGGCGCTCGAGTCCGCCGAGATCTCCGAGTTGATCACCCGCTTCGGGCGGGCGGCCGGGATCTGCAGGCGCGCAGGCTTCGACGGCGTCCAGATCCACGGTGCGCACGGCTACCTGGTCTCGCAATTCCTGTCTCCGCTCACCAACCTGCGAACAGACGACTGGGGCGGAGACCCGGAGCGTCGCCGTCGATTCCTGATCGGCATCGTCCGCGCAATGCGAGCGGAGGTGGGACCGGGCTTCCCGATCGGCGTGAAGCTGAACTCGGCCGACTTCCAGCGCGGGGGCTTCGACGAAGAAGAGTCGATGGCCGTAGTCGTAGCGCTCGAGGCCGAGGGCGTGGACCTGCTCGAGATCAGCGGAGGCACCTACGAGCGACCGGCGACCTCCGGCACGATCAGGCAGACCCGCGCGAGCACCCTGGCCCGCGAGGCGTTCTTCCTCGAATACGCGCGGAAGGTGCGGGCCCGCACCCGGATGCCGCTCCTGCTCACGGGCGGCTTTCGGACCCGCGCGGGCATGGAGTCCGCGCTGACGGAGGGGCCCGATGGACGTGGCGCCGTGGACATGATCGGCCTCGCGCGGCCGCTTGCGCAGGAGCCCGAGCTGGCGCGGGGCCTGCTCGACGGCAGCGTGAGCGAGAGCAGGGTCCGGCCTCGCCGCACCGGATTCACCCAGCTCGATTCGCTGCTCGAGATCACCTGGTACAGCTACCAGATCCATCGGATCGGCAACGGCAAGGAGCCCGCGCCGGGGGTGAGCCCCTGGTGGGTGCTCGCGAAGATGGTGTGGCGGGCGCTCGCATCCCGGCGCGCTGCACCCCCGCTGCACCCCCGCCGCGATATCCATCCGTCCGCATGACCCCCACCCGATCGAGCACCCGAGCCACTTCCGGCCGCAGGCGACTGCTGGCCGAGGTGGAGCGTCTCGCATCGGAGCTCCGGGAGCCGGGGCGCATCGAGGACACGCTGGCCACCCTGATCGGGGGCGAAGGCACCGAGTACGGCATCGCGCCGGACGAGCTGTTCTCCGGCGGCGTGCCCCGGATCCGGCCGGTGCTGGTACACCTGGCTGCGCAGACGGGACTCCACTCGGGCACGGAGCCCGCCGCCGGGACAGCAGACGTCGCGCTCGTCGCCGAGCTGCTGCACGCCGCGGTCATCCTGCACGATGCCGCGCTGGGCCGGCGCGAAGGTCTGCGACGCCGCGCGGCCCGACGCGTGCTGCATCGCGCCAGCCACTGGCTCGCCGGCAACCACCTGACGTTGCGGGCGCTGGAGATCGCCCGGCGCGCCCCGGCTCCCGAGATCCTCGGGGATGCCCTCGACGCGCTGCGGGAGGTGACCGAAGGGCAGGCGTTCGGCGAGTCCCTCCAGGAGCGCACCCCCACGCCGGCCGACGTGCTGCAGCACGCGGAGAGCCAGGCCGGCGCCGTCCTCGCGTTCTCCTGCCGCGCAGGGGGACGACTCGCCGGTGCCGGGAGGCCCGCGCTCACGAAGCTCGGACGCTACGGTCGGCACACCGGCGTCGCGTTCCAGCTCGCGGAGGACCTCGCCGCGTTCGACTCGACCGACGGTCTCGAGGCGCTGATCCGCCTCGCAAGCACCGGGCGGCCCGTTCTCCCGATCGCCATCGCATCGGAGCGGGATCCCGATCTGGCCGCCCTCTGGCGCTCGCTCGGTGACCACGAGGACTCCGAGACCGCCTTGTTGATCGCCGAACGTGTCGGCGCGTGCGGGGCGATCGGGAGGGGCCGGGAGACGATGCTGGAGAACGTGTGGACAGCGCGCCGTGCGCTGGCGGACCTCCCCGAGACGCCCGCGCGAGGCGCGATGGACCGGATCGTGGGCAGCCTGGCGGGGTAGTCCGCCCCGGACTCACCCCTCACGCCACCGCTGGGCCAGCGGCATGCGGCGACCGCCGCCGAACGCCTTGCTCGTCACGCGGAGGCCCGGTGCCGCCTGCCAGCGCTTGTACTCGCTGCGGACGACGAGCCCGATCACCCGCTTCACCAGCATCGCGTCGAACCCCGCGGCCACGATCTCCCCCACGGAGCGCTGCTCCTCCACGTAGAGCCGCAGGATCCCGTCCAGCACGGCGTAGGGGGGCAACGAGTCCTGATCCGTCTGGTTCGGCGCCAGCTCGGCAGACGGCGGCTTCTCCAGCGTGGCGCGCGGGATCACGACACCCTGCCGGTTGATCCATGCAGAGAGCCGGTACACATCGGTCTTGAACACGTCGGCGAGCACCGCGAGACCGCCGCACATGTCACCGTAGAGGGTGCAATACCCGACCGCGACCTCGGACTTGTTGCCCGTCGTGAGCAGCAGGTGGCCGAACTTGTTGGAGATGGCCATCAGCACCCCGCCCCGGGCGCGAGCCTGGAGGTTCTCCTCCGTCACGTCTGCGGCCCGGCCGCTGAACATGGGGGCGAGGGTCGCAAGGTATTGAGCGTGGATCCCGGTGATCGGCACGATCTCGAACCGGACGCCGAGGGTGGCGGCAAGCGCCCGGGCGTCGTCCACGGAGCCCTGCGAGGAGAACGGGCCGGGCATGCCGATCGCGAGGCAGTTCTCCGCCCCGAGCGCGCGGACCGCGATGCAGAGCACCAGCGCGCTGTCGATGCCGCCCGAGAGCCCGACGACAGCCTGCTTGAAGCCGCACCGGGCCGCGTAGTCCCGCACCCCGAGCGTGAGCGCACCCAGCACCTCCTCTTCGAACGGGGGGTCCTGCGGTTCCATGACGGGGCCATCGGTCTCGATGAACCCGACATGCTCCTCGAACTGGGGGAACTGCGCCAGGATGTTGCCCTCGGCGTCGGCTGCGAGCGATGCGCCGTCGAACACAAGCTCGTCGTTGCCGCCGACCTGGTTGCAGTACACCAGCGGGGCACGCGCCTGCAACGCCTGCGCCTGCACGAGGGTGCGCCGCACCGCGGTCTTGCCGGCGTGGAAGGGGGAGGCCGAGAGGTTCACCATCAGATCCGAGCCCGCGAGCCGCGCGACCGGGTCGATCGCGTAGCGCTGGCCCGGCGCAATGCCGGGCTCGTTCCAGAGATCCTCACACACCGTCACCGCGAGCGTGAGCCCACCGACCGCCACCCGGCGCGGGGCGGTCTCCGGGACGAAGTAGCGCCCCTCGTCGAACACGTCGTAGGTCGGGAGCAGCGCCTTGTGGCGCACGGCCACGATCTCGCCGCCGTGGGCGATGACAGCGCTGTTCCGCAGGCCGCCAGCCTCCCAGGGCGCACCGAAGATCGCGACGAGGTCGGACCCGGCCGTCGCGGCCGCCACGGCCTCCGCCTCCGCGCGGCAGGCGCGCACGAGATCCTCCCGCGCCACGAGATCCCGCGGCGGATACCCGCAGATCGCAAGCTCGGGCATCAGCGCCACCCGCGCCCCCCCGGCGATGGCTCTCGCGATCACCTCCCGGCACCGCGCCCCGTTCCCGGACACATCGCCGACGATGGGCGCGATCTGCCCGATGCAGACGCGCAATCAGTACCCGCCGGTCTTCCGCCATGCGGTCGCGTTGAGCCCGATCAGCATCGGAATCCCCAGACCGAGGCACAGCACCGCGACGGGGAAGAAGCTGGTCGTGGTGATGTCGCCCATGCCGTCGCTGCCCGCAGCGGAGAGCGCGGTCGAAAAATCACCGTAGTCCGCGCCAAAACTGAATGTCAGGGAAAGAATGCCAATCGCGCAGAGCGCACCGCCGCACAGCCAGAACACCGTTCGGGACATCAGGACCTCAAAGCGGGCCCGGAGTAACGCAAACGACGGATCCGCGCACGCCCGGCGGCCGGCGATCGGCCGCCCGGACACAAGGCGGGATTCGAATTAGCTTTCGCCACCTTCGGAGTACCGACCATGTCCCGCTCACTCGCCCACCCCCTGGCCTTCGTCGTCCCCCTCACCCTCGCGTTCGCGCTCGCCTGTGGCGGTAGCAGCACCACGGCGCCCCCGCCCCCGCCGGCGCCCACCGCCCCGGCAACGCCCACCACGCCGACCGAGCCCAATGCGCCCGTGGCGCCGGTCCCGGCAGCCCCCGCGGTCCCCCCTCCCGCCAAGACCTTCGACCAGGCCGCGTTCACCTGCTGCGACGCCGAGCGCGCTGACCGCCTGCTCGACCAGTACCTGGACGTCGAAGCGCGCCTCTTCAAGGGCGACGCCGACCACATCAACGGGCAGTACACTGCGCTGAAGGGCGTGGCCCAGGGCGCCATCGACAAGGGCGGCTTCTCCGCCGACGACAACGTCATCCTCAAGCGGATCGTGCAGAACAGCGACGCATCGCTGCAGGCCGACCTCGCGGGCAAGCGCAAGCTCTTCCGGGAGATCTCCACCGACACGATCGCGTTCCTCAAGAACCACCGGTCGTCGGGCACCACGAAGGTCGCACAGGCCCACTGCCCGATGTTCGAGGGCGGCTCGGACTGGCTGCAGAAGGAGCCCACCCTGGCGAACCCGTACTACGGCGACGCCATGGCCACGTGCGGCAGCTTCCTGTGATCGCGTACGTCATCGACGCGGTCCGATCCCCGATCGGACGCGGCGGACAGGGCTACAAGGACGTCCGGCCGGACGTCCTCGCCGGTGAGGTCCTCAAGGCGCTCACCCAACGCACCGGGATCGATCCGGCGACGGTCGAGGACGTCGTCATGGGCTGCGTGACCCAGGTCGGGGAGCAGGGCCTGAACATCGCCCGCAACGCGGCACTGCTGGCGGGGTTTCCGGTCGACGTGACCGGGACCTCCGTGAACCGCATGTGCGGGAGCTCGCTGCAGGCCGTGAATTTCGCCGCGATGGGCGTGGCATCTGGGTTCCAGGGGCTCGTGATCGCGGGCGGTGTCGAGTCGATGACCCGCGTGCCGATGGGCAGCGACATGATGCTCAACGGGAGCATGGTCACGCCCGCGCCGGAGCTCTCCTGGCGCTACAGCATCGTGCCGCAGGGCACGTCGGCGGAGCTCGTGGCCAGGCGGTTCGGGCTCACGCGGCTCGAGCTCGACAGCTTCAGCCTCGAGAGCCACGTGCGCGCTGCCCGGGCCCAGGACAACGGCTGGTTCGACAACGAGATCGTGCCGGTGTGCGGGCTCTCGAAGGACGAGGGCGTCCGGCGCGACACCTCCATGGAGCGCCTCGCGAAGCTCAAGCCCGCGTTCGCGTCCGACGGGCTCACCACGGCGGGCTCTTCCTCCCAGATCAGCGACAGCGCCGCCGCGGTGCTGATCGCCAGTGAGGACGCCGTCAAGCGCTACGGGCTCAAGCCCCGCGCCCGGATCACGGCCATGGCGACCGCGGGCGTCGACCCCACCATCATGCTCACCGCGCCGATCGGAGCGACCCGGAAGGCGCTCGCCCAGGCCCGGCTCGGCGTCGGCGACATCGACGCAGTCGAGATGAACGAGGCGTTCGCCTCGGTGGTCGTCGGCTGCTCGCGCGCGCTGGAGCTCGATCCCGCGAAGGTGAACGTACACGGCGGCGCGATCGCGCTGGGCCACCCCCTGGGAGCGTCCGGGGCCCGCCTGATCGCCACGCTGCTCGGCGTTCTCGACCGCACGGGCGGACGCCGCGGTCTCGCGACGATGTGCATCGGCTTCGGCCAGGGCATTACGACGATCATCGATCGGGACGTGTAGGTGCCCGCCGGCGTCGAGGTCTGGATGCCGGGCAGCCCGGGCCGCTGGCCGTTCGCGGGGCACGTGCGCGGCCGATGGGAGGCCGGCCCGGTGCGGCTGGCGTGGGCGGGGCGCATCGCGCACTCCGCGCTCCCCGAGGAGGCCTGGGAAGCCGCGACGGCGCTGCGCGACGTCCTGGGCTCGGTGGTGGGCGACGGACGCTTCGACGTCATCAACCAGGCGTGGGCGGCGGTCGACACGCTGCCCGAGCGGTGGAAGACGCGAGAGGATCTCTCGCTGCTGCTGGCCGCGTGCGACCCGGCGGGCATCCTGCTCTCCAGCGCAGGCATGGCGGCGGTGTACGTGGAGAGCCCCGCGGGTTGGGTGGCGGCGGCGCTGTCCGGCTCCCCCCTGTTCACGGAACCGGGCGCCCCAGCGCGCCCTCCCGTGCCGCAGCCGTCGCTGCGTCCGGGCACCCGGTTCGTGGGGCTCTGCAAGGACATGCCCCTGCCGAAGCCCGCCGACATCGCGCTCTCCTGCGGCGTGCGGGAGGCACTGTGAGCGACGATGGGTTCCTGACCGGCGTACTCGCCGGCAATCTTGCCGGGCTCGACCTGCGCGCGCAGACGGATCTGTTGATCCAGGCCGTGAAGGCAGCCGGCGACCGACCTCTCGGCCCGCTGCTCGATGCGCTTGCCGAGGCCGACCCCCTCGCGCTGGCCGAGGTCGTGTGCGGCACCCGCTCGCCCGGGGGGAGCGCCGTGATCCTCGCGGCCCTGCCCCACGCCGAGAAGATCGAGGGCGTGCTCTCCCCGCGTGGGGCATGGCCCCGCCTGCTGGAGCTCGGGGGTGCCGAGTCTGCGCTGCCCGTGCTCACCACCGCCGCCCGGCGACACCCCGGCGCGAGCTGGCTGGTCGCGCTTTCGCGAAAGGTCGAGGGTCCGAACGCCGGGCTCGCCCACCTCACCGCATGTGCCCACCACCCCGCGTTCGCCCAGGCCTGCCGCAACCACGCCGAGGCCGGCCATGTCGAGGGGCTCGTGCTCGCTTCCGGTGCGACCGGCCGTGCCGAGCCCGCAGCCGCCCTGCTCGGCGTCGGGAAGTTCGATGCCATGCTCCGGGCCGCCGGGGCGGCGCTGGACACCGCGCCCGAGAGCCCGCTGGTCGCCCAATTGGCGGCGGTCTGGGGCCCCGAGCCCGACGACCTCTTCGTGCGTGTCCTCCCGATCCTGCGCCAGAAGCGCGCGGCGGAAGCGCTGCGCAAGCACTGTCGTCACCTGCCGCGGACGGCGCGGCTCCTGGACCTGGTGATCCGGGGAATGGTCTAGCAGCGGCGGTCACGCTCGGTAACGATCCGGACTTCGCGTTGACGTCACGGGTTCCGGGAGCGATGCTGTGACATTCCCGTGACGGTGTCTAGAGGATCTACATGTCCCGCGAACTTCCCCTCGCTCAACGCATCCCCCTGACGGCGGCCGTGGTGATCGGCGCGATCGGAGCCTACTTCTTCTCCGGCATCGCGCCCCATGCGTTGCACCCGGCGTTCGCCACGCCGCTGGATGCTGCCGTGCCGTTCGTGCCCGAGGCGATCTGGGTCTACCTGCCCGGCTACTACGGCGGCTTCCTGGTCACCCTCCTCGTCACCCGAGACAGGTTCGCGTTTCGCGCAGGCGGCACCGCGTTCCTGACCATCACGCTGCTCGCCCTGCCGTTCTTCTTCCTCTTCCCGGTCGCTGCTCCCCGCCCGATCGCCCCCAACGGTCCAGGCTGGACGGATGCGTTCGTGCGGTGGCTGTACGACAACGATCCGCTCGTGAACACGTTTCCCTCCCTGCATGTGGCAAACGCGTTCCTCTGCGCGTTCCTGACGCTGCAGTCGAGCAGGCGCTGGGGGGTTGCGCTCGGGCTCAACGCGTTTGCGGTCTGCGCCAGCGTCCTGTTGCTGAAGCAGCACTGGGCGGTGGACATCCCCGGCGGAATGTTCCTGGCGAGCCTCGGCGCCGCCGCGTGGAAGGCGCACATGGTGAACGTCGAGGCGCGCGGACACGAGGAGCTCCCCTGGCAGCTTGCTCCGCTGCGGCTGCCGGCGCCCCGCTTCGAGCTGCCGCGCCTGCCGAAGATCCGGTTCCCCGGCGACCATCACTCATAGGCCCGACAGCGGTGCCGGCACAGGCCTTGCTAGGTTGAATCCCCCATCCACCCAGAGGGAGCACCCATGGCAAACGCCGACAAGCCCGTCCAGCTCGACTTCAAGAGAGACCCCTCCTACAAGGCGGGCTCCACGCCCATCGTCGTCACGGTGCCCCGGATGGTGTTCCTGATGATCGACGGTGCGGGCGCGCCAGATGCAGCTCCAGAAGGGTCGGCGGAATTCCACGAGGCCATCGAGGCGCTCTACACCATCAAGTTCTGGGACAAGAAGCACCCCCGTCCTGCCGGCTACGTGAAGTTCTCCGCGGCGCCCCTGGAGGGGCTGTGGTGGATGAAGGGCGGGACCGCGTTCAGCGAGGCGCGCCCCGAGGACTGGCGATGGACGATGATGGTCCGGGTACCGGAGTTCGTCGACGGCCGCCTGTTTGCGCAGGTGATCGAAGCGTGCGCCCATCGCAAGCCGGGTGCGTCCGAACGGCTCGCCCAGATGAGACTGGAGGAGTTCACGGAGGGCGAGTGCGTGCAGATCCTGCACGTGGGACCCTACGATCAGGAGCAGCCCACCATCGAACGGATGCACGCGTTCGCCCGAGCGCACGGCTACCAACCGGAGGGCAAGCACCACGAGATCTACCTCGGTGACCCGCGGCGCAGCGCACCTGAAAAACTGCGGACGATCCTTCGCCAACCCGTGGTCCGGTGCTGACCGTGGCCTGGATCGCGCTCCTCCTGCTCTCGGCGTGCACGGGCAAGGTCGACACCGGCGGCGACGACTCCGAGCCACCGCAGAGCGCCTGCGAGTGTGAGCACCCTGCTGACGCGCCCCTCACGGTCACCGAGCAGGGCGGTTTCGACGACTGGAGCGGGGCTGCGCTCGGCTGGGCCGTGGACGTGCCGACGGGACGGGTGCTGGTCGTCGCGATGCGCTACCCGACCGGCACGGCGACGATCAACATGGAGGCGGGATGTGAGGACCCCTCCGCGATGAGCGACGCGTGGTACCCGGCGATCCCCGACTCGGCCGCCGAGGCCGCCGCCCGCTACCCGCTGCTGGGCGCCACGCTCACGACTGCGGCGGGAGTGCGATCGCTCCCCGAGGACCTCGGTGCGCTGCTCGTGGTCGGAGATCTGGCGTCGCCCGTGCCGGAGCAGCTGTACGTCCTCACCGGGGGGACAGCCACCCTTTTGCGTGGCGACGACCCGGGGGACACGCTTCAGGGCGCCCTGATCTTCGCGGCCACCTCCAGCGCCATCGGCGGCGAGGCGAGCGTTGCCTGCGACGATGCGCTGCGTCTGCCCGCGCTGGACTTCTCGTGGCCAGGCGGTGGGAGCGACTGACGTCAGAGCAGGGCGAGGCGGGCCAGCACCGCCAGCCCGACCAGGAACCCGGCGAGCCGGATGTCGCGCTCCCGCGGCTCCTCGGCCTCGTGGAGCACGGGGAGCAGATCCGGCGCCGCGACATACACGAACGTCCCCCCTGCCAGGGAGAGGACGACCCCCAACCAGGAGCCAGCCTGGGTGCCGATCGCAACCGCAGCCGCACCGGCACCCGCGGTGAGCTGAACGGCCGCGAGGCCGACGAGGGCTGTGCTCCGCGGGAGCCCTGCATCACGGAGCAGCGCATGGTCGCCCACCTCCTGTGGCATTTCGTGCACGACGACCGCGAGGGTCGTCGCGAGTCCGAGGCGCGTGGAGACCAGGAATGCGGCAGCGATCGCCGCGCCATCCCCCGAGTCCACGACCGCGCTGCAGCCAGGATTCCGGGAGGAGCCCGCCCGCCAGCCCGACGATGCCATCCACGGCGATGGCGGCTGCAATCCAGGCCCAGGTGCTCATGGAATCCGAAGGGCGGAGGTGACGAACATCCGCCAGCTGCGGCAAGGCTCATGCCACACGCGGGTTCACCCCCGGAGCAGCCGGCGGATCCGCCGAAGACGGGCCTGAACGGTGGGATCGAGGCTCCCGGTCCAGCGCTTCGCACCGCGGGCCCACTCCTGCACGTGGGTCCCCGACGCGATCAGCGTGTGCCCGAGCCACGAGTCGCGGGCGAGGATCCCGATGCGGATGGACCGGCGCTCGGCCCAGTGAGGGTTCGAGATCGGGTAGTCGGGATCGGAGCAGCCATCCACGAAGAGGACGGCCGGGTCATCGAGCAGCTCCTTGAACATCTCGACGTCCAGCAGCACCCCGGGCGAGTTGGCGCCATGGTCCTCGTCGTAGGCGATCTTGAAGGCGAAGGCGCCGCCTCCCCCCCGCAGGGTGATGCTCATCGCGATGGGCGCTGCGTCCAGGGTCAACGACCGGACCTCGACCTGACCTCGCGCCGCACCCGCGGCCGCGGCGCGCTCCAGGAACACCCGGTCACGAGGGTTCGAGGCGAAAGAGGTTCGCTCCCGGCCCTTCCAGCCCTTGTGCTCGAGCGCGATGAACTGCCTTATGGCCGACTCCACCTCGACGCTGGATCGAATGGTGTGGAACCCGAGGGTTCCGCGCTGGCCGAGGCGACGCTGGAGCCGGCGCAACTGTTTTCGCTTGCGCTCCGAGACGGCGCGCTCGTAGTACTCGGTGGACCCGAGCGTCGTCTGCACCATCGGCCTGTCGTACTGCAGCGTGGTCTGGAGGAGCATGCCATCGCTGGCCACGAACGCCTGCAGCGCCAGATCGAAGGCGCCGCCCACGGGGTGCGGTCCCAGACGCAACGCCGCCCCGGACAGCCAGCCCATCGCGGCGCGGAGCGCGGGGACCTCATCGCCAGACCGGGTGAGCGGCGTGGAGAGGTAGCAGTAGGGGTGCTTCCACATGGCATAGTGCGGTGCGGGCATCGCCGGGCAGAAGCGAACGTGCCGGAGAGGGAACACGCCGATCAGGTCGCCCCCATCGGAGCGGACGAACAGGGTCACCACCTCCCCCCCACGGGCCAACTCCGCCATCGCCGGAACGAGCATGAACGGCTCGTAGAACGGGTTGGGCTCGGAGGCCTCCGCCACGAGGCGCTGCCACTCGGGGACGAGCGGACCCAGCTCCCTCGCGCTTCGCACGACCTGGATCATCGTCGGCACCTGAAGGTTCTCACCTGCACTTGAGGGTATGCACACCCGCCCCCCGCGGCACCTTTTGCGTTAGGACCCCGTCCGAAATGCCCCCCTCCTCCGACACCACCGCCGATGCCGGCTGGGCTCTCACGTTCGGGGCCTTCCTCCTCGCCACCGTCGCGACGTTCGGGAGCCTCTTCTTCAGCGAGATCATGAAGCTCCCGCCCTGCTCGTTGTGCTGGTACCAGCGGATCTTCATGTTCTCGCTCCCCGTGGTGCTCCTCCGGGGCCTGCTCCCCTACGATGCCGCAGTGGCCCGCTACGCCCTACCGCTCGCCTTCGGCGGGCTCGGCATCGCGGTCTGGCACACGCTGCTCTACATCGGGATCCTGCCCGAAGAGGCCGCCCCCTGCACCGTCGGCGTGCCATGCACCCAGCCCACCTTCACCATCCTGGGCGTGCTCTCCATTCCCGTGCTCTCCCTCCTCGCCTTCGCGGGGATCACGGGGCTGCTCTTCATTCAACGCAGGAGGATCTCTCCATGAACCGCAATGTCCTCGTCATGGGTGCCACAGCACTGCTGGTCGGCGCCTTCGTGGTGGGCGCGACCATGTACCGCCAGAAGCAGGCCGAGACCGTCGCTGCCGTGGTCCACAAGGAGTCGGCCGCCCTCGAGCGCGAGGGTGCCCAGCGACTCGGATCTCCCGATGCACGCGTCACCATCGTCGAGTTCTTCGACCCGGCGTGCGACACCTGCGCGGAATTCGCGCCGCACATGAGGGCGTTCGTGGACGACAACCCGGGCCGCGTCCAGGTCGTGGAGCGCTACGCGCCGTTCCACCCCGGCTCGGACAAGATGGTCGCCATCCTCGAGGCCGCTCGCCGCCAGGACAAGTACTGGGAGACGCTGGACATCATGTTCGCGAACCAGCCCGCCTGGGCCGACCACCAGGATCCCCACCCCGAGCTGATCTGGGGTTTCCTGGAGAAGGGGGGCCTCGACGTGGCCCGCCTGCGCGTGGACATGAACGACCCCGTCTACGCAGCCCTCGTGGCGAAAGATCTCAAGGATGCGAAATCCCTGGGCATCACACAGACCCCCGAGTTCTTCGTGAACGGAAAGCCCCTACCCACCTGGGGCTACCGCCAGCTCCAGGACCTTGTCGCCTCGGAGCTGGCCGCCAACTACTGATTCCGCCGGGACCGAGGTCCGGCCAGGGTCAGTGGCAGCCGCAGTTTCCGCACTTCGCGGCCACGCACGGGTCGTGGAACTCGGCGAGGAACCGCTCGTCGAGGTGCTCGTGCGCGATCTTCGGCTCCTTCTCGAGGAACTGACGGAGCCAGTACTGGGCGACAGGCGCCTCCCGGTGGTGCCGGGCGAACTCCTTGGCCACCCGCACGGCCTCCTCCCGGTGGTAGCCGTACCACATGTTGCGGATCACGCGGTGGTACTCGGTCGGCTGCGCCGCCGGCCGGATACGATCGAGGGCAGTGAGCAAGGGCCCGAATTCCCCGGTCTTGACTGCGCGGCGGGAGAGCACCACAGGGTCAGGATGCAGTCGGAACCAGGTCCAGAGCGCCACCAGCAGCGCTGCGACGGGGAGCCAGATGTTCATGAGACCTCGCTCGATACGAGCCTCTAACGCATCGGACAGGCCGCCGATCGGCCGCACTCCGCCCGACGACGGACCCCGAGCTCAGTGCGCTTCGGAGTTGTCGAACCCGTCGGTGCACTGCGGATCCTGCCAGTCGTGGCCGCCCGTGCCGTCGTTGTCGATGCCGTCGTTGCACTGGTAGGTGCTGAGGCCGCCGAGCGAGTTGCCCTCGACCGCCGTGAGCGGGGAGCGGGCGCAGTCGGGATCGTCGAGGTCGGTCCAGCCGTCGCCATCGTTGTCCCTGCCATCCCCACACTCGGTCACGGCCTCGACCTCGTCGTTGTCCGCAGCGTTGTCGCAGCCGGAGTCCAGGGCGTCCACAAGACCGTCCCCGTCGTTGTCGACGCCGTCGTTGCACGCCGCGGTGCCGGTGAACCCTCCGACCTCCAGGTTGTCCGCGGCGTCCACACAGTCGGGGTCGCCGAGGTCGCTCCAGCCATCGCCGTCATTGTCGAGCCCGTCCGCACATTCGGGGGTGTGCGTCTCGTCGTCGTCGGTCCCGCCCAGGCATCCGGGGTCGACCGAGTCGGTCCAGCCGTCTCCGTCGTTGTCGACGCCGTCGTTGCAGGCGAACAGGTCGAGGCCCGCCTCCACGCCGAGCCATGCACAATCGGGGTCCGAAGCGTCGGTCCAGCCGTCTCCGTCGTTGTCGAGGCCGTCCGAACACACCGGCGAACCGGCGCTCATGGCGCCCTCGACGTTGTCGGATGCGCTCAGGCAGTCCGCGTCGGCGGAGTCGACGACGCCATCGCCGTCGTCGTCCCGCTCGTTGTTGCACTCGGAGACCCCGGCGCCTGCCTCGGAGGTACCGCGCTGGCAGTCGGGATCCGCGTCGTCCACCCACCCGTCGCCGTCGGAGTCCACGCCGTCGGTACAGGTCGCGGCCATGTCGGTCTCGACGTCGTCCAGCGCCTCGTAGCAGCCCGGATCCTCGGCGTCGGTGAACGCGTCGCCGTCATTGTCTGCGCCGTCGTTGCACGCGGAGGACGAGAACCCCGTCTCCGAGGCCCCGCCGAGCAGGCAGTCCGGGTCTTCGGAGTCCACCCAGCCATCGCCGTCCTCGTCGAGGCCATCCCCGCAGTCGCCTGCAGGCGCAGCCTCGGAATTGCCGAATCCATCCGCGCAATCGCCGTCCGCGCTGTCGATCGACCCATCGCCGTCGTTGTCCACGCCGTCGTTGCACTCGGAGTCGACGAACCCGCCGTCCTCCCCGCCCGTGGCGCAGTCGGGATCGTCGATGTCGGCCCAGCCGTCGCCATCGTCGTCGAGTCCGTTCGCGCACGTGGTGTTTCGGCTCTCCCAGCCCCAGGTCGCGTACGGGCAGTCCGGATCATCGGAATCCGTGTAGCCGTCGTGGTCGTTGTCCCGGCCGTCGTTGCACGGCGTGGTCAGGAACCCGACCTCGCTGGTGCCGGTCCCGCAGTCGGGGTCCGCAGCGTCGGCATAGCCGTCGCCATCGTCGTCGAATCCGTTGGCACAGCCGTTCAGACCTGTGGACTCGTCGTCGTCCCAGCCTACGGTGCAGTCGGGGTCGAGGGCGTCCGCGAGGCCGTCATGGTCGTCGTCGAGCCCGTTGTCACACTGGCGCGTGCCCGTGCCTGTCTCGTCGCCGCCCCCGCAGTCGGCATCCATGGCATCCACCCAGCCATCACCGTCGTCGTCGGACCCGTTCTCGCAGTCGTCCGCCGCGTCGTCCTCGTTCGTGTCGCCCGCGGAGAGGCAGCCCGGGTCTCCAAAGTCGACCCGGAAGTCGCCATCGTTGTCGAGGCCGTCGTTGCACGGGCTCGTACCGAACCCAAGCTCGTCGATGCCTTCGGCGCAGTCGGGGTCGTCCCCGTCCACCCAGCCGTCCCCGTCGGAGTCGACTCCGTCGATGCACGAACCGCTCGGCGCCGTCTCGTTCTCGTCGAGCGCGCTCTCGCACCCGCCGTCCTGGCTGTCGATGTACCGGTCGAGATCGTTGTCGATGCCGTCGTTGCACTCGTTCGTGCCGTAGCCCAGCTCCTCCGTGCCGGTGGCACAGTCGGGGTCGGCGCCGTCCACCCAGCCGTCCAGGTCGTCGTCCGCGCCGTCGGAACACCCGTTGAGGGCGGTGGCCTCGAGCAGATCGGTGGCGTCGAAGCAATCGGGGTCATCGGCGTCGATGCGCCCGTCGCCGTCGTTGTCGAACGCGTCGTTGCAGGGCGAGGAGGAGAAGGCCACCTCCACGGTCCCGCCATCCGCGCAGTCGGGGTCCTCGGCGTCGGCCCACCCGTCGCCGTCGTCATCGAGGCCATTGTTGCACTGGGTCGCAGGATCGGTCTCGTCCGTGTCGCGCCCGCTGGTGCAGCCCGGGTCCTCGGAGTCGATCAGGCCGTCGGCATCGTCGTCGGTGCCGTTGTTGCACCGGTACGCGGAGGTCGCCGGAAGCTCGCTCGTGCCCGTGGCGCTGGCGCACCCCGGATCATCCAGATCGAACCAGCCGTCGCCGTCGTCGTCGAGCCCGTTGGAGCAGGCGTAGCTGGCCTCGGTGGTGTCCGTCGCCGAGGTGCAGTCGGGGTCGTGGGCGTCCTTCAGGCCGTCGCCGTCGTCATCCAGGTTGTTGTTGCACTGGGTGCTGCCCCAGGCGCGCTCGGCCGTGCCGGTGGTGCAGTCCGGATCCTCGGCGTCGGTCCAGCCGTCCCCGTCGTTGTCCGAGTGGTCCTCACAGGAGGGCGCCTCGGCAGCGGTAGTGGCCGTGAGGCAGTCGTCGTCGCCCCCGTCGATGCCGAAATCGCTGTCGTTGTCGACGCCGTCGTTGCAGGGGAGTGTGCCGAAGCCGATCTCCGAGGCGCCCGACGTGCAATCGGGGTCCTCGGCGTCTGCCCAGCCGTCGTGATCGTTGTCGAGGCCGTCGTCGCAGAGGCTGGCCTCCAGCGCGTAGGCGTCGGTACAGTCGAGATCGAGACCGTCGGTGTGGCCATCGCCGTCGTTGTCGATGCCGTCGTTGCAGGTGAGCGTCGGATCGTAGCTGGACTCGATGGACCCCGACGCGCAATCGGGGTCCGCCGAGTCGACCCACAGGTCGCCATCGTTGTCGTACCCGTCGAAGCAGTCCGTGTTCTCGAAATCGTCGGAGGCGTCGCTGCACTGCGGATCGAGCCCGTCGACGAGGTGATCCCCGTCGTTGTCGAGCCCGTCGGTGCACTGGGTACGGCCGGAGAAGCCGCCCTCGTCGTCGTCCGTGGCAAACCGGCAGGACGGGTCATCCAGGTCTGCCCAGGTGTCGCCATCGTTGTCGACGCCGTCCTCGCACATGTTCAGCTCGGTGTCGTCGAGCGCACCCGAGCAGGAGGGATCGGCGTTGTCCGTGAGCCCGTCGCCATCGTCATCCCGGCCGTTGTTGCACAGGAAGTCGCTGAAGCCCGACTCCCTGTCACCCGTGGTGCAGTCCGGGTCCTCGGAGTCGATGTAGCCGTCGTGATCGTCGTCCATCCCGTCGCTGCAGCTGGGCAGGGCTTCCGAGTCGTCGAACGCGTCGGTGCAGTCCACGTCGTGACTGTCGTAGGTGCCGTCGTCGTCGTCGTCGAGACCGTTGTTGCACTCGGTCTCGCCGAAGCCCGCACCGTCGAGAGGGTCCTCGGACCCGAGGGTCGTGCAGTCCGGGTCCTCCATGTCGGTGTACCCGTCAGCGTCCTCGTCCCGGCCGTTGTTGCAGGAGCCGGCCTCGACGTCGTCGGTGGCGCGGGTGCAGTCCGGATCCGCGCTGTCCACAGCGCCGTCCCGGTCGTTGTCGTCGCCGTCGTTGCACTCGGTCGCACCGAAGCCCAGCTCATCCGCGCCGGTCGCGCAGTCGGGGTCCTGGTCGTCGATGTAGCCGTCGGAGTCGTTGTCGAGGCCGTCCTGACAGCCGGACGGCGGGGCCGGGAGGGCCTTGCCGACGAGCGTGAACGAGGTGACCGAGTCGGTCGTGAACGAAAGCGGACCCGAAGCGTCAGACCCGACGGTCTGGACATCGCCCTCGTAGCCCAGCAACCAGAAGGTGAACGGACCCGCATTTTCCCCCGGGTGGAGCTCGGTAGATGCGAGGCCGCCGTCCAGCGGGTCGAGCTCGATCGCGTACTCGACCGCCGAGTCGCCCGCCCAGTCGGCAAACGCGCTCTCGCCGGTGTCCGCCCACGGGGTGTCCGAGCCGACGGCGAGCTTCCACTCCGACGCGAGGTCGGACGTGTCCGCCACGTCGTAGCTGATGATCATGGCGGTCTTCTTCTCGACGGGCTGGCACGCCCCGAGCAGGCCGAGGACCCCGAGCGGCAGGCAGAGGAGGCCGGTACGACGAAACATTCGGGTGAGGGAGCTCATGGCAGGGTCACCACGGTGTCGCCCGAGGGCGGGGGTTCAGGTTGCACGGCCACGGCCGTGGCGATTCCGGCGCCAGTGCCGACGGCGACGCCTCCACCGATGGCCGCCCAGAACCCCCAGCGCTGTGTGAGCGGCTTCTGCTTCTCCACCGTGTCCCCCGATCGACGAAGGAGCAGCGTGCCGGACCCCGGGATGGAGAACGCCGCGCTCACCCGCTTGCCATCTGTCTCGACCGCCACCTGCATCCGGCCCTTCTCGATCGGCCCGAACCGTACGCTCGCGCCCTCGCCGATCGGCGTCCCGTCCAGGAACACCTTCGCATCTGCGCTCCCCGTCGTGATCTTGAGCATGCTCCCGCCCTTCGGCAGGGTGGCGACGACCTCTCCGCGGCTTCCGTCCGTGGTGTCCACGGTGCGGATGACCGTGGCGTGGTCGGGCGCCTGCACGATCACGCCGTGAATTCCGGGCGGCACGCCGTGGAGCCGGAGCGGGGTCTGTCCGACGCTCTTGCCGTCCAGCAGCACCTGTGCGCCCGTGGGCGTGCTGTCGACGACGAACACGCCCTCGGATGAGGCCATGCTCACGTCGATCAGGTAGTTCTTGCCCTGCACATAGTCGAGCTTCCCCTCGGCGGGCTCGTACTTCGGGGAGGTGACCTTCCAGGTGTGCGGGCCGGGCGTGAGATCCGAGAGGCGGGTTGGCAATACACCCCGATCATGGCCGTCAATCTCCAGGCGCGCCGCGGCCGGACCCGTGAACTCGGCGGTGCCCACGCCGTCCATCAACGCCGCGTTCACGTCTGTCGCCTTCCCGTCCAGCACCTCCACGCGGCGCACGTAGGGGTCGTAGTTGTCCGCCACGACGCGGATCGCATGGCTCCCCGGTGGCAGGAACCGGGTGATCGGCACGGTGCCGAGGCTCTGGCCGTCGACGAACACCTCGGCAGTGGCGACGTTGCTCTTGACCTTGAGGATGCCATCCGCCGCCATTGCGTCGTGGCCACCCAGGGCAAGAGCCCCGAAGGCAACCAGCAAGGCTCCGATTTGGCGAAGGGCGTCCCAACGGGCGCGAGAGGGGGAGACAGGTTTCGGTAGGGGCATGGCGAAGGTGTAGAAGGATACCACCATCAGACGCGAGGAGCCTCAACAGTCGTGCGGCGACTAGTTCTGCACCTCCACGTTGCCGCCCTCGTCGATGTGCAGCGGCACGGGACCGAAGGGCGTGCTGACCGTGACGTCGGCATCCAGATCGACCTTCAGCTTCTCGCCGCTGGCGATCGCCGCGATCGCGTCGATGGCATCTGCATAGTCCACGGAGAAGGGCAATTCGAGCGTCTTCGTGCTCGCGCCCTCCACGTCGCCGACCTCCGCGATCGAGCCGTTGCCGACCTGCACCCCGGCAAACTTGACCTTCAAGCCCATGTCCGTGAACCCCAGCGTGGAGCCGTGGTCGTTGTCCACATCCACGTCGAGCCCGAAGTCCACGCTGGACGCACCGATCGCCCCCACCTTGAGCTTGCCCACGGTGAACTTCGGCGTGCGGAGCGCGGGGAAGTCGCCGCTCTCGTCGTAGGTGATGTCGACCGGGCCGATGTCGGTGTCGAAGCCGAAGTTGCCCGCGAGACCGAACCCCACGTCGTCCTCACCCCGGGTGGCCGTGATCGCATCGTAGATACTTGCAAAGTTGAGCGAGACAGGCAGGGCGATGTCGCTCTGGCCGTCGGCCACCAGCTCCAGCCCGTTCGGATCGTCGCCCGAGATGATCGAGACATCCATCAGCGAGAGGTCGTACTGAAAGCGGTCGAGCGGGACGCCCACCGGGTTCGGGTTGTCCACCGTGAACACGAAGTCGGTGTCGATGTGCTCGAAGTCGAGGTCGTTGACGTTGAAGTGGCTGAACTTCACCGTGGGGAGGAACCCGGAGAGGTCGCCGCCACAGCCGGTGAGCAGGAGGAATGTGAACATCGGGCTCCCTGATGACATAGGATCTGAGAACAGTAGACACAAAGGCATACGCGTGGGGCGGATCTCTCATTCAATTTGCAGGATGTGCTACAATTTCGCGTCGCCCGAGCTGCCACCGATGACCGCATCCACTCCGCACGCAGAAACTGGAAGCACGCATCACGAGAACCTCGCAACCCGGGAGCTGGTCCGGATGTTGAGAGTGCCGCGCACGGAGGGCGACATGCTGCCCGAGAGCACGCTCTGGCGGGCCTACGTGGAGCTGCACCGCCGCGGCGAGGCCGGCGCCGGGCCGACCTTCGTGAGCGCGCTCCGCACCCTCCACCGCCAGCGCTCGTTCGCCCGCTCCGAGATCGCGGCGGTCGACCCGTTCCCCGAGGAGCACCGGCTCGCCGCCGACCCCTACCTGGGGGAGCTCTGGAAGTCCTACAAGCGCTGCATCTGCGCGAATCGCAACGGGCCCGCCGGTCAGCTGCTGCGTGAGCTCGAGAAGCAGGTGCGCTGAGCCGCGCGCACTGCACTTCCCAGTTAGGGCACTGGCGTGAAACGCGCGTTCGGTTTTGTCTACTCTGTGCTCGGCATGCTGGTGGTGCTGGGGTTCGCCGCAACGTCGAGCATCCCCATCCTGCCCTTCGCCGTGCTCCCCCGCGGGCGCAGGGAGCGCTACACGATCCAGGGGGCCCGCTACTTTGCGTGGGGCTGCCTGCGACCGGTCCTCTGGATCCGCGATGAAGTGCGAGGCCTGGACAATCTTCCCCGGGAAGGCGGATATCTCATCGTGTCCAACCACCGCAGCTGGCTGGACGTGGCGCTCTTGATCCTGCACACGAAGAGCCAGGGCGTGTCGAAGCGCGAGGTGGCGTGGATCCCGTTCTTCGGCGTGAACGGGTGGCTCTCCGGCGCCATCTTCTTCGACCGCCGCAACAAGTCGGGCCGCGCGCGCGTGGTGAGCGACACCCTGCTGCTCCTGCGCGGCGGCGCGAACGTGCACGTCTTCCCCGAGGGAACACGAACGCGGGACGGACGACTCTCCCAGAAGGTGCACCTGCGCCTCGTGCAGTCCGTCGCCGAGGCCGGGCACCCCGTGATCCCCGCCTGCACGTGGGGAACCGAGGGCGGCGTGCCGGCAGCCACGGTCTACGCGATGCCCGGGCAGCGCATGGGGCTGGAGGTTGGCACTCCGATGCGGCTCGCAGCGGGGGAGTCGGCCGAGGACTTCGCGAACCGGGTGTGGGCCGAGGTCGGGCGGATGGCGCGGGAGCACGGCGCCGATCAGCCCTTCCCGGTTGCGCCCTGAGGGAGATCCGGGCACAATCCCACCATGCGACCCACCCTGTACGCCCTGCTCCTCTCTGCCCCGCTCCTCCTGCTCAGCGCCTGTTCCTGCAACATCCGCGACGAGGACGGCGACGGCGTCGATGCCTGCCAGGATTGTGACGACACCGACGCGACACTCGGCCTCGAGTTCACCCTCTACGCCGATGGCGATGGCGACGGCTACGGCGCCGCCGAGGGCAAGAAGACCTGCGCCGCGATCGACGGCTGGGTGGAAAACAACGACGACTGCAACGATCGCGCGCCGGAGTTCAACCCCGACGCCGAGGAGACCTGCAACGACTTCGACGACAACTGCGACGGTCAGGTCGACGAGGGCTGTGACACGGCCGGTGCGTGACCCCGCACGGGCGTGACGGCGTGAGCCCGCCCGCCCTCGATGCCCTGCGCGCGCTGGATCCGCTCGCATGGGGGCTCGATCTCTCGGGCCCGATGCTGCTCGAGACGTGGAGGGCAGCGCTCGCCGGGTTCGTCGAACCGCGCGACGATGTCGACCTCCACGGGGCCAACGTGCTGCTCGTGGGCTCCGCCAACGTGTACACCGCGCTGCTCCCCTGGATGGTGCTGCTCACGCAGGCCGGCGCCCGGGTGCGGGTGAAGCCGGCGCGCGGCCAGGAGGTCGCGGTCCAGGCGATGGCGGGCGCGGTCCGGGGTACGGGCGCGGACTGCGTGATGCAGGCGTGGAAGGGGGGGATCGACCTGGAGGCGGAACGGGCTGCGCTCGCCGAGGCAGACGCTGTGGTCGCCTTCGGGGGCTCGGAGGCCCTCGCGGCGCTCACCCGACGGTCCCGCGCCGTGCTGGGGTTCGGACCCCGGTTCGGCATCTCGGTGCTGCCGCCCGATCCTGACGCCGACGCGGTCGGCGCCGCCGTGAGGGATGTGGCGCTCTACGACACCCGGGGGTGCATGTCACCCGCGGCCGTGCTCTCGGAGGGGCCACCGCCCATGGACCTGTTCGCGACCCGGATGGCCGAGGCGCAGGAGCGCTGGCCGATCGGCGCCGTCTCGCCGATGGAGGCCGCGGGCATCCGGACACGCATCATGCTCACCCGCGCCCTGGGCGGCGAGGTGAGGCAGGGACCGGGCTGGGTCGTGCTGTACTCCGAGCGCTTCGACCCGATCGCCCTCCCCCGCGTGCTGTGCGTGCACCCGACCTCCGCGCTGCCGGCTGTGAGCGCCCACGTCGCGCACCTCGGAACGGTCGCCGGCAACGCACCGGAGATTCCCGCGCTACGCCGCTGCGCGCTCGGGCAGATGCAGACGCCCAGGCACGATGGCGTACATGAGGGCATCGACGTGCTGCGGTGGATCGCGGACCTGCGGTAGCACCGCGGCGCGGTCAGTACGTGAAGCCAAACCCCATGGACACGGTGGGGACGACGGCCGGCGCATAGGTGCTGGCGATCGTGAGGGTGAACTCCCCGCTCACGATCCGGAAGCCCCCCCCGATGGACAACGGCGCGAAGCTCTTGTCGAACCCCTCCCCGTTCTTGAACCCCGAGACCTCGGTGAGCCGGCCCTCGAGGCCCGAGCGGGAGAGATCCGCCCGCGGCGCCGCGTGGATCCGCGTTTGCCCGATCGACACGTACGGAGCAAAACTGGCCTGGTGGATGCCCTTGGTGACGCCGAAGGGGAGCGTGTACCCGAGGGTGGCGCTCATGTCCATCACGCCGAGCTCGAGCTCGTCGTTGCCGACGTAGCCGGCGTACCCGACCTGCACGGAGAGGTCCGGGATCTGGCGGTAGCCCTCGACGATGCCCCAGCGACCCCAGGCGCCCAACACGCCGGTGTGGGTCATGCCGATCCAGCCCGCGTTCGCGCCGACCTCGAGCGAGAAGGGCAGTCCCTTCCGCACGGTGACCCAGGGGACGTAGAGGTAGGTGGAGGGCGTCTCGTCGGCGGAGGCGAGGTCCCAGCCGGCCGGGTTGGTGCCGTCGATCGAGCCCGTGCGGATGAACGAGAACGTGGTCGAGAGCCCGATGTTGAAGCCGGAGATCCCGAGGGTCTCGCCCGGGGCCATGGGCTTGTTCGCGATCGTGGTGCCCAGCTCCTTCACGAGCTCCTGGTAGCCGGCGACGACGTAGTCGTCCGACCCGAAGGTCTCGGTGGACTCCCCCCCGAAGTCGTCCATCGCGAGCAGGGACACGTCATCCGCGAGCGCGGGACGAGCGAAAAGGGAGAGCAGCGTGAGCACGGCCGACATCCCGGTAAGCGTAGCATGTGGCGAGGCCGAGCGCGCGGCGCCGCGGGCCCGACCCGCGCCCCGGGCGGCGCAAAAAAGCCGCGGCGCAGATCGGCAGCACCGGGGGTTACTCGGAGGGCATGCTGCTGATCGTGCTCGTCGCCGCACTCGCGCACGCAGCGGATGAGGGCGGTATCCGGGTCGCGATCGTGGTCACCGCCGTAACGGACGGCCCGACGATCACCGGAGACTTCGCGGTCGAGTGCGCGGACGCGGACGGCGCGCGGCGCCCCTGCCCCTCGTCGTTCACGCTGGTGGACCCGCTCGCGTTCCTCCCCGTCCCGCCGGACGACAGTACGTCGGTGCGCACGTTCCCCGGCAGGCCCAACCAGGGCACCGTGATCTGGCAGGAACCGCGGGACGGGGCCGGAGCCAGCTTCACGGCCGCCCTCCCGCGACGCTACGGCGACATCGGCTGGACCGGGCCCCGCGAAAGGCCCCGGGTCCAGGCGAACGGGGGATGGTACCCCCAGTTGCTCGACGACGGGCACGTCGTGACGGCGCGGTGGAGCGTCACGCTCTCGACCCCCGACCCCGGCGACACCGACGCGCCGATGATCGTGCTGAACGGAGCTGTCGGTCGGGGCACGGTGCACTGGGAGGGCGAGTCCGACCGCGCCGCGCTCTCCGTCCTCCCCGGGGGTCGCACCCACCACGATCCGGGCAGCGCCCTCACCTTCGTCGACGTTCGCGGGCCAACGCCCTCGTCCCACACCCTCGGTCGTAGGCTCCTGCAGGCGGCCGCCGACGCCCTCGGCGAGGGCGCCCTCCCCCCGCTCACGATCGTGCAGGACAGCGATCTGCTGCACCTCGCCCGCCCCGCCCCGGGCATGGTCTACCTCTCCGACCACGCCTTCCGCCTGCTCTGGCTCTTTCGTCCCTACCACCTCCGCGCGGTCCGCCAGGCCATGATCGACGCCACGACGCCGTTGCCCAGCGGCTGGGACCGGGCGTTCGTCGCGGACGCCTGGGCGCGCAGCCTGCCCGCCCCCGACCTCCGCAAGACCCTCGGCTGGCTCACCTGGAACCCCGTGGTCGACGCGCTGCTGAACGACGGCACGCTGCCCTACTACGGGGACATCTTCAGCGAGGCGTTCGTCGACGAGCCAGAGCTGCTCGACACCTTCGAAGGTCGCCCCCCCGCACGGGCAGCGTCCCGGCAGCTCGACGACCTGCTTGGCGCGGGCGCCGCCCTCCGGGAGTCCCACCGGATGCTCGGCGGTGCGGAGCCCGATCAGGTTCCGCCCCAGCTCCGCGCCGGCTGGCACGCCCGCTACGACCCGGACCAGGACTACGACATCGTGACCGAGCACGGCAAGCCGACCCGGGTCGTCCGCTCGGCGAGCGCGGACGCCCCGTCCGAGGTCGTCGTCGTCACCGTCGACCACACCACCAGCCCCTGGCTCACCTCCACCGGCCCCGACCAGCGGCCGCTGGACGACGCGCGATCGGTCCGCATCGATCCGCAGGGCCACGTGGACGAGGCAAAGCGGGCGAACAACCACTGGCCAGCCCGATGGGACGTCATCCTCTCCGGGGGAATCGCCGGCCTCTCCCCCACGCAGGCGAACATCAACCTGTGGGGCGACCTGCTGCTGCGCCCGCACGGTGACACGCACAACCGGGGGCTCGGCGTCCTCGAGCACGACGAGCAGGACCTGATCTCCGCCTCGATCGGGTACGCATACGCGTTCGGACCGCTCATCAACCGCCAGACCCGCACCCAGCACCTGGTGTTCCTCGCGGACGCGTCCTACCTCGACCCGGCCTTTCGCCCGACGACCTCCGGAGCGTTCGCGGTGGGCGGCTACCTCTCCTGGACCTGGGAGACGCGCCTCGACGAGGTCCAGCTCTCAGGACACCGCCTCGGGGGCCAGGTGAGCGGCGGCTTCGTGCCCGGCAGCCCAGAGCGGTGGGCGAGCGTGGGCGCCTCGGCAACGCAGCTCTTCGAGATCTCCCCCCGACAGGTGCTCGCCGCAAGGGCCAAGGCGGCCTGGGCATCCGGGGAGGTGGAGCACCGCATGTTGACCCTCGGCGGCGCCGGAGACCTCCGCTCGGTCCCCACCGATCGCTACCTCGGCAACGAAAAGGTGCTCGCAAACCTCGAATACCGCTGGGCGGCGTTTCGCCATGCGCAGCTCCCCCTCCCGCTCGTCTGGGCCACGGAGCTGCAGATCGCACCCGGCGTGGAGTGGGGATCGGTCTGGGCGAAGGACGGCAGCCGGGCGATGGCCCTCGGCGCCTCGCTCGGCATCCACTCGGTCACCGATCTCTTCGGTGTACGACCGATGTTTTTCGGCGTGACCCTCGCGTCCCCCCTGTGGACGCGAACCGTGGGCGACCCCGAGCCGCCGCTCGATCCCTGGCACGGCATGCAGGTGTACCTGGACTTCTTCCAGGGCTTCTAGCGCCCGGGCGCTGGGCTCAGCGCACCGCGACCGCCTCGGCCTTCCAGAAGCTCCCGAACGCGACCCACAGCTCTCCGGCGAGGTGCTTGACGCGAGCCGGGTCCTTCGACGATGCGGCGCGCAGGTAGTCGTTCAGCAATTGGCCCGTGGGCGAGATGTGCGTCTCCGTGTCCCGAAGGTTCATGGTGAGCGGGACGATGCCCGGGCTCCCGAGGTGAACCATCCCGATGGTCCCGTCGGCGTCCACCCGGGTGACCACCGCCACGTGGGTGAGCGGGTCGTCGTACCGGCCGTCGCCATCCTTGTCGTACGTGTCGTCGAAGAACGCGATGTCGCCCACGTCGGGCCGGTGCCGACGATGCAGTACGCCAAGCTCCCTCGCGGTCTCGAAGAGGTCACGCGTGCTGCCGTCGAAGTCCAGGCCGGCGCTCGCCATCGCGGCCTCCACCATCCCCGAGCAGTCGAACCGGAACTTCACCCCGTGCACCACGATGGAGTGTGCGCCTTCGAAGCCGCAGGCGGCCTGCGCAACGGCCTGGCCGGGGGTGCCCCGTGCTGGCGCGGCGTGGGTCGGGACCGCGCGGGTTGGGACCGGCCGGGCGGCGATGGGCATGCCAGCACCGGAATCGCCCTCCCCCACCGAGCCGAGCGGCCCGGGAATGCGGTACACGGAGCTGCACCCGCTCACCAACAGCAGAATCGGCAGGATCGAGCGCACTCCAGGCAGTATAGCCTGGACGCGTCAAGAGCGCGCGATCCGCGCGGCTCCGGTCCGGGACGGCGAGGGTTCACTCCCCGTGATCGCTGCGCCCCGCCTTCACCTTCGAACGTACGGCCTTCGCCTTCATCCGGCGCTCCTGCGAGCCCCGCGTGGGCCGGGTGGGCCTGCGCACGCGCGGAGGCGGAGCAAAGTGCTGCTCGAGGAGCGCACGGAGCCGCTCGAGCGCCACGCCGAGGTTCTGCCCCTGGCTGCGCCGCTCGCTCGCCTGCGCCCGGATCCCGGTCGGCCGGTGCACCAGGCGCACGGCCGTCTCGGTCTTGTTGCGGTGCTGTCCTCCGGGTCCGCTGCCCTTCACGAACTCCACGTCGCACTCGGCGAGCAGGGCATCGTCATCGTGGGGAAAGGCGGGCATCGGGAACTCCGGGCCCGGCGGGTAACACCTCAGGCGGTGGCGGCTCGCGGCAGGGGCGGAAGCTCCTCCGGATCCTTCCCGAGGGCGACCAGCTTCTCCTCCAGCCACGCGTGCACCGGTTCGAGCCCGATCGGCCCCGGTGCAAGCTCGGGCAGCGGGTCGAAGGCGACGGGCATGAAGTCCGCCTCGGTCGCTCCCAACTTCAGCCGCGCGTCGGCGAGGTACTTCTCCTTGTCGCGCGGGCGGAGCACGTCGATCTTGTTGATCAGCGCCAGCACGGGCTTCCCCGACGCCTTGCACCGGTCGAAGTCGGCTTTTTCCCGCGCCTGCACACCGCCCTCTGCGTTCACCACGTACAGGAACACGTCGATGTGGTCGAGCACCTGCCGCGCCTCCTCGGTCACGCGCTCCACCACGTCGCCCATCCCCGGCGTATTCACAAGGTACAAGGCTGTCGATCCGGGCGCACGCTGGATCGCGACCTCTTTCGTCGAACCCGCGATCGGGGAGATGTTCCCTGTGTCCACCCCGAAGATGGCCTTGATGCCTGCATCCTTCCCGCTCGACGGGCTGCCGACGATGCCGATGGTCACCCGGTGCAGCACGGCCTGCCGCAGCCGCGCCACCTCGAGCACCGAGGCAGCCACACGGCGCTCGTCGGGACGAAAGCGCCACCACAGGAACACCGGCAGCAAGGGCACCATCAGCGGGCGCACGACGCAGCCGAGCGGCGAGAGGTTCAGCAGCGTGAGCAGCGCGAGCCCCCCGGGGTCGGCCACCACGTTCACGGTCGTGGAGAGCACGTAGTCGAAGCTGCGCCCCAGCGTCTGGGCCGCGAGCGCCAGTGCACCCGAGCTGGTCTCCGGCAGCGGCGCCGCGATCCCGAACTCCTCCCACAATGCCGTGCGCGTCGCGATGTCCGTCGCATCCCAGCGCTTCTGGAAGTGCGCGGCGAGCACCGCGCGCTCGATCTCCCCGGGCTCGGCGTACTCGGCGAGTTGGAGGCCGTAGCCCTTCGCCACGCGGCGCAGGAGATCGATGTAGGGACGGCCGTGGCCGCGACGGAACGCCGCGTTGGCGATGTCGTGGCTGCCGGCACGACGCAGGGTGATCGACAGCGCCCTCGCGAGATCCGCGAGGCCGATGCCCTCGGTCTTGACCTGCAGGATGCGCGCGAGTGGCAGCAGCTCCGCGCGATGGCAGCGATGGAGCAGCGCCTCCAGCGGATCCATCGCGGGCCGTACGTCAGGACCGCTCATCGGGGCCCCTGCTCAAATCCTGGCCTGCACCCACAGCCGCACCGTGTCGTTGCTCACCGGATCCGACTCGAGCCGGAGGACGTACCCGGCGCCCACCCGCACGATGTCCGGAGAGCCGGCGACGCCGGCGTGCACGATGACCCCGCCCAGGACCTGCGTCCAGTTCCCCAACGCGCTGTCCGAGAACCAGCTCACGCGCGCCGCGGGCTGGAACCGTCCGACCGCCACGTTGACCTCCCCCGTTACGCCGATCTGCGTAGTCGGGTCGGTCACCTCGGGGGACGCCACGTCGGTCGCGGTGGGCGTGATGGTCGCGAACGTGCCTTCGCCGAAGGCCGAGAGCGGGCCAGCCCGAAGCACGAAGTCCCCGGTGGCGCCCATCGTGGTGGTGGCGACGTCAGCCGTGTACACGCCCGCAGCGCCGAGCCCGAGCCCGAGCCCGACCCGGTCCGCCTTCGGATCCCACAGCACGGTCGTGTCCCGCTTGCCGAGCTTGCCGTCCACGCGCGCCACGAGGGTCTTGCCGAGGTTGTCGTCCCCGAACGGGTCGAACCCGCTGTTGAACACGCCTACGGTGCCCTTGATCCCGCCGCCCTTGGACCCGATCCTGCCGGCGATGCCGGTCCCGCGATCGTCCACGATGTGCTCGGCAGCCATCCCCCGCTCCTCGAACGTCAGCTCGCCGGAGCCGATCATCGCGTCTGCAGAGAACGGAAGCTCGATCACGCCGGCGTCCACGCCCACCTGGCACGGACCCGCGAGGTGCTCCCAGCCGAGCGACGCCTCGTAGAGCGAGAAGTCGCGCTCGTCCTCGCTGAAGGCGTCGTAGCGAGCGCCCGCACCGCCCACCAGGCCCAGCCGCAGTTCGCCCCAGTCCGCCCGCACGCCCAGACGGGCGCGCTTCACTTTTACCCCCGGATCGTCTTCCGGGTCCCCGTACCCGGTGGAGTCGGCTTGCGCGTTTTGATCAAAATCGTAGACCGTTCCCCAGAGCTGCAGAAGCCCCACGGGGTGGAGGATCACTGGGGGAATTTCCTTCGTTGCAGGGACATCTTCGGCGAAAGCCAACGAGGAGAAACCGAGGGTGGCGAGGGCGACGATCACAGGGGCTCCAGAGCGTCAGCATGGTACCCTAGTCCGATGCGCCACGCCTCCCTCGATCTCCCGTGCATTCGACCGATCCGCCGCCTGCTGGCCCTGTCCACCCTGCCGACGTTGTCGCTCGCGACTGCGCTCACCGGCTGCACACCCGCCGGCCCGATGGCGCATGCGAGCAGGATCGCTTCCCTCGATCAGGCCATCGGCGGGCCCAAGGCCACGGCGCGCCCCGGCGACTACCTGTTGGAGAACGACCACGTCCGTTTCGCCGTGCTCGACGGGCGCTACTCCTACGGGCCGGCGCCCTACGGCGGCACGCTGGTGGATGCCGATCTGGTCCGCAGCGACCCCAAGTGGGGCGGCGGTCACGGGAACGACCAGCTTGCGGAGACCTTCTCCGCGGTGGACCTGGACCTCGCCGCTGCAGACACCTCCGAGGAGGTCGAGATCCTCAACGACGGCAGCGACGGGAACGCGGCCATCATCCGGGTCGACGCCTCCGACGAGCCCTTCCTCTCGGCGCTCGGGCTCCTGTGGAGCATCGTCTCGCACCCGGAGATGCGCCTGACCACCGACTACATCCTCGAGCCTGACGCCGACGTGCTGCTCATGCGCACCACCGTCACCATCCTCGACCCCAGCGGCGACGGCAGCGTGGTCCCCATGAGCGACCTCGCGGAGGCACCGGTCGTGCCCGGGAGCACCGATCCCGTCGACATCATCGGCACTGCGACGGCGACGGGCTGCGCGATGGGCGACTTCTACCTCCAGGGCGGCGCGATCGACGTCTTCGCTCCGGGCATCGGGTTCGACGAGGACGGCGCTGTGTACCGCGCGTCGCTCGAAGGCCAGAACCTGTTCCAGCAGCCGTTCCAGTTCCCGTTCGTCGGTGGGACGGGCGACGACATCTCCTATGGCCTCGCCGCCGCGACGGGTGACCTCTACGTGCCCCTGTTCACCTCCTCGCAGACGGCCGGCTTCGGGGCCTTCAAGGAGGGAGACGGGACGAGCTCGCGCTTTCCGGCGGGGACCAGCTTCGCATACGAGCGGTACCTCGCGGTCGGGTCGGGCGACATGGGCAGCGTGTACGACAAGCTCGCCGCGGCCAGGGGCGAGGCCACGGGGACGATCAGCGGCAACGTCCTCGAGGAGGGATCGTTCAAGCCGCTCAGCGGCGTCTCGATCTTCGCGTACCAGCCGGGCGCCGAGTATCCGTGGATGCAGTGGCTCTCCGACGCCGGGGAAGACACGCAGCCGGACGGCTCGTTCGCGGGCCACCTCCCGCCCGGCGAGTGGGAGCTCGCGGCCTACGTCCAGGGCCGGCCCGAGGGCCAACGCGTCTCGGTGACCGTCACGGACAGCCAGAACGTCACCGTGGCCCTCGGTGTCCCGCCTGCCGGCGAGGTGCGTGTGCACCTCGTGGACGAGGCCGGGCGCCCCATGCCCGGGAAGGTCACGTTCTTCGGGGACACGAAGCTCTTTCCCGACCGCGGCGATCCGTTCATCGGTGGAGATCCGAGCGCCGTCATGTTCGTTCCGTATGGGGACGCCACGCTCACCCTGCCCCCGGGCCACTACACTGCGATCGCCACCCGGGGGTTCGAGTACGAGCTCGACGAGAAGCAGATCGACCTCTCCCCCACGGGGGCCGCCGAGGTCACCTTCCAGCTTGCCCACAGCGTCGACAGCGACGGCTGGGTCTCGGCCGACTTCCACGTGCACTCGATGCCGAGCTTCGACTCCGGGGTCAAGCTGCCGGACCGTGTGAGCAGCATGGTGAGCGAGGGCGTGGAGTACTTCACCTCCTCGGACCACGACTCGATCACCGATTTTGCGCCCACCGTACAGGCGATGCACCTCGAACCCTGGATCCAGACGGGCATCGGTCTCGAGACCACCACGCTGGAGCTCGGCCACTACATCGGGTTCCCCCTCGCACACGACTTCGAGACCGAGGCGGGCGGCGCGTTCGACTGGACGGGCATGGAGCCGAGCGAGATCATGGACGCGATCACCGAGGTCGGGAACGCAGGGGGCATGGACCCCGTGCGCCTCGTCGCCCATCCGCGCGATGGGATCCTCGGCTACTTCGACCAGTACGGGTTCGACCCCTACACCGGCGACATCAACACCCCCCTGCTCTCCCAGGTGAACCCCCTCCTGAAGAACCCCAACAACATGAAGCTCGACTTCGATGCGTTGGAGCTCCTCAACGGAAAGCGCTTCGAGCTCATCCGCACGCCCACCCAACCCGAGTTGGACGCGTACAGGGCAGACCCCACCGCGCTCCGGCCCTACGACATGGTGGAGCGGACGCCAGAGGAGCAGCAGGCCCTGGTCGACGACACCTACCGGCTCGGGTACGGGTACGAGGGGCAGGTGGACGACTGGTTCACGCTGATCAACCTCGGACATCGGATCCCCGGGCTCGCGAACTCCGACTCCCACGACCGCTCGAGCATCGAGTCCGGCTGCCCCCGCAACTTCGTGCAGTCCGACACCGACAACCCCGCGGATCTCGACGATCAGGCGATCGCCGACGCCGTGAAGGCGGGCCACTCGTTCATGTCCTCCGGTCCCTTCGTCCGGTTCTGGATCAACGACCCCGCCACAGGCATCGGTGACCAGCTCACGGACACCGATGGAACGGTGTCGTTGCACATCGAGGTCGAAGCCGCGTCGTGGATGAAGGTCGACCGCGTGGAGATCTACCAGGACGGCACCCTGATCGGCGTGGAGACCAACCTCGACGACGGCGTGGTGCGCCTCGTGGAGGACAAGGACGTCGCGGTGGACAAGGACAGCTGGTTCGTCATCAGCGTGATGGGCGACGACGACATGGCGCCGTTGTTCTCCTCCGTCGAGATCCCGCCGATCCAGCTGCAGGACGTCGTGATCGAGGCTCTGTCGACCGTGCCCTCGGTCGCGAGCCTGCTGGACCCCGCGATCCCCATCCCCCGCTCCGGCGCCGTGTTCCCCTACGCGCTCACCAACCCGATCTACGTGGACGCCGACGGCGATGGCGAGTGGACGGCCCCGGGCATCGCCAGTTGGATGCGTGAACCGGTGGCGGCCGAGTGACCAGGACCGCCTGGTCCGTCTCGGTGTTCGCCCGGAATTCGGGTGCAGTCCTCCTGATCCACCATCACCGGCTCGGCGTCTGGCTCCCGGTCGGGGGCGAGATCGAGCCGGGCGAGGCCCCGCTCGACGCCGCGCGCCGCGAGTTGCGCGAGGAGACCGGGTTGGAGGGGGTGTTCGTGCCCGGGCTCGGCGTGGATGGAACGCCCGACGGCTTGCTCGGCTACGAGGAGCACCAGGCAGGTTCCAAGGGTACACACCTGAACTTCGCGTTTGTGGCGGATGTTCCGACGCGGGCGGTCCGCCCCAACGAGGAGTACACGCAGTTCCGTTGGGTCGAGGAGCCCGGCGAGCTCGATTGCCCCACAAACGTCCGCGAGCTCGCCCGCATGGCGATCAGCGCCGGGGACGGCCCGCTCCAGGCCCTCGCCCGCCGCTGGCTCGCAGCGTTCAACGCCCGGAGGTTGGACGATCTGCTCTCGCTCTACGCCGAGGATGCCGTCCACGTGAGCCCCAAGCTTCGGGATCGCCAGCCGGAGACCCGGGGGGAGATCCGCGGCGTGCCCGCGCTCCGGGCCTGGTGGCAGGGCGCGATGGATCGCCTGCCCGGCCTGCGGTACGAACCGCTGCACCTGACCGCGAGCGGCGACAGGGTCTTCATGGAGTACCTGCGCACGGTACCGGGCGAGCCCGACCTCGTCGTGGCCGAGGTGCTCGTCGTGAAGGCCGGCCGGATCGTGCACTCGATGGTGTTCCACGGATGATGCACCAGATCCCCACCGATGTGGAGCCGGGAGTCTACGCCCTCGCGGTCGCCGAGACGGTCGACGGGGTGGAGGGCAACTGTCGGTTCGGCGCACGCACGGCCACCACCAATACGAGATTCGTCCATCCGATCGGGGTCCAATGAAAACAGGCTCCGAACGCGCCAGGGTTGGCCGCGCACCCAAGGTATCGGGGCGCGCCGGCAAGGCCGACCCGAACACCGAACAGCTGAGAAAGATAACCAAGAAGCTCGGAAATACGCAGGTCAAAACGCTGATTGGCAGGAACGACCACGCCCGGGACCAGATCTACCAGTTCATCCTTCATCGGCTCCAGAAGATCCACTCCGTCCAGGCGCGCGAAAAGGCGGCGATGAAGAAACAGCGCGTCTGGTTCGACGAGGTGGCCCACAAGAAGGCGGGCTACGGGCTGCCCGACCCCACGCGCTGGAAGGAGTCGGCCGGCGAGTACAAGAAGGCGGCCCAGGCCCTCGCCCGCGGCAACCTCGGTCAGGCCGTCGATCACCTGGAGCGCGCGATGGAGGCCGAGCGCAAGGCGCTCCAGAACCTCCCGAAGCAGGTGCCCCTCGATCACACGGAGACCGCCGCGATCGAGCGACCGAGCGCCGCCGTGGAGGTGCACCCCGGCGAGGGCTGCACCCCGCGCGAGGTCACGGAGGCCCTGCACCTCGCCGAGACGGTCGAGCGGGAGAGCGACAAGTCGCACGCCGAGGGGCTGTTCCGCATGCGAAAGCCCTGGTGGGGTGACGTGGGGGAGGACGAGGACGACAAGGAAGGAAAGAAGGAGGGAAAGGCCCCAGGGAAGGGTGGAAAGAAGCCCGAGGGCACAGAGGCGGAGCCCGCGTTGGATCGGGAGGCAGAGAAGCAGGCTGGGAAGGAGGCCGAGAAGGACGCCGAGAAGGACGCCGTCATCGAAGAGGAGCGGCCCGAGCAGGACCTGCGGCCCGAGGTCGAGGTCCCTGGAGACCGCCCGGCCCCCCCCGTGCGTCGGGTGAGGACCACGGTGAAGAGGCCGTAGCGCGAGGCTTCCGGCGGTACCGGCGTGACATCCGAGCCGAAGGACAATACAGCCCGGACCGAGGTGCACCGTGGAAAATCAGCAACCCATCGCAGAGACGCGCGACCCTCTCGCTCTGGCGTCGGCCGTGATCGGTGTGCTCGGCTGCGCGCTGTATTGTTGCGGCTCGTTCATGTGTGTGGGTTGGCTCGCGTTCCCGGTCTGGTTCATCGGTTTCGTCGTCGGGGTGGCAGGTGCGGTCCGCAGCGCCGGCCAGAACCGCATCATCGCGATCGTCGGCATCGTGTTGAATGTCCTGCCGGGCCTCGTCTTTGCCGTGCTCACGTTCCTTGGTGTAGGGCTCGCGCTCCTCAACCAGCAGTAGTCCGCGAGGCCTGGGAACCCGGAGGGCGCCCCGGGCGCGCCCTATCTTGAGGGGTGTTCGGGCACGAACCGCCGAAGGCGCAGCGCGTTGGTCACCACCGAGACGGAGGAGAGCGCCATGGCGCCCGATCCGATCATCGGGGAGAGCAGGCCGAGCGCTGCTATCGGAATGCCCACCGTGTTGTACGCGAACGCCCAGAACAGGTTCTGCTTCACGATCCGCAGGGTTGCGCGGGAGAGCTCGATCGCCGTGGCCACCTTCGCGATGTCACCCCGGATCAACGTGATCCCTGCAGCCTCCATCGCCACGTCCGTTCCCGTCCCGATCGCAAACGAGACGTCTGCCGCAGCCAGCGCTGGCGCGTCGTTGATCCCGTCCCCCACCATGCCCACCACCTTGCGCTCGGCCCGCAGCTTCTGCACGAGCGCCAGCTTGTCGGCCGGTGAGGCCCTGGCGATCACCTCCTCGATGCCGAGCGCCTCCGCGATGGCCCGGGCTGTCCGCTCGTTGTCCCCGGTGGCGAGGATCAGCCGCACGCCCATCTTCCGCAAGCGGGCGACTGCGCCCGCCGACGTCTCCTTGAGCGTGTCGGCGAGCCCGATCACTGCGAACGGCACGCCCTCTCTCGCGGCGAGGATGGCTGTTCGCCCCGCGGCCTCGATCGCCCCGGCGGCCGCTTCGAACGGCGCCGTGGGGATGCCCCGCGCGGTCATCAGCTCGCGGGTGCCCACCACCAGGGTCGCGGCGGGCCCCTCGGACCCGGGCAACCGCACCCTGCCCACCACGCCGGCCCCGGTCACCGACTCGAACCCTTCCACGTCGAGGAGGTCCACCCCCTCGGCGGAGAGGCCCCGCACGTGCTGGACGATGGCCTGGCCGAGCGGGTGCTCCGAGTACCGCTCGACGGCGGCGACCAGCCGCAGCGACGGGAGCACCGACGACGGCGCTCCGTCGCCCAGCACCACGACGTCGGTCACCGACGGCTGGCCCCGCGTGAGCGTGCCGGTCTTGTCGACGATCAACACGTCGAGCCGATGGGCAAGCTCGAGCGCCGCTGCGTTCCGCACCAGGATCCCGTTTTCCGCCGCCTTCCCTGTTCCGACCATGATCGCCGTCGGGGTGGCCAGGCCGAGCGCGCACGGGCACGCGATCACGAGCACTGCGACGGTGGGCAGCATGGCCCGCTCGAACCCGACGCCCCAGAACACCCAACCGATGAACGTGACCGCAGCCACCACCAGCACGGCCGGCACGAACCGGCCCGCGACCTCGTCGGCGAGCCGCTGGATCGGCGCCTTGGACCCCTGCGCCTCCTCCACCATCCGGACGATCCCGGCCAGCGCCGTGTCCGCCCCAACGCGCGAGGCCTCCACCAGCAGCCGACCGGTGCTGTTCACCGTGGCGCCGATGACCGCCTCGCCGACACCGCGCGTGACCGGCATGCTCTCCCCGGTGATCATCGACTCGTCGACAGCCGACCTCCCCTCCACCACCACGCCGTCCACCGGGATCCGGTCGCCCGGCCGCACCACCACGCGGTCCCCCACCGCCACGTCCTCCACCGGTACCTCGATCTCCGACGACCCACGCAAGACGGTCGCGGTGCGCGGTCGCAACCCGATGAGCTTGCGTACGGCGTCCCCTGCCCGGACCTTCGCGCGCTCCTCCAGGAACCTGCCGAGCAGGATCAGCGTGACGACGACCCCCGCGGTCTCGAAGTACAGCATCCCCCCGGTCCAGAGCGCGTACACGCTGTACAGGTAGGCGGCGCCCGTGCCCATTGCGATCAGCGTGTCCATGTTCGCCGCGCCTGTCCGCGCCAACCGCACCGCGATGCGAAAAAAGTCCCACCCTGCCCAGAACAGGACCACCGACGTGAGCACCCACTGCACCCCGCCCGAGACCGGGCCCATCACGTCGAGCATGGCGAGCGTGAACACCGGGGCGGTGAGCACTGCCGACACAATCAGGCGGCGTCGCAACAGCGGCAAGCTGCCGGGGCGATCTGCGACGGGACCCGCCGTAGGCTTCGCCCGCGGCGGGGGCACCGCCTTGTACCCGGCGCGCTCCACCGCTGCAGCCAGCGCGCCCCAGGTGACCTCGCCCTCGACCGTCGCCTTCTCGGTCGCGATGTTCACCGACGCCGCCTTGACCCCGGGCACCTTGCCGAGCACCTTCTCGACGCGCGCGGAGCACGAAGCACACGTCATGCCTTCCACGGGAAAGGTGAGCCTTCCGGAGATGCGGTCGCCCGCGGCGATTGAGGGGGTTTCGTTCACGCGGCTTCAATAGTCACCAGGCGGCCCTGGGGAAGGCGGTCGCCTCCAGCGTTGTCGCGTGTGTCATCGGCCGGCGGAGTGGACGCGCGGGGTGCCGCACACGGACGACGACCCGCCGCTGGTGGCGGTATCCGCGACGTCTACGGTCAGCAGCGGCACCTTCGTCCGTGCGCTCGGCGCAGGCCTCGCGGTCGGCGCGCTGCTCCTCGCGCTGCGTCGGGCCCAGGTCGGGGCGTACACCGCGCCGACAGCGGGCGACCGCTCAGTCCTGCGGCAGCTCGTCGAAGACCAGCACCAAACCTGACTCCGGGGCGCCCTCGGTCTCCGCCGACCACATCAGCGGGCGGCCGCCGCACTTGGCGGAGAGCACGGGCGACGCCACCGTGTACCCGGAGATGACCACCTGGTCGACATCCAGGGTGTAGCTGCGAGTCGTCGCGTGGTCCACGTTGGTGTAGCAGTCGTCGATCCAGAGCTCCTCATCCTGCAGGCTCAGCGCACCCGAGGTGGGCGTCGTGCCGTCTGCGGGCTGCACCTCGAACTGCAGCCCCGCGATGTCCAGCACCAGGAGATCCGCGTTCGGATCCGCACCGTCCCCGCCGCTGTCGGCGGAGTCGCCGTAGGCGTCGTACAGCATGAACGTACCGCTCGGGACATCCATGACCGAGTCGTCCGTCGCCGGATCGTAGCACGCGGCCAGGGAGAGCAGAGAGAGTGCGGCGAGTTGGGTGAAGCGCAAGGGAACCTCCGCCAGCCTTCAGAGCAATGAGCGTGCCATGCTTCTGGCTGGACCAGCGGTTGGCCCGGAATCCGGTTTGAATCTGCACTACCGTCCATCATGGCGGGCGCATGTGGGTCGCCGGTCGTGGCGCTCTCGCGACATGCGCGTCGCGTGTACAGGGTCGCCTGGAGGCCCAACCGGTCTCTGGGGTTGCAGAGGAGCCTCCGGGCGTCGCCCACGGATGCATCGATGCGCAAACAGAACCTGTGCGAGTCGCCCCCAACGTGACCCCGCACTGGCGCCCCGTCCCGCCGGCTTGCCGTTGTGGATCTGCAAGTGCGCGGTGACGGATTGGGTGGTCCGGATCAACAGTGTGGAGGGCTCGGCGGATCCGGGCTGGGGGCAGGCGCGGGCATCCGAGCTCGACCCGCACAGCGTCCTACGCGCCCTCCGGCAGTGTGCGCACCAGCGCCGGCCGCCGTGAGCCCCATGCCGTCGACTTCGGTTTTTCAAGACGCAACCGTTCTGCCAGGGCGCGGGCCCGCCACCCGAGAACGGTTTCAAAACGCAACCGTTCTGCCAGGGCGCGGGCCCGCCACCCGAGAACGGTTTCAAAACACAACCGTTCTGCCAGGGCGCGGGCTCGCCCCCGCGATCGGTCTCCCCACGCCTTGCCCCGCCGCGTGGCATCACGCGTTGTGGAGGTGCCCAAGCAGCTGCGGCTCCCGCGCGGTTACCCTGCGAGGATGTTGATCGCTCTCTTCATCTGGGCCCATCTCCAATCAGCGCTCGCCAGCGAGCCGCCCCCAGACAGCGTCATCCCGTTCGATCCGACGATCCCCCACGGGACCCTGCCGAACGGGCTCGCCTGGTACGTCGAGCGCGGCACCTACCCCAGGGCCCGCGCCGAGCTCCGACTTGCCGTGAAGGCGGGCGCAGTGGACGAAGCGAAGTCAGAGTACGGGCTCGCGCACCTCATCGAGCACATGGCGTTTCAGGGTTCGGGACACTTCCAACCCAACGAGCTCGTGTCCTACATGGAGTCGATCGGCATGAAGTTCGGGGCGGACACCAACGCCTACACCAACATGAACGAGACCGTCTACAAGCTGGCGATCCCGACGGATCACCCCGAGGCGCTCGAAAAAGGCCTGACGTGGTTCGCGGATGTCGCGGGGGCGCTCGACTTCACGCCGGAGCGCATGGAGCACGAGCGCAGCGTGGTGCTGGAGGAGTGGCGGCGCCAGCAGGGCGCCAGGCAGCGCGGCGAGGACACCCGGCGCCCGCTCCTCTTCGCGGGTACACCCTACGCCTCGCACGACACCATCGGCACCGAGGCGTCCATCGCCTCCCTGACCGTCGATCAAGCCACGGCCTTCTGGAAGAAGTGGTACCGACCCGGCAGCATGGCCGTCGCCGTGGCCGGAGATGTCGACGCGGCCGAAGCAGAAGCGCTCATCACCCGGGTGTTCGGCGGGATCAGGGCCGGAAGAGCGCCGTCTCCCCGCACATCCGTTCCGAACGATCCATCGCTCCGTGTGCGGGTCGTCTCGGACGTGGAGAACAAGACGACGAGCATCAAGGTGTACACCGTGTTGGACCGTCCGGTCTACACGACGTACGCCGAGGCTCGGGCGAACGTCGCAGAGAGCGTCGTGGTCGGCACCCTGGGGATCCGGCTCGGGGAGGCGTCGGTCCTGCCTGATGCGTCCTTCACCAGCGCGAGGCCCAACCTCGACCGGGTGTCCACACGGCTCGCCACCTGCTGGTTGTACGCCCAGGCCAAGGACGGACAGGTCGGATCCGCCCTCGATGCGCTCCTGACCGCGCGGAAGAGCATGGTGAAGTACGGCCCGACGTCCGGCGAGCTGGTCCGGGTGAGCGCCATCATGAACTCGATGTTGGACACGATGGTGAACGGCGCGGCGACCGAGGGGCCCGGTCCTCGTGTGGAGGAGCTGCTGCGGAACTTCCTCACCCACGAACCGGTGACGGGGCCGGTCGCGGAGGCGGCACGCACCCGCGAGACGCTCGGCACCCTGACTTCAGGGGAGCTGCGCGCCGCGGCTGCGCGGATGTTTCCCGACGAGGGAATGCTGATCTGGGTCGCAGGTCCGAAGGGGGCGGCGCTGCCGTTCGAGGGGGAGCTGCGGTCGATCGCGGCGTCCGTCACGGCACGGGACATCCCCCCGCCCGTGGACGCCCCGCCGCCACCGGAGCTGATGACCACGCTCCCGGATCCTGGCCGGGTCGTCGGCACGCGTGAAATTCCCGGCCTTGCGTCGACGTTGTGGACGCTCTCGAACGGCGCACGCGTGGTGGTTCGGCCCTCGCAGGAGAAGCCGGACGAGGTGCTCTTCCGAGCGTGGTCCACCGGCGGAATGGCGCGGTACCCGGCCGCTGACGTCGTCCCGGCCAGGACCGCAGTCGACATCGCGCTGTGGTCCGGGCTCGGCGGGCTCGACGCTGTCTCGCTCGCACGGTCCCTCGCGGGAAAGCAGGCCTCGGCGACCCCTTTCCTGGACCCAGGAGAGGAGGGGCTGACCGGCAGTGCGGTCCCAGCGGATCTGGAGACGATGCTCCGGCTCGCCTACCTGCGGTTCACCGCGCCGGTCTTCGACCCCTCCGCCGTCGAGGTCAGCCGCCAGCGCCGGGCGGAGAACCTCCGTCATCGCCTGGACGACCCGGGAAACGTCTTCAGCGACCGGATCATCCAACTGATCTGGGGCGACGCCCCCTGGCGACGGTCCTGGACGGTCACAGACCTCGACGCGATGAACCTCACGCGCTCCGAAGCCATCTACCGGGAGCGCTTCGGGAACGCGGCGGACTTCGTGTTCGCGTTCGCAGGGGCAGTGGACCCGGCGACGCTCCAACCCCTCGTGGAGCGGTACATCGGGAGCCTGCCGGGCACCCCGGTGCCGGCCGAGCCGGTTGGCGACGACGGGGCGCGGCCCACCCGGGGCGTACACACCGAGTCCCTGGCCCTCGGGACGGCGCCGAGGGCAACGGTTGCGATGCGCTTCGACGGCGAGATCCCGTACTCGCCCGAGGTGCGGACTGCGCTCGGGGGCATGGGCGACGCCCTCGAGCTTCGCCTTCGCGATGCGATCCGCGAGGAGGAGGCCGGGACCTACACGATCGACGTGAAGACGCGGAGCTGGGCCCGACCGTGGAGCGGCTACGAGGTGAGTGTGCAGTTCGACTGCGATCCGGCGCGGCGCGAGGCGCTGACCGCCAGGGTGATGTCCATCCTGCACGACGCCCGCACCACGCCGCTGCCCGACGACCTGGTGGCCAAGGTGCGCGAGGCCCGGCTTCGCAACTACGAGACCGACGCACGAAAGAACAGCTTCTGGCTCGACGAGATCCGCCATGTCTACATCGACGGCGAAGCGGAGGACGTCGCCTCGACCCTGACCGCCCGGATCGCAGCGATCACGCCTGCTGCCGTGATGGCGATGGCCCAGCGAACGCTGGACTTCGACAACTACGTCGCAGTGGATCGGGCTCCGGCGAACTGAGGCGGCGCCGGACCGGATGGCGGCAGGTGGCCTACGCCCTCCCACCCCTCTCCCCGAAGCCCCCGAACGCCGGCATCGCCGCCTCGGCGAACAGCCTGGCCAGGGGCTCGCCGGGATCCTCCTCCATGAACGCCTCGATCGACGCCCGCAGGACGTCCCGGTACCGCAGCGCGAGGAGGTCGGTGTCAACGGGGTTGCCCAGCAATTCGTGGGTGGGAAGGAGGGCGAAGCCAATGCCCCATTCGTCCTGCTCTACCGGTCCTGGCTCGTAGCCGGCGGCGGCAAGCGCGTGTCGTACGCGACCCATCATCGCCGTGATGCGGCGGTGGCAGGAGGCGAGGAGGCTCCCAGCGCGTTCATGGAGGTTCAGCTCCGGTCCGACAGGGGAACCCGCGCCCCGTGCGAGCAGCGCCGCAAGGAAAGCCGGTTCCGTGTCATGAAATGTTGTGACGATTCGCTGTGTGCAGTACGTCAGGGTCAGGGCCGCCGGGCGCCGTCCCCCCCCTCGGGCGTAGCCGCGGAAGCCAACGGTCGCCATCAGGCTCCCGAAGGCGCCGGTTGCGGGCCAGATGGCCATCTGGTGGGCGATGACGGGCCGCGGGCTGGGTCCGAACCCCACGCGGAACGGGGACCCCCGCGAGCAACCGAGTTGCCACCGCCCGTTAACCGGTCGGTAAAAGGCTGGCGCGCGCCGCATCAGGGCATCGTCCGCGGCCGTCCCCTGCACGACGCCAGTGAGGCGAGAACAGACCGCGAGGACCTCATCGACCCGCTGCGTCCCGTCCGCAGCCTCCCACTCGAGCACCTCACGCGGAGAGTCGGCCAGCCCATACTCCCGAAGGAGGCGCAGCAGGGCTGCACGGAACAGTCCGTGTCCGTCGTCGGTCACGGGGAGCACGCTGACCAGGGCTGCGACGGCCTCCCAGGTCGTCGCCCCCACGAACTGCGGGTGGGCGGGCAGCGTGGCTGGCACCGAGCGGCGCGGCAGAAGGGCCAGGACGAACCCGCGCTCGAGGCCATGCGTGTGCAGGAGGTACCGGCGGATCTGATCAGCGTCGAAGGCAGCATCGACCTTGCTCTCCACGAGCAGGGTGAACCCGCGACCATCGCTGATTCGCATGTCCGGTCGCCCCAGATCTCCCAGCGTCACCTGGGTCTCGACCAGGAGCGGTCCAGACTGTGGTGCGGCTCCCTGACTGGCCGAGAACACGGGTCCGTCCGGAGCGAGGAGGCGGGACAGCAGCTCGGCGTCGTGTTGGATCACCCACGCGAAGCACTCGGTCAGAAAGTCCTCGCGGCGGGCATGCTCGTCGCTGACGCGGTGGTTGATCAGGCGGGTGAACAGGTCGTCGCGGGGGGCGGCTGGCATCGTCCGAGGATACCACCCCGACCCCTGACTCCAGGGATCCCGGATGGCAGCGCTGGGTGGTTGGCCCACCAGCGATATGGTCGCGCTGCTGTCCCAAAGGCCCGTGCGGACGAGGACGGTGATGTCGGCCGATCCGATCGTGACGACCGGTGTGAGCGCGCCCAAATCAGCCAGATGCCCGCCGCGCGACGAAGCCGCTCTCGTCGCCCTGGTGCAAGCAGATCCAGCCCTGGAGCCTGTCTTTCACGACCTTCGCGTGCCCTCGTGCGCTCACCCGGTCTCCTTCGTCGTCCCCCTCGAACGTGAACTCCGCGCCACTGCCCTTCGTCCGGCAGTCCGGCGTCACGTTCACGCAGATGAACAGCATCTCGCCGCCGTCCCTGGTGAACGTGATGTGCGCCTGCTCCACGAGCTTCAACGCCTCGCTGTCCCACACTTCCATCGCCCCGATGTTCCAGCGGCCGATCAGGGAGGGTGGACTTGGCATACTCCCCCTTACACCGGGTCTCGGGGTCCGTGGTGGCCGACCCGTCGAGAACACCGCTCGTCCGGTTGACTTCGCGCGCGCCACCTGGCAGCCTGGCGCCGCCGAGGATCGCGTGAGCAAAAGTCCGATGTCAGCATGGTACGAGCGCGACCGCCACGGGTTCCTCGACGACGACGAGGACCGGGTTGTGGGGCAACTCTCCGCGTGCGCGAGCAGTGCCGACCTGGACACGCCGTCGGATCAGGTCGAGGAGTGGCGCGCCAGCGTGTCACTCATGCACGGGGCCGGGGCGGACGATGAGGTCGGGCGCCGGGTGCGCACCGTACGCGGGGCGGTTCTCGAAGTGCCCGAGATCGCGCACGTCGTGCTGGAGTACGACTTCCGCCGACGAGGGCTTCGGCTGGACGCCGTGCTCCTCTCCCCCGGCGTCGTCTTCGTCGTGGAGTTCAAGCGCTCCCGACTCGGGGCCGCCGACCGCGACCAGGTGATGAGCTATGCCGTCAACCTGTTGGAATTTCACCGCGTCACCCGGGAGTGGGCCGAGGCGGGCACGCGGATCGTGCCCATCCTCGTGCTGACCGGCGACGCTGCTCCCCCGAGGGTGCCGTTGGCTCCCCCGTCCTTCGCGCCGGCTCCGTGGAGCACCCTGCTCTCGCGGCCGCTTCAATGTGCAGGGGCGACCGGGCTCCGAGATGCGCTCCGCCTCGGTCTTCGCAACTCGAACGTCGCCTTGCCCTGCGACCGGGCCGTCTGGCTCGCCTCCCCCTTCGCGCCCTCCTCGACCATGATCGACGCGGCCCTCTCCCTCTACGGACAGCACGACGTCAGCGCCATCGAAGCGCATGCCGCACCCAAGGCAGCCATCGACGACGCCACACGCGAGATCGCCGGTCTGATCACGCACGCGCTCGCTCATGGCGAACACCGCCTCGTCCTGCTCTCGGGCGCACCCGGGGCCGGGAAGACCCTCGTGGGGCTGAATCTGGCGTTCCGCGCAAAGGACGCATCTCGAACGGTGTTCGTGACCGGCAATGCACCGCTCGTTCAGGTGCTGCAGACCGCCCTCAAGGCGTCTTATGCGGAGAAGCCAGGCGGCGGCTTGCTCGCCACGGGCTACCGGCACACCAAGGACGCGATCGGCAGGGACGTCGGCCGACTCGTTCGCGGCGCAGCCACATTCAAGATCGTCACCGCCCACGCGTTCCTCGGTACACGCGGCGCGGCGCACGGCCAGGAGGACGGCACTGTCGTTGTGTTCGACGAGGCGCAGCGAACGTACGAGAGGGGACGGGAGGTCCTGCGACAGCGCCTGGAGGACCACGAGGCCGACCTCATCCTCAAGGCGCAGCGCAGCCAGTTTCCGAACGGCAGCGTGGTGGTCGCCTTGATCGGGCACAACCAGGCCATCAACCGGGGAGAACGTGGGATGGGCGCATGGTTGGAGGCGGCCGATCGGCTCGGCTGGAGGGTGTCGGCCGCAGCGACCACCATGAGCCTGCTCCCGAGCGACCACCCGAGCACCACCCAGGTGATCGACCCATTGCGCTTCGGCCACCTCGACCAGTCCATGCGCTTCTACCGGAATGACGCGATGGAGCGGTGGGCCGCGGCAGTGGTCCAAGACGACCCGATGGCCGCCAAGGCGCACGCAGCGGTGCTGGGCAGTGAAGGGCTTCCGATCCGCCTGACCCGGAACCTTGAGACCGCTAGGAGCGCGGTCCGGCGAGCAGGCGAGCGAAGCGGGATCATCGCGTCAGGCCAGGCACGCCGGCTGGGCGCGCACGGACTTTTTGTCGATCACAAGCCCGACATCGGGGCGTGGATGCTCGCGCCTTCATCCGACTTCCGATCCTCGAACGCACTCGAGACGGTCCAGAACCAGTACCAGGTCCAGGGCATGGAGCTCGATCACACCGTCGTCGCCTGGGACCTGGATCTTCGGCGCTCCGCCACCGGCTGGGCCGCTTACCGGCTCGCCGGGGCGAGCTGGAACTCCGACCGCGCGGCTGACATCGCGAAGAACAGCTACCGGGTGTTGCTGACCCGAGCGCGGAAGGGCCTTGTCCTCTTCGTGCCCCCCGGTGACCTGTCCGGCGACGACGAGACCCGGCCCTGCGAAGCCTACGACGCCATCGCAGCCTACCTGACCGCGTGTGGAGCGGTGCCCATCGCCGAGTAGCGAGCCGTAGCCGCAGCGTCTGTCGTGGCTACGGCTGAAATGCGCCGCGATCCGGGTCGGCGACCCTGGCGTTCGGTGCCGGAGCGTCCGGATCCCAGCACGGTCGCCCAGCAACGTCGAGCACCGCCCCGGTCCTGCCCGCCGCCCCTTTCCCCAGCCCCCACGCCCCAAAACCCCCGCCCAAAATCGAATGTGCCAAAACGGTTGAAGCCCGGTCTCCGCACTGGGCGAAAACCGGGCTTCAAGTTTGGTTGCGGGGGTAGGATTTGAACCTACGGCCTTCGGGTTATGAGCCCGACGAGCTACCTGGCTGCTCCACCCCGCGGTGGGTCCCCCCTTCTAACCGCTGCACCTCGTGCGTCAAGGCGTTCCGCCGTTTCCTCGACCGCCGCGGCCCTTGCCCGGGGGCGTGGGGGGCCGGGGGCCGGTCGACGTACCGGGGCCCTTTGCCGCCGGAACCCCGCCTTTCGGCCCCGTCGTCCCGGCCTTCGCCTCCTGGCCGGTGTTGATCTGCCCGCGCCCACCCTTCGGTGGGCCGGTCTTCACCGGCTTGGGCCCCCGGTGCTGTTTCCGGGTGCGCTTCTCGATCCACTTCGGGTCGGCCTTCGCGAAACCGACCTTGCTCTTCTTCGCCTTCTTCCCCGCCTCGCCCGGGGAGATGCCCTCGACGAGCTCGTGCAGCCGGCCGATCTCCTCGCCGGTGAGCGGTCGCATCTGCCCGACCTCCAGGTCCCGCAAGGCGATGGTGGCGAACGACTCGCGGCGGAGCTTCGCAACCGGGTGGCCGAGCGACGCGAACAGCCGACGGACCAGACGGTTCCGGCCCTCGGTCACGGTGATCTCGACCCAGCAGTTCCCGGCATCCGTGCTCTCCATCACCCGCACCTTGCACGGTCCCGTCGGGCCGTCCTCGAGCAGCACGCCCCGCTCGATCCGGGCGAGGGTGCTGGCGCTCGGGGTCCGATAGATCTTGGCCATGTACCGCTTCGGCACGCCCGTGGAGGGGTGCGTGAGCTTGTGCGCGAGGGGGCCGTCGTTCGTGAGCAGCAGCACGCCCTCGGTGTTGTAGTCGAGACGCCCGACGGGCTCGACGCGCTCTGGGAGCTGCCCGAGCAGGTCGAGCACCGACGCCCGCCCCTTGGGATCGTCGCGCCCGGTGATGTAGCCCTTCGGCTTGTTGAGCACGTAGTAGACGAGCCTCGGCGCGCGCTTGAGCACCTTGCCATCGACCTTGATGCGGTCCTTGTCCGGGTCGACCGGGTACCCGGGGTGGTGCACGACCGTGTCGTTCACGCTCACCAGGCCCTCCTCGATCATCACCTCGGCCGCGCGCCTGCTGGCGATGCCCCGGGCGGCCATCACCTTGGCGAGCCGCTGCTTCCCCTCGAGCTCTGCTTCTGTCCATTCACGCATCTGAGACTCCTGCCCGGTCGGGCGACATCGCCGTCACGGCGAGGTTTCGCGGCGGGTAGTCGTTCCCCGGCTCCCCGGCAACCCCCCGCGCCAGGATCGCCCGCCGGGAGGCGGTTGACAGCGAATTCACCGGTCCAGCGCAAGGTTGTCGTAAGTATTCACCGTTCCTTGCTTTTCATCGCCACGGGGGCCGGGCTGCGGCTCCTCTAGACGATCTCCTTACAGCGCTGGCATGGAACTCCTGCGGGGCCTCTGGTACTAAGTGACTGCTTCGCTTCGTTCCCCGCCCCGCCATCGGGGTCCCCCCCCTCGGCTTCGGCCACTTTGGAGTCAACGTGATTGGTGAAATCGTTCAGTTCTACAAGGAAGGCGGCTGGGGTATGCACCTCATCTCCGCGTGCGCGCTCGCCTCGATCGGGATCACGATGGAGCGCATCAAGGTGCTCATGGTCGACTCCAGTGAGAACAAGCACGCGCTCCTCACCGGTCTGAACCAGCACATCATGCGCGGCGACATCCAGGCTGCGATCCGCTGGCTCTCCTCCCAGAAGCAGGGCCCGCTCTCCCGCATCCTGCGCGCCGGCCTCCTCAAGGCCCACCGCCCCGACAAGGAGATCCAGGCCGCTCTCGACCAGGCGTCCCTCTCCGAGGTCCCCAAGATCGAAGCCCGTACCGGCTACCTCGCCGTGCTCTCCAACGCCGCGACGCTCGCCGCGCTCCTCGGCACCATCTCCGGCCTGATCAAGACGTTCGGCGCCGTTGCGAACGCAGACCCCTCCCAGAAGGCCACGCTGCTCTCTGCCGGTATCTCGGAGGCCATGCACTGCACGGCGTTCGGCCTCGGCACCGCGGTGCCCGTGCTCCTGCTCTACGCGTTCCTTCAGGCGCAGACCCAGCACGTGCTGGAAGCCATCAACGAATCCGTCGTAGCCGAGATCAACTTCGTCCTGTCCAACCGAGCCGCGAAGGCCGAGGGCGGGGCGCAGGCGATCGGGTAGGCCGGCATGGGCGTAAGCGTCGAAGGCGGCAAGGGCCGCGGCAAGAGCATGATGGTGGACCTGAACCTGGTCCCGTTCATCGACTTCATGTCGTGCCTCATTGCATTCCTGATGATCGCGGCCGTGTGGACCCAGATCGCCTCGATCGATGTCGAGCAGGCGATCTCTCCGCCGAACCCGGACGTCGAAATTCCCGATCCGCCTCCGCCGCCTCCGCTCACCGTCGCCCTGCGCGCCGAAGGGATGGCGATCGGCCGCAAGGCCGAGGAGTTCAAGCAGCTGCCGAAGATTGGCGAGGAGCAGGACTGGAAGCAGCTCAAGGAGCTGATCAAGGCCGACCACGAAGCCTTCCCGACCGAGCAGATGGTCGTCATCAACACCGAGGACGGCGTTCCCTACGAAGAGATGATCAAGGCCCTCGACCTCACGCGTGAGTTCGGGTACCCGCAGACAGCTCTCGCAGGGGGACCGCCCTCCGCCACACCCCTGGGCATGCCACCGGCCGCGCCGATGGTACCCCCGACCGGAGGCTAGAATGCCTGTTGTTACTCCCGGCCGTCGGCCCGCCTACCCTCCCATCGGGCGCTTGCGCTCGAGCCCCCTCTCGGGCGGGAAGAAGAGCGGTTTCGCCAGCCTGAACCTGACGGCGATGGTGGACATGTTCACCATCCTCGTCATCTTCCTCATCCAGTTGTTCACCTCCGATCAGGTCAGCTTGAGCGACAAGATCAAGGTGCCGACCGTGGTCTCCGGAGCCCCGCTCCAGGATCCCGGAACCGTCATCATGATGGACAACAACGGGCTCCTGCTCATCGACAACCAGCCGATCCCGCAGTCGGACATGGGCGACGAGCTTGCTGACGCTGCTGGCGCGCCGATCCCCGGCCTCGTCACGATCCTCACGGCCCGCCGTGAATTCGTGGAGAAGACCGAGGGCGACCGCGACGCGACGCAGTCCTACAAGGGACTGCTGATCGTCCAGGCCGACATCAAGACGGACTTCCGTCTGGTTCGGCGCGTGATCGGCTCGGCCAACGAGGCGGGCTGGGCGAAGTTCAAGTTCGTCGCCACCCCCGGGAAGATCGATCCTGCGGGCGACGACATCGCGCCAGCGGAAGAAGGCGCTGCCCCGGCCGCCGAAGGCGGATGACAGCAGCAGACCTGGCAACAGCCTGGTCCAAGGTCGAGCGCGCCGTGGCGGAACATGCAAGGTTCCCTCCCGGCGCGCTCGATTCGTCTGTGTGGTCGACCGTCGCAGGGGGGAAGATCGCGCACAGCCAGAGCGACGAGGGCGTACGCGGCGTCGGGGTGATCCCCGCACGCCGGGAGGCCGTCTGGCTTGCCGTCACCGATGACCACCCGGTGGATGTTGTGTCCGGCCTTGCCCAGGTGGCCTGGAACGGGGACTGGGCGTTCGACAAGCTGCTCTACCAGCGACTCGACCTCCCCTGGCCCTTCCAGGACAGGCATTGGGTCATACGGTCCGAGACGAACCTGGCGCTCGCCGGCTCGGGCGTCTGGGAGCGGGCATGGACGAACGCCCCGGAGGAGCTGGGCACCGCCCGGACCCTCACCGACCCGGCGGCGTTCGACGGTGCGCTCGGTGTTCCCGTCAACCGCGGGAGCTGGATGCTCCTTGCGTTGTCGACAACCGATACACTGGCGATTTATCAGGCGCGCGTACAGCTCGGCGGCCAGCTCCCCGCCGGCGCCGCTGACCAATATGCCGCGGTGTCCCTTCCTGATTTCTACAGCGCCACCCTGAACGACGCACGCTCGATGTCTCGACGATACATCTCGAATTGCATCGAGCCAGACGGAGAAGGTCACACCATCGGCTGTTTGGGGGATTAGCTTGTAGGGGTGTCGGCCCCTCCCCCGCTCGTGCTGTATGACGGTTTGTGCGGCTTCTGTGACCTGTCGGTGCGTTGGTTGCTCACGCACGACACCGCTCGCGTATTTGAGTTCGCACCGTTGCAGGGGGAGGTCGCCAGGGACGTCGTCGCACGGCATCCACTTCCGGTGGGGCTCGACAGCATCGTGCTCGTGGAGGGTAGAGGATCGCCGGAGGAGCGCGTGTCGTGGCACTCGAGCGCGATCTTCGGGATCTGCGCGCACCTGCCCTGGCCGTGGCGGGCGCTTGCCTGGTTCTCCGCTCTGCCTCGCGCGTTCACCGACCTGTGCTACCGCGTCTTCGCCCGCAACCGGTACCGCGTGTGGGGGCGCAGGGAGGCCTGTCGCATCCCCTCGCCGGAAGAACGCGCGCGCTTTCTGCCCTGAGGGATCGGGCGCTGGTCAGCCGGCGGGAGCCGGTCGAAACGCGAGGTGCGTCGGAGCCTGCATGGAATTCGCGTAGTACCGGAGCAACTCATCGGCCTGCGCATCCACGCGAACCGCGCCCCGCACGTTCTGGATCAACCCGCGGCGCTCCAGGAGCATCAACCCCAGCTCCACCATCTGCTCCGCCTCCTCCGAGTCGCCGATCGCCTCGTCCAGGAGGCCCTTCTGGACATCTGCCGACTGCAGCGTCGGCAGCGACCGCCGGAAGGCCACGCCACGCGCGACGGGGCGGCCCGTGCCCGCGAGCACGGCAAGCTCCTCCCGGACGGCGCGCACCAGGGAGGCGTGATCCCGAGCGCCCGCGAGCAGGGCCGCCGCGGTGAGGACGACGGGCGTGGCTGGGATCGCCGCGTGCACACACGCGAGCAGGTGGTCCGCCGCCGCAGCGATCCTCGGGCGGCGCAGCCTGTCGGGCAGCGCGGCCACGACGGTGGCGTCCGGCAGGAAGTCCCGGAGCGGGATGGCTGGTCCGAACGAAACGGCGGCGTACCCGTAGCGACGGTGCGCCCGGATGGCGGCCCGCGCGAACAGGCCCAACAGCAGCCCCGGCACCTGGACGACCAGCTTCGAGAACGAGCGAAGCTTGGATCCCGCGGTCGGCCGGGCATCCGCCAGGAGGTTGTGGTCCTCGAACACCCGGTCGTAGTTGATCCCGACCGGGATGAAGACGATCTCGCGCTCGGGCTCCGTCCGGAGCATGCCGATCAGGTAGTCGAGGAGCCCGATCTTGGGCTCGCGAAGCTCGCCGTCCCGGGAAAGCCCGCCTTCGAGAAAGAACGCCGTCGTCAACCCACGCGACGCAACGAGCTGCAGGTATCGCTCCAACACATGATGATACAGTGGGTCCTTCTCACCGCGCCGGACAAAGTAACTGCCGAAGCTCCGGAACAGCACATCCAGCGGCCAGACCCGCGCCCACTCCCCTACTGCGTACGAGAGGGCGACCTGACGCATCGCACCGACGGAGAGCACCACGTAGTCAGCGTTGGAGCGGTGGTTCGCCACGTACACCGTCACGGCCCCGCGTGGAACCTGGGCCCGCGCCCGCTCGAGGCCCGCCTCGTCGAACACCAGCTCGTAGCAGGCCTTCGTGATCGTCTGGGCGACAGCCCCGCCCAGCTTGTAGTAGGAGAGGATGTTGAAATAGGGGACGATCTCGTCCAGCCACTCCTCGATCAGCGCCCGGACGGTCAGCAGGGTCGTCCCCCGCGCCCTCGCCTGCTCGGCGGCATCCGCCTGCAGCTCGGGGTCCTGCAGGAGGGTCTGGCGGACCCACACCCGGTCGATGAACCGGAAGTGGTCGAGCTGCACCTGGTTGCGGTGAAGGAACGCCTCGACCGATCGATGGAGCCGTCCGCGCAGGAGGCGCAGGGTCTGCCACCGGGCCGCCTCGTAGGCCATGAGCGAGCCCAGTCCCGCGGCAGCGACGGCGAGTGGGTTCAAGCCCCGGCTGCCAGGGGCGCGAGGCGGTGTCGGAGCTCGTCCGTCCAGGGGACCGGCAGGAACGTGACCGGATCGACCCGCACGATCGTCCGGGTGCCCGTGCAGTACGGCTCATCGTGATCCATCGGCAGGATGCGCATGGCGAAGGTGAGGCTGGTCCGCCCCATCTGCTCGACCCAGATCCGCACCCGAACCTCTCCGACGCCACGCACGGGCCGGTCGTACAGGATGTGGTTGGCTCGGACGACATGGTACTGGTCGGGGTTGTCCGTCGGCGAGAGCAGGGCGCCCCACCCGAGTTGCTTCCAGAAGGACCCGATGGTGCGCTCGAAAAGCAGCAGGTAGCGCGCGTTGTGGAGGACCTGGAAGGCATCGAGGTCGTCGAAGTAGATGCCCATGACCTGTTCGTGGAACCGCATTCCCGCTCCTATCGCGACGGCCGCGACGCGACCCGACGGACCTGCCGCGCGATATGGCGCCGGGCATGTCGGCCACCCTCGTCCTCAACGGCACCGCATTGCGTCCCGATCACGTCGTCGCCGTGGCGCACGGCGCACGCGTGGTGCTCGGCGGTGAAGCGCGACGTTCCATGGCGGGGTCTGCCCACGCCTTCGGCGCGGACACCGGCGTGCTCGAGCGCAAGCGCGGCCAGCTTCTCGGCCGGGATGCGGCCCCCGCCCTGGCAGACCCGGAGGGGTTCATCCTCTCGCACTGCTCCGCGGTCGGCGCCCCCCTGCCGGTGCCCATCGTCCGCGCGCTGATCGTCTGCCGGGCCAACGTGCTGGCGGTCGGAGCGAGCGGGGTGCGGCCCGAGACGGTGCAGGCGATGCTGGACCTGCTGAACGCAGGGGTCACCCCCGTCGTGCCGTCGCAGGGAAGCGTCGGCGCGGCCGGCGATCTTGCCCCCCTGGCACAGGTCGCGCGGGTGCTGTGCGGGCTCGGCGGGGCCGCGATCCTGCCGGATGGCGCGCGGGTCGACCGTGTGGACCTCGCCGCGCACGGGCTCACCCCTGTGCGGCCCACCCCGAAGGAGGCGCTCTCCTTGATCAACGGGGCGACGTTGACGAGCGCGCTGGCAGCCGTGGCGGTGCACCGTGCTCAGCGGGTCCGCGATGCGCTGGTGACCGCGTGCGCAATGACGATGGAGGCGCTTCGCGCGGACCTCCGGTGCCTCTCCCCCGGTGGGATCGCGCTGCGCGGGCACCCGGGCGGGATCCGGGTCGCCCGTGAGCTTCGCGCGATGCTCGCAGGGTCGGAGTTGGCGTATGCAGGGCGGGCGCCCGACCCGTTCAGCCTGCGGGCGGCGCCCGCGGTCCTTGGCGCGCTCACCGACGCGATCGATCACGCCTACGCCATCGTGGTTCGTGAGCTCAACGGCGCGTGCGACAACCCGATCTGGATCGAGGACGAGGGAGTCGTGGAGGTCGGCAACTTCCACGGGGCGCCCGTCGCGCTCGCGCTCGACTACCTCCGTGCAGCGGTGACCCAGGCGGTCACCCAGTCCGAACGCCGGACCTACCGACTCTGTACCGGGCACCTCGCCGGCGAGCTGCCGAGCTTCCTGGTGGAAGGCACGGGCCTCAACTCGGGCCTGATGCTCGCACAGTACACTGCCGCCAGCCTCGCCAGCGAGTGCAAGGGCCTCTCCCACCCCGCCGTCGTCGACAGCATCCCCACGGTCCAGCACCACGAGGACCACGTGAGCATGGGGCCGATCGCCGGGCGCCTCACGCTGCGGCTCCTCGAGAACGCTGCCGACATCGCTGGGATCGAAGCGCTTTTCGCCGCGCAGGCGCTCGACTTTCGCCGCGCGGGGATCCGGTTCTCGGCGGGAGAACGCATCGTGGAAGCGCCGCTCGCGGGTGCTCCCGGGGTGGAGCGTGCCCGCAAGGTCGTCCGGGAGCAGGTCGCGCACTGGGACGACGACCAGATCCTCGAACCCTGCCTCTCCGCGGTCGGCGCGCTGGTCCGGGCCGGGCGCCTGGGGCAGGACGCATCGGCTACGTCGAACGTCGAGAAATGGTAGCGAACCGCGAGGGACCTGCTTACCACGGGAGTCCATGGCCCCGAGTTCGTTCCGCCTCGACACCCTCGCTGCCAACCTGATCGAGCGGCTGGAGCCGGTACGGCGTGCGCACCTCGACGCACCCGAACTGGCGCGCGCGTCGATCGAGAAGACCACGAGGGAGATCGCGGACAACGTGGCCCGCGAGTGTCGCGGGGTGATGGGGGACGAGGCCCAGGCCCGACGCATCGAGACCGAAGCGGTCGAGACGTTCCTTCCCCGCTACGCCCGGCTCGCGGTGGAGCAGAACAAGGTGGAGCGGCGCGAGGCGATCACTCCCCAGAACCTCATCCTGCAGCGGCTGTTGCCGCTGCTGTTCGGGATGTTCGCCTCCCGCGTGATGATGGAGATCGCGCCCGGTCCGTGGGACCTCGCCTTCTACACGCTCCCCATGCTCGGCCTTTTCTGGCCCGAGTGGCTGGGGGCGTTCGCACGCCGCAGGTACCGGAACGAATTGCAGGAGTTGGCCGATGATCTGGGCCAGCTCCAGGATGCCGACGAGAAGCTCTCTCCCACCCAGCACGCAGGCGACCCCGTGAGCGCCGAGCTCGACGCGCTGAACACCATCAAGAAGAAGCACGAGGCCCAGACCTTGCGCGAGAAGGGATAAACCATGGCCGTAAAAGTAGAGCTCCCCAAGGTGCCCGGAGGCCTGCTCAGGTACGCCGTACTGTCGGGCCTCGCGATCGGGCTGGTCCTCTTTCTGTGGCTCACCACCACGGTGAGCATCGGCTCCGACGAGTTCGGGATCCGGCAGGTATATTTTGGTCCGGGAAAGGGCTTGCAACCCGATATATTTGCACCCGGCACCCATCTGCTGGTGCCCGGCTACGAGCGATACCACGTGTTTCCTCGCAAGCTGCAACTCCTGGAATTCAACGATGATCGCCTGCAGGCCAGCGCCGAGGCCGACTACGCCCCCTCCATCCACATCCAGACCTCGGAGGGCTACCGCGTCGTCGTGGACGTGAGCGTGTTGTACCGGATCGTGGATCCCTACAAGCTGATCACGAGCGTGGGCCCCGGCCGCCTCTACGTGACGGCCCTTGTCCTCCCGCGAGCCGATCAGGTGCTCCGGCAAAAGCTCGGAGAGCTCAACGCCGAGCAGTTCTACGCGGGCGCCCTTCGCAGGCAGAAGGCGATCGAGTGCGAGGCGCTGCTCACCAAGGAGCTGGAGCCAGCCGGAATCCAGGTGTGGGGCGTTCTGGTGCGTCATTACAGCTACGATGATCGGTACCAGGAGGCGATCGAGCAACGCAAGATCCAGGACCAGATGGTCTTCAAGAACCGGGCCGAAGCCATCGCCGCATCGGAGGAGGCCGAGAAGAACCGGGTGCTCGCCGAAGGCAAGGCCACGATCGACGTCGAGCAGCAGCGTGGCCTCTCGGAGGTCGTGAAGATCACCGCAGACTACGACCTGTACAGCAGAAAGCGCGTGGCAGAGGGCGACCTGCTGGTGGAGCTCGCCAAGGCCGAGTCCAAGCGCATGGAGAATGATGCGTTGAGCGCCGCCGGAGCCTCGAACCTCGTCGGCCTCAAGATGGCCGACGCCGTCCAGAACACCCAGGTGATCATCGTCCCGACCGATGGTCCCTCTGCGATGAACCCGCTCGACCTCGAGCGGATGACGAAGGAGTGGTGATGCACGTACTCACACGATCCGTGCGGGCCCTGCTCCGCGCTGCCCCCGCCGCCATGCTCCTCACCGGGTGCATCCCCCACTCGCTCGAGTCGACCGAGGTGGGCGTGCGCACAGTGCGCCTCGCTTTGATCGGCTCCACCGGTGTGGTCTCGGAGCCGTACCCCGCCGGACAGACCTATTTCTTCCCGCCCCTCATCAACGACTGGACGGTGTTCGACGTGGGCCTGCAGAACATGGCGATGACCCGCTCTGCAGACTCCGGAGCGCGCGCGGGCGACGACTCGCTCCGCTTCAAGACCGCCGACGGCAACGACATCAGCGTGGACGTGACCATCGCCTGGCGCGTGGATCCTTCCAAGACCCCGTACCTGCTGCAATTCGTGGGAGGGACGACCAAGGAGGTCGAGGAACGCCTCGTCCGCCCGGTCGCGCGCACCGTGCTCCGCGACGTGCTGAACGAGCTGCGCTCCGAACAGTTCTACGACGCGGACATGCGGTTCAAGAAGGCCGATCAGGCGCGGGAAGCCTGCGCCCACTACCTCGCACCCGAGGGGGTGGTGATCGATCAGGTGCTACTGGGGGAGCACGCGTTCAACCCCGCCTACGAGCAGGTCATCAAGGACAAGACGGTGGCCGAACAGGAGGCCGCGAGGCTCCGGTCCGAGAGCGAAGCCGCTGCCGAGCAGATGAAGCGGGAGCTGGAGGTGGCCAAGGGCGAGGTGAACCAGAAGATCGAGACCGCGAAGGGCGAGGCGCAGAAGGCGACGCTCGAGGCAGACGCCAGCTACTTCCAACGCGATCGCGAGTCACAGGCGGTGCTCGCCGAGGCAAAGTCGAGGACGGAAGGCCTGAAGGCCCAGGCGAAGGCGCTGGCCGGAGCGGGCGGACACAACATGGTGAAGATGAAGGTGGCAGAGGCCCTGGCCGGAAAGCCGATCCTGTTCATCCCTGCCGGGGGCGGCGACCTGCGGACAACCAACATGAACGACCTGCTGAGCCGCTACTCCGCGATGCAGGCGCTCGGGCAGGCAGCACCTACCCAGTAGTCCCGGGCTACGTGAGCTCCACCGTGTCCCCGTGACGGGGCACCCTCGCATCCCAACCCAACGTCTGGCCGAGGTGGCGGCGCAGCGCCTCCGACGCCGCCGGCTCCCCGTGGGTGATGAACACGCGTCGAGGCTCCGGGGTGACGGAGCGCAGCCACTCCCCCATCTCCTGGTAGTCCGCGTGCCCGGAGAGACCTCCGATTCGCACGCGCTCCGCACGTATCGGCACGTATTCCCCATGGATCTTCAGGGATTCAACGCCGTGTTCGAGGGCCTCGCCGCGGGTGCCCGGAGCCTGGAAGCCCACGAGCAGGATGGCAGCGCGGGGGTCGGGGCCGAACGCCTTGAGGTGGTGCAGGATGCGCCCGCCGGTCGCCATTCCGCTGCCCGCGAGCAGGACCATCGGGTCCTTCCGCTCGTTGAGTTGCTTCGACTCCTCTGCCGTGTGCACGTTCGTCGCCACCTTGTTCAGCGCCACGACCTCGTCAACGGAGAGCCTGTGCTCCTCGGGATGCGCCGAGAAGATCCGCGTCGCGTCGATCGCCATCGGGCTGTTGAGGAACACCGGGACGTTCGGGATCCTGCCCGCGGCCTTGAGCCGCCCGAGCAGTAGCAGCAACTGCTGGGCCCTACCCACTGCGAACGCCGGTACGAGCACCACTCCCCCACGCGCCACGACCCGGGAAACGACGTCGGCGAGCTGGTCTGCGGGGTCTCCCCCCTCGTGAAGCCGATCGCCGTAGGTGGACTCGATGACGAGGTTCTGCACTCCCAAGAGCGGGCGGGGCGGACTCAGCAACACGTCGTCCGGTCGACCGACATCGCCCGTGAACACCACGCTCGTCGTCCCATCGTCGATGCGGATCGACGCCGCACCGAGCAGGTGACCGACGGGAGTGAACGTCACGCGCAGCGCGCCGATCTGGAGCACCTCGTCGAAGGCAACGGAGCGGAACAGCGCGAGCGCGGCCCGTGCATCCTGCTCGGTGTAGAGCGGCAGCGCCGGCTTGTGGCGGCTGAAGCCACGGTGGTTGGCGTAGTTCGCGTCCTCCTCCTGCAGGTGCCCGGAGTCCGGCAACAGGATCCCCGCGAGCGCACGCGTCCCCCCGGTGCACCAGACCGGGCCCCGGAATCCGGCCTGCACCAGCCGCGGAAGGTAGCCGGTGTGATCGAGGTGAGCGTGGGTGAGCACGACCGCATCGAGGGTACCCGGATGCACCGGCGGGGCATCCCAGTTCCGGAGCCGCAGCTCCTTGACCCCCTGGAAAAGACCGCAGTCGACGAGCACGCGGGTCCCCCCGCCTTCCACCAGGTACTTGGACCCCGTGACCGTGCCCGTCCCGCCGAGGAATGTGAGCTTCAACATGGAATACCCTCGTACATTGTTTGCTCCGTGGAGCCAGACTGCTAACCGCCGATTCGTGCCCGCCAGAGCCGCTGGCGGCGCCCGCCGGGTCCGAGCCGCTTGTAGAGTGCGCCGCGGAACAGCATGGCGGCGTGCACGAACGCCACCAGTGCCAGCCCGCCGAGCCAGGCGGTCGGCCCGCCGCCGCCACCGAGGGCCAGGCCACCCGCGTTCACGAACCCGAACTGCGGCCCGAACATGCTCATGAACTCCAGCACGGCACCCGGGCGCAACAACAAGACGGGGATGAGCAGCAGGAATTGGGGCGCGAACCACTCGGGCCCGTTCTCGCGCAACCATCGCACAGAGTCGAGGAGCAGCGCGGTGCCCGAGGACCGCGTGCGGCCGATCATCTCGGGCGCCACGTTGAAGACCACCGCGACGCCGAGCATCAGCAGACTCACGACCAGCGGTGGGGCGACCTGCCCAAGCACGACGTTGGCGATCATGGAGCCAATCCAGATCGGAAAGGCCACCCCGATGACCTCCGAGGTGTATCGCCCGAAATTCTGCCGAACGGTGGAGATCGAGAGGCTGCGGTTGGACTCCAACGCATCCTGCAGCGTCGCGAGGTAGGTCCCCGCGCACGCCGCGTTCAGGAATCCGACCACGAAGCCGCCGATGATCCCGAGCGGGCTCACGAGCATCGTCACCAGGCTGAGCAGCGGAAAGAGCAGCAGCAGCAGCACAAAGGCCCACCCGCTGCGGGCAGTGCCACGCGCAGCGTCCACCGCTGCATCACGGTAGAGCGCCAGCGTGGATCGGATCATCAGCACAACGGGCCCCTATCCCAAACCAGGGGACGCGGGGCGTGGGCTCAGCTCTTGCGGAGCAGCGTCAGGACGTCGTAGTCGTCGTTGCGGATGGTGTCGAAGCCGGTCGCGACGCGGTGGCCGCCGCCGCGCCCGGGCGCCATCTGCTGGTTCACGACCTTCTGGATCCGGACCTCGGCGAGCTGCGGGGTCATCCCCTGCTTCTGGCCCTTCGAGAAGCCGGTTCCGACCACGGTGACCTGCACCTGGTCGCCCAGCGACTCGTCGATGACGAACCCAAAGATCACGTTCGCCTCTTCCGCACACTCTTCCTGGACCATCGAGGCGGCCTCGTTGACCTCGAACAGCGTGAGCGAGGAGCTCGCGCTGAAGTTGATCAGGACGCTGTTGGCCCCATGGATGCTGATCTCGTCGAGCAGCGGGGAGTTGATCGCCCGGGTGGCGGCCTCGACGGCACGGTGCGTACCGCTCGCCAGACCAACACCCATGAGCGCCAGACCCTGGCCCTTCATGATGGTGCGGACGTCCGCAAAATCGACGTTGATGACACCGTTGCCGTTGATGAGATCCGAGATGCCCTTGACCGCGTTGAGCAGCACATCGTCGGCCTTCTTGAACGCGTCGACCATGGACGACTTCTCGTTCATGACCTGGATCAGGCGGGCGTTGGGGATGGTGATGAGCGTGTCCACGTGGGTGGTCATGCCCTCGATGCCGTCCTCGGCCTGCTTCTTGCGACGCCGACCCTCGAACGGGAACGGGCGGGTGACGACGCCCACGGTGAGCACCTGGAGCTCCTTGGCCACTTCGCAGACGACCGGCGCCGCGCCGGTACCCGTGCCGCCACCCATCCCGGCGGTGACGAACACCATGTCTGCACCCGCGACGAGTTCCGCGATGCGCTCGCGATCCTCGAGCGCTGCGGCGCGGCCCATCTCCGGGTCGGCGCCGGCGCCGAGCCCCTTGGTGAGCTGTACGCCGAGCTGGAACCGCTGCGGGGCGAGGGAGCGCGCAAGATCCTGGGCGTCCGTGTTGATGACGATGAATTCAACCCCGGTGAGCCCGGAGCGGATCATGTTGTTCACGGCGTTTCCGCCGGCTCCACCCACACCGATGACCTTGATGCGGGCGCGTTGTTCTGCGGCGATTTCGTTGATGATGTCGATCATGGCAACCTCTGGGCGGGCCTGCCGGCGAGCAGGGAGGAGTGGGGGGACTGAGGAGGGAGAATTCGAGGTAGAAGACGGGGATTTCAGAGCGGGGTGACGACGGCGAGACGGGGAGACCCGAGGTCGACACGGTGCGGAAGGGAGAGGTCCACACCCTTGCGGGCGAGGCGGGAGAGCCGCGTGAGTGCAGCGTCCGGCTCGAAGCCGAGCAGCACTTCCCCCCCGTTGCGGAGCATCAGGGTGTAACCCGCGCGCGCGTCAAAGCGCACCTCGGATACGGCGTTTTCCGCAATTTCTCCCTCGCCCTGACGGGCGCTGTCCGAGGCGGTCGCGAGGATGGAGAGGCCGTCCCGGATGATCCGTCGCGCGAGATCCGGCTGCTCCGTCGAGTACTCGAGCGGGATCCCGGTAAGAACAGGAAGATCGAGGGACACTCCAGCCGCCTTGCGGAACACGTTGCCCTCGGCGTCCACCAGGTAGAGTTGGTCCAGCAGGAGGAGCGCCGTGGGCACGCGCTCGCGCACGGAGATGACCACGCGGTCCGGAAATGCACGGCGAACCTCGGCATGCGCGACCCAGGGGTGGCGCTCGACGCCAGCAACCACCGCATCGAGGTCGACGCCGATGAGCGGTTCGCCGATCCCGACGTTGGCGAGGTGGCGCACTTCTGCCGCTCCGGCCCGGGTATTGCCCTCCACCTCGACCCCGTGGCATCGGGTGAGCTCCGATCCCCACAAGATCCAAGCGCCAACGCCCCCCGCGACCGCTACGGAGAGCAGGGTGGCAGTGGTGCGAAGAAGGCCTTTCACGGCTGATTCCGGTGAGTATGCTGGTTGTACTACAGAGTATCGGTGTTGACAAGGCAAGAGCACTGATTTTCTTTGGACCCGGGGGGGTCAGGGAGCCTCTCCCACGGGGCTCACCTGCACGTGCAGTCGCGCTCCGCGCAGGAGCCGCTCCACGAGATCGTCGAAGGTCATGCCGACGACCGCGGCGGCCATCGGGGAGAGCGAGGTCTCGGTCATTCCCGGCAGCGTGTTGATCTCGAGGAACCAGGGGGTCCCCGCGCTGTCGACGATGAAGTCGGCCCGCGCCACGCCGGAGAGGTGCAGCGTTTCGAACGCGACCCGCGCGTGCCGCTGGGCGGCGCTCGCGATGGCGGGATCAATCGGTGCCGGGGCCACGTACGTCGTCATGCCCTTCTTGTATTTGGCCTCGAAGTCGAAGAACTCGGTGTGGGGAACAATGCTGACGACGGGGAGCGGCTCACCCTCGAGCACGGCCACGGTGATCTCGTCGCCCGCCACGAACTGCTCCAGCAGCACCTCGGGAGCGAAGCCGGCGCAGTAGAGCAGCGCCGCCTCGAGCTCAGCAGCGTCGTGGCACTTGCGTATCCCAAGCGTGCTGCCGCCCTCCGGAGTCTTGGCCATCACCGGAAACGTCACGTCTTCGGGGAACGGATCCCCAGCGTGCCAGACGGTGTCGGCGCAGAGGGGGATCCCCAGGCCCCGCAGGGAGCGCTTGGTGGCCACCTTGTCCATGGCGACTGCACTGCCGAGCACGCCGGATCCGGTGTAGGGGATGCGCATCACCTCGCACAGCCCCTGCACGCAGCCGTCCTCTCCGAGCACGCCATGGAGCGCGAGCCAGCAGACCGTCACGTTGTTCGCCACGAGTTGTGCAGGCAGATCGGGACCCACGTCGATCTCCACGACCCGGTAGCCACGGCGGATGAGCGCTGCGCTCACGGCGTGCCCGCTCTTGAGCGAGATCGGGCGCTCCGGGGAGAGGCCCCCGAGCAGCACCCCGACCACGGCGGTTTCCTTCGACAGTTGCGGAGCGGACATCTACAGCCTCCCTCCCCGGCCGGCGGCACCGAGGCGTTCTTCGAGTTGAATTCCAGTTGCGGCGTGCACCCGCTCCCGGACGGCGGAGACGAGCGTGCGCAGGTGACGAGGGGTGGCATCCCCCCGGTTCGCGAGCACGGCGGGGTCCACCTCGCCGAGCGTGGCGCCGTGCACCCGAAGGCCCGGCAGGCGGGCCTTGAAGAGCAGGTCGCGCATTCGGGGCCCTCGGCCGCGAACCTCGAGAAAGGCCTGTCCGGCGCGCGGAGCCGAGAGTCTGGCGTGGGGGCGCAGGAGGGCAGACACCAGGACGGACTTCCCGTCCGGTTGGACATCGTCGACGTCCTCGATCCCCCGCCCGCGAAACCGGCGCACCCGAGCAAGTGCGGGTTGGATCCAGCCCTCCTCCCACGCGTCTCCCAACGTTCCCGGCGCAGCCAACAGCGCATGGAAGCCATCCCGGAGCCCGATCGGGGCCAGGACCGCCCCGGCGCCGACCCGCAGGGTGCCATCAGGCTGGGGCTCTACGCCCTCGAGCTCTCCGCCGAGCCGCAACGCCAGACCCACCAGACCGCCTTCGGGCGGAAGGGCATCGTGGAATGCGGGGATCGGGCGTACGACCCACCGCTCCGCGCGTGCGCGCTTGATCAGAGCGATCAGCTCCGCCTCGTCGCGCACCTCGACCCATTGCTCCACCGCTCCGCCACACCGGAGCGGGAGGTGACGCGCGAGCGGCTCCTCGGCACGGATGGACGGAGGCGGTGCAGCAGTCACGGGGTCGAACCCCGCCGCTTCAGCGCGTCCTCGAGCTGCCCACACAGCCGGTTCACGTCGCCGGCGCCCAGGGTGACGACCAGGTCGCCGGGCCGTACGAACGCGACGAGGTGCGCCAGCGCAGCGTCGAGCCCGTCGACCGCGACCACGCTGCGGTGCCCGAAGGCCTCCATGCCCTCGGCGAGCCGCGCGGCGTCCAGGCCCTCGATCGGCGGCTCACCGGCCGCGTAGATCGGGCACACGACCACGTGCGCCGCGCGGTTGAACGCCCTGCAGAAATCCGACTCCAGGTCCCGGACCCGGCTCGGTCGATGCGGCTGGAAGACCGCCACGATCCTACGGTTCTCCCACCCCTCCGAGGCCGCCTGCAGCGTGGCCTCGATCTCCACCGGGTGATGCCCATAATCGTCGATTATGAGCACGTCGTCTACGAATGCACGCTCGGAGAACCGCCGGTCCACGCCAGAGAACCCTTCGAGCGCGGCCTGGACCTGCTCGAACGGGATGTCGAGCCCGAGGCTCACGGCAGTGGCCGCGAGGGCGTTCAGCACGTTGTGGCGGCCGGGCTGCGAGAGGCGTAGCTCCCCGAGGGCCTCGTCGTTTCGCCACACCCGGAAGGAGAGCGACCGCTGGTCCTGCACGATGCGATCGGCGCGCACCTCGGCCTGCTTGTTCAACCCGTAGGAGATCACCTTGCGCCGGATGCGCGGGAGGATCTGCTGAACGACGGGGTGATCCGTACAGAGCACGTTGAACCCGTAGAAGGGCACCCGGTTGGCGAACGCGACGAAGCCGTCGATCAGCGCGTCGAACGTCTTCCAGTGATCGAGGTGCTCAGGATCGATGTTGGTGATCACCGTGACGGTGGGATCGAGCAGCAGGAAGCTGCCGTCGGACTCATCAGCCTCGGCCACGAGGTAGTCCCCCTTTCCCAACCTGGCGTTCGCACCAAACGCATCGAGGCGCCCCCCGATGACCACCGTGGGATCGAGCCCCGACTTGTGCAGGCACATCGCCAGCATGGACGTCGTCGTCGTCTTGCCGTGCGTGCCGGCCACAGCGAGGCCGTACTTGAGCCGCATGAGCTCACCGAGCATCTCTGCGCGCGGGATCACCGGGATCTTGTGTCGCATCGCGGCGACGACCTCGGGGTTGTCGTCCCGCACCGCAGTCGAACGGACCACGACGTGCACCCCGTCGATGTTCGAGGCGGCGTGCCCGATGAACACGGTCCCGCCGATGCCGCGGAGCCGCTGGACCACCGCGCTCTCCTTCACGTCGGAGCCACTGACCTGGTAGCCGAGGTTGAGCAGCAGCTCGGCGATGCCGGACATGCCGCTCCCGCCGATGCCGACGAAGTGGATCCGGAGATACTTGCCGCGGAACATCATGACGAGAGCCGGACCGCGCCTGGGCGCAGGGCTGGCTGGCCGCGCACGGCGAGCAGGAAGTCCCGCCAACCGGAGAACGCCGGCGGACGGTCCACACCCTCAGCCGAGATCGACAACAACACCCCGACCGCGGCGAGGTTCATCATCATCGCCGTGGCGCCGTAGCTCATGAATGGAAGCACGAGTCCCTTGGGTGGAACGACGCTCATCACGACTCCGAGGTTGAGGCAGGCCTGGCCGACGATCATCACGGTGAACGTGGAAGCAAGAACCGAGCCGAAGGCATCCGGCGCGCGCCGCGCGATGCGGAAACCGACATACGCGAGCCCGACGTACGCCACGATGAGCGACACGACGCCGACGAGCCCGAGCTCCTCCCCCAGCACGGCTGCGATGAAGTCGTTGTACGGCTCGGGCAGGAACAGCAGCTTGGCCACGCTCTGACCCATCCCCCGACCGATGAGCCCGCCCTGGTGCAGGGCCAGCAGGGACTGGCAGACCTGGTAGCCGTCCCCTGAACAGTCCGCAAAGGGATGGATGAAGCTGGTGATCCGTTTGATGCGATAGGGCTCGGCGATGGCCACGAGCGCGAGGGCGATGGCGCCGATCCCCCCGAGCGTGCCCATGAGCACCGTTCGGAGGCCGGCCACTGCATACATCACCGCACAGAGCACGAGGATGATCGCCGTGGATCCGAAGTCGGGCTGGATGATCACGCCGAGCACCTGCGGGGCGACGATGCACGCGGAGATCGCGAAGGTGCGCGGGTTGTGGATGTCACCACGGTTCCGGTGCAGCCAGGTGGCCAGGGCGATCAGGGTGGCGAGCTTCGTGAACTCCGCGGGCTGAAAGTGGAGCGGGCCGAGCTCGATCCACCGCACGGCGCCCTTGACCGAGTGCGAGAGCCCCGGCAGGTGCACCATCGCGAGGAGCACCAGCGACGCCATCCACAGCCCCGGCGCCCAATCCCGGAGCCGACGGTACGGCGTGGCCGCGAGCCCCACGAGCGCGACGATGCCGAGCACGACGGCGACTCCCTGCCGCAGCACATAGTGCCAGGGGTCCTTGTACGTCTCCGCCGCCTCGAACGAGCTCGCCGAGTACATCATCAAGAGACCCCAGGCGACGAGCGCCGCGGTGAGGCAGATCAGCCGGAGGTCGTAGCGACGGGGCGCCGGGACGGGGGATGCTACGGCGGCCGAGGGGCTCGTGTTCATGCGGGCAGTCCTTCCACGGTCGCCGAGTAGTGGCGGCCGCGATGTTCAAAGTCGGAGAATTCGTCGAAGCTGGCGCAAGCAGGCGAGAGCAGCACGGTGTCGCCTGGGCGGGCGCGATCGGCCGCGAGCCGGACGGCGTCGTCGAGCCCTGCCGCGACCATGGGAGCGAGTCCGGCCCGAACGAGCCCCTCGGCGATCGCGGGTCCGGCCTCACCGAAGCAGATGGCACCCCGCGCGGAACGGAGCGGGCCTGCGAGCCGCTCGTAGTCGGCGCCTGCCTTGCCGCGCCCGCCGAGCAGCACGACGAAGGGCGCGGGCGCGCTGTCGAGGGCGACCAGCGTGCTCTCGATGTTGGTGGCCTTGGAGTCGTTGATGTAGGTCACACCGCCGCGGACCGCGACGGTCTCCATGCGGTGCGGGAGGCCCGCGAGCCCGGCCACGTCGATGCGCTCGACCGGAACTCCCGCGCAGAGGGCCAGCAGCACCGCTGCGGCGACGTTCTCCCGGTTGTGCTTGCCGGGGAGCGTGAAGCCCTCGAGGGAGATCGGCGCGGCGCCGGGGATCTCGTCGAAGGTGAGCTGGAAGCCCGCGCCGGGTGCCCCGACGATGCGTACACCGGGCCAGTCGTTGAGGTAGGCGCGCCGCCCGGGCAGCACGTCGCAGATGCGCTCCAGGCGCGCATCGAACGCGGGCAGGATCTGCCAGTCGCCGAGCACCATCTGGTGGAACATCCGGCACTTGGCCTCGGCGTAGTTGTCCATCGAACCGTGCCGCTCCAGGTGGTCCGGCGTGAGGTTCAGGATCGCCGCAGCCCGCGGGTGGAACGCCCCGCAGAGCTCCATCTGGTAGCTGGAGACCTCGACGGCAGCGCAGTCGTACCCCTGGTCCACGGCATCGGAGAGCGGCGCCCCGATGTTCCCACCGGTGAACGTGCGGCGGCCGGCTCGCGTGAGCAGTTGACCGAGCAGGTGCGTGGTCGTGGACTTGCCGTTGGTGCCGCTCACCGCGAGGATCATCACGCCCTGCTCGGCGAGCAGCGCCGCGGCGAACGCCAGCTCCCCGATCACGGGCACGCCGGCCTCGATCGCGGCCGCCACGTCGGCCTGCCGGGCGGGGACACCGGGCGAGACGATCACCAGGTCCGCGTTCAGGAAGTCCGCCCGGCGGTGCTCCCCGTACACAGCCGTGGTGCCCTCGACCCGACTGGCGTTCAGCCGGGCGTCGGTGCACGTGACGGAGGCCCCGCGGCGGAGCGCCAGGTTCGCCGCCGCGATGCCAGAACGCGCCATCCCGACCACCGTCACACGGCAGCCAGCGAGCGGCGGCAAGGCGAAGACAGGCGGACGGGGCACGGGACTACCGGAGCTTCAGGGTGGACAAGGCGACGAGCGCGAGCAGCGCCGAGATGATCCAGAAACGCACGATGATCTTCGGCTCCGACCAGCCCTGCTTCTCGTAGTGGTGGTGGATCGGCGCCATCAGGAACACCCGGCGCTTGAACCGCTTGAAGGCGAAGACCTGGATCATCACCGAGACGGTCTCCAGCACGAAGATCCCGCCCACCAGCGCGAGGAGCAGCTCGTGCTTGGTGAGCACGGCCAGCATCCCGAGCGCGCCGCCGAGCCCGAGCGATCCCACGTCGCCCATGAAGATCTGGGCCGGGTAGCAGTTGTACCAGAGGAAGCCGAGCCCGGCGCCGACGATCGCGAGCGCGAAGATCGTGAGCTCCCCAGCCCCCTCGACGTGCGGGATGTTCAGGTACGCAGAGAACTCGGTGTGCCCGGCGACGTAGGCGAGCACCGCGAAGGTGGCCGCAGAGGTGATGGTGCTGCCGATCGCCAGGCCGTCCAGCCCATCCGTGAGGTTCACGGCGTTGGAGCAACCGACGAGCACGAACACGCCGAAGGCGACGTAGAGCCAGCCCAACTGCGGTGGCGCGCCGGGGTACAGCGCGGCGAAGTCGACCATGGCGTGCTTGAGGAACGGGATGTGGAACTGTGCGTCCATCAGGCCGGTCTGGTAGGCGTATCCGAGCACACCCGCGCCGATCAGCGACTGCCAGACGAGCTTCCACCGACCGGCGAGCCCGTCCGCGCTGCGCTCCATCACCTTCTTCCAGTCGTCCACGAACCCGATGGTCGCGTAGCCGAGCGTGACGATCAGCACCATCCAGACGCGAGGCTCGTCCACGCGGGCCCAGAGCAGCGTGGTGAGCGCGATGCCGAGGTGGAAGACCGCGCCGCCCATGGTGGGTGTGCCGACCTTGTTCTCGACGTGCTCCTGCGGCCCATCGCTGCGGATGATCTGCTCCATCTTCTTCTGGCGCAGATACAGGATGAATCTTGGATATACGAGGTAGCACAGCGACAATGCGGTGACCATCGCGCAGGCGCCCCGGAACGTGATGTACCGGAACACGTTGAACACGCCGCCCAGGGGCAGGAGGAGGTGGTAGATCATCGTGCCTTTTCCTCGGTAGTGGCGTCATCCGCGGGCGGGCCGACCATCCGCCCACCCTCTGCCCGCCAGCGTTCGAGCACCCGCTCCATCCGCGAGCCGCGGCTGCCCTTGATCAGGAGCGCGTCGCCGCGTTGCAGGGGCATGAACCCGATGGTCTCGACCCTCCTCGCGGGGCCACACAGCGCCTCGCTCAGCGCCTCCACGTCGGGGTACACATGGAGGGTGCCCTTGGCGAAGTGGGCGATTCCGGCGGCGGCGGCGGCCATGCGCTCTCCCGTGACCAGGAGCGTGAGTCCGAGCGAGAGCCCCAGCCGGAGCACGTCGCGGTGGGACTCGGCCTCGGCTACCCCAAGCTCGAGCATGTCCCCCAGGACGGCGATGCGACCGTGCGGCAGCACCGCCAGCGTGCGCAGGGCCGCGGCCATCGAGATCGGGTTGGCGTTGTAGGCGTCGTCGAGCACCACGACGCCGTGCGACCGCTCGATGCGGTTGCGCATCCCCTCGGGCCGGAACCGGCCAAGCGCGGGGCCGATCGTCTCCACGGGGACCCGCAGCACGAAGCCAACCGCCACCGCCGCCAGCGCGCACTCGGCGAGGTGGACGCCGGGCACCTCGAGCACCGCCTTGACCACGCCATCCGGGGTCTCGATCCGGAGCCGCGTCTGCAGCCGGTCCACGTCCACCCCCACGTCAGTGAGCCGGATCTCGCACTCCTCGCTGCGTCCGAACCGCACCACGCGAGCACCGAACGGGATCGCCATGCTGGCAACCCTCGGGTCGTCGTCGTTCACGATGCACACGTCGCCGAACCGCGCACCGTCGAACATCTCCTGTTTCGCCGCCGCGACGTTGGCGAGTGATCCACACCCCTCCACGTGCGCGGCCCCCACGTTGGTGATCACGCGGAGGTCGGGCCTGGCGATCTCCTGCAGCAGCGCGATCTCGCCGAGGTGGCTCATGCCCATCTCCACCACGAGGTACTCGGCGTCCGGCGGGGTGGCGCAGAGCGTGAGCGGCACTCCGATGTGGTTGTTGAGGTTGCCGACGGTGTGATGCACGCGCCGCGGGGCCGCAGAGCTCCCATCCACCGGGATCGCCTCGAGCACCAGGCTCGTCATCACCCTCGTCGTCGTCTTGCCCGCGCTCCCCGTGATGCCGACCGTGGGGCCATGAAACGCGATCCGCGCGGCCCGACCGAGATCCTGGAGCGCCACGAGCGTGTCCGGCACGACCACGAGCCCCGCGGTCCAGCCCGAGGGCACACGCGACACGTCCGACACCACCACGCCGGCGCATCCGGCAGAGAGGGCGTGCGCCAGGAAATCGTGACCGTCGAACTTCTCCCCGACCAGCGCGACGAACCAGCCGTGCGGCTGCAGCCGACGGCTGTCGGTCATCACCATCCCGGCGCTCCCCGGGTGCACGAGCGCGCCACCGGTGGCGGACGCAATGCTGGATCCGTCGAACATCATGGAGAGCCACCGGGTTGGGTCGGGGAGAGGGCTTGCAGCACGCGCCGGCACACCCGGCGGTCGTCGAAGGGAAGCAACTGGGAGCCGACCGCCTGGGTCGTCTCGTGGCCCTTCCCCGCGACGATCAGCACGTCGCCAGGGGCGCAGTCCGCGATGGCGCGCCGGATCGCCTCGCGACGATCGGGCTGGACGACGTGGGGGTGGCCCCCGAGCCCGGGCAGGATCTGCGCGATGATGGCCAGCGGGTCCTCGGAGCGTGGGTTGTCCGAGGTGGCGTAGACGTGATCGGCGAGGCGGGCGGCGGCGCCCATGGCAGGGCGCTTCCCCGGGTCGCGATCCCCGCCGCAGCCGAAGACGACGCGGAGCCGACCGCGCGTGAGCGGGCGCACCACCTGCAGCACGCGCCGCAGCGCATCGTCGGTGTGCGCATAGTCCACGAAGACGTCGAAGGGCTCTGCCTCGGAAACGCGCTCCAGCCGCCCCGGCACCCCCGGAAAGCTGGCGAGGCCCTCGACGATGGCGCGCTCGTCGATGCCCACCGCGTGGCACAGGGCCCAGGCGCAGAGCAGGTTCTCGATGTTGTAGCCGCCGAACAGCGGCGTGCGCGCCGTGTGGTCGACGCCCTGGGGGTCGCGGACGCGCAGGGTGGAGCCCCTGACGGACTCGTCCACGACCTGCGCCGTCCACCCCGAAGCCCCGTAGAGCGCCACCGATACCGCGACGCTCGGCCCGGAAGCCGCCGCATCGGGGCGAAGCAGGGCCTCGATCTGCAGTCCGACGGGGTCGCCGGCGTTCAGCACGGCGGTCGCGCCGGGGCGCAGCAGGTCGGTGAACAACCGCATCTTGGCGGCGGCGTAGGTGTCCATCGAGCCGTGGAAATCGAGGTGATCGCGCGTGAGGTTGGTGAACCCCGCCGCGGAGAACGTCGTTCCGTCCACGCGGTGGGCGGCGAGCCCGATCGAGGAGACCTCCATCGCCACCAGCGTGGCGCCGCGGTCTCGAAAAGTGGCGAGCAGGTGTTGCAGCTGCGGCGCGGTCGGAGTGGTGTAGCCCTCGCCGATGGCCACGCCGTCGAGCAGGTGCCCGGTCGTTCCGATCAAGCCCGCCGACCAGCCGAACGCCCGCGCGATGTGGGCGACGAGGTAGGTCACGCTGGTCTTGCCGTTGGTGCCCGTCACTCCGACGAGCACCAGGGATTCCCCCGGGCGCCCTTCTACGACCGCGCAGAGGTGACCGAGCGCGCGAGGCGTGGAGCGGACAAGCACGACTGGGACGCCCGCAGGGGCCTCGACCTCGCGCTCGACGAACACCGCACCGGCGTTGGGGGGGATGTGGTCATGTCCATCGAACCGCGCCCCGCGGATCGCGACGAAGACATCGCCGTCACGCACGTCCTGCGTGCGGTCCGTGACCCGACCGGACACACGCGTGGCGGTGGCGTCGATCGCCGGGGCGACAACCCGGGCGCTCAACGTCGACGGGAGGCTGTCGAGGAGCGAAGAGAGCAGCATGAGGGACTGGGCGGGAGGCGGGCAGGTGGAGCAGGCGGTTGGGGGAAGAGGGGGGGTCTACGGAGCACCGTCATCCGCTCAGCGTTTCGACAACTGCGGGAGGCGTGGCGGCGGGATCACTGGGATGTGGGGCGGCAGATTGCGGCCCCGGGGCACCCCGAGGGTGCGAGGCCGCGCCACTGGGATCACTCTGGGGGAGAGTGCCCGCGTTGGCGGCGCCCCGTAGACGAGACGAAAATGGGAAAGAACAGGGAAAACTGGTGGGGAAATCAGTCGAAGTGCAGCGAGACCTTCTCGCCTGCCCGAACCGGGCTGCCCGGCGCGGGCGATTGGGACACGAGCGTGCCGTAGCCGGAGACGTCCAGGACAAGGCCCGTGCCGTCGAGGCCGGCGAGGGCCGAGCGCAGCGTGCGGCCGGCAAGATCGGGCATCACCCAGGCGCCCTGGCCATCCCCGACGACCTCGATCGCGGGAGGCAGCGGTGTGGGCTGCACCTCGGCGACGACCCGGGCGTGGGGCACTTCCACGGGCTCGTCCGAGGGCTCCCCGTGCTCGTCGAGGCCACGGTGCGGCGCCTTGAAGGTGACGGTCGGGTCCGGCGCGACCCCGAGATACCGCATCGTGAAGGATCCGATCTCGGAGAACACCGGCGCCGCCACGATGCCACCGTACCTGGAGCCGATGCTGGGGCTGTCGATGCTCACGGCGATCGCGATCTCCGGGCGGTCCGCCGGCAGGAAGCCGACGAACGAGGAGATCCGCTCCTTGCCGTACACGCCGTTCGTGACCTTCTGCGCGGTGCCCGTCTTCCCGGCCACGAGGTACCCCTCGATGCGCGCTCGGGTGCCCGTGCCGCCCTCCTCGGTCACGCTCTCCATCATCTGGGCGACCTGCCGCGCAGACTCCGCGGAGATCACCTGGCGATCCTCCTGCGGTGCGCGGTAGGTCTCGACCTCGCCGAAGCGATCCAGCACGGCGTCGACGAGGTACGGCTTCATCCGCACCCCGCCGTTCGCGATCGTGGCGACCGCGGCCGCGAGCTGCACGGGCGATGCGGTGATGCCCTGCCCGAAGCTGGTGTTGGCGAGCTCGATCGGCTTGATGGTGTCGGCCTTGCGCATGTGGCCCGCCACCTCGCCGGGAAGGTTCAGGCCGGTGGAGCGCGCGAACCCGAAGTCCGAGAGGTAGGTGAGCAGGCGCTCCGCGCCGAGCATGAACCCCGTCTTGGCCGCCCCGATGTTGGAGCTGTACTTGATCACGTCGCTCACCGAGATCACGCCCTTGGGGTGATCGTCGCTGATCGTCTTCCCGGAGACGGTCCAGTGCCCGAGCTCGCAGTCGATCATCGTCTCGGGCGTGACAAGGTGCTCCTCCAACGCCGCCGCGATCACGAAGGGCTTCATGACCGAGCCGGGCTCGATCTGGTCCATCGCCGTGTGGTTGCTGAAGTTCGCCTGGTTCGCGCGCGCAGCCCCGTCGTTGGGGTTGCCCTCCGGCCAGCTGGTCATCGCCAGCACCGCGCCGGTCTTCACATCCACCACCACGGCCATGGCCGCGAGCGGGCGCGATGCGTCCACCGCCTCCATCATCGCGACCTCGGCCGCGTTCTGGATCGAGCTGTCGATCGTGAGGCGCACCGAGTGTCCGGACTTGGAGACGCGGTCGTCGTCGACCCCCGCACCCACCGCCCGGCCCTTCCGGTCCTGCAGTTGGACCCTCCGGAAGACCTCCCCTCGCACGTCCTTCTCGAGCACCTTCTCGAGCCCGGCGGCGCCGACGCCCTGCGCGTCGATGTACCCGATCAGCGGCGCACCCTCGGACTTTCCCGGGTAGAACCGGATCGGCTCCTCCACCGACCAGAGCTGGTCGCGTCGGAAGCCCTGCGTGACCGCCGCGACGCTCGCCGGATCCAGGCCATCCGCCAGCCGCAGGTCGATGAGCTTCTGACCGTTGGCCTGCTTCCCGAGGTGCACCTTGAGCCAGTCCTCGGAGTGCCCGGTGAGCGGGACCAGCTTCGGGATCAACGTCGCGATCTGGTCGTCCGGGATCACCGCCGGCTGGATGTGCAGTGCGGGCAGGTTCACCGTGTAGGCCAGGAGGCGCCCCTGCCGGTCGTAGAGCGCCCCGCGCGGCCCCTGCTCCTCCTTGGCGCCCTGGAACTGGTCTGCCCGCTGCTCCAGGCGCTCGTCGGGCACGGTCATCAGCAAGGTGGCCCGGACGAGGAGTACGGCCGAGGCCAGGCCGACCAGCCCGAACGCGGCGAGGGTGCGCGCTTCGCTCACACGCAGCGCGGCCTGGTCCGCCTCGGGCCCAACCCGGGCGGGTGCACCGGCGAGCCGGGTGAACTCCTCCCGGACCGACGCGAAGAGGCCGGGCGCGGGCGCACGACGGCGCGCAGGCGAGCCGGGTTTCCGGGGTGGGGCGACGCGGCGGGGAGTCACTGGGCTTCCACTTCGACCACCCGGACGGGCGCCTCGAGCTGCAACTGCACCGCAGCGGCCTGGAGGCGTTGCGGCTGACGAAGCATCGCCCGCTCCATGAGCAGGCGCTCGCGACGGATCTCCGAGCGGTGCACCTCGCTGCGCGCGTGGTCGAGTTGAACCGCGGTCTGCTGGGCCTGGCTCATGATCGCGAGCTTGATGGCACCGATCGTCCCGATCGCGAAGAGAACCACGATGAACCGGATCGCCGAGGAGATGTCCTGCGCGTTCGCCGCACCGCGAGCCCGCACGGACGGCTCCGCGGGGAGCCCGACAGCCTCGGCTGGGGCACGTTGAACCATGCGGCTCATGGTGGCTAGGATTCGGCTCATGGGAGACTCCAGAGAGCGATACGGCGGGTGCGACGGGGGAAGTTCAGCGGGGGGAGCAGTCAGAGGCGTTCGATGACCCGCAGGCGGGCGGAGCGCGCCCGTGGGTTCGGGTCACGGTCTTCGCCCTTGCGGCGATCGACGAGGCGGAAGGCGGGAGGGGTGAGCGGGTGGCCGTACAGGTCGGTCGGGGCGCCGACGCCTGCGAGCGCGGCGAAGGCCTGCTTGACGCGGCGGTCTTCGAGGCTGTGGAACGAGATGAACGCCAGCCTTCCGCCCGGGGCGAGCAGGCGAGGAAGCTCGAGGAGCGCTGTCTCGAGCTGGCCGAGTTCGTCGTTGACCCAGATACGAAGGGCTTGAAACGAGCGGGTCGCCCGGTGGGTACCTCGTGTCTTGGCCGCCACGCCGGCGATGGCCTCGGCGAGCGCGCGCGTGCCCGCCCACGGCCGCCCGAAGAGGATGGTCTGCGCGACGCGGCGGGCGTTCGGCTCGTCGCCGTACTCCCGGAGGATGCGGACGAGCTCCGGCTCGTCGGTGGTGAGCAGGCGCTCGGAGAGCGGGGCATCCCGCTCGTCCATGACCATGCTGACCGGGCCATCGGCCTGAAAGCTGAACCCGCGGGCCGCCTGGTCCACGTGGTGGGAGGAGATCCCGAGGTCCACCAGGATGCCGTCGAACCGCACCGTGGCATCGGACTGCGTGAGGATCCGCGCGGCGTCGGCGAACGGCGCGTGGTGCACCCGCAGCGACCCGCGTTCGAGGAACGGAGCCAGCCGTCTCGATGCGGCACGGATGGCATACGCGTCCCGATCGAACGCGTCCAGCTCCACGCCCTCGGCGAGCAGGGCGGCAGCGTGCCCGCCACCGCCGAGCGTGCAGTCCAGGAATCTTGCGCCCTCTCGGGGCCGCAGGAGTTCGACCACGTCCGCGAGCAGGACGGGCGTGTGGTGGAACGGGAGATCGGCGGGCAGCGTGTCATCCACCCCTCACCCACTCTGCCCAGCGCTCGGCCTCCCAGAGCTCCAGACGGTCCATCATCGAGACGAGGTGGCACTCGCGGGAGAGCCCCGCCATCTGGCGAAGGAGGGGGGTGAGCGAGCAGCGGCCGTGCTCGTCGACATGGATGTCGTCGGCCAGCGCAAGCCGGCGGCGATGCTTCTCCGTGAGCGCTTCGTCCCACGTGTCCTCTGCGAGCAGCGGAGTGACCACGTTCGCCTTCCAGGCGCTCGGCAGGTACGCCCGCAGGTGGTTCTTGTACGGAACCCACACCAGGGACCGCTCCTTCAGCTCGCACACGAGCTTCGTAGGCAGCGTGATCCGGCCCTTGGGCTCCATGATCAGCGGGGTGTTGAGGATGACGTCGAGCAAGACGGTCCGGTGGTCTTGAATTCCTACCACAGGAACCCACCGAGAACCACCCAGAACCCCTACAACAGGCACAATTTCCCCATATTTGTTCGGATGGCCATAAACATATGTAATTCTTGTGGTAGTTCGCAAAACACAGAGTACCTGCGGATCCTCGGGTTATTTGAACGACGTGAGCGCCTCCGGCCCGCTTGTGCTGCTGACCGACTTCGGGCTCGAAGACCCATGGGTGGGCGTGATGCGCGGGGTGATCGCCAGCGTGGATCCCGCTCTTTCCGTCATCGACCTCACACACGCCATTCCACCCCAGGACGTCGCTCGCGGGGCTGACGTGCTCGCCCAGGGCTGGCGGTGGTTCCCGGTGGGCAGCGTGTTCGTGGCGGTCGTGGACCCAGGGGTGGGGACCGCGCGCGCGCCCCTGGTCGCCCGTATCGAGGGCCGGCTTTTTGTGGGCCCGGACAACGGCTTGTGCTCCCGCGTGGCGCCCGACGCGACCGATGCCCGCCTCCTTCCTGGATCCTGGGGGCTGGCCGAGCGCTCCGCCACGTTCCACGGTCGCGACCTCTTCGCGCCCGCCGCCGCACGCCTCGCTGCCGGGCGCGTTCGCTTCGAAGACGCCGAGCCCGTGGACTTCACCCGCCTCGCAGACGCCCCCCCGGGCACCGTGAGGTCCGTCGATCACTTCGGCAACGCCATCACCAACCTGCCCGGCGCGCAGGGCGGGGTCGTTCGCTGGCGCAACCTCGAGGTCCGCGTCGTGTCGACCTACGAGGCGGGCGAGCCCGAGGAGCTGATCGCCCTCACGGGCTCTCTCGGCTTCCTTGAGCTGGCGGTTCGTGGAGGTTCTGCGCGGGCCCGGTTCGGAATCGGCATCGGGGACGAAGTGCAATGGCGCCCGCCGGAGGCCGGCCCGCGTGGACCCTGAACGCTATGCCGCCCTCGTCGCCCACCTGAGCGCGCTCGCCGGCGACCGCGAGCTGATCGTCACGTTCTCCGGCGGGGTCGACTCGGCGCTGGTGCTCGCCGCGGCCATCCAGGCGATCGGCGACCGGGCGCTGGCGCTCACTGCCGTCTCCCCCACCCTCCCGATCGAGGAGACCGAAGCCGCGATCACGCTTGCCCGCGAGCTTGGTGCACGGCACGAACTGGTGGATGCGCACGAACTGGAGGTGGAGGCCTACGCCGCCAACACCGGGAACCGCTGCTACCACTGCAAGTCCGAGCTCTTCGACCTCGCCGCGGCTGAGGCCTCCCGACGGGGCGCCGGCGCGGTGGTGGACGGCACGATCGTGGATGATCTCGGCGACGACCGCCCGGGGCTGAGGGCGGCGGCAGAGCACGGCGTGCGACACCCGCTCCTCGACGTGGGGTACACCAAGGCCGCGGTGCGGGCGACAGCGCGGGCCCTCGGGATCCGCGCGTGGGACAAGCCCAGCTTCGCATGCCTGGGCAGCCGCTTCGCCCCCGGTACGCGCGTCACGCTCGACCGTGTCCTCCGGGTAGCGCGGGTGGAGACCGCGCTCCGCCGGGAGGGGTTCCGGCAGTTCCGGGTCCGCTACCACCTCGTCGGCAGCGACGAACACGCCCGAATCGAGCTGGGCGGCGACGAGCTCGGGCGCATGGTCGAGCCCGGCGTGCGGGAGCGCGTGGTGCGGGCTGGCCGCGCCGAGGGCTTCTCCCGGGTGACGCTCGACCTCGAAGCGTACGGGACGAAGGCGGGCCCGTAGGTTTGGGATTAGCGGCGCGAACCCGGAGTCCAACATGCCTGTAGCCCTCATCACCGGTGCCTCGACGGGCATCGGGAACGCCCTCGCCCGGGAGCTGGCCCGCAGGGGCTGGGCCGTCGGGATCGTGGCCCGACGCGGGGAACTGCTGGAAGCCCTCGCGCAGGAGATCCGTGCCGCCGGCGGCAAGGCGGCCTGGGCGACCGCAGACGTGACGGACCGCGGGGCGATCCGGACAGCCGCGTTGCAGGTGGCGACCGAGCTTGGGCCGATCGACCTGCTCGTCGCGAACGCGGGCGTGGGGAGCCCCGGCAACGCGAAGCGGCTGCCGGTGGACGTGTGGATCGCGACCCTGCGGCTCAACGTCGACGGGGTCATCTACAGCGTGGGCGCAGTGCTCCCGGAGATGCTCGAGCGCAAGAGCGGCCACCTCGCCGTGGTGTCGAGCGTGGCCGGCTTCCGGGGCCTCCCCGCCTCGGCGGCCTACTCAGCCTCGAAGGCGGCGATCACGACGTTCTTCGAGTCGCTGCGGGTGGACCTGCGGAGCGAGGGCATCGCGGTCACCGCGATCCACCCCGGCTTCATCGCAACGCCGCTCACGGCAAAGAACAAGGCGCCGATGCCGTTCCTCATCAGCGCCGAGCAGGCCGCCACGATCATCGCGAACGGGCTCGAGAAGCGCCGCAGCGACATCACCTTTCCGTGGCAGATGAAGCTGCTGATGGGTTTTGCCCGGCGCCTGCCCAACTGGGTGTGGGACCGCGTGCTCGGCTCGGTGAAGGTGATCTGAGGCGGACCCCCTCCCCTCGAAAGACAAGGTAAGCTCCCGGGGTGAACCCACGCCTCCGCACCGCTCTTGTCTGGTTCGTGCTGCTCGCCGTCCTGGCCGGGGTCGTCTGGCTCGGCTCCGCGGACCAGTACGCCACGCGCACCTACGAGACGCTGGCCACCGACGTCACCAACCAGCAGGTGAGCGCGGTCGAGATCGATGGGGAGGACCTGATCGTCCATGCGGGCGCGCAGGACTACCGCGTGAAGGACGTCGCGCAGGACGACGTGCTGAGCTGGTTGGACGAGAACAACGTCCCCGTCCGCTTTCACCCGAGCGCGGCGAACCCGATCCTCGCGGTGCTGCTCGGACTCGCCGTCATCGGCGGGGTGATCTACTTCCTGCGCCGCCGCCAACTGGGAGCGGGCGGAGCGGGCGGCGGCACCACGATTTTCGACATGCGTCGGTCGAACGCGCGAAAGCTCACACCCGGAGTCGAGCACACCCGGTTTGCAGACGTGGGTGGACACGCCGAGGCGAAGGAGGTGCTGGCCGACGTCGTGGACTTCCTGAAGAACCCCGCACGGTGGACGAGCGCCGGCGTGCGGCTTCCCCGGGGTGTGCTGCTCGAGGGCCCCCCGGGCGGCGGAAAGACGCTCCTCGCGCGCGCTGTGGCCGGGGAGGCCGGTGTACCGGTGTTCGTGATCTCGGCGAGCGAATTCGTGGAGATGTTCGTCGGGGTGGGCGCCGCCCGCATCCGGGACCTGTTCGAGACGGCGAAGAAGTCGGCGCCGGCCGTGGTGTTCATCGACGAGATCGACGCGGTGGGGCGTCGGCGCGGCTCGGGGCTCGGCACCGCGCACGACGAGCGTGAGCAGACGCTGAACCAGCTCCTGGTGTGCCTGGACGGCTTCGAGCCCTCGACCCGCATCGTGGTGATCGCCGCGACCAACCGTTCCGACGTGCTCGACCGCGCGCTGCTCCGGCCCGGGCGCTTCGACCTGCGGCTGTCGTTGGGCTTCCCCGATCTGGAGGCGCGCGCCGACATCCTGCGCATCCACTGCCGGTCCAAGCGCATGGAGCCGGGGATCGATCTGCGCGCCATCGCGGCGCTCACGCCCGGGGTCTCCGGCGCCATGCTGGAGCACCTGTGCAACGAGGCCGGGATCCGCGCGGTACGACGGAGCCGGCGAGAGAGCGTGGAAGCCATCATCCAGACCGCTGACTTCACCGCCGCGGTCGAGACGGCTGCAAAGGTGGAGCGCAAGTTCGACGCGCTCGACGCCCTCTTCGTGGAGTCCACGAGCCAGTTCACCCAGCCGACCGGCGAGGTGTACGCCCGCCTGACCCTCACCGACGGGGTGATCGCCGAGGGGCGGGTGCTCTGGGCAGACTCCGGGTACGTGAAGCTGCAGCCCACCCCCTCAGAGCTCGGCGAGACCGAGGGGGCGCGGCTGATCCCGAAGGGGCAGATCCGCGCGGTCGAGGCGCTGCCGGGCACCAGCCTCGCCGCGGAGATCCGGCCGGACGGGTGGGCGTTGCGTCGCACCGAGACGGCGTGATGGACGGGCTCGTCGACTGGTTCTGCGGGCGGCTCCTCTTCTGGATCCCGTTCGTCCTCTCGCTTTCGGTGCACGAGTACGCCCACGCGCTGGCCGCGTCGTGGCTCGGGGACACCACGGCGGAGACGCAGGGCCGGTTGACGCTCGACCCCGCCGCCCATGCCGACCCCGTCGGGACCGTGCTCCTCCCGCTGGTGGGCGTGCCGTTCGGGTGGGCGAAGCCCGTGCCGGTGAACCCCGCCAACTTTCGCGGCGCCGGGGATGGTCGCCTGGGCATGCTCCTCACTGCGGCCGCCGGTCCCGCCTCCAACGGCCTGATCGCGGTCGCGTGCGCGCTCGGGCTCGGGGTCGAGCACCTGGCCTCCCCCGAAGCCGCCCTCGGCCCATCGGGGAAGGTGCTGGCGTCCACGGTGCTCATGAACGTCACGCTCGCCATGTTCAACCTGCTCCCCGTCCCGCCGCTGGACGGGAGCCGGGTCGTGGACTTCCTCTGCCCCGACGCGCTGCGCCCGGCGTGGAGCTGGATCTACGCGCGAGGCGGACTCGGGATCGCCATCCTGCTCGGTGGCAGCGTGCTGCTCGGCGTCGATCTCGTGAGCTGGTCCCGCGCGCTCGGGCAGTGGCTCGTCAATCAGGCGCTCACGTGATCCTGCAACTTCCCCGCCGACGCGATACTCTCGACACAATGCGCAGCTCCGTGAACCCCATTCGACTCCCCGCGCTCGTCATTCTCGGCTCCCTGCTGATCAGCGGGGCATCCGGCTGTGCCGCGGCCCGAGCAGGCTACTTCCTGGTGAACGCCCAACGGAAGTACCAGTCGGCGATGGACCAGGGAGCAGACGACCGCGCGCCGTACGAGGCCACGATGGCCGGCGCCTACCTCGACAAGGCACGCGAGGAGGATGGCTACTCGGACTACGGGGTCACCGAGAAGCTCTGCAAGCGCTCCATGGAGATGTCCGCCAAGGCCCTCACCCGCTCCGAGGACCTGGCACCGACCCAGCATCCCGAGACCTTCGTGCCCGAAGAACGCAAGAAGGACCCCGAGAAGCCGCCCGAGCCCGCCCCGGATCTCAACATCGATCTGGACGACCCCTGATGCCACGTCGCACCAGTCCCCTCCCGCTGCGTTCGGGCGTCTGCTGGCTGGCGCTGCTCTCGGGCTGCGCCTCGCAGACCTCCCTGGCCACGCAGTATGCGACCCTGGAGCAGGACATCCAGACGGTCCACACGCTCTCCAATTGCGCGCCCCGGGACCTTGCCCTCGCGGACGCCAACTACGAATTCGCCCGGATCGAGTTCGACGAGGGCGACACGCGGCGAGCCGGCGAGCACATCGCCATCGCGCGCCAGCACGTCGCGATCGTGCAGGCCTGCGCCCCGCTCAAGACCGCGCCCGTGAAGCCCCCGCCCGCACCCAAGAGCGGCGACCAGGACGGCGACGGCGTGGTGGACACCGACGACAACTGCCCGAAGGATCCCGAGGACCTCGACGGATACCGCGATCTCGACGGCTGCCCCGAGCTCGACAACGACGGCGACGGCGTGCTCGACACCGCGGACAAGTGCCCCAACGAGCCCGAGGACCGCGACGGGTTCACCGATACGGACGGCTGCCCCGAGCTCGACAACGACAACGACGGTCTGGCCGACGCGCAGGACGCCTGCCCGAACGAAGCCGGCCCCGCCACCACCCGCGGATGCGCCGTGCACGACTCCGATGGCGACGGCGTGACCGACGACAAGGACAAGTGCGCGGGGACCCCGGAGACCTACAACGAGTACCTCGACGAGGACGGCTGCCCCGACTCCAAGCCGCAGCGCGTGGAGGTGACCGCTTCGCAGATCGTCATCAAGCAGCGGATCAACTTCTCGACCGGCAAGGCCACGATCCTGTCGGACAGCTTCCCGGTGCTCGACGACGTCGCCCAGGCGCTGAAGGACTACCCGAACATCAAGGTCGAGATCGGGGGTCACACCGACAACACGGGCGACGACGACGCCAACCAGCGGCTGTCGAAGGCCCGCGCCGACGCCGTGTTCGAGTACCTGCTCGCGCACGGGGTGCGGGCCGACCGGATGCTCACCGTGGGCTACGGCGAGACCCGCCCCATCGACACCAACATGACCGACTCCGGCAAGCTCGCCAACCGTCGGGTCGAGTTCATCATCATGGGCTCGGAGCTCAACCAGTCTCCGTAGTCGTCCGGGCGGCCATCAGGCGGCGACGACCGGTCAGCCGCCGATCATCGCCATCACCTCGTCGCGAACCTTGAAGAAGGCCTCCTTCTCGGCCTCGGGCAGCTCCGACGAGCCGCTGTTGGGCAACTCGACCGTCATCGGGTTCGTGTACTTTCCGTTGACGAAGAACTCGTAGTGCAGGTGGGGGCCGGTTGCCAGGCCGGTCATCCCGACCCGGCCGATGATGTCGCCCTGGTGCACGACCTGGCCGCGCTTGACGAGGATCGCGGAGAGGTGGGAGTAGCCGGTGGAGTACGGCCCCTCGTGCTGCAGCCCGACGTGGTTGCCGTGGCCACCGGCGGCACCGGCCTGCGTGACCACACCGTCTGCCACGGCACGGACCGGCGTGCCGATCGGCGCACCGAAGTCCACGCCGAGGTGCGGCCGCTTGATCCTGAGGATCGGGTGGTAGCGCCCCTCGGCCGAGAACCCCGAGGTCACGCGCATGAACGGGAGCGGCGAGCGCAGGAACGGCTTGCGGGCGCCTGAACCATCCGGCTTGAACCACCCGATCGTGCCATCCGCGAGGCGGTAGCGGATCTGGATGTAGGTCTTGGAGCCGTTCTGGAGGCGAGCCCCGCGGATGTCACCCACCCGAGTGGCGCCAGCATCGTCGGTGAGCGTGTCGGCGGCCAGCTGGATGGTGGCACCGGGAAGCAGCTCGCTGTTGAAGTCCACGTCGTACTCGAAGATGTCTGCGACCCGCATGATCTGGCTCGGGCGGAGGCCGGCGTCCAGCGCGGCTTGCCAGAGCGAGGAGGTGACGGTGAGGATCTTCGGACCCGTCTCGATGTGGTAGGGCACCGGGATCCGGACCGGGGCGTAGTGCGCGTCGTCTTCCGTCCGGACGAGCGCGAAGACCGTCGGGTCCCCCTTGTCGATCCGCAAGCGCCAGGGCGTGGACTCCCCCTCGGCGAAGTCGAGCTGCACGACGTCGCCAACCGAGAGGCGGTTCAATCCACCTGCCGCGCCCGCGATGAGCGCATCGGAGGGCGCTCCCATCGCACGCAGCACGCCCGACGCGGTCTCCCCCTCCACGACCTCGTGCTGCTCGGTCCGGAAGCGGGGGCTCACAGGCGCCCACACTGCCGCGAGGGCGACCGGCGGCTGGGGGAGCACCGGCGGCTCGAGCCCCACGCCGACGCCCATCGCGCCCGCCACCCCCGCGAGGCCGGTCATCGCTGCCGCGAGCATGCTCCCCCGGCGGCTGCTCAAAGGAAGCGCCTGAGCAGGAAGGCCAGGATCACACCGAGCACCATCAGGAACCCGATCCCGCCTCCCACGATGAGGCCCTGCACGATCAGCACGGCAGTGGAAGGACCCCGGGCCCGGGCTCGCTCCTTCCGCATGGGCGCAGCTTGCGGCGCCAGGGTCTCCGAGCCCGGAGCCGGCGGGCGCCGGTCGGACTGCGCGGGCCGGGCGGGCGGGCGGGGCTCCGCCAGCACCGGGGCAACCCTCGGCCGGTCGACCGGCGGCGCGACCCGGGGCGAGGGGGTCGCCTCGGAGATCTCGGAGGCCAGCTGCGCGAGCGACGCCTGCGAGCGGACCGGTTCGGGGGCCCTGCCCAGCGCTGCCAGCGTGTTCGGGGGCGCAGCGTCGGGGGGCCGGGGGAGCGCCGGCAACGACGGCTCCTCGTCCGCCGGGCCCTCGGCGAGCTGGATCTGCCGGCCGACCAGACCGTTCTCGTCCACCCCCCGGGCGCGCCGGGCCAGCAGGTCGGGGACGACCGTGCCACACCAGGCCCTCAACCCCTGGCCGCGGATGTTGTCCGCCAACGCCACGAGCTCGTGCTCCACCTCGTGGGTCTGCGGGCGGGACTTCGGGTCCCAGGCCAGCATCCGCCGCAGGATGGGCACGAACGGCTCGAACTCGCCCACGATCCGCGCCAGCTGTGCGTCCTGCCTGGGCACGTGCTGTTCCTGCTTCAACCTCGGCTGACCGTACACCTCGCCGATCACCGCCTCCCAGATCACCAGGCCGAGCCCGTACACGTCGGCGGCGGGGCTCACGTCGCCCGTCACGATGTACTCGGGGGCCATGTAGTTCAGCGTGCCGAGCACGAACTGCCCGGTGAAGCTCTCCCGCGCCTCGAACCGAGCCCGGGCGATCCCGAAGTCGAGCAGCTTGACGCCGCCGCGCGAGGTGACCATCACGTTCGCCGGCTTCACGTCGCGGTGGATCACCTTGAGCGGAACGCCCGTCGTGGGGTGCACCGCGGTGTGCGCCCGATGGAGCGCACCGGCGATCGCCCCGCCCAGCTCGGCGAGCGCGCGCGGGGAAGGACGCTGTTTCGCTTCGATCAAGGCAGCGAGATCCAACCCCTCGACGAACTCCATGACGACGGCGTCACGACCGTCCACCGACACGATCTCGAGCACCTTGAGGATGTGGTCGTCCTGGAGCAGCCCGAGCAGGCGCGCCTCGTCGCGCACCCGGGACATGAACATCTGCGCGTTCGGGTGGTCCCGTTGCAGCACCTTCACCGCCACCTGGCGCCGGAACCCCTTGTCGGCGACCAGATCGCACAGGTACACCGCGCCGAAGGCGCCCGCCCCTACGACGCGTTGGAAATGCAGGGCCCGCATGGACTATTCATCTACCGGGGTCATCCAGAGCAGCTCCGGATTCACCCCCAGCAGGCGAAGGGCCTCGTCGTAGCGGTCGTGCACCTGGGCTGCGAGCACGCCCTCCACCCCTTCCTCGAGGTGGATCCAGCTGCCCTCCGTGAGCTCGCGGTCGAGCTGTCCGGGGCCCCAGCCTGCGTAGCCGAGGCAGAGCCAGAAGTCCGAGCCCGACTCCACGAGGACCTTGAGGCGATCCCGCGAGGGGGAGAGGGAGTACTCGCCGAGCGTCCACCCCTCCGCTCCCGTCCCGTGCCAGAGCACGAAGCCGGCGCCGGGCTCGACAGGGCCGCCCCAGAGCACGGGTCGGTTGGCCCGCGCCGGGCTCCTGGCCTCCATCCGTTCGATGATGTCGCCCATTCGCTGCTGGGTCTCGCGGTTGACCACGACACCCAGCGACCCCTCGGGGCCGTGCGAAACGAGGAGCACGACGGCGTGCTGGAAATTCGGGTCCCGCATCTGCGGGCTGGCGACGAGCAGTCCGGGCTGCACTAGCCCGGGACCCCATAGTCGCGGATCGGCTCGATGCGCGGCTGCGCGCCATCGTTCACCACCTCTTCGGTGATGATCACTTCCTTGATGTTCTCCTGCGACGGGAGCTCGTACATGATGTCGAGCATCACCGACTCGATGATGCTGCGCAGTCCGCGCGCTCCCGCCTTCCGCTTGTGGCCCTTGGTCGCGATCGCAGTGAGCGCACCGGGCGTGAACGTGAGCTTGACCTTCTCGAACTTGAACAGCTTCTGGTACTGCTTCACGAGGCTGTTGCGCGGCTCGGACAGCACGTGCACGAGGTCCTCGACCTTGAGCGGCTCGAGCGTGGCGATGACCGGGAGGCGCCCGATGAACTCGGGGATGAGCCCGAACTTCTCGAGGTCCTCGGTCTGGGTGAGGCTGATCGCCGCGTTGCGACGCGTGTCGTCCGCCGAGAGGTCGCGCGCGAAGCCCACGGACTTGCGGCCCAGCCGCTCGGAGACGATGGCCTCGATGCCCTCGAAGCTCCCGCCGCAGATGAACAGGATGTTGGTGGTGTCGATCTGCAGGAACTCGGGGTTGGGCATGCGCTTGTTGCCCTTCACCTGGATGTTCGAGCTCGTGCCCTCGAGCAGCTTGAGCAGGGCCTGCTGTACGCCCTCCCCGCTCACGTCGCGGCTCACCGTGCTGGAGTGCGACTTGCGTGCCAGCTTGTCGACCTCGTCGATGAACACGATGCCCTTCTGGGTCTTCTCCACGTTGTTCCCAGACGCGTGGTACAGGTTCAGGATGATGTTCTCGACGTCCTCACCGACGTAGCCAGCCTCGGTGAGCGCGGTGGCATCGGCCACCACGATGGGCACGTCGAGCATGCGCGCGAGGGTCTGCGCCATGAGGGTCTTCCCGGTGCCCGTCGGCCCGATCACGAGCACGTTCGACTTCTGGATCTCGACGTCGCTCGGAACATCCTTCTTCTGTGCGTACACCTCGAGCCGCTTGTAGTGGTTGTACACCGCCACCGCGATCTTGCGCTTGGCCGACTCCTGCCCGATCACGTACTGGTCGAGGTAGCCCTTGATGCGGGCCGGTGAGGGGATCCGGCTGTTGCCGAGCGGCCCGGTGGTGGGGCTGCGGTCTTCCCGGATGATGTCGAGGCACAGGCGGATGCACTCGTTGCAGATGTTCACGTTCGGGCCGGAGATGATCTTCTCCACCTCCCGAGGCGACTTGTTGCAGAAAGAGCACGTCAGCCCGGCGTTCGGGTATTTCGGCATCAGGACCTCGGAGCACTCTCTGCTCCCTGCGGGGAGAGGGTTGCGAAAAAAGCACGCACAGCAGTGTACTTGTAAGGGCTGCCCGATCGTGCGGCAAGATCGCGGAAAAAGAGAAGTCCTGCGACAGGACTACGGTGCGGTCGTCACATAGTCGACGGCTGCGGAGGCGTGCCCCTCGGCGTCGGTGACGATGAACCGGAGCGTCACGTCGCCCTGCGAGCTGCACCCGATCCCATCGTATTCGGCCCGGAAACTCCCGAAACACTGGCCGTTGCCGCAGGCGAGCACGTAGCTCGCGAGCTCCCCCCCGGCGGAGCTCAACACGGAGACGGTCCCGTCCGAAACGGTTGTGGCACCCTGGGGATCGTCCACCGTGAGCGCCAGGTCCCAGCTCTCACCGGCGGACTGGTACTCGGCACAATTCACGGTGTCGACGCTCACGATGGTGGGCGAGACGTCGTCGGGGTGCGCGGTGTCGTCCGTACCGTCGTGGCTGTCGGTCGTGGAGTCGGTGTTGGAGTCGCCGCCCTTGCCGGTGCAGGCGACGAGCGCGGGGAAGAGCAGGACCAGCGATAGGCGTTTCATGGCCCCAGTATAGCCGACGCTCACCCTCTCAGCCCTCATGCTCCGATGCGAACGCCCGGAAAGCGGCGACGGTCTCGCGCAGGCGCTGGCGACGCTCCGGCAGCACGGCCTCCTCGATCGGGTCCACGCCGTGGGGCAGCTCCACGAAGGCCGGCTCACCGCCGACCGTCGAGACGGGCGCCGACGACCACACGTCCTGACGGGACAGGAATCGCCGATCCCCCTCCACGAAGGCGATCTGGTCGTATCGGTACCGCTGGAGCGTGCGCCCCTGGTTGTTGTACCAGGAGGACTGCATCACGGGCAGGCTGCGCTCGGGCTCCTCGGTGATGTGGAACAGGCCGCGAGGGTCACCGACCTCCCGGAGCACGCCGTGGAACACGTCGCGAGCGCTGACGGGGGTGTCCACCACCTGGCCAGCGCCCTCACCATCGGCGCGCAGCCAGAAAAGCGGCACCCGGTTGCCGGCGTCCGCTACATTGGAGAAATGGTACGACCATCCCTGCTCGCCGAAGCAGTCCCCGTGATCGGACCCGAAGATCACGAGGTTTCCGTCGTCCTCGCGCAACTCCCGGATGAACGCATCGACCTTCCCCGCCACGAACTCCCACGCCAGCCGCTGGCGCTCGCGCAGGAGGTGCATCTGCGGCGGCGCGATGGGGTTGCCCTCCCGAGTGAGCCACGTCTGGTTCACCAGGTGGTAGAGCGCGAGCACCTCGCGGATGCGGCCGACGAGGCCCTCTGCCGTGGTCTCGAAGGTGGGCGCCACATGGTAGGGAAAGTGCGTCTCCATCAGATTGAGAAAGAGGAAGCTTCCCTTTCCACGCGCTTCGTTGTCCTTGAGCACGCGCCGGGCATGGGCGAAGATGGTGTCGACCGTCGTCTGCAGCCACACCTTCGAGGCCTCGAAGTCCTCGGAGAGCTTCCCCATCACGAAGTCGGTCGTCAGGATCTTCTTCCGGAGCCGCGGCTTGCCGGCCAGGACCATGATCTGGTGGATCTTCCGGTGGACGGCAGGGACGTGCTGCCAGATGCGGCGGACTTCGTCGAACCCCTCGTCCAGCCCGAACACCTCGGTGGTGGCGACGTTTGCGGTGATCTGGTGGGTCGAGTAGCCGTGCTCCCGCAGGATGCCGGCGAGCGTCGGCACGCCCTTGCGAAGCCCGCGCGAGTGCGTGTCCGCCCCGTGCTCATGCGGCATCAAACCGGTGAACAGGCTCGCCGTGGCGGGCAGCGTCCAGCACCCGCCAGACCGGGCCTGTGTGAACCGGGTGGCGTTTGCCGTGACGAACTCGAGGCCCACGGGCGCGCCGGTCGGATGGACCGAGTCGTAGCGGACCGAATCCGCTATCAGGAGGATGATGTTCCGGGGCTTGCTCATGCGCGGTCCTTCTTACCACCCCGGCGACCCGGGGCTGGCGCGCGCTTAGCACCTCCGCAGAACCGGTGCATGTCTCCCGGATGAACTCCCTTCACTCGCCCCCCTCCGATCTCCCTCCGAGCCCGCCCCCGCGTCGCTGGGGCGGGCTTGCGGCGGCGCTGGTGATGGCAGCCGCCGCGGGTGCCATGCTGTGGAACCTCCAGCCCCTCCTGGACGTGCTGCACCGCACCGGCCAGCACCTCGCCGGGCTGGGCGAGCTGCAGTGGCGGAGCGCTTCGGGAGACTGGCAGGCGATCGCACCGGCTGACGATGCCCGGCTCACGTGGTCGGCCGAGACCGCGTTCCTGCGTCCCGAATGGACCCAGATCGCTCCGGGCCTCGAGACCGCGGAGATCGGGCTGGCGCGGCCCCCCCACCCCCAGACCGTCCCCCTGTTCATCGTTCGCCTGCACCCTGAAAGATGGCACCTGCGCACGGTCGGCTACCCCGACTGGGCCGAGCACTCGCTCCCGGAGTTCGCCGAGAAGTGGAAGTTCACCCTGGCGGTGAACGCCAGCTTCTTCAGCAGCGAGGGCCCGATCGGGCTCGTGATCCAGGATGGGGTGGTTCGACATCGTCAGGCCTCCAGGAAAGCGTCGCATTTCCTGATAGACACACCAGGGGGCCGGATCCGAATAATGAATCAAAAGATGACGGAAATAGCCGGTGTAAACTCTGGTTTTCAGGGATTCCCCGCGATGATGACCCACGGCAGGCTGTACTCCTACGTGGCCTCCGGCGGGCGCGGCTTCGACGTGTTCACGGTCGACAGGCGCACAGCGGCGTGCACGGATCGGGACGACAGGCTCCTGCTCATGGTCACCGACACACTCACCAACGGCCTCTCCTTCGCCGAGCTGGGCACCATCATGGGCGGCCTCGGCTGCACCGACGGCATGGCGTTCGACGGCGGATCGAGCACCGCGCTGGAGCTGCGCGTGCCCGGGCACGAGCGCCACATCGCGGGGCTCAAGCCGGTGCAGGTGGTGCTGGGGATCGAGCCGATCTGATCGACGCCTCAACGCTGCGCGGGTCGCTCCAGCGTCTCATCCGACGATCCCACCGAGTAGCTCCTGCCCTTCCACGTCACCTGCCCCATCCGGGACCGGCGCACCGAGTCGAGCAGCAGGCCGACGAGCATCGTCGCGCCGAGCGGCTGGAGGAGCCCGAACCTTCGGTCCTGGCCGAAGATTCCGTCCATCCAGAACCGGACCGCCTGGATGAGCAGGATGACGGCGAGCGAAGCCACGAGTCCGGTCCAGTCGCGCTGCAGGAGAGCGACGACAGGAAGGAAGTACGGGACGACGAATTCGAACAGGACGAAGCCGGAGAGCAGGATCGGCACCACGGTGGAGTAGCGCATGCCCGCGTACAGGTTCTTGGTCCAGCCGAGCCAGAGCTCACGCAGGCTGGTGTACATCCGGCAGGAGAACAGCTCGCGCATGAACAGGACGCGGATCGGAAGGCCCTTCGCGACGAAGGCGCGGGCCAGGCCAACGTCGTCGAGGATGTCGGCCGCCACCGCGGCGTGCCCCCCGGCGAGGCGGTAGGCATCCGCCCGGACGAGGATGAACTGGCCGTTTGCGATGACCGCGGCGCTCCGGGCAGGGTCGTTCACCTTGTCCAGATCGTTGCCCGCGATGATCAAGCCTCCGACCGAAGGCTGGATGACCTTCTCCCAGAAGCTGCCCATCTCGAGCTTCCCGAACCCCGAGAGGAACGCGACGCCGTCGGCGAGCGCCCGGGTGTGGGCCCGCGAGAGGGCGGCCGGGTGCACGCGCACGTCTGCGTCCAGGAAGAGGAGCCAGGTCCCGTCGGGCAGCGCCCCCACGGCCTGCATCGCGCGGTGCAGGGCCCAGGGCTTCCCCTTCCAGCCCGGAGGCAGGGGCCCGCCCCCGCCGAAAAACACCCGGGCGCCTGCCGTGAGCGCGATCGTGGCGGTGTCGTCGGTCGAGCCGTCGTCGTACACCACGATCTCGAAGTTCGTGTGGTCGGACCTGCGGAGCGCCGCGATGCAGAGGCCGATGTTCGCGGCCTCGTTCCGCGCGGGGATGACCACCACCAGGTGGGGCAGGTCGGGTCGGGACGGGGCCTCCGGGCCCAGTCGCCATCGATCCTCCGCCCGGCTGCGGCCGACCTTGACCGCCACCGAGAACCAGAACATCGCGATCAGCGCGCACGTGATCAGCATGGACCGGAGCTAACGCGGCGCGACCGCTAGTCCCGACCCGACCGGACACCGAGGAACCGGGAAAATGCGTCGAACTCGACGACCACCGGGTCCTTGACCTGCGCCTCCGGCGCGCCAGCCGCGACCCGCTCGGTCCGCCACCGGGCGAACGTGCCCGCCGGCAGGTCCACCACGTGCGTCTCGGCCAGCCGCCCCGTCTGCCGCTTGCTCGCATATTCGAGGTTCTCCTCCTGCAGCGCGGCATCGAAGTGGGAGGCGTCGAAGCGCCAGCCGTCATCCGGGGCACGCTCGACCCACAGCACGATCCGCGGCGGATCGGACCACTCGGTGGCCGCGCACACCCCCGTCGCGTGGCCGTGCACCCGCTGCGTGGCCGCCAGGACCTGGCCCTCGGTGACCTTCTCCCCGGTCGCATTCAGGAAGCTCCCGGACTTGCGCACGAACACCACCCGCGGCGCCCTGCCCAGCCACCCCGTCACCCGGACGAGGTCTCCCATGGCGTAGCGCCACAGCCCCGACTCGGTGGTCACGACGAGCTCGTACTCGCGGCCCACCTCCGCCTCGGTGGGGTCCAGGATCGCGCCGGCGTCGTCCCGCAGCTCCAGCACGTGCCCCCCGAGCCACAGCACGGGGTCGCCGTCGTCGACCGAGACCGCGAAGACGCCTTCGCTGGCGTGGATGCCCACCTCGCGCACGGGGATGTCGCGCCCGAGCGCAGCGGGCAGCTTCGCCAGGAAGAACTTCGCCGAACCGCCGGTCCAGCAATTGATCCGCCGCAGGGGCCAGATCGAGGCGGGATGCGGGTTTTCACCCAGACGCACCCGGCCGAGCCCCCGCGCCAGCCGGCGGCGATCCGCGGGGTCGAGACCCGCGGCGGGGCCACGCCGCAGCGTTCCATCGGCGGCGTCCTGGCGCAGGTCGTCCCAGAACACCCCCAGCTTGCGGCAATAGAGCAGGATCGTAGATGGGTTTGCGGTGGTCCAGGAGCGGATGTCCTTTCCCAGGGCATGCCGGAGCAGCGTGTAGGCGCGGACCTCGGGGTCGGGGATGCTGCACACCGCGTAGGGAACCGCTGCGCGCATGCGGGTCCACCACGGTTGATCCAGGAACATCCTGCCGGTGTTGCTCCCGATCGGGATGCCGCCGGCAGAGCGGGAGTGCTCGGCCGGGGAGATCACCGAGAGGGCCCTGCCCCCCGCCAGGCCCTCGTCGTCCCGCAGCAGGCCGAGCATCCAGAGCCGCTGTGCGATGTCGCAGCTCCGGATCCACGGCTCGTTGACGGGCAGGTGCTTGGGGCGCCCTGTCGTGCCGCTCGTCTCGACCAGGTGGCGCACCTCCCCGAGCGCCAGCACGCCGCGCTCACCCGCCTCCACACGGTCCAGGTAGGGCAGCATCTCGATGTGCTTGCGGACCGGCACCTTCTCTCGAAGCTCGGCCATGGACTCCGCGCCGGTCAGGCCGTGGTCTGCGAAGAACGCCGTTCCCACCCCGTTCTCGAGTATCCTGGCCAGCCGGCGGGCCTGTGAGGCCTGCGGATCGGTGATCGACGCGTCGAACACGCGGACGGCGCGGCCCAGGAAGAGCCTCAGGATCCGGTAGGGGCCGTGCCCGCGGTCCGGGAACGGCGACTCCGGGGAAGCCGTCGGAACGAGTGCGGTGGTCACAGGCACGCCCACACCCAGAGCTCGCGGATCTGCACGGCTGCACCGAGCACGTCGCCGTTGATCCCCCCGATCTTCGCGACCCACGAACGATGCCAGAGGAGGGGCAGACCGAGGACGCCCGCGACCGCGACGGAGGCGCGCTCCGGGCTCGACACCACCAGCAGGCCGACGGCGGCGACCGCGGGCAGTACGGCGAGCGCGGCATCGGTACGCGTGACGGCCCCCTTCAGCCCCGCGTAGAGTCCGGACGGAGAGGCCGCAGCGAAGCCCAGGACGTCGCCTGCCAGGACCGAACGGGCGAGGATCGCGCCGCCGAGCAGCCCCGGAACGATCGTCGCGTGATCGACGAGCGACTCGACTGCGGCGACGCGCAGGAGGAGCCAGAGCGCCACGCCTGCTGCGCCGAGGCCGCCGACGTGCGGATCCTTCATCACCGCCAACCTGCGAGCGGCGTCGCCGTTCACGAGCAGCCCGTCCAGGCAGTCCGAGAGGCCGTCGAGGTGGAACCCGCGCGTGAACCACTCGCCCGCAGCGACAGCCAGCACCGCGCCGAACAGCGGGTTCACGAGGAAGCTCCCGACTGTCAGCGCCCCGATCTGCACGACCCCGACGCCTGCGCCCACCAGGCCGTACCACCGGGTGGCGCGTGCGAGGTCGGCGGGGAGGACATCCGCGATCCGGGGCACCGGCACGCGGCTCAGGAACCCCCAGGCGAGCCAGAAGCTGCGCATCAGGGGTGCCCGGACTTGATCACCAGCGGAACCCCGGAGACCATGAGCGTGACGCGATCCGCGATCCGCGCCACGCGCTGGTTCAGGCGGCCCAGCCAGTCGCGGTACAGGCGCGAGATGGGGTCCGGCGGCACGAGGCCCAGCCCCACCTCGTTCGTGACGAGGAAGACGGGGCGCTCACACGCCAGCAGCTGCACCTCCAGCTCCAGCACGCGCCGCTCGAACCCGGCAGGGTCGGGTCTGGTCTCCAGGAACTCGGCCGAACTCCCGAGAAACATCAGGTTCGAGCACCAGAGCGTCAGGCAGTCGACGATGAATACGGCCGGTCGCGGGTCGGAGAGCGCGGGCCCGAGGTCGATCGGAGCCTCGAAGGTGATGGACCGGTGGTCCCGCTCGGCGCGGTGGCCCCGGATCCGCTCCGCCATCTCGTCATCCAGCGCCGTCGCCGTCGCGATGAAGCCGACCGGCCCATCGGGCGCGAGCGCGAGCGCCTGCTCCAGCGCGAAGGTGCTCTTGCCAGAGCGGGCGCCCCCCGTGATCAGGTGCTTCACGGCGCTGTCGCCGGGCGGACACGCACCATCGAGAGCACGCGGCTCCCGAGCCAGATGTGGCGCGCCTCGAACCGGAACGGGCCCTCGAGCGGCCGAAGGAACGGCTCGATGCGATCGTTCCCATCCGGCTCCGGCCACACGGCGACCTCGCCAAAGCCGATGTACCGAAGAAGGAACGGGTGGAGCGCCTTGTAGACGGACTCCTTGACGGAGAACCGCACCGCCGTGTCGACCCACTGCCTGTCTGTGGGCAGCCGCTCCACGAAGGCCAGCTCCTCCGCGCGGAGCACGCGGGCCGCGACGCCCGGCCGATGCCGGTCGGTGTCCTCGATGTCCACCCCGACGCCCACCCCCGTGCCCCTCGCCACGAGCGCCACTGCGAGGTTCTGCTTGTGCGAGATGCTGGCGACGAACCCGGGCGCGAGCTCGGGTGCGCCGTGGACGTTGGGCAGGATCGCGGCCCGCCGCATGCCGAGCTCACCGAGCAGGTCGCCCAGCGCCAGGCGCCCGCCCACGAACTGCACCTGCCGGAACCCGCCCAGCGTACGGGCATATGCGCGTTCGTCGGGGTGCAGGCGCGCGAGGATGGGATGGGCCACGGGGTCCGGACCCGGAGGCAGGTGCACCCCGACGACGAGCCCGAACGGCAACGCGACCCGGAACGCGGGCGCGAAAGGCGCGAACGGCAGGGGCGTGTACACAGGGCCACCTATCGCGCAGGGGCGCCCTCCGAGCGCCGAAGCAGACAGGAGCGGCCGCGCTACACTGCCATGATGTCGAGCGCTCGCAACACCCGTCACGCCCTCCTGCTGTTCGCGGCCCTCCCGCTCGCGGCCTGCGCCCCCCCCCTGGCCCTGCCTACGGTGCAGGCCGTGAGCGAGCAGCACGACCGGTCGCTCGACCCGCCGTTGTACCGCGCGCTGTACGACTACGCGTTCCTGCCTCAGACCCAGGAGAAGGAGCAACGGGTCCGGCTGCTCATCTGGCTGCACTACATGAAGTTCAACCGGCTGCAGCTCGGGCTCCTCGGGGAGCTCGCCGACAAGGTCTCGCGCGAGCGCGACGCCGTCGTCGAGCGGCAGGACGCCATCATCAAGAAGTACGAGCCCCAGCTCGACTCCACCTACGATGCGATCTGGGACGGGCTCAACTCCGATGCCCCTGCGGCCGATCTCGACGCCCTCGCCCCGAAGCTCGCCGAGGTGCACGCCCGGGAGCAGGAGCTGCTGGTGCTCCGGGCCCAGTCCGTCCGGACCCTCTTCGAGGCGCAAGCCCCGTTCCTGCAGACCCTGACCCCGGCGCAGGAGATCCAGTTCACCGACGCCACCTTCCTGTTGAGGCACCGCCTGGATCCCTACGCCCACCCCGGCGACTTCAGCGCGCTCGTGGGCGACATCTATGGAAAGGGCCAGTTCGGCGCCGTTTCGCAGGCCACGTTCGATCCCAATGAGGACTACCTGAACATCGGCGGCCTGTGGTCCGAGCATCCGGACCAGCTCACCGGGCCGCAGTACCCGGATGCGCGGCGCGAGGTGCTTCTCTACATGGTCCTGCTCGAGCCGGCGCTGCCGGAGGCGCTCGCAGCCGAGACCGGACGACGCCCACAGAGCGAGCCCACCGCGGTGTCCGGCCCTGCTCCTGGCGGAGCGATCCCCGGCAGCCCCGCCCCCGGGACCCCTGGCCCAGCGGGCGCGGTGCCAGCGGGCGCGGTGCCCGCCCCGGCCGGCGCGAGCGGCGGCTCGCCGCCCGTCCCCGGTATTCCCACCCCGCCCCCGCCCGCCCCGCCCGGCAAGTGACCCCGCCAGCGCATCGCCAGGCGGCGCTGTTCCGACGGGACGCAGGCTAAGCTCCGGGGATGCACTGCCTCACGCCGCTCGTCCTGCTCGCGCTCCAGGGCGGCGACCCGTACGACAGGCGGATGGTGACCCCGCCCGCCCAGCTCGATGGCGTCCCCCGGGCGGGGTTCGCCGGGGAGAAGGTGATCTACGGCACGCCGTACGAGCACCACGTCGACTCGGCCAACTTCACCGTGGAGTGGTCGGGAGACGACGCGACGGAGGCCTACGCCCGGACCGTGAGCGACGCCCTGGAGGCCGGCTGGCAGTCGCTCATCGTGGCCAGGGGCTGGCCCGCACCCGTGAGCTCGGACCGCTACCTGCTCTGGGTGGTGCTCGATCCGACGCTCTCCGGTTCGGGCTTCACCACGGTCTACACCTCCAGCGAGTTTCCCCAGGGATACCCCGTGAGTTGGGTCTCACCGGGGTACTCGGACCGCGACTGGCCGGGGTTCTCGCTCTCGGTCGCCGTCCACGAGTTCAGCCACATGATCCAGTTCGCGGTGCGCGACTGGGGCACATCGAGCGCCGAGAGCTGGTACTGGGAGGCGAGCGCCGAGTGGATGGCCGACCAGGGCGTGCCGGACATCGACACCTACGCCCTCTCCACGTACTGGTACGTCCAGGACACGCCTGCGGCCTACGACAGCACGGTCGGCTACCACCAGTACGGCATGCTGATCCTGCCGGTGTACCTCGCCGACACGGGCGGTCCCGAGGTCGTCCAGAGCAGTTGGGTGCACAACGACGGGATGCCGTGGGCCGACGCGATCGGGCAGGCCGCCGGCGAGGACCTCGGCGCGATCCTGCCCGAGATGGCGGGGGCGTACGCAGCGGGCGCGTTGACCGGCAGCGATCTCTTCTACCCCATCGACGTCTACGGGCCGCGCGAGGGCGACGACAGCGGGAGCGGCCTGTACGGCACGACCTACCTCGACCTCACGCTCTCGCCCGGTGAGCGGCTCGACGTGACCGGCCCCGCCACCGTCCGCTACGCCGCGGACGGGACCTGGGGCCCGACGCCCGCCGGGCCGACGTTCACGGCCGCGATCACCCGGATCGAGGAGCAGGGCACGATCTCGTGGAGCGTCCGCGGTTCCGGTGACTCGGGGGATCCGTTGGACACGGCGGACAGCGGGGGCAGCGGCACCTGGGACCGTCCGGAGCCCACCGCGTGCGGCTGCGCGGCCGTGAAGCCGTCGGGCAGCGGCAGCGAACGCCGCCGCAGGCAGCAGGACGAGGGGCGCGGGTTCCCTGAGCTGTGGATCCTCGGAGCTGCCACGATTGCGGTCAGGAAGCGCCGCCGCGCATGACCGACGCCGCGAGCTTTGCGCAGCGGCTCCTGATGGAGAGCACGTTCGCAGGGGCGCTCGCCGACCTGCGGGAGACGCGTGACCCCGGCCTGTACGCCGAGTTGCTCAGCGGCACCACCTGGTCGCCGGGGAGGGGCGAGGGCGACCACGTCTACGGCTTCCTGCAGCCCGGCCGCCAGTTCTCCCGCAAGGGGATGCGTCACGGCGCGCTGGACGCGCTGCTGCTCTTCCTGCTCGCCGAGGCGGATGGCCCGGTCGCGATGGCACTGCGGGAGGACGTGCTCTCGCTGCGTCTCGCCCCCCAAGGCCCGGAGGGGGCCGTGGACATCGGCCCCCTGGCGGCGCTGCCGAACCTGCGTGCCCTCGCGCTCGAGGGGGCGAACGTGGCGGGCCCGCCCCCCCCGCTCAGGCTCGATCGACTCGAGCTGGTGGACGTGTCGGGGCTCTCCCTCGAGTGGTTGGAGGCCGCCGCGCCGGCCGACTTCTGGACGAACGGAGCGGACGTGCCCAGCTCCGTCGTCCGCCTGCGCCTCGACGGCACGGGGACCGGGTGGACAGGCCGGGCCGGGCACTCCCTGGCGGGGCTGCCGCTCCTCGAGGAATTGAGCGCGAACTGGTGCCCGGCCCTGGTGGTCAAAGACTGTCCGCGCCTGCACAAGGTGGCCTGCACCGGTTCGTTCGAGCTCGCCGCCCTCGCCTCGTGGGGCCCTCTCCCGCACCTGGAGAGCCTGAGCATCGAGAACGGCATCGCCCCCCAGCCACCGGGCGAGGTTCGGCTCCCGGATCTTCCCCGGTTGCGCACCCTCACCCTCGACGGGCACGCGCGCCTCGCCGCCCTGCCCGCGACCATCACCCACCTCAGCGCGGGCACGCCGGACCTCTCGCTCCTGGCAGCGCTCGACAGGCCGATCGAGCTGCGGGTTCCGGGCCGCGGCGGCGTCGGCCAGTTCCCAATTCTCCGCGACGGGAGCGCACTCGAGGTCCTGGACCTGTCCCACCGGCGGCTCACCGACGGCGACCTCGTTTCGGTGATGGGCTTCCCCCAGCTCCGTCGGCTGCACATCGCCGGCACATCGGTCACCAACCTGGGCGGTCTCCGCGGCCATGCGCGGCTGGAGGTCCTCGACATCAGCGACTGCGCGGCGCTGCGGAACGTCGACGCCCTGGCGAACCTGCCCGCGTTGCGTGTCGTGCTGATGGCCGGGAGCTGCGGAATGACTCCGGCAGACCTGCCGCCCGCCCTCGCATGGGTGGCCAACCGCCAGCCCCGACCCGACATCGAGGCCCTCCTGAAACGGGAGCGACCCCGATCCGTCGTCCGCCGCGCTCCGCCGGATCTGCCCCCCTCGGCGGCCGGGCTGTTCACCGACGTCTTCCCGCTGGTGCTGCGCCGCGACTACGAGGCGATCGACGTCGCCATCGACGAGTTCGTGACGGCCGGGATCCCCGAGGTGTGGGACTGGTGGCTCTCCGGCGTGCAGATCGACAAGCTCCTCCCCCGCCGCATGTCCCACACGCTCACCGACCAGCCCTTCGCGCGGCACGCAGCCCTCCGCCTGATCGGCGCAGCCCCGGAGACCTGCGCTGCCGCCTCGCGACTGCGCCTGGAGACGAAGCTGCGCAGCGAGCCCCGCACCGGGCCCGGAGGACGTTTCGACCTCTCGCTGCTCGCCGGCCTCCCGAACCTGGAGAGCGCGGTGGTCGGCTGCTCGGAGCTGAAGTTGCCCGGCTCCCCTCGCCCCGAGTGGTTGCCCCGGCTGACCAGCCTTCACATCACGCTGCTTGGCCGCCCCGATCCTTCCGAGAAACCCGGGGAGCTGGTGCGACGCCTTCGCTGGGTGCTCCCGCACGTGCCGAACATCGCCGTGCGGTAGCAGGAGGACCACCCACGCCCCCCCGCCGGGACGATTCCGCAGCGCGGAGCGGCTGCCCTCGGGATCACCATGACGATCCTTGATAGACCCCGCTCCCCTTTCCTCCCGTCCATCGCCACCGAGGTGTTTCATGGCTCTCAAAGTCGCAATCAATGGTTTCGGCCGCATCGGCCGCTGCGTCCTTCGCACAGCACTTGATCGGCTCGCATCCGAGCCCGGGATCGCCGCGATCGACATCTGCCACATCAACGACCTCACGAGCCCCGAGCAGCTCGCGCACCTGCTCGCGCACGACTCGGTACATGGAAACTGGAAGGTTCCCGTCAAGCTCGTCGACGGCGGCATCGACGTCGGCGGCAAGTTCATCCGCATCACCGCGGAGGCAGACCCGACGAAGCTCCCGTGGGCCGCGGAGGGCATCGACCTCGTCATGGAGTGCACAGGCCTGTTCACCAAGCGCGAGAAGGCCGCCCGCCACATCGAAGCGGGCGCCAAGCGCGTGATCATCTCGGCCCCCGGAGAGGGCGAAGACATCACCGTGTGCCTCGGCGTGAACGACGAGAAGCTCGACCTCTCGAAGCACTTCGTCATCTCCAACGCGAGTTGCACGACCAACTGCCTCGCGCCCTTCGCCAAGGTGCTCCACGAGAACTTCGGGCTCGTCCAGGGCCTCATGACCACCATCCACAGCTACACGATGGACCAGAACCTGCTCGACGCCCCCCACAAGAAGGGCGACCTGCGCCGGGCCCGGGCAGCCGCGCTGAACATGGTGCCGACCTCGACGGGCGCCGCGAAGGCCGTCGGGCTCGTGCTCCCCGAGCTCAAGGGCAAGCTCACCGGCCTCGGCATCCGCGTGCCCACGCCGAACGTCTCGCTCACCGATCTCGTGTTCACCACCGAGCGGCCCGTCACGAAGGAATCCATCAACGCCGCGTTCACGGCAGCCGCCGAGGGCCCGATGAAGGGCATCCTCGCCGCCCTCCACGCGCCGCTCGTCTCCTCGGACTGCAACGGCAACCCGCACTCGTCGATCGTCGATCTTGACCTCACGATGACGATGGGCACGAACATGGCGAAGGTCATGGCCTGGTATGACAACGAGTGGGGCTTCTCCAACCGCATGGTCGACCTCGCCGTCAAGATCGCCGTGGCAACCGCATGAAGCCCTACGATGTCCCCACCCTCGAGAGCCTCGACCTGAACTCGCGCCGCGTGTTCGTCCGCGTGGACTTCAACGTCCCGATGGAGAACGGCGAGATCACCGACGACAACCGCATCCGGGCCGCGCTGCCCACGCTCAAGTACCTCCGTGAGAAGGGCTGCAAGCTGGTGATCGCCTCCCATCTCGGACGTCCGAAGGGTGTGGATCCGACGATGTCGCTCGAGCCCGCTGCGGCCCGCCTCGCCGAGCTCCTGGAGTGCGAGGTGGTGCTCGCCCACGACATCGTCGGCGAAGACGTGGAGCTGCTCTCGAAGGAGCTGATCCCCGGCGGCATCATGATGCTCGAGAACCTGCGCTTCCACCCCGGGGAGAAGGGTTCGGACAAGGCGGTCTCCGAGGCGTTCGCGCAGGCGCTCTCCCGCCTCGGCGACGTGTACGTGAACGACGCGTTCGGGGCGATGCACCGCGCGGAGACGTCGATCGCGCTCACAGTCCAGTACTTCGAGGCCGCGTGTGTCGGGTTCCTCGTGCAGAAGGAGCTCGAGGCGCTCGGGCGCTGCCTCTCCGGCGCAGCGCGGCCCTACGTCGCGATCCTCGGCGGGGCCAAGGTGAGCGACAAGATCGCGGTGATCGAGTCGCTCGCCAGCAAGGTCGACCATCTGCTGATCGGCGGGGCCATGGCCTACACCTTCCTCAAGGTCCAGGGCGTCGAGACGGGTCGCTCGCGGATCGAGGGCGACAAGCTGGAGCTCGCGCGCCGGCTCCTCGATCGGTGCGCAAACCACAACGTCGTCGTGCACCTGCCGGTCGACCACGTGGTGAACGAGAGCTTCGAGGCCGTGGACGGCGCACACGTCGTGAGCACGATCGGAGAGGGCGAGATGGGCCTCGACATCGGGCCCGCGACCATCGCGGCGTTCGCCGAGGTGATCCGCGGCGCACAGACCGTTTTCTGGAACGGGCCGATGGGCGTGTTCGAGCGAGACGAGTACGGGGCCGGGACGCGCGGCGTGGCGCAGGCCTGCGCAGACTGCACCGGCTACACGGTGGTCGGAGGCGGAGATTCCGCAGCCGCGGCAGCGAAATTCGGGCTCGCGGAGAAGTTCACGCACGTGTCGACGGGCGGTGGCGCCTCCCTCGAGTTCATCGAGGGGAAGGACCTGCCCGGCGTGGCGGCCATCCGCGCCCGCGCGAAGGGCTGACCCATGCGTAGACCCTTCATCGCTGGAAACTGGAAGATGCACAAGGCGCCGGCCGAGGCCGACGCGCTCGCAGAGGCCCTGAAGCGCGCGCTCGCCGACGTGACCGCCGTGGACATCGCGGTCGCCCCGACGTTCCTCGCGATCCCCGCCGTGGCTGCGAGATTGCGGCACTCGAACATCGGCGTGGCCTGCCAGAACGTCGCCGTGGAGATCCAGGGCGCCTACACCGGCGAGGTCTCCGCGGAGATGCTGAAGACCGCTGGCGTGCAGTATGCGATCGTCGGACACTCCGAGCGGCGTCAGCTGTTCGGGGACACCGACGCGATCGTCGGCAAAAAGGTCCAGGCCTGCTTCCGGGCCGGTCTGGCCGCGATCCTGTGCGTGGGCGAGACCCTGCCGGAGCGCGAGGCGGGCCAGGAGGAAACGGTGGTCGCCCGTCAGCTGGAGGCGGGGCTCGCGGGGCTCTCCGCCGATCAGGTCGGCACCGTCACGATCGCCTATGAGCCCGTCTGGGCCATCGGCACCGGGAAGGTGGCGTCACCTGCCCAGGCGAACGACGTGCACGCGTTCATCCGCGGCTGGCTCGGCAGGTACCCAAGCTTCGTAGCGCGAAATGTTCGGATCCAGTACGGAGGATCGGTCAAGGGCTCCAACGCCGCCGGACTGCTCTCCCAACCGGAGATCGACGGCGCGCTGGTGGGAGGCGCGGCGCTGAGCGTCGAGGACTTCGTGGCGATCGTGAAGGCAGCGGCCGGCTGATTGCACCGGGGGGGCCGGGATCAGCGGGTCACCGACCGGGCCAGGCGGAACCCGATGCCTCCATTCCGGTAGTCCGGTGGACTGCTCTTCCGGGCTGTCACCCGCGCGTAGGACTCGTCGCCATAGTAGTAGCCCCCCCGAGCCTCACGCTCCGACCCCGAGTCCGGCCCCGGTGGATCGGTGGCCGCAGCGCCATCGGCGTAGCCGCCGTAGCCCGGTGCATGCCAGTCGTTCGTCCACTCGAACACGTTCCCGCTCATGTCGCAGAGGCCCCACGCGTTCGGCACGAGTGCGCAGACAGGGTGCGTGTCAGACCCGGCGTTGGAGAGATACCAGGCCACTTCGCCCACTGACTCGCCGCCAGCGTACGGCGTGTCCTCATCGGCCCGGGCCGCGTACTCCCACTCGGCCTCGGTCGGAAGGCGGTAGCCTGGACATCGGTACGGATTCCCGGTGTAGTCTGCCATGAAATCGGAACCGTCAGATTCGTAGCACGGCGGCAGCCCCTCCGCGGCGGAGAGCGAATTCGCGTACTGCGCCGAATCCTCCCACGACACCCCCTCCACCGGGCAGTCGTCGCATCCGGCGCCGTGCAAGGACGGCGTGGGGTCAGGAGCGCCTGTCCAGCCAGCCCATTCAGCATGGGTCACTTCACTGCGACCAAGCCAGATGGAGTGCGTGAGCGTGACCAGGTGGTCGGTGTATGCATCACTCGCGTCCCCCGAGCCGCTCCCCATGGAGAAGCCGCCGGCGGAGATGACCAGCAGGTCCACTCCGTAGGCACTGACGTAGTCGGTCGCATCCGAGCCGCTGCAATCCTGGTCGATCCCGTCGTTCCCGACCTCCGCCGCGGAAGGCGAGATCGCAGGGTCACCGTCGTCACAGTCGGAGGCGGCAGATGCGTACCCCTCGGGGGGGCCACATGCCCTCTCGGGCTCGGAGCCGGTGGCGCCGTAGCCATCGCCGTCGGCATCCAGGTACCAATCGACCTCGCCGCTGGCACCCGGCTCGTCCAGCTGAAGATCGCAGTCATCGTCGATGCCGTTGCACGACTCGACCGCCGCAGGGTTCACCTCGGCCCGACTGTCGTCGCAGTCCAGACCCGTCCGGGTGTACCCCTCGAGCAGGGAGCAGCCCGCCGTGGGCTCGCCTGCTCCAAAACCGTCGAGATCGCGGTCCGCGTACATGTCCGCAGCCACCCCGATGCCGCCATCCGCGTCATCACAGTCCTCAGGTCTGGCGATACCGTCACCGTCCAGGTCCATCCGGGCGGCGAAGTCGTCGTCCGTGATCCATGCGCACCCCGACCCGGCGAGAGTGGACACAAGGCTGGTACACAGGCACGACCATCGCACGTACGCAGCGTAGCACCACGTGGCTCTCGCCGCCGCCTCCCGGTCTGGCGCGCGGACCTGCCTCCGGATCTGGGCCCGGCGACCGAGTGAGCGAGGCCGCTACCTGCTAAGCTGGCGACATGGCCCGTCTCATCCAATCGCCCGCAGCGCTCCACGCAGTCCTCGGCGAGCTGCATTCGGCCGAGATCCTGGCGTTGGACACCGAGTTTCACACCGAGCGCTGGTTCTACCCGCGCCTCATGCTGGTGCAACTGCGCGCGGACGACCACGAGCCGCTCCTGATCGACCCACTGTCGGTGTCCATCACGCCCCTCGCCGGACCGTTGTCCACGCGGCCGGTGGTCGTGCACGGCGGCCAGCAGGACGCCCAGATCCTTCACCGGCTGCTGGGCGTGGTGCCGAACATCGTGTTCGACACGCAGATCGCGGCGGGATTCGCAGGTGCGGGGTATCCGGTGCGGCTTCAGGAGCTGGTGCGCCGCTTCCTCGGCGAGCACATGCCGAAGGGCGAGACCCTCTCGGACTGGTCGCGGCGGCCGCTCACGAGCGCGCAGATCGGCTACGCGGCCGATGACGTGCTGGTGCTGGGCAACCTGAAGTCCGCGCTCGAACGGGAGGTCGCGAACGCAGGGTTGCAGGACGGGATGGCAGCCGCGACAGCGGAGCTCGTGGAATCGACGACCGTCCTGCCCAACGACGAGCGGGCGTGGACCCGCGTGCCCGGAGCCCAGTTGCTGGATGCAGAGGAGCGCGCCTGCCTGCGATCGCTGGTGGCGTGGCGCGACCGACAGTCCCGGGATCGGGACGTTCCGAAGAACTCCCTCGCTTCCGATGCCGTGCTCGTGGACCTCGCACGCCGCAGGCCGGCATCTGCCCAGGAGATGCGTACGAACCGTCGCATGCCGGGCCACCTCTCGCGCCAGGAAGCCGACGTGATCCTCGAGATGCTCGCGAACCCCGGCCCCTCGCCGGACCCCATCCGACGGGAGCGAGGCGCGTTCGACGTGGTGCGCGCCGCGTCGCGCGTCATCGAGCGCCGATCCGGCGTCGCGGCGGAGCTGCTCCTCCCGGACGGTGACGTGCACCATCTCCTCACCGGCGGGGACGTCAAGCCGTGGCGGAAGGCGCTGCTGGGCGAGGAATTCTTCTCGTTCATCCGTGGCGCATCCGACTTCTGCATCCCGGCGGGCTTCATCGACTACACAATTTCTTGAAAACCGGTTGACCGCCGCCCCCATTGTGCGGTAGCTTTTCGACAGGAGGTGAAAACCTCCAACCGGGTTCCGCACCGCGCTCAATCCTGAGTAGCGTTGCCCCATCAAGGTGCCGGTTCGACACCCACCCACGCCATAGGAGCAAGTCATGATCAAGTCCCTCATCCGCGACGAGTCTGGAGCCACCGCCATCGAGTACGGTCTCATCGCCGGTCTCGTGTCCATCGCGATCATCGCGGCGCTGACCCTCCTCGGCGGGAACCTCTCCACCCTGTTCAACACCGTCGCCACGACGGTCTCCACCGCGTCCACGCCGTAGGCGGGACGTCGGCCGAGCCGAAGCCCAGGCTTCGGTCTCCACAGCGGGCGGTTGTCGCAAGGCAGCCGCCCGTCTGGCTTTTTACCAACGCCCCCTGCGGCCCCTCGCTGGCCGCACGTGGACGACACGGATACTCCCTCATGACGTGGAGTAGGTAGATGCAGCGTCAGCAGTCCGGTGGTCGAACCCGAGCCCTGGTATTCCTCGTGGGATCGCTGCTTCTCGCTGGGCTTGCCGCGCTCCTCGTGGTGAGGGTCATGCAGAAGTCGGCCCAACAGGTGGCCGAGGCCGAAAAGCCCCACGAGACGGCCGACGTGGTGATCGCTGTTCGGGATCTGTACATGGGCCTACCGATCACGGCAGAAGACGTGACTGTGCGCCAGATTGCGCCGGAGATGATCCCGCGCGACGCGACGTTTGCGCAGCTGACAGACGTGCTGGGGCGCACGCCGCGCGAGCGGATCCTGGCGAACGAAGCCGTGCGCGAGGAGCGCCTCGCCCGGCCGGACGCCGGAATCGGCCTCAACGCGATCGTCACACCGGGCAAGCGCGCCATGACCGTGGCGACAGACACGGAGACAGCCATCGCCGGCCTCCTGCAGGCGGGCAACTACATCGACGTCATCGTCACCATCGCGCCGGAAGACCCCACCGCTGTCGGCGCGAAGTGGGTGACCGACACCATCCTCCAGGGGATCAAGGTGCTCGCCGTCGGGTCCAGCCTGGACAGCGACGCCGAGCCCAGCGCCGAGACCGACAAGGCCGGCAAGGTGCGCCCGAGCAACCAGGCCCAGACGCGCAACCTCAAGCCCTCCATCACGCTCGAGCTCACCCTCGAGGAGGCCGAGCGGCTCGCCCAGGCCGTCGCCCGGGGAGACATCCACGTCGTCCTGCGGAGCGACATCGACATCCTGCAGACCACGTCGAACGGCCCGGTCACCACCGAGAACCTGATCGGCATGGAAACCACAGCAAAGCCCACGGCCGGCCCCAGGCCAGCCGCCGGGCCCCTCACGCCCGATGGTCCGAAGGCGACCGTCATCCAGGGCGGAAACTCCTCGATCATCACGTTCGAGGCCGACGGCACCACGTCGGAGTCCACCTCCAAGAACCAGCCCAAGAAAAACCGCTGAGGGTCCCGCGATCGCGCGCCCTCACCCACGGAACGTCGGAGCCCCCGGAATGCTGTTCTCCCTACTCCTCGCGCACAGCCTCGCCTCCCCAAAGCTGCCGGTCCTTCCCTTCGTGACGATGGCGTATGCAGAGGACACGCTGACCATCGAGGTCGGCGTCGGACAGTCCGTCATCCGCAAGGAGCCCCGGGCCCTGTCCCGGGTGCTGATCTCCAACCCCGAGGTCGCCTCGCTGAAGCTGCTCGAAGAGGGGCAGTTCCAGATCCTCGGGTTGGACGTGGGGACGACCGACCTCTGGGTGTGGTATCGCGACGACGTCGACCACCCGCGCGTCTACCAGGTGCATGTCGAGCACGACCTCTCCGACATGACCCGGCGAGTCAACGCAGCGGTCCCCGGCGTGGCCCCGCATGTGTACGCGGTCAAGGATCGCGTGGTGGTCGAAGGCGAGGTCGCCGACCTGGAGTCGGCCGAGCGCGTGGCCAGCATCGCGCGCATCTATGACAAGGAGTTCGTCAACCTGATGACCGTCAAGGGCGACAGCCAGGTGCAGCTCCACGTCACGTTCGCGGAGGTGAGCCGCACCGGCCTCCGCGAGCTGGGGCTCAACATCCTCGGGCAGACCTCGCGGGACCAGTACTCCATCGCAGGCCCGGGGTCGGTGAGCTCGGGCGTTGCGGAGAAGGCGTCGACCGTCACGTACCCCAACATCAACGAGAACATCGTCACGGCGCCGGGTGCGGGAGTCTTCAACCTGATCGGCCTCGTCACCTCCACCCCCGTGGACATCACCGCGATCCTCTCGGTGCTCGAGGAGTACGACCTCGCGCGCACCCTCGCCCAGCCCACGCTCGTCTCGCTCTCGGGCCAGCAGGCGGAATTCCTGGCCGGCGGGGAGATCCCGGTCCCTGTCGGGCAGAACAACGGGGCCATCACGATCGAATTCAAGGAGTACGGCGTCAAGCTCGTGTTTGTGCCGACGGTGCTCTCTGGCGACATCATCGACATGCGCACCTACGTGGAGGTGAGCGAGCTCGACGAGGCCAACTCGCTCAAGCTCTCCGGAGTGGAGATCCCCGCGCTCGTGATCCGCAAGGCGGATTCGCACCTCAGGATCGAGGACGGCATGACCTTCGCGATGGCGGGCATGCTCAAGGAGCGCACCGCCGCGTACCGGTCGCAGATCCCGATCCTGGGCGACATCCCGATCGTGGGCAGCCTGTTCCGCTTCATCAAGCACGCACGAGAGGAGACCGAGGTGGTCATCTTCGTCACCCCCGAGCTGGTCCGCCCGATGGCGCCAGGCGAGGTCCCGGCCGCACCGGGGACCTCAGAGAACTACAATCCCAGCGATTTCGACCTCTTCATGCTCGGCGCGCTGGTGCGGCCGGGCACGCGGTCCGCGGAGCCCACCGGCGCCGTCGGACTCCAGCGTTGACCAGGAAACCTTGATGCGCTCGCCCGGATCCCCAACTTCTTCGTCGACGATGACCGCCAACGTGCTCGTGATCGGAGTCGACTCGCGCACCATGGGGCAGATCCGGGAGACGCTCGGCACCGAAGCCGCTCTCTCCAACACCGCAACGCCGTTCGACGACGCGATGATCGTCGCGCGCAAGAACAGGCCGGACGTCGTGATCGCCGCGTTCGACGCCGAGTACGAGGAGGCGATCCGGATCGCGCAGCAGATCAAGGCCGAGCTGCCCAAGTCCGCGCTGGTCGCGATCGCCCAGCGCGCCGACCCGGACCGGATCCGTGCCGCGATGCGCGCAGGGTACAGCGAGTACATCGTGCTGCCCGACGACCGCGAACTCCTGCGGCAGGCGGTGCACGAGGCGGTCTTCTCGGACTCGCCGGACGACGACGCTGGCGAGGTCATCACGATCTGGGGCGCCAAGGGTGGCGTCGGGTCGACCTTCATCGCCGTGAACCTGGCCGCGGAGCTCGCGCCCGTGCAGCGAGTGTGTGTCCTCGACATGGACTTCTCCATGGGCGACGTCGCCGCCATGCTGGACATCGAGCCCCAGTCCACGATGGCAGACCTGTTCAAGAACATCGGCCGCCTCGACGAGCGCAGCCTGAGCGGCTTCGTGACCATCCGGCAGCAGGGCACCCCCGGCCACCCCGCGAACGTCCATGTCCTGGCGCAGCCCAAGACCCTCGACCACCGCGAGGAGCCGAACAGCGATGCCGTCATGAAGCTCCTCACGACCGTGGCCCGGTCGTACCAGTACGTGGTGATCGACTGCGGCAGCCGCGTGGACGAGGCCGCGGTCACCGCCGCCACCGTCGCGGACAGATTGATCCTGGTGGCGACTCCCGACGTGCTCTCGGTCAAGAACGCCTGGCGCCGGCTGCAGATGCTGGAGCGGCTCGGCGTCGACAAGACCCGGATTTCACTCGTGCTCAACCGCGTGGACAAGAAGTCACCCCTGCTCACGCTCAACGACATCGAGCAGAACCTCGGTCGAAAGATCAACGCCCAGCTCTCCGAGGACCGCGTGGCACAGCGCGCCGTGAACGAGGGCAGGCTCGTGCGCGAGCTCGACAAACGCTCACAGATCGCCCGCGATCTGGAGGCGTTCACTGGCCTCGTGACCGCCGGCGAGGTCGTGGCGGAGAAGAAGCAGAGCGTCGGACTTTTTGCGTCCATCTTCAAGTTGGGTAGCTAAGGAGCCGCATGTCCTCACGACTCATCGATCGCGTCCGCGGCGCGCAGCAGCGCTTCAAGACCGGCGGCACGAGCACCGACAACGCCGAGTACGAGCGCATCAAGCGCACGCTGCACTCGGAGCTGCTCGAGACCCTCGACTTCGAGCAGGTCACGTCCACCCCGCGCGAGGAGCTCTCCCAACGCCTCCGGGACACGCTCACCTCCGAGGTGGAGGCCCGTGCCCTGCCCCTCAACCGGGTGGAGCGCGAGCGGCTCGTCGAGGAGATCCTGGACGACATCCTCGGCCTCGGGCCCCTGGAGCCCCTGCTCAAGGACCCGGACATCTCCGACATCCTGATCAACGGGTACAACAACGTCTTTGTCGAAAAGCGCGGCCTCCTGCAGCGCATCGACGTGCGATTCAACGACAACCGGCACCTGATGCAGGTGATCGAGCGCATCGTCTCGGCCGTCGGGCGCCGGGTGGACGAGTCGAGCCCGATGGTGGACGCGCGCCTGGCCGATGGCTCGCGGTTCAACGCGATCATCCCGCCGCTCGCGCTCGATGGGCCGATGGTCTCGATCCGGCGGTTCGGCACCAAGCAGATCACTGCCGACGATCTCGTGGCGTTCGGTGCGTGCCCTCGCCCGGTGATGGACGTGCTGCGCGGGTGTGTACGCGCGAAGCTGAACATCATCATCTCGGGCGGCACGGGCTCCGGAAAGACGACGATGCTGAACGTGCTCTCGGGGTTCATCCCCGAAGGCGAGCGCATCATCACCATCGAGGACTCCGCCGAGCTCCAGATGCAGCAGGCCCACTGCGTGCGGCTGGAGACGCGCCCGCCCAACGTGGAGGGCCGCGGCGAGGTCACCCAGCGTGAGCTCGTCAAGAACTGCCTGCGCATGCGTCCGGACCGCATCATCCTCGGTGAGATCCGTGGTGCGGAAGCCATCGACATGCTTCAGGCGATGAACACCGGGCACGAAGGCTCACTGGCAACGGTGCACGCCAACACCACCCGCGACGCCGTCGCGCGCTTCGAGACGATGGTGGGCATGGGGCTGCCGAACCTCGCCGACAAGAACATCCGCGAGATGATCGCGCGGGCGCTCGACGTGATCATCCAGCTCGACCGCCTGCCCGACGGAACCCGACGCCTGATGGGTGTGACCGAGATCGTCGGCATGGAAGGCTCGATCATCACGACGCAGGACATCTTCACGTTCGAGCAGCGGACCATCGACGAGGACGGACGCGTGCGTGGCACCTACCGTGCCACGGGCACCCGGCCACGCTTCGCCGCCCGGCTCGCGCGTTTCGGCATCGACCTGCCGCCTGAACTCTTCCGTTTCGAGATGGACGTATGAATCCGCCAGGCCAGAACAATGGGCTCATCGTCGCCGTCGTGGTGGTGATCTTCGTCGCGTTCCTGCTGTTCGCGCAGTTCCTCTACTGGACGACCCAGGATCAGAAGGACAAGGAGAGCCGTGAGCTCTCGCGACGACTCGGCACGCTGGCCGACAAGGCCCAGAGCCCGCTCTTCCGCCTCCAGCGCGCCGCGGAGAGCGGCGGCATCACCGCCACCCTCGACGTGATGCTCCGGCAGGCGGGTTCGCCCTACCCGATGAGCACGCTGATGGGCCGGATCGGGCTCGCTGCCGGGATCGGCACGGTGGTCGGGCTGATCCTGACCCGGTCGCCGTTCGGGCTGCTGTTCGCCGCAGCCGGGGCGATTCCGGTGTTCCTGCTCTCCTCGGCTGGCACCGAACGCGCCCGCAAGCTCACCGAGCAACTGCCGGACGGCCTCGATCTCGTCTCCCGGTCGCTGCAGGCCGGCCACGGCATCGGGGAGGCCTTCCGGCTGGTGGCCGAAGAGGCCCCGCTACCGCTCGCGCAGGAGTTCGGTCGGGTGTACGAGGAGAACAACCTCGGACGGGACTTTCGGGAGTGCCTGCAGAACCTCAACCGTCGCAACCCTGCGAACTTCGACTTCCAGATCTTCGTCTCCGCGGTGCTGCTGCAACGCGACACGGGCGGCAACCTGGTCGAGATCCTGACCAGCATCTCCAGCACCGTTCGTGCGCGGTTCACGTTCCAGGGCAAGGTGGCGGCGCTCACGTCGGAGGCCAGACTGACGGCGTTGATCCTGTGCGGGTTGCCGTTCTTCGTGACCACGGGCATCGCGTACGTGAGCCCGGACTACCTCAAGCCCCTGGTGTCCGACCCGCTCGGCATCGGGCTCCTGCTGTATGCGATGACCTCGTTCGGCTTCGGCGTGTTCGTGATGCGAGAAGTCTCGAAGGTGGAGGTCTGATGGACCCGATGATCCTCGTGGCCGGGCTGCTTGCGGCAGCAGCCGTCGGTGGCATCGCGTATGGCGGCTACTCCATGTTCTTCGGCGCCGATCGCAGCGCAGCCGACCGCCTCAGCGAGATGACCGGTGCGAACGAGGACGACGCACGCGTCGCGAAGCCGCGGCTCTCGGGCCTGACCCAGAAGGCCGCGCGGCTATCCGGCGGGGACGAGGTCCAGATCACAGCGCTGCGCAAGCGGCTGATGCAGGCCGGATACCGCGACAGGAACGCCGTGGAGATGTACAGCGCTTCCCGGACCATCGGCGCGGTCGTCGGCGCGCTGGTGCTGTTCGTCATCGTCCCGAAGTCCAGCCTCCTGTGGATGACCGGCGGCGCGCTGTTCGGAACGGCCATCGGCTACTACCTGCCTGCGGTCATGGTCACCAACGCGCTGCAGAAACGCCAGGAAGCGCTGCTCCATGCGTTCCCCGACGCCATGGACCTGCTCGTGAGTTGCGTGGAGGCCGGGCTGGGAGTGGACGCCGCATTCCGCCGCGTGGCGGAAGAGATCGAGGGGTCCACACCGGATCTCGCTCGGGAGCTGCAGCTGGTCACCCATGAGGTGAACGCGGGTATGCAACGCGTGGAGGCGCTGCGTCGGCTGGGAGATCGCACAGGCGTGGACGAGATCATCTCGCTCTGCAACGTGCTCATCCAGGCCGAACGGTTCGGCACCTCGGTGGCCCGGTCGCTCCGCATCCACTCCGAGGTCGTGCGCGTGAAGCGCATGCAGCGGGCGGAGGAGAAGGCGGCGCAGGTCTCTCCCAAGCTCACGGTCGTGATGATCTGCTTCATCCTTCCCTGTTTGATCATCGTGCTCATCGGCCCAGCCATCGTCAACGTGAAGAACATCCTGCTCCCGAGCATGGCGGGGGCCGGATGAGGCGCACCTTTCTCCTGCTTCTGTGTTCTCTCCTCGCAGCGCCCCTCGCATCTGCCCGGGAGGCCGAGAGCCTCTCGCCGGACCTTTCGCAGCCGGAGGCGCGCGCCCAGGCGCAGTTGGACGTGCTGCAGGGCCTCGTGAAGGGCGGGATGAACGAGGATGCGCTCAAGGTGGCGGCCCAGCTCCGTGCCGACGGCATGAAGGACCCCCGCCTCGACCTCCTCCAGGCGCAGGCCATGCACGCACAGGGCATGAGCAGTCAGGCGGCGGACATGTTGCGTTCGCTCACCAAGCACCAGCCGCGCAACGCCGCAGGATGGAGCGCGCTCGGGGTCGTGCTCGCCGACCAGAAGGACACGGCCGGCGCGATCGATGCCCTGGAGCACGCCCGCCGCCTGACCCCTGACGACGCCCAGGTGCTCAACAACCTCGGCTACCTCGAGATGGCGACTGGTCAGAACCAGCGCGCGGTCACGCTCTACGAGCAGGCGATCGTCCAGGATCCGTCGAGCGTTCGCACCCGCAACAACCTGGGCTTCGCGCTGGCCCGTCTCGAGCACGACACCGACGCCCTCGCCGCGTTCCGTGCGGCAGGTTCCGAGGCCGACGCGCGCTACAACATGGGCGTGGCCTGTGAGATGCGCGGAGACACCGCGAGCGCCCTCACCAACTATCAGGCCGCGATCTCGGCCTCCGAGAACCACCCTCTGGCTCGCGCAGCCCTCGCGCGCCTCCTGCACACGGAGTCCCAATGAAGGTCCCCTCCCCCATCCTGCTCCTGGTCGTCGGCCCCCTGGCCGGCTGCGCCCAGCCGTTGCACCTGCAGTACGACTTCAGCCGCGCGTACACAGAGTCGATGCAGACCCAGGCCAACCTCGACAGGCCCTCGGTCGCACAGAGCGTGTACCCGCTCTCCGGCACTGAGGCGATCCTGATCCGCGAAAACGTGGTGAAGCAGGACTCGAGCGAGAAAAGCGGGAAGATCGAAACGACGAAGGTGCAGTGATGCTGGTGCTGCTGGTGGGCTGCCTCGGACTGCCACCGGAGGTCCCCAACACCCCCGCAGTCCTGACGGAGACGAACGCGCCAGAGGCGATGTCCGTGGCATCGCCGGACCTGCCCTACCTGATCTACGCGACGCTCCAGCAGCTGCAGGTGGAGGACTTCCGCACCTGCCCCGCCTACTCCGGGACCAGTGCGTCCGTCACCTACACGGGAGACTGCTCGGACTCGGCGTACGTCTCCTGGGAGGGTGAGGCGACATCGAGTGTCAGCGGGTATTCCACCTCGATCTCCGTCGACAACTTCGGGGTCTCGGGGCTCGCCGGAGGCTGGAAGGCGAGCGGGACGATCGACGTGGAGGCCGCCCGCGGGTCTGCCAGCGTGTTCATCACCAGCGCCCTGACCATCGTGCAGCTCGACGCCCCGGCGAAGGTGTACTGGGTGGACACCGCAGGCAGCTACACCAGCGACGAAGACAGCCAGATCCTCTACGCCGACGAGTACTCGGGCACGGTGGGGATCCAGGACGTCGGTCTCGTGAAGGTGGACACGCTCCGCACGGCTGTTGCGATCGCGAACGAGTGCGACTTTGCGGCGGCAGGAACGGGGACCTCGCAGCTCTCGGGCAAGAACGTGGAGGACCTGGAGTTCCACCCCGATTCCGCCGTGGACGGCGGCACCGCGGACACGGGCGGGGACACGGGGACGGCAACAACGACGGTGAGCGCGTGTGGGTGCCCCACGGTGAGCCTGGACAGCGTGCAGGTCTACACCTGCGCGGCGGCAAAGCGGGCCTTTACCTACCCGTTTTTCCCTCTCGGGGAGTGAGACCGGAGCTTCGCGGGGTGGCGTGGCTGGGGGCCCCGGTGCTCTTGACCCACCTGCCGATCGTAGCCAGCTGCGGGTCATCCTGGAGCGCTCTCGCTCGAGATGCGCTCAGGCTGCGCCGAGCCCACGCGAAGATCATCCTGGTGAGCGGGAACGACGCGGAGCTCAAGCACGCGGCGATTGCGACCACGCTCGGTGGCGCGCACGCGGTGCTGCTGTTCGCCACCGGTACGCCGCGCCGGCTGCCCTCCTGGGAGCGGCGGTTTCACCGCTATCTGGTGTCGGATCAGGAGACGGCACGGTCCTGGGCGCAGGCGGGCGTCTCACTCGGGCGCCTGACGGTGATCGCCCCGCCACACGCCGACGAAGCGCTTGCTGCGGTGCTCAGGGAGGTCAGGAGCATGTCTGGGAGCTGACCCACCTAAACAGGATCGCTGCGTTCCCCAGCGAACCTTGACACGTCAATAGAAACATGCGATTCCTGAACCGCAAGGTTCGGAGTCGTCGTCATGGGCAGAAGCAAGAATGGTCAAGCCGTCCCGCCGCACCGGCTGACCGAAGC
>CAIQVJ010000086.1 GCA_903875225.1 uncultured Pseudomonadota bacterium
GGCGGCTGCCTTCGCCCGCGCTCGCAGCTGCTCGTCGGTAAGATGAGGAAGAACCTTCAGGATCGTAGCCATTTCCCCTCCTACCACCCAGGATCGGCTTTGTCTAGGTGGACCGATCAACTTCAGCGCGATTTGGAATGATGCATCCGCTGGGCATCGGCGTTCGCGGGACGGCTCGTGGTGTCGGTGATCGTGATCGTGATCTGCTTGTGGCTCGCGAGCGGGGCGACGGCGTCGCGTGCCGTTGCCAGCAGGCGCGCCACCTCGAGCCGCTCCGGGCAGAGCTTGACATGGCCCGCCTCCAACTCGCACAGGTCGACGATGTTGGTGAGGAGCGTCAGGTCCTTTCGGCCCGCCTTGCCGATCGCATCGATGAACTCGCGCTGCTCTTCGGTCAGTGGCCCACGCTCTGGCGCGAGCAGCAGGTCGGAGCAGGCGATGATCGCGTTCAGCGGCGCTTTCAGGTTCTGCGACATGCTCTGCGCGAACTTCGATTTCAGATCGCTCGCACGGGACATCGACTCGGTGCAGCGCTTCAGATCGCTCGTCACCCGGGCCATCTCTGCAGTCTCGGTCGTCTTTTCGGCCAGTTCGTCCCCGAGCGAGCGCACCGTGTCCTGGTGGGTCTTGAGCTCGAGGTTCGCCGCGGCCAGCGCAGAGGCGCGCTCCGCCTCCTGTGCCTCGACGTGGCGGACCTTGTGCTCCAGGGCCTGCGCCATGGCGTTGAACCGCGCGACGAGCCTGCCGGTGACGCCTTTTCCGGAGTCAGGGATTCGCACGCTGAGTTGGCCGGCGGCCAGGGCGTCGGCGGCGGCGAGGATTCCGACAAAACCGCGCTCGTGCACGCGGACGAGCACCAGCCCGATCCCGATGGCAAGGCTGATCGCCACCACGCCGGCCCCGATCTCGCGGAGCATCAGGGTGCGCGCCGACCCGAGCACCTCGCTCTCAGGAATCCGGGCCACCAACGTCCAGGGCGCATTGCTGATCCGCCGTGCCAGCGACAACACCGGCTCGCCCGTCGACGCGGAATTTCCCCAGAAAGCAGCGGCGTCGGGAGGGATCTCGGGGGCACGGGCGAGCTTGAACAGCAGATCGTCGGCGATGGGGGCGGTCAGCAGCGCCTCCGTCTCGTCGAGAAACCGACGCTCGCCGACCATCGCGGCCAGCTCGGCTGCGGGGATCGGGCCGGCAGGGCGGCCGAGCCCGTCCGAGGGGGCCGAGTGGCTCAGCAGCACGCCGTGGGAGTCCGCCAGATCCAGATCGACGACGCGGTCAGGGCGGGCGAACACCTGCTTTCCTGCGAGGATCTGCTCCAGCGCGTCGGCCCGCGCGGTGACCACGACGAGGCACAGCACCCCCCCGCGCTCGTCCTTCAGCGGCGCCGCGTAGCTCACCATGAGGGCGCCACCTGCGACGGGCCGGGCGCGGAAGACCTCCGAGATGGTCTCCTTCCCGGTCATCGCATCCGCGATGTAGCCGAGGAAGGAGAGATCCACCCCCTCGACGGCCGGGATCGTGCTCGCGCGCACAATCCCCCGAGGGCCGAGCACCGCTACGTCCCCGATGCTCTCCGCGGTGTCGGCCAGCGTCTGCATCGTGGCCCTCAGGTCCGCCTGCTCCTCCGTGCGCCCGGCTTCGCTGTCCGAGCAATACTCGAGAGTCCGCGGTTGGGCCTGCAGGGCGTGGACCGCCCGTATGTTCGCGAAGTTCACGGCGGCGATCCGTTCGCTGATCCCGTCCACCTCCACGCCAAGGCGGTGCTCGGCGTCTTCGACCATCTGCCTGTGGATGAGGAGCGTGGTCGTGATCGTGAGCCCGATCAGCGGCACGCCCTCGCAGACCAGCGTGGTGATCACCGTTCGGGCGCTCTCGGAGAGGTCATGGAAACGAAGCATGCTCAACGCCACACAGGCGGGGGGTGACCCTTGAACGCCCGGCTCCCGTTACGGGGGGGCGGCAGTGCGTCCGTGCGGAGGGCCATCCCCGACGTCGTCGCACGGGGCATGCCAGATCCGCACCGGCAGGCCCCGGGGTCGAGGGGGCCGCCGTGGCCCGGCTCTTCCGGTGGTGCAGGCCCGGTGGGGGACGGACGTGCACCGATGACCGGCGCGGGATCACCCACGCGCAGGGGCATTTCCACCAGGGCGCGGCTGGCTGGCGATCGACGAATTCCTGACGGCTCGGCCTACGGCGTCCAGCCGCCGCCGGGCCCGCCGAAGATGCCCATGTCGTTCCGCGTGCCGTCCACGTCGTTGTAGCCCCTGAGCGGGTTGCCGGCGTCGATGCAGAGCGAGAAGCTTGGGTCGAGGGTGAAGTCGGAGCCAGGGGCGTCGGTGAAGCTTGGGTCTTCACTGATGTTGCCGGTGCCAGTCACCCCGCTCGAGTAGTTTGCCGCGGCGTTGTGGAAGGCGTCGTTGTAGTCGGCATCCGTGGAGGACCCACTGATCCCGTTTCCACTGTTGTCGTACACGATGTTGTTGTCGAAATTCACGTCGCCACTGACCTCGACGACCGTGTTCACCGTGTTGTTGAACCAGACGTTGTTGTAGGCCCACCCGGTGTTGCTGGCGTCGGGGCTGAGCATCACGTTGAGGTTGCTCCTCCCGCCGGTGTTCGCATAGAACAGTGTGTTGCCAAGCTCGAAATCCACGCCGGCCAGGTTCATCGCGAGGCCGGAGTTGCGCCGGAAGGTGGAGTGGGTCATCGTGAACGAGCCGCCGCTGTCGGCCTCGAGCAGGCACTGCGTGGCGGTGACGTTGTCCTCGAAGACCACGTTCTCCCAGGTGCTGTCCCCCCCGGAGATCTCCAGCCCGACAGCGTTCCCGGCAGCGGCGACGTCTGCGACCCGTAGATCGTGCGCGTACAGCGTCCCCACGGTCATCTGCATCACCGCGTAGTCGCCTGACGTCGTGCCGGTGCCGGTGAGGGTGACGCCGCTGATCTCGACCTCGCTGTCGTCGAGGCTGAGCGCAGGGTTGCGGGCTCCGCCCGAGATCGTGGTCGTGGCCGCATCCTCCCCAGCGATCGCCAGGGTCGCTCGGCTGATGACGACGTAGTCGTAGAGGCCGGCGCACAGCGTGATGGTGTCGCCATCCGCGGCGTCGTCCACGGCGTCCTGGATGTTGTCGTACGGAGCGATTCCGTCCGCGCAGACCGTGTAGGCAGGGTCGGCATCGGTGTCTGCATCGGTATCGGTGTCTGCGTCGGTGTCGGTGTCTGCATCCGTGTCGGTGTCCGCGTCAGCGTCGGTGTCGGTGTCGGTGTCCGCGTCGGTATCGGTGTCGGTGTCGGTGTCGGTGTCCGAATCCGTGTCGGCATCGCCGTCCGCACGGTTGGCGACACAGGTGCCGTCCTTGACGTGGGTACCTTCACCGCACCTGGGTGCACAACCGAGAAAGAAGGCGAGGGTCAACATGGGCGCTCCAGGAGGGGTGGGTTCGAAAATCCGTAGGAGAGAGCAGGTGTCGTCACGGAGTCCAGCCGCCGCCGGGCCCGCCGAAGATGCCCATGTCGTTCCGCGTGCCATCCACGTCGTCGTACCCGGAGAGCGGGTTGCCGGCGTCCACGCAGAGCGAGAAGCTGGGGTCGAGGGTGAAGTCGGCCCCGGCGGCGTCGGTGAAGGCCGGGTCGTCCGTGATGTTGCCCGTGCCGGTGGTCCAGGTGGAGTAGTCTGCGCCGCCGTTTGAGTACGAGTCGTTGTAGTCGACGTCCGTGGATGACCCGCTGATCCCGTTGCCGCTGTTGTCGTACACGATGTTGTTGTCGAAATTCACGTCGCCCGTGAGCTCGACGACCGAGTGCACGCTGTTGTCGTACCACACGTTGTTGTAGGCCCATCCGGTGTTGCTCGCGTCGGGGCTCAGCATCACGGTGATGCTGCTCCGCCCGCCGGTGTTGGTGTAGAACAGGGAATTGGAGAGCTCGAAGTCCACCCCCGCAAGGTTCATCGCGAGCCCGGTGTTGTTCCGGAACGTGGAGTGGGTCATGGTGAAGGACCCGCCGGCATCCGCCTCGAACAGGCACTGGGTCGCGGTGGAGTTGTCCTCGACGACCACGTTCTCCCAGATGGTGTCCGCTCCCGAGAGCTCCAGGCCGATGGCGCTGCCGGTCGCGGCGACGTCTGCGATGCGGATGTCGTGCGCGTACAGCGTCCCGATCGTCATCAGCATCACCGCGTAGTCCCCGGCTGTCGCGCCCGAGCCGGTCAGGGTGACGCCGCTGATCTCGACGTCGCTGTCGTCCAGGTTGAGCGCCGGGTCGCGGGCTCCGCCTGAGATGGTGGTCGTGGCGGCATCGTCACCCGCGATCGCCAGGGTCGCTCGGCTGATGACCACGTAGTCGTAGAGGCCGGCGCACACCGTGATGGTGTCGCCGTCCGCGGCGGCGTCCACGGCGTCCTGGATGTTGTCGTAGGGGGCAATTCCGTCCGCGCAGACCGTGTAGTCGACGTCCGTGTCCGTATCCGTATCGGTGTCCGTATCGGTGTCCGTGTCCGTATCGGTGTCCGTGTCCGTATCGGTGTCCGTGTCCGTGTCCGTGTCGGTGTCCGTATCGGTGTCCGTGTCCGTGTCGGTGTCGGTGTCCGTATCGGTATCGGTGTCCGTATCGGTATCGGTGTCGGTGTCGGTGGCGGTGTCGGTGTCCGTATCGGTGTCGGTGTCGGTGTCGGTGTCGGTGTCGGTGTCGGTCTCGGTATCGGTGTCGGTGTCGGTGTCGGTGTCGGTGTCGGTGTCGGTGTCGGTATCGGTGTCGGTGTCGGTGTCGGTGTCGGTGTCCGTATCTGTGTCCGTGTCGGTGTCCCCGGTATCGGGCGGGCTGTCGACGACGCACACGCCGCGGTCGAGGTGGGTTCCATCTCCGCATCGGGGTGCACAGGCCAGGAGGAGCGCTAGAGTGAGCATGTGTGGTCCGGCGTCCGAGTTCAGGTGTGTCAAGGGTGTAACTCGAATTGCCGAGCGTGCGGGTCGAAACGTCGCGGATCGGCGGGGCAACGGCGCTCCCGCATCGACAGGCACGGCATTGGCGTCGCTGCGATTCATTTTTTTTGCACACTCCTGGGTGGCTGTCAGTCGTGAACCGGGTACGTATTTTGACATATGCTCCTCGACCGACCGGCCCGTTCCCGCATCTCCCAGGCCAGCCTCCCGCGAGGCGCGGCGACCAGCACGCTCCTCGCGGCTGCGGTGGGCCTCCTCGGCTGCGGTTCCCATGAGGTCCAGGGCCTTCCCCCGATGGGGGACTGGCGGGCCAGTTGCTCGGTGGCCCCCTACGGCCTCACGATGACCTTTCCAGATGCGGGCGATCTGCGTGACCGTGGCGAGCAGACGGTCCGGGTGGCAGACGTCGAGATCCCGCTGGACAGCACGGGCCTCTCGGACTTCTACGTCATGCACGTGGGGTTCACCAGCCCTGCCACGAGCTCCGTCTGGACCGGTGGTGCCCAGACGATCTGGATGGAGGAGGCCCCGATGCCCGACGCGATGGTGACGGAATGGGGGCTACAACCGTTCTCGGTGGACCTCACCTCCTTCCAGTTGGGCGGGCAATCCAAGGCGGCCGAGTACGGGTGCCACGCCAACGACAGGTTGTTCAGCCACGAGTACTGTGAGTATTGGAAGCTGGAAGGCACGTGCACCTGGGGGGACGCCGATGGGGAGTTCGTGGCTCGACAGGTGGCCGTCGCGGGCTGCTCGACGAGCGGTGGGGCTCCCGTGGGGGGCCTGGGCCTGGTGGCGGGTGCGGCGTGCATGCTGGCGCGGCGCCGGCGCGCTCCCCGAGGTCGGTCGGGGCGCGTAGCCCTGCTGCTGGGAATTGTCCTGGGTAGCAGCGGGTGCGCCAAGGACGGTCCCGGCATGTGGCTCGGCAGCTTTGGGGACGAGGGTCGCATCGAGCTCGGGATTCCCGAGCACGGCGCCGACTTCGGGCCCTTCGGGCGGGTGTGGGTCGTGTCCCGTCCCGATGACGTGCTCTCCTATTCCTGCTCCGAACCGAGCGATGGCACCCAGATCAACATCGGCACCTGCCAGGGAGCCTGGCTCTCCAATGGTGCCGGTGACTCGTTCGGGCTCTCCGTGGTCGTCTTTCATGGCACCCACCTGGACTCCCTGATGGGAGCCTACAGGTGGCACACGCTGACGGACGACCTGGATGCGGACATGTTGCGCATTGGCCCTGCTCCGACCTCCGCCCCGGTGGACACCGCAACGGAGACGGGCGGCCAGACGGACACCGCCGACACGGACGCGGACACCGACACCGACACCGACACCGACACGGACGCGGACACCGACACCGACACGGACACGGACACGGACACCGACACCGACACCGACACCGACACCGACACCGATACGGACACGGACACGGACACGGACACGGACACGGACACGGACACGGACACCGATACGGACACGGGTGGCGTCGACACGTCCCCCAAGGTCGGCCGGATCCTGTTCACGACGGAGTACGCACCGACCGCGAACCTCGGCGGCGTCGCCGGTGCCGACGCCTTCTGCAACGCAGACGTGAACAACCCCCACAACGGGAGCATGTTCAAGGCCGTCCTCTCTGACGGGTCGTCGCGCGTCGCCTGCACGACGTCGAACTGCTCGGGCGGGGCCGCCGAGCACGTGGACTGGCCGCTCGTCGCGTCCACCACCTACGTCCGGATCGACGGGACCGAGATCGGGAGCACCGACGCCTCCGGGCTCCTCACATTCCCGCTCTCGGCGGGCGTGGCCGCGAGCTCCTCGGAGGTCTGGACCGGCCTGACGTCGGGCTGGATCAGCACCTCGGACTGCTCGGACTGGACCGACGGCACCGAGGGCGGGTCGGGCGAGGTCGGCGCGGCGGCGGCCACCACCGACGGGATGCTGGACGCATACGCCCAGCAGTGCAGCCAGGCGAACGTCCGGGTGTACTGCGCCGAGATCTGACCGCGCCTACATCCGGTCGATGACCCGCAGCCCGAGCCATTCGAGGCCGGTGCGCAGCGCCTGACGGGCCACGTCGAGCTGAGCCAGACGGCTCGCCCGGAACTCGCCGCCCGTGAGCACCGGCAGGTCGTGGTACACGCGGTTCACCCGGTTCGAGAGGTCGTAGAGGTGATCGGCCAGCAGGTTCGGCCGTGACGTCTTCAACGCCGTGAGCGCGGCCTCGGGCGTGCGCAGGACCGCGAGCGCCAGCTCACGCTCCAGCGGGTGTTCGAGCCGGATGGCGCCGGGGTCGGGCGTCTCCTCGGCCCTGGCGAGCAGCGTCACACAGCGCGCGTGGCTGTAGAGCAGGTAGGGCGCGGTGTTGCCCTCGAAGGACAGCATCTTGTCCCAGCTGAAGGTCACGTCGGTCTGCGGGTGCTGCGAGAGGTCGGCGTAGCGGACGGCGCCCATGCCGACGGCGTCGGCGATGTTCGCGCGCTCGTCGTCGGAGAGGTGCGGCGCGCGCGTGTCGACGATGGCGCGGGCTCGCGCCACGGCTTCGTCGAAGAGGTCCACGAGGCGGATGATGTTCCCGGCGCGGGTGGACATCGCGCCTTCCGGCAGCACGAGCATGCCGAACCACGCGTGCACGAGCTCCGCCGCCACCCCCATGCGCCTCGAGATTGCAAAGAGCTGGTTGAACACCAGCTGTTGGCGCATGTCGGTGACGATGATGATGCGGTCGGGGTTCCACCGCTCCATGCGGTACTGCATCGCCGCGATGTCCGTCGTCGTGTAGTTGGAGGCACCGTCCCGTTTCTGCACGATCACCGGGCTGTTCTTGAGCGACGGGTCCTCGAACCGCACGATCCAGGCGCCCTCGGAGGGCTCGGCGATCCCGTCGCGCTTGAGCCGCTCGACGATGCCGTCGGTCATGTCCTTGTAGGCGCTCTCGCCCAGGGTCACGTCGAACTCCACGCCCATGCGGGCGTACACCGACTTGAACTCGGCCATCGAGACGTCCATGAACTGCTGCCAGAGCCCGACGTTCGTGGGGTCGCCCTTCTGCAGCTTGAAGGTCTCCGCGCGGGCTGCCACGATAAGCTCCGCGTTCTCGGGGAGCTTGCCCTGCTCCCCGAACTTCACGTAGAGCCGCTCCAGCTCCCCGATGGGATCGGCGGCGTAGGCGCCGTCGTCCCGCCAGTGGTTCCACGCGTAGATCAGCTTGCCGAACTGCGTGCCCCAGTCCCCGATGTGGTTGTCCCCGATCGTGAGGTAGCCGGCGGCCTTGTGAAGCCTGTAGAGCGCGTTCCCGATGTGCGTCGAGCGCATGTGGCCGATGTGCATGCGTTTTGCGACGTTGGGGGAGCTGTAGTCGATGATCACGGTCTGGCCGGCGCCGATCTGGGGCAGCCCGATCGCCGGCGTGGCGGCCTGCAGGGCGAGGACCCGCGCCAGCTCTGCGTCGTCAAAGTAGAGGTTGATGAACCCGGGGCCCATCACCTCCACCTTCTGGATGAGCGGGTGGTGGATCTGCGCCACGAGGCTCTCGGCCACCGCGCGGGGGTTCTGCCTGCGGACCTTTGCGAGGCGGAAGGCGAAGTTCCACTGGTAGTCGCCGTGCGCGGGGTTGCCGGTGGGCGCGACGGGCTCGAGGGGCGTCGTGCCCTCGGGATCGGCCTTGGCTGCTACGGCTGCGAGGATGTCGTGGAGCAGGACGGGGATCATGGTGGCGGGCGGGTAACCGGGGACGGCCGAGGAGGCGCGCCGCGCAAGGGGGCCGGTCAGAGCGAGGCCGCGAGATCCTCCGCGAAGCTCTGCATCTGCGCCGCGTGGGTGCGGAACGACAGCACGCACACGCGGATGACGAAGCCGCCGGGTAGGGGCACGCCCGTCAAGAACACACGTTTACGCTGGTTCATCGCAGCGAGGAGCTTCCGCGTACGTGCGTCGGCCTGCGCAGGATCGGCGTCCCGCACCCGGAACGCGAAGAGCGAGAGCGCGGGCTCTGCCACCACCTCCAGGCCGGGGTGCGCGCGCACCGCCTCTGCGGCAGACCGCGCGAGGTCGAGCTTCTCGTCCAACTGCTGCCGGAAGGCCGCAGCGCCGACGAGCTTGAGCGGGAGCCACACCCGGAGACCCCGTGCATCCCGCGAGAGCTCCGGGCTCATCTCCGCGAAATCCCATCGGTCCTCTTCCGTCTGTGGCGGTGGCAGATAGTCAGCGGAGACGGAGTGTGCGCGGCGCAGGGTCTCGCGGTCGCGGACCACGATGCAGCCGGTGCCGTAGGGCAGGAACAGGCCCTTGTGCGGATCGAGGGTGACCGAATCTGCGCGGTGGATGCCCGCGAGCGCCTCCCGACCGCGCTCGGTGAGCAGGAAGAAGCCGCCGTAGGCCGCGTCGACATGCAGCCAGAGCCGCTCGGCCGCGCAGAGGTCGGCGATCGCGGGCAGGGGATCGACGGCCCCGACCGCTGTGGTGCCCGCACTGGCGACGACGCAGAAGGGCGTGAGGCCGGCGGCGCGGTCCCGGGCGATGGCTGCAGCCAGCGCGTCGACGCGCATCCGGAAGCTGGGGTCGAGCCCGATCTCCCGGACGTTCTCGAGGGGGAATCCGGCGATGAGCGCGGCCTTGCGCACCGAGTGGTGCGCGTGCGCGGAGGTGTAGATCGTGCCCTTGAGGAAGTCGACGGGCAGCCGCTCCCGGCGCGCTGTCACCAGGGCGATGAGGTTCGCCATCGATCCGCCGCTCGTGAGCACGCCGCCAGCGTCGTCTCCCCACCCCACCATCCCGCAGAACCACTTGAGCACGTTCGTCTCGACCTGCACGAGGCCCGGGGCTGCCATCCAGAGCCCGACGTAGCGGTTGGTGATCCCGGCGATCAGGTCCGCGATCGCCGAGTGCGGGAGCCCGCCGCCTGGAATGTAGGCGAGGTAGCCCGGTCCGGACGTGTGCAACGCCGTGGGCATGACCCGTTCGAAGACCACCCGCAGGAGGTTCCGCAGCGTCGTGCCCGTCTCCGGCAGCGGCTCGGCGAGCGACCGGGCGAGTCGGGCACCGCCGTCTGTCTGGGTGGCCGGCATCGTGTCCAGCGTGTCCAGGAACGTGCCGAGGCGAACGCCCACGACATCGAGCATCTCGCGCAGCTCCGAGCCCGTCGGCTCCAGGACCGGACGGGACGAGCGCTTCGACATTCAGGGCACCAGGCGAGGGCTCCCGACTAACGCGCCGTCGCCGTCCACCGTGAACGCCACCTCGCCGGGCAGGGTTCCCGGCGCCGCCCCGAACTCGGTCGCGCTGGAGAACGGCGGCAGGGCCTGGTTCGAGATGTACGCCCCGGAGTCGTTCGTGAGGACAGCCACCACCGCCAGCTGCCGTTCGACCATCGGGCGGTCCGTCCCGTAGAGCGATGTCCACGGGATCTGGGCCTCGAACCCTTCGTCTGCCACACCGGCGTCCGCGGCCGGGGCATCGAAGAGCGAGACGTTGCCGCTGTCGAAGTTGATCACCGACTCCACCCAGCCCAGGTCTGAGGCGGAGGTGAGGTCCCGCAGGCCGGCGCTGTCGGTGCCCGGCATCGACCGGGAGGCCTCCTCTGCCTGCACGCTGACGAGCGCGCGTTCTGCGCCGAACGTCGGGTCGGTGAAGGTGAGGCGGACGGTGGAGAGCGCGATGTCGCCCGCGCCCACGAGGTCCGAGAGCGCGCCATCGTGGGGCCACCCGGTGCTGTCACCGTAGTCGATGTCCACGTAGACGATGATCGTGTTGGCGTCGTCCTCGAACACGCCGTCCACGCCGATGCGCAGGCCGTCGGCGTCGCTCCCCACGTGAAGCGCGTCGAGCCGGTTGAACTGGGGATCGAACGAGCTTGGCCAGTCCTGGCTGACGGAGACGGCGGGCAGATCCTCGAGGTACCCGTCGACGAGCGGGACCTCGGCTGGCGGGACCACGTCCGTCTGCCGGACCGCGGCGTCGAGCACGGCGTGTACCCAGGCGTTGTCCAGGCGCTGCCCATCGATCGCCTCGGTGTACGGCCCGCGGCCCCACACCCCGACATCCGCGTTCGTGTGCCAGTTGTAGCGCCACTCCGCCGTCGGGGTCACGCCCGCCCCGTTGCTCGAGATCACGTGCAGGCCGCCGCACTCGTGGTCGGCCGTGACGAGCACGGTGGCGTCCGGGCCGAGGAGGGCGAGGCCGGCGGTGATCGCCTGGTCGAACGCGACGGCCTCCGGGAAGACCCGCGTGGTGTCGTCCGCGTGGGAGGCATGGTCGATGCGGGCGCCCTCGACCATCAGGAAGAACCCGTTGGGGTTGGCCATGAGCGTGGTGATCGCGTGGGTGGTCATGTCGGCGAGGGTGGGGGCCTCGCCGTAGCCATCGTAGACGAACGGGAAGGTCATCGGGGCGAAAAGGCCCACGAGCGGCTTGCCGGCGGGTGACCACGCGTCCAGCTCGGCGCCCGTGGTGACGAGGTCGACCGCGGTCGTGTCGATCAGGCCGTCGAAGTCGACGGCGCCACCGGCCAGCGCGACGTCCGGCAGGGCTTCTGCGATCGCAGCGGAGATCTCCGCATAGGAGTACCGATCCTCGGTGTGCACCAGGAAGGAGGCGGGGGTCGCCCCCCCGAGCCGATCGGTGGTGACGATGCCGGTGCCCATGCCGCGGGCCCTCGCGACCTCGAGCACGTTCTCCACCGGGTTGAGGTCCCGGTCGAGGCCGAGGTGGCCGTTCCAGGTCTTCGAGCCCGTGGACATGACCGTGCCCGAGGCAGCCGAGTCGGTGATCCCCGTGAGGGAGGCAGTCCGGAGCGTACCGTGCATGGGCAGCGACTCGAGGCCCAGCGTCCCAGCGGCGCCCGTCGCGTACATCCCGCCCCCGGCAACGTGCTCCAGGCCCATGCCGTCGCCGATGAACAGCACGACCCGGGGCGGAGTGGAGGGGCCCGTGTCGTCGCTGTGTGTGTCGGGGCGGCTGTCGTCTGCCGGGAGCGAGTCGGAGTCGTGGGGAGAATCGTGCGAGTCCACCGAGTCGTGGGAGTCGACCGTGGGGGTGTCGCTGTCGGCAGGATGGGTCTTTGAGCCGGTACAGGCGAGGAAGGCGGTGCCGACTGCGAGCAGGAGGAGCATCCACGCAGTCTACCGGGTTTCCTGTGCAGTGTGACGGATGGAGGCACGGGCCGGTGCTCCCGGGGCCAGAACACGTTACCGGCGCGGCCTGATTGGAGGCCCCGATGCGTGCTCGTGTCTACGTCACCCTCAAGCCCGGCGTTCACGACCCAGCGGGGAAGGCCGTGCAGGGCGGACTCGTGAGCATGGGCTACGAGGAGGTCCGCGGCGTGCGTATCGGCAAGTTCTTCGAGATGGAGCTCGCCGACGACGCGAAGGACCCGAAGGCGCGAATCGAGGAGATGTGCCGGAAGCTGCTGGCCAACACGGTGATCGAGTCCTTCAGGGTGGAATTGCTGTGAGCGCACGGGTAGCGGTCGTCACCTTCCCCGGGTCGAATTGCGACGCCGACCTGCGTCACGCCGTCGCGTTGTTCGGCATGGACCCGGTCGCCGTCTGGCACAAGGAGACCACGCTGCCGCGCGTGGACGCGGTGCTCCTCCCCGGTGGCTTCTCGTACGGCGACTACCTCCGCTGCGGGGCGATCGCCCGGTTCTCCCCGGTGATGGCGGATGTCGTCGCGTTCGCGGGGCGAGGCGGACCGGTCCTCGGCGTGTGCAACGGCTTCCAGATCCTCACCGAGTGCGGGTTGGTGCCGGGCGTTCTGTTGCGAAACGAGGGGCTCACCTTCCAGTGCCGCGACGTGAACCTGCGCGTCGAGGGTCGCGAGACCCCGTTCACCCGCGATCTCGTCGGACAGACGCTGCGACTGCCGATCGCGCACGCAGAGGGCAACTGGTTCGCGGATCCCGAGACCGTCGCACGGGTGGAGGGCGAGGGGCAGGTGTGCTTCCGCTACCTCGGCAACCCGAACGGCTCCCTGCACGACATCGCCGGCGTGAGCAACACCCGGGGCAACGTCGTCGGCCTGATGCCGCACCCCGAGCGCTACGTCGAGGCCTCACTCGGCGGCGTGGACGGCAGCGGCGTGTTCCGCTCGCTCGCCGCTTCGGTTGGAAACCCGCCGATCGGAGCCAACGCATGACACCCGGAACCCACGACGTGATCACCGACGAGCTGGTGCAGCAACACGGCCTCTCGCCCGAGGAATACCAGCGCCTGCTCGACGTGCTCGGCCGCGAGCCGACCATCGTCGAGCTCGGCGTGTTCAGCGTGATGTGGTCCGAGCACTGCTCCTACAAGTCCAGCCGGATCCACCTGGGCCGCCTGCCGACCACCGGTCCGCGAGTCCTGATCGGGCCTGGAGAGAACGCAGGCGTGGTCGATCTCGGCGATGGGTACGCCGCGTGCTTCAAGATGGAGTCGCACAACCACCCCTCGTACATCGAGCCCTACCAGGGCGCGGCCACCGGGGTCGGTGGCATCCTCCGCGACGTGTTCACGATGGGCGCCCGACCGATGGCGCTGATGGACAGCTTGCGGTTCGGGCGGTTGGAGCACCCGAAGACCCGTGGGCTCGTGCGCGGCGTCGTGGCGGGCATCGCCGGCTATGGCAACTGCATGGGGATCCCCACGGTGGCGGGGGAGACCCGGTTCGACCGGTCCTACGACGGCAATTGCCTCGTCAACGCCTTCTGTTGCGGGATCGTGCCCTCCGACCGCATCTTCCTCGGCACCACCGGAGCGCCGGGCAACAAGGTCTTCTACGTGGGCGCGGGCACGGGCCGCGACGGGATCCACGGCGCGACGATGGCCTCCACCGAGTTCGGGGAGGGCAGCGAGGAGAAGCGGCCCACCGTGCAGGTCGGGGACCCGTTCCAGGAAAAGCTGCTGCTCGAGGCGTGCCTCGAACTGATGGAGGGCACCGCGATCGTGGGCATCCAGGACATGGGCGCCGCGGGGCTCACCTCGAGCTCCGTCGAGATGGCGGGTCGCGGGGGACGTGGGCTCCTGCTCCGGCTCGACCAGGTGCCGATGCGCGAGACAGGCATGGTGCCCTACGAACTCCTGCTCTCCGAGAGCCAGGAGCGCATGCTGATCGTCATCGAGCCCGGCCGCGAACAGGAGGTCCTCGACGTCTTCCGGAAGTGGGACCTGTCGGTCGCCGAGATCGGGGAGGTCACGGACGACGGGGTCTGGCGGTGCACCTGGCACGGTGAGGAGGTCGCTGCGATCCCCGTCGCGGTGCTCACCGACGCCGCGCCGAAGTACGATCGTCCGCAGCAGGCGCCGCCCGCGCTGCCGGCGCTGCCAGAGCTGGTCGACCCGGATCCCTTCGGCAGGTTGCTCGTGGTGCTCGCAGATCCCGACATCTCCGACAAGCAGTGGATCTGGCGCCAGTACGACCACCAGGTCGGCACGGACACCGTGGTGCGACCGGGTGCAGACGCCGCGCTCGTGCGCATCAAGGGCACGGCCAAGCACCTCGGGTTCGTGTGTGACAGCAACGGCCGGCACGTGTACCTCGACCCCTTCGTGGGCACGGCGGGCCAGGTGGCGGAGTGCGCCCGGAACCTCGCCTGCGTGGGTGCCACGCCTGTCGGCCTCTCCGACTGCATGAATTTCGGCAACCCACAGAAGCCCGAGATCATGTGGCAGTTCGCCCGGTCGGTCGACGGCATGGCCGAGGCCTGTCGGGCGCTGGACGTGCCGGTGATCTCCGGAAACGTGTCGCTCTACAACGAGACGGACGGCGTCGGGATCCTCCCCACCCCGGGACTCGCGATGGTCGGCCTGTACGAGGGGCCCACGCCGGGCGTCCGGGCGCGGTTCTCCGAGGGCCTGGAGGTGGCGTTGATCGGGGAGCTCGGCCGGGGTTGGCTCGCCGGTTCGGTCTACGCGCGGCTCATGGGGTTCGACCGGCACGGCGCCCCGCCCCCGGTGGAGTACACGGCCGAGCGCGCGCTGCATGTGGCGCTGCGGGCGCTCGTGGCGGGTGGCGTTGTGGAGGTGGCCCACGATCTCTCGGACGGCGGGCTCCTGGTGGCGCTCGCGGAGTGCACGCTCGACGGAGTGGGCGGACGCTTCGACTTCGCGACCGACGCCGGGACGCTGTACGGTGAAGATCATGGACGCGCACTGATCGCCTACCGGCCCGGCGCTCGTGATCGGGTGTCGGAGTTGCTGGCCGGCGTGCACAGCGAGGTCATCGGGCAGACAGGCGGGAGCCGGCTCGCGGTCGGGCACCGGACCGTCGATGTCGCTGACGTCGCTCGAGCCTGGGGCCACAGCTTTCCGGACTGGCTCGCCGGGACGAGCCCGACGCGGTGAGGGGGCTCCGGCCGGCGTGTGCGCTGCTTGGCGTACACGGCGTGCTCGATGCGGCGCGGACACTCGGAGAGGGGCTCCCATCCGTGGTGGAGCGCGCGGGCGTCGGCCTCGAGGGCGCCTCGCTGGCAGTGCGCTCGGGCGCCGAGGTCGGGGTCGTCCCGGCCGACCCGCGCCGGACGGGGCCGGACCTGCGCGCTGTCGCAGACACCGCCCTGGTGCGGGCGGGCGGGGAGGGGCCGATCGTGTACCACGATCGCACGGGGCCTCTGGCGATTGTCGTGGACGGACGGGCGACGAACGGTGGGGTGCTCCGGAACGCGCTGGTGGCCCGGGGGGCGGTGCTCAGGGGGGGCGACATCGCCGAGCTGATCGTGCACCTCGCCGCGCAGAGCGAGCAGCGCACCCTGATGAACCGGCTGTTGGACGCGCTCCAGCGCATCGAAGGGGGGTTCGCGCTCGTCGTGCTCACCTCGACGTTGATGATCGTTGCGCGGGACCCACGCGGGATCCGGCCCCTGTGCATCGGGCGGAGGGGCGGGGGCCGGGTCGTGGCGTCGGACGCCGGCACGTTGCGCGCCAGCGGGGCGGTGTACGAGCGGGAGATCGACCCGGGCGAGGTGGTCGTGCTGGAGGGGGTGGGGATCGAATCGTTGAAGCCGTTCGGGCGGCAACCGGTTCGGCCATGCATCGCCGAGTGGGCGGGCATCGGGAGTGCAGACGCCACGTTGTTCGGCGCTGAGGTCGTCGCGCTGCGCGAACGGCTGGGTCTCGCCGTCGCGGCGCAGTTCCCGGCTCGCTGTGATGCGGTCGTGCCGATGCCGGGCAGCGAGGCGCTCGCAGCCGGGTTTGCAGCGGGGAGTCACTGCCGGCTCCTGCCCGCGCTGGTGGCGGGCGCGGGGCAGGTGCGGTGCAGCGGTGCGGTGCACGGCCTGCGGGTCGCGCTCGTGGTGAACGTGCTCACCCAGGGGGAGCGGACCCGTCGCGCGGTCGGCGCGCTCCGTGGGGCGGGGGCATCCGAGGTGCACGTCCGCCTGGGAGCGATGCCGATGGCCACTCCCTGCCTGTACGGAGTGAGCTGCGGGCCGGAGGAGGAACTGCTGGCACACCGGTTCGAGATCGCACGGATGCGCGCGTGGCTCGACGCTGACAGTCTGGCGCACCCGGAGCGCGCCGCGGTCCTCGGTGCGCTCGGACGTCTCGCGGGCGAGTGTTGCGATGGCTGTTTCTCGGGGGACTACCCGGTGGTTCCGCTGGACCCACAGGTGCCGCTTTTCACACAGACCGCGTAGCAGTGGTAGGATCTCCTGCTGGAGCCATGAATGCCTCGGATCATCGGTATCGACCTCGGGACGACGAATACGTCCGTGGCCGTCATGGAGGGCGGGCGCCCCCGGGTGATCGAAGACGAGCGAGGCTACAAGGTGCTTCCCTCGGTGATCTCCGCGAAGGGGGAGGGCAAGTTCGTCGTCGGGCAGGCCGCGCACAACCTGATCCTCACGCGACCCGAGCGCACGGTGTACGCCACCAAGCGCCTGATCGGGCGGCGTTTCGACAGTCCCGAGGTGCAGGAGGCCATCCGCCGCGTGAACTACAAGGTGCGGCCCGCACCGGACGGTGGGGTGGAGCTCATGGTGGGCGACCAGTGGATGTCGCCGACGGAGGTCGCTGCGGTCGTCCTGCAGGTGGCGCGCACAATCGCCGAGAAGACCCTCGGAGAGCGCGTGGAGGAGGCGGTGATCACCGTCCCGGCCTACTTCAACCACGCCCAGCGCAAGGCCACGATCGAGGCCGCCGAGATGGCGGGGCTGCGGTGCGACCGCCTGCTGCACGAGCCCACCGCCGCGGCGCTCGCCTTCGGGCACCGAAAGAACGTCGAGCGCACCATCCTCATCTTCGATCTTGGCGGTGGCACGTTCGACGTTAGCGTGCTCCGGCTCTCGTCGGGGATCTACGAGACCCTGTCCACGCTCGGCGACAGCTACCTCGGGGGCGAGGACCTCGACTCCCGCATCGTCGACCACCTGCTCGCCACGTTCAAGGACCGCTCGGGCGTGGACCTCACGAACGACAAGAACGCGGTCCAGCGGGTGCGGGACGCTTCGGAGCGGGCGAAGTGCGAGCTCTCGTTCTCCGACCGCACCAACATCGTCATCCCCCACGTCACGCCCCAGCACAGCATCGAGCTTGTGCTCACGCGGACGAAGCTGGAGGAGATCACCGCGGATCTCGTGGTGCGCTGTGTGGAGATCGCCCGGCGCGCCGTGCAGGAGGGCGGGCTCAAGCTCTCCGAGGTCGACGAGGTGATCCTCGTCGGTGGCCAGACGCGTATGCCCCGCATCCGCGAGGCGGTCAGCGCGCTGCTCGGGAAGGAGCCGTCCCGCACGGTCCACCCCGAGGAGGCCGTCGCAGTCGGTGCAGCAGTGCATGCCGCGAACCTCGCGGACGCCGACCAGAGCCGGACCGTCCTCCTCGACGTCACGCCGTTCGATCTGGGCATCGACAGCGCGGGCGGCCTCTTCGTCCCCGTCATCCATCGCAACAGCCGCGTTCCCGCCACGGAGACGCGCACGTTCGCCACGGCCAACGACAACCAGGAGTCCGTTCGAGTCACCGTGCGCCAGGGCGAGAGCCGGAATTGCGCGGAGAACGAGTTCCTCGGAGAGTTCGTGCTCACCGGTCTCTCGCCCGCGCCGCGGATGCAGACGAAGGTGGACGTGACCTTCCGCATCGACGGCAACGGCATGCTGCACGTGTCGGCGGTGGAGAAGGGCTCGGGGGAGCGGAAGAACATCACGATCCGCAACTATGCGGAGCACGCCGCCGCACCGCACATCCCGACAGCGGAGGAGGCGAAGCTCGCCGATGCTGCCCGGGTGAAGAAGGCCGTCGCCGACAGCGCCGCCACCGGCAAGAAGGCCGGGCTGCTGGACGGTCTGTTCAGCACGCTCCGTCGCAAGCCCCGGGAGGCGGCGCCGACGGTCGCAGCGACCCCCGCAGCCGCTGCCTCGCCGGGTTCGGTTCCCCCTCCCGAGGAGGTGTCCAGCGCTCCGCCCGAACACTCCGTGCCTCCTCTCCTGGATGCGCCAGGGCCGTCTGTAGAGGGACCCACGGGGTACCCGGTCCCCTCCATCCGGGTGCCGGACGCCGGCATCATCCTGCCCGAGATCGACCCGACGCAGCTTGCCGCGGCCGACGAGATGTTCGCCCTCGAGGGCGACGACGCAGTGCCGTTCGAGGGCATGCCGCTCGACTACGATGAGAACGAGCCAGCGGTGATCGGCATGGCGGGTGCTGGAAGTCGGCCAGCACCGGCTCGCGACCCGTTCCAGCATTTCGAGCCCGCTCCCCCCGCCGCATCGCCGGTCGACTCCGAGGCGCCCTCGGAGCGCATCGTTCCGCGGATGACAGCCAACCCGTTCGACGACGTTCGCGGGTCGGTCGCCGCAGCGGGTTGGGGCGCTTCGGAGCCCGCAGCCAACGACTCCGAGGGCGGCTTCGACTTCCGCGCACCCAACGCCGAGCCCGCGACCCAGGGCGAGAGCACGGACAGCGCGACCATAAACGAGGACGACACCAACCCCGGGAGCGCCGGCTTCTGCCTGCCCGAGGACGACGGGCAGACCGTGGTGGAGACGCCCGTGGGGGTGCGCTCTCCGCCGGATCCCGCGGCCGAGGATCCGAACGATTTCATGCGGCGCACGTTCGGTGACGATGCGGCCGGAGGCTTTCCGATGGACGCCCTGTCGTCCGAGGGTGCCCGCTCTGTGGCCGCCAGCGCCGCAGAGAGCGCGCGGACGCCCAACGAGGACGACACAGCGGTGATGCGCCGCGGATGGGCCTGGGCGGAGGCGGATGCCGCCGCCCCCAAGCCCGCTCGGCCCGTGGATCTCGGCCCGGATCCCTTCACGCGCGCGCCTCCGCCACCCGAGGCTCCCGCGGGTCGGAAGCCCGCACGGGTGCGTCTGCGGTACCCCGACCTCTCGCGGCTCGGTGAGGAGTACCGGGAGAACATCCGGAAGGGTGGAACCTTCATCAAGACCCCGAAGCCCCTCCAGGTGGGCCGCGAGTGCATCTGCGAGGTCTCGGCCCCCGGCCTCGAGGAGCCGCTTCTCTTCCCCTCCGTCGTGACCTTCGTGGCCACGAGCGGCCCCGGGCAGGAGGCTGGCATGGGGATCGAGTATCGGTTGAGCGACGGCGAGCGCCGTGCCATCGAGCGCCTCATCGACAGGCTGTGAGCGGGTGATCGCGGGCGTCGACGAGCCGGTGACGGTCGACCGGCTCGCCGGCAGTTGGCAGATCCACCAGCTCGCCGCGGGACACCGGTTCTCGGCGGATGACATGCTCGTGGCCTGGATGGCTGCGAGGGTCGCCCCAAACGCTGATCGTCTGCTCGACCTCGGCGCAGGGATCGGCAGCGTGGGGTTCATGACGTTGTGGGCGCTCCAGGACCGGCTTCCGCGAGCGCGTACGCTCACCATGCTCGAGGCGCAGGAGGTGAGCCACAGCCTCGCCCTGGCGACGGCGCGCCTGAACGGCGTGGACGGCGTCGTGACCGGGTATGTGGGCGACCTCCGCGAGCCGCCCGCCGCGTTGGTGGGCCCCTACGACCTGATCACAGGATCGCCGCCGTACTTTCCGCTCGGCACGGGCAAGGTCTCTCCGCACCCCCAGAAGGCTGCCTGTCGGATGGAGCTGCGCGGCACGATCGCCGACTACGCGCTCGCCGCAGCCGGGCTGATCGGTGAGGGCTGGTTCGTCGCCTGCTTCCCGGCCCGTGACCCTCGCGGCGAGGCCGCTTTCGCGCCCGCCGGGCTCTCGATCCACGCCTCCTGCGACGTGGTGTTCCGCGCCGGGATGGACCCGATGATCCGGCTCTATGCAGCGCGGCGTGCCCCGGGGCCTCGGGAGACATGGCCCGCGCTGACGATCCGCGACGGCGCTGGCGCATGGACCCGTGACTACCTGCGCCTGCGCGCCGAGATGGGTAGCCCGATGGGCCCGCCGGAGACCGCGCCGTGATGCGCTCGCTCCGCGCCCGGGTGCTGTTCGCGCTGCTCGTGGTGGTCGGGAGCTTCGGGGTGGCCCTGGGGCTCAACGCGCTGGAGTTGGCGCGGATCGGTCGCTCGCTGGACCTCGTGAACGACGTGTACCTGCCGCTCGCCGGGACGAGCTCCCGCATGGGTGCCGCGGTGGAGCGCGGCGACCTTGCCCCGCTGCTCGCCGACGCCAGGGAGATCCTGGCGGGCGCGCGGACCGAGGAACCCGAGGAGCGCGCAGCGTTGAACGCCGCCCAACGCCAGGTCGCCGAGGTCGAGACCGCATGGTCGGAGCGCGCGGCGGTGGGGTCCGGGCCCGTCCACGAGGAGATCCTGCAGCTCGGAACGCTGGCGGACAGCCGCATCACCGCGGTCTCGGACAAGACCTCGCGCGCGCAGTCTGCGGCGGTGCGCACCGCGATCGGCAGCGGGGGCGTGGCAGCGGCGGTGGCGGCGCTCGTCCTGGTTGCTGCGCGGCGTGCGCTGCGCCCCGTGGAAAGGATGACCGCTGCCGTGCGCCAGATGGCCGAAGGGCAGCTTGCGCCGGAGCTCGACCTCATCGGCGACGACGAGATCGCCACCCTGGGGCGCGCGGTGAGCACGATGGCGCGCGCGGTTGCGGAGCGCGACGCCGAGCGCGACCGTCGGATGCGGTCCGAGCGGCTGGCGATGGTGGGCCAGATGCTGGCCCAGGTGACCCACGAGGTGCGAAACCCGCTGAACGCGCTCTCGCTGAACGCGGAGCTGCTGCTCGAGGACGTGCGCGGGGCCGAGTTTCCGGCGCGGGAGAGCGCCACCACCCTGGCAAAGGGCCTGATGGGCGAGATCCGGCGGCTCGAGGCCGTCACGGAGCGGTACCTCGATCTGGCCCGTCGTCCCGCGGTCGCCGTGGCCCCGGAGGATCCAGCGGCGCTGGTGCGATCCGTCGTGGGGGTGGAAGAGGAGGTGTTGCGACGCGCAGGTGTAGACGTGAGCGTGGTGATCGAGGGCGCTGTCGGGACCGTGGAGATGGATGGAGGGGTGGTGCGGCGGGCGCTGCTCAACCTCCTGCAGAACGCGGCCCAATCCGGTGCGAAGCGCGTGGTGGTGCGCGTGGCCCGGGCGGGGACCGGCGTGCTGCTCTCGGTGGAGGACGACGGCCCCGGCGTACCGTCCGCGGCGCAGCCGCTGCTGTTCGAGCCGTTCTACACCACGCGGGTGGACGGCACGGGGCTCGGGCTCGCCATTGCTCGACAGTCCATCGAGGACGCCGGGGGCACCTTGACGTTCCGGGCCGGCGTCCGTGGATCCGTGTTCGAGATCCGGACTAGTCCTCGACCACCCGCACCGTGATCACGGTGATGTTGTCTTCCCCGCCGCCGCGGAGCGCTGCAGTGACGAGGGACTCGGCGAGGTCGTTCGGATGCGCCGTCGAGCAGATCCGGGCGATCTCCGGGTCGTCGAGCGGGTCCGTCAGTCCGTCGCTGCACAGCACGAAGAGGTCCCCTGGCTGGATTGGGCGCGTTGCGGTGTCGGGCTCGACGGGGCCGTGGTAGCCCACGGACTGCGTGAGGTAGTTGCGGTGTGGCACCTGTCGTGCCATCTCCGGCGTGAGGCGTCCGGCGTCGATCTCCTGCTGCACCACGGTGTGATCGCGCGTGAGCCGCTGGATCAGGCCGTCCCGGACCAGGTAGATCCGGGAGTCCCCCACGTGCGCGATGTGCGCGGCGTCGGCCTCGATGAGCAGCACGCACAACGTCGTGCCCATGCCCGAGTACGCCGGGTGCATCTGGGCTTCGCGTCGGATCTTCGCGCTCGCCTGGTTCATCGCGTAGCGCAGCCGCTCCCGCAGCACGTCGGCGGGGTCCCCCACGTCGCGATCCAGGCGGGTCTCCTCCGGGTCGAGCGACCCCTGGAGCAGCTCCCGCACGGTGTCCACCGCGATCCGGGAGGCCACCTCGCCCGCGGCGTGCCCGCCCATGCCGTCTGCGACGACGAACAGGCCGCCATCCTCCTCGACAAAAAAGCTGTCCTCGTTGTTCTCGCGCACCGGCCCGGGGTCGGTCCATGCGAACGCTTCGAGTTTCATCAAGACTCCGAGGGGCTGGCCGGGGGGCGGTAGGCCGGGGTTTCCCGGCGGAGGAGATCGGTCGTGCGGCAACACGAGCAACGCGAGTATAGATCGTAACGGAATGGCAACCGCTCGGTGAGTGATCTCGCTCCGAAACCTGTGACGCTCGCTGATCCTGCGCCTGGATGCAGGATCGGCGGGTGGGAGATCGTGCGCCTGCTCGGCCGGGGCGGCATGGCCTCGGTGTACGAAGCGCGCTGGCCGGAAAGCGGTGTTCGTCGTGCAATAAAGCTTATGAACCCCTCCGGAAGCGCGGAGGAGGTCGAGCGGCGATTCCGTCGTGAATTTCGCGCATTGTCCAAGTTGCATCACCCGAATATCACCGCAGTGTACGACTGGGGGTGGTGGACGGGCGGGGACGGCCCCGGGTCGGCGTCCGGACCGCATCCCGGGCCGGGTGAACACGACAAAAGCGAGGGCCGTCCGTATTTCGTGATGGAGTTGGTCGACGGCGAGGATCTTCGCGCCGCGGTGGAGGCCTGGCAGGACCTTCCGGCGGTGGAGCGCTTCGAAAGAGCGCGGCATGTGCTGGTGCAGGTGGCGCGCGCGTTGGAATACGTGCACCTTCGTGGTCTGGTGCACCGCGACGTCACCCCGGCGAACATCATGCTGCTGCCCGCGCAGCCCGGGGAGAGCCAGGGTTCGGTCAAGCTGATGGACTTCGGCGTCGTGAAGGAGTCCGGGGTCACCGAGTTCACGGCGCACGGGGAGGTGCTGGGCACGGTGGCCTACATCGCGCCCGAGCAGATCAACGGCGAGCGCATCGACGCCCGCACCGACCTCTACTCGCTCGGCGCGGTGCTCTACCTCATGCTCACCGGCCGGCGTCCGTTCAACGCACGCACGCTCGCCGGCTACCTGGACAAGCACCTCCACCGGCCGCCCCGGCCGCCTCGTGAGCTGGCGCCCGCCGTGCCTCCGGAGCTGGAGGACATCTGCCTCCGCCTGCTCCAGAAGGAGCCCGGCGACCGCTTCGCCAGCGCGACGCACCTGTTGCACGTCCTCGAAGGCGCCGACGTCGGCACCCTCCGGTTCGACGATGGGTCGTGGCCCCCGGTACTCGTCTCGCGGGCCGAAGAGTCCACGCTGCTCGCCCACGCCATCGGCGCGCTGCGTGAGGGGCGTGGCGCGTTCGTGATGCTCGAGGGCGGCCCGGGCCTCGGCAAGTCCCGGATGGCCCGCCTGGCGAGGGACCTCGCGAGGAGCGCCGGGGTCGCGACGCTGAGGATCCGGGCGACAGGCGCCGGCGGGCCGCTCGCGGCGTTCCGGAGCCTCGTCGACACGCTCAGGAGCGAGACCGTGGCTGTTCCCCGCGCTCTCCAGCAGCTCTATGGGCTGGAGGGGGAGGACAAGGTCGAGCGCTACGGGGTCTACGCCGCCTTCCGCGAGATGCTCACCAACTCGCCACCGCGGCTCGTGGTGATCGAAGACGCCCACGAGGCTGACGACGTCGGTGTGGAGCTCATCGAGTACTTGGTGCGCAACACGCTGAGCCTCGCGGCGGAGCCCATCGTCTGGCTGGTGACGAGGTCTCCGGGCGCCTCGGACGCCCGGTTCGAGGGCCTCAATTCCGGGAGCACGACCGGGGTCACCCCGCTTTTCCTTCCCCTGCGCCCGCTCACGCCCGCCGCGGTGGAAGAGCTGGTCCTCGCGCTCCTTCCCGACGACGGCGCGAGCCGCCTCCTGGCGCGGCGGCTGCACAAAGAGGGCGAGGGGAACCCGGCGTTCATCACCGAGATGATCCGCGGTCTGGTCGAGCAGGGCACAATCCGGCCCGAGGAGGGGCGCGCCCGCCTCGCGATCGACGAGGCTCAACTGCTCCGGATCGCGCTCCCCATCCCGCGCTCGGTGCGCGCAGGCCTGATCACCCGCATCGAAGCCCTTTCGCCCGACGCTCGTGAGCTTGCGCACGTGCTGGCCGTCGGGAGCCAGGAGATGACGCTCCCCTTGCTCTCCGCCGCCTCGCTGCTCGATGAGCAGGCGATCCTCATCGCCGTGGACGAGTTGATCGACGCCGGACTCGTCCGTGAGCGCCGGGTGGAGGGAGAGGAGCACATCGATCTGGCGCAAGCGCGCGTGCGTGACCTGCTCCAGGCGGAGGTCCCACCCGCGCAACGCTCCCGGTACCACCGCCGGATCGGGGAGGCGTTGGAGCGCACGTTCCGACGGCGCGCGAACCTCGTCGTCGAGGCGCTGGCATGGCACTTCGAGCAGGGCGAGGTGCCGGGAAAGGCGTACAGCTATCTGCTCCGCGCCGGGCAGAGGCTGATGGGCCGGTCCTTCGTCGCCGAGGCGTTGGGCTACCTCGACCGGGCGCTCGCGATCGAGCCCGACGCGCGCGAGTACATCACCCTCGACGACGCGGACCGGCTGCTCGCCGAGACGCTCCTGCACCAGGCCGAGGCCCTGGAGTACCTGGGCCGCTGGACCGAGGTCGGGGTCGCGTTGGAGCGGGCTCTGGAGCTTGGGCGGGAGATCACGGAGGAACGACTGCTCTCCCGCGTCCACACGGCGCTCGGGAAGAAGGCGCGGCACGATGGAGACGTCGAGCTCTCCGAATCGGAGAACCGCGAGGCGCTGCGGCTCGCCGAGAAGGTGAACGATCCCGCGCTGCGCGTCATGCCCCTGCACGGGCTGGGCGGCGTGCACTGGATCCGGGGCGATCTGGAGGGGGCCCGGCGCTACTGGGTCGAGGCCCTGGCCGTGGGGGAGAGCACTCGCGACGAGCGGAGCCTCGGGTGGGGATACAACGGGCTCGGCCTGGTGGCCCTGTGCAAGGGGCAGGCGGGCGAGGCGAGGCGCTACTTCGAGCAGTCGGCCGAGGTGTTCGAGCGCGTGGGACTGCTCGGGCCTTTGTCCATGGCGCGGGTCAACCTCGTCGAGATCCACCACTTCACGGGCAACCTGCGCCGGGGCCTGGAGCTCGCGGAGAAGACCTGCCAGCTCGCCCGGGAGACCCATCACCCGCTCGGCATGGCCCGCGGTCGGCATCACAAGGCGCTGCTCCTCGTCGATCTCGGACGCTACGCGGAGGGGCTCGCGGAGGCCGAGGTCGCGGTCGAGATCGCCCGGTCGCTCGACGACAAGGACCAGGAGGTCATCATCCTCGTCGCGCTCATCCGCGCCGGCTGGGCGATGGGCGACGTCGGGCTCGTCCGGCGGTGCATCGCCTCGCTCGAGCCTTTGATGGCCCGCCACGACTCCGAGGGGTTCGCGCCGATCGTGCTGGCCTGGCGTGCCCGGATCGCCGTGCACGATGGAGACAAGGACGGCGCCCGCGAGCTCCTGCAGGAGGCGCTCGACCATGCCGGCACGCGCTGGCCCTACCAGGAGTGCCGGCTCGATCTCGCGCTGGCCCGGGTCTACGCGGAGCTCGGCGACCATGGGGAGGCGACCCGGCGGGGGGAGTCCGCGATCAGGCGGGCCGACGCTGCGGGCTTCCGCTACTACAGCCTCAAGGGGCACTGCATCGCGGCTGAACACTCGACCGACGAGGCGGCGGTGGCCCGGCATCGCCGCGTGGCGGATGCCCTTGCCCGGTCGCTCGCCGCGAACCTCTCGCGCGAGGACGGCGAGCGGTTCCTCGACGTCGACTGGCTGCGCCCGATCAACGGATCATGAACCCATGCTGATGCTCCTGCTCCTGGGGCCCGCCTGCTCGCCCCCTCCGGGCGGCGACAGCCCCGACAGCGCCGTGGACACGAGCGACAGCCAGGAAACGAGCAGTGTTCCAGGGATCGTGCCACCCCCCTGGGAGTCTGAGGCCGCCGTGTTCACGCTCCCGGAGGGGCGGGGTCGGACCGGGTTCGTGCTCGACGAAACGTTCTCGATGGCCTCCTTCGCGGTGCCGCAGCTCTTCGTTGCGCCGGACGGTCGATTCGGGATGATGGTCACGGACATGCGCGGCACCGACACGTTCGTCTCCCGCTCGGTGGTCTACTCGGACGACGGCGTCGACTGGGACGATGCCAGCGTGCTGATCGAGCCCAGGGCGTGGCCCTCGGGCTGTGGCGCTCGGCTGGAGGACGGTGCGGTCTGGCACCGCGGCGAGGGGGTCTGGCTGTACATCGTCGTCGGAACCGACGCCGTGGAGGTGGGCTCGCAGGGCAAGCGGGTGTTCTGCCAGGCCACCACGACGGACGGCGTGAATTTCGAGACCGCGGCAGACCCGCTGTACACCGGGTCGTACGACGGCGATCTCATCAGCGTGCCCGCGATCCTCCCCGTCGAGGACGGTGACGGACACCTGTTCTTCAACGGGGACCTGCTCACCGACCCCGGTATCCGCATCGCCACGGTCGACGTCACGACGCTCGCCGTGGACGTGCTGACACCGGCCCCCATCCTACCGGCGACGGCCGTGGACCCCAACCCGGTCTACCTCGCAGAGGGGGGGCTCGGGCTCTTTCACACCTGGGCGGACCCGGCGGATCCGGACTTCACCGGGCTGGCGTGGGCGAGGCTCGATGAGGACGGCGTGGCGATCGACGGCGCCGACGATGCCGTGCTTCGGTCGCCGGGCGTGTGTGGCAAGGAGCGCCTCGGCGCCTGCTACGTGGACCCGACCTACGCGACGCTGCCGGATGGGCGGCTGGCGCTCTACTTCGGGGAGTGGACCACGGCCGAGGACGGTAGCTACTCGGTCGCCGTCCGCCGCGCCTTCTCCGTGGACTGAGACTCACCAGATCGCGAGCATGTCCTCGACGGACGTGATGCCGTGCGTCCCCCGCACCGCCCCGACCACCGCTGTACGCTCCGCCCAGGAGTCGACGTACCCGGTCACGGTGGCGCCGGAACCCGCCACCTCGACCTTCACGTGCCGGGCCGCGCGCGCCGCGTGGCGGTTCAGCGCGCCGATGATCGCGCGTTGCACCTCCTGTTCGATGGCGACGTTCTCCACCTTGAGCAGGTTGGAGATCCCGATCACCCCCACCAGGGTGCGCACCGCCCGTTCGGCGTCCTCGGCCTGCGACCAGTAGTCCACCTCGCCCTCGAGGGTCACCACGCCGTCGGACACGGTGGTCTGCACCCGGTGGTCCGGAACGAGCACCTCGCGCTCCAGGGCCGTGCGCACCGAGGCGGCCACCTCGGCGTCCGTGGGCCTGTTCGCGTCTGGAATGCGGACGACGACGTCGTTGGCCACATCGTAGACTCCCCACACCCGCCGGGCCGCCTCGCGTGCAGCGGCCTTCTTGGCCCAGCTGTCCACGGTGCCACTCAGCGTGACGATGCCGTTGCTCACCTCCACACCCACCTCGGTGGGCAGCACGCGGGTCTCCCAGCGGAGTTCGGCGAGCACCTCGTCCCGGATCTCCAGGTCTGTCTTCTTGGGCACGGTCATCAGGCACCTCGTGGGCTCGCGCTTTGGCCGGGAGTGGTCGAGCGGCCCATCCTTCGACAGCAAGGGCCGTGCCACGCGCGTGCGGCGGATGGCGCCGAGGGTGTTGCGACGCCGGCATCACGGGATGGGCAGGTTCACACGCGGGCTGTTGGCCATCGCCCAGCCCGGTTTCGGCACCGTCGGCGCTTCGGAGTACACTGCCGCACCTCGCCGATGCACACCCACCCCGATCCCGCCCACCCGCCGTCCACCCCCTCGGGTCACGCCCCCCGCGCTGCGTCGGCCGGTCTCGTCCTGGGTGCGTTGGGCGTCGTCTTCGGCGACATCGGCACGAGTCCGCTCTACACCTTCGACACCTGCCTCCGGCATCACCATCTCGCGGTGAACACCGGGAACATCTTCGGCGTCGTGTCGCTGTTGTTCTGGTCGCTCACGCTCGTCGTCTCGGTCAAGTACGTGGCGCTGCTGATGAACGCCGACAACCGGGGCGAAGGAGGGATCATGGCGCTCATGACACTCCTTCCCGCCCGGTTCCGGACGGCGCGGGAAGGCCGGATCGGGTTCGTCAGTCTCCTGGTCATCGCCGGCGCCGCGCTGCTGTTCGGTGACGGGGTGATCACGCCCGCGATCTCGGTCCTCTCCGCGATGGAGGGGCTCGTCGTCGCGAGGGCGGATCTGCAGCCCTACGTCGTGCCGCTCACCATCGGGATCCTGGTCGGCCTCTTCGCGGTCCAGCGGCGTGGCACGGGTGCGCTCGGGGCGTGGTTCGGCCCGCTCATGGTGGTGTGGTTCCTGTGCATCGGCGGGCTCGGCCTGTGGAGTTCGCTGCTCTACCCTGGGATCTGGGTGGCGCTCCTGCCCCAGTACGGGCTCGCCTACTTCGGCGCTCATGGGCTGCCCGGCGCCGCGATCCTGGGCTCCGTGGTGCTCGCGGTGACCGGCGGGGAGGCGCTCTACGCCGACATGGGCCACTTCGGGCGCCGCCCGATCCGCATCGCCTGGTTCGCGATCGCCTATCCATGCCTGGTGTTCAGCTACGTGGGGCAGGGGGCGCTGGTGCTCGCGAGGCCGGATGCGGTGTCGAGCCCCTTCTTCTCGCAGGTCCCCAACGGTCCGTGGACCTTCGCGCTCGTCGGGCTCGCGGCCGCCGCCACGGTGATCGCATCGCAGGGACTGATCTCCGCGGTCTTCTCGCTCACCCACCAGGCGTTGCGGCTCGGGTACCTGCCGCGGACGCTGGTGCAGCACACGTCCACCGAGATGGAGGGGCAGATCTACGTCCCGTTCGCCAATTGGGCGCTCGCGGTGGCCTGCGTGGGGCTCGTGCTCGTGTTCCAGCAGTCCGAGCGGCTCGCCTCGGCGTTCGGGCTCGCCGTGAGCGGCACGATGGGGATCACCTCGGTGGTGTTCTACTTCGTGACGCGCGAGAATTGGCGATGGCCCTTGTGGAAGAGCGGGGCGGTGCTGGTGCTGCTGCTCGGTCTCGACGTCCCGTTCTTCCTGGCGACGTGCCTGAAGTTCTTCGATGGTGGCTACCTGCCGTTTGCGCTGGGCGCCTTCCTCTTCCTCGTGATGACGACGTTCTTCGCCGGTCGGTCGCTGTTGAACCAGCACCTGGTCGAGACCTCCGGTGAGCTCGAGCCCTTCCTGGGGGAGCTGACGTCCCTGCGCCCGAGGCGGCTCGCCGGCCTGGGCGTGGCGATGACGGCTGCCGGCACCGGCGCTCCCCCTGTGCTCGTGCGGATGCTCAGGCGCTTCGAGGCGCTGCACGAAAACGTGTTCCTGCTCACGGCGACGACCGAGAGCACGCCGTGGGTGGAGCCGGCGGATCGGCTCCAGGTCCAGCCGCTGGGTCAGGGGCTGTACCGGGTGATCGTCCGCTACGGCTACATGGAGGACCCGGTGGTTCCCTCTGCCGTCCTTCACGCGATCCGGATGGCCGGCCTCGACGTCGCCTCGGACCAGGTCGTGTACGTGCTGGGGCGGGAGACGTTCATGGAGACCAACCGCGGGCGCATGTCGGCCTGGCGGGAGCGCCTCTTTGCGCTGCTCCTGCGAAATGCAGCGGATCCAACGCTCTATTTCCGGTTGCCCCCCGGCCAGGTCGTGGAGATCGGGGCCCGCGTGGACCTGTGACGATCGGGCGCTACCGGCCCCCGCGCAGGTACTCGACCCACTTGGGGAACAGGGAACTGCGCCGGAACACCCCGAAGTGCCCGATGCGACGCATGCCTTCGCTCTCGGGATGCAGGTTCACGACCTCGGTGGGCGCCTGGGCGTAGAGCGCGACGAGCGCGGCGACCGAGGTGGGCGGGGCGTAGTGATCGTCGGCGATGGAGATGGATCGGATCGACGACGTGAGGTGGTGGAAGACGGAGTCGGGAAGGTCCTGGGCCGCCTTGCCGATGTACCTGGGGTCGCGCCCCCACTCCGCCCACTGCCGGGCCGCGCCCGAAGGGATGTCTGCGCCGTGTCCGGCGGAGCGCATCGGGAAGAAGCCAGCGAACAGCGTGACCAGCGGGATCGTGTGCCAGAGGAGCCACACACCCCACCGGCGCGCCCCCTTCCAGTGGCGCCAGTACCCGTGCGCCGTGCCCACGAGCAGCACCCTGTCCACGGGCCCGGCGCTGGTGGGCAGCAGCCCGAACAACTGTCCGCCCATCGAGTGACCGAACCACGCGACCGGTACCCCCGGGAACCGCATCTTGAGCACGTCGAGCCCCGCCGCGAGGTCCAATCGTGCCCAGTCGAGCAGCGTGGCGCGGAACCCGCGCAGGCGCGAAGGCGCGCTGCCCCCGATTCCGCGATAGTCTAGGACCAACGACGCGAACCCGTGCTCAGCGAGGAAGCGCATCCACTTGTGGTACAGCACACGCGGTGTTCCGAGCGCCGGCGCGATCAGCACGACGGTGTGCGGCTCTCCGACGGGTACGGACAGGTCCGCGGCCAGCGGGTAGCCATCTGCGGCGACGAGGCGCAGCGATTCCATCGGGCGGGCTCCTTCCTACGGTTGAAGGCAGAAGTGTAGCCCGTCATCCAACGTCGTGACGCGCGTCGATGCGATGCTTCGTTCCCGGTACTTCTCCTTCGGCTACACTGTTGCATGCTCCTCTTCCTCGTCGCCTGCACCGGCGCCCCTGACTCCGCCACCACGCTCGACTCGACGGACCCCGGGGGAGACGCCGCCGACTATTGTGAGGAGACCGGCCGGACCCCCGTCACCGACAGGAGCGTGCCGTCTGACGGGTTCTCGTTCGCCTCGGGCGACGTCGTCAACCGGTTTGCGGGCGCCTGGGCCGGCACCTGGACCGTGTACTCGGGTGGCGGAGGGGCTGCCGCTGCCGGGCTCGCGTACACCGACGGCACGATCGAGGCGGTCACCTACGAGCTCCACCAGGACACGTCGGGGATGGGCGGCGGCGCCGAACCGCAGTGCTCCTCTCGCTACGAGATCGTGATGGGCCTCACAGCATCGACGGACGACGGGCTGATCGCCGAGGCAGCCGCGATCACCGTCGTTGCGAGCCAGGCCGACGCCATGAGCTTCAACGTGGGCGTGAACATCGGCAGCGTGGGCGGGACGACCCGTCCGAGCTGGGATCCGTCGGACTGGGCGACGAACACGCTCTCCCTCGACGGCTCGGGCTCGGGCGCGACCGTGACCATCGGTGCAACCTGGCAGGCATCGAGCGGGGCACGCGGCCCTGTCGCGGACACCGCGAGCGCGGGCACCGAGACGGGGACGGTCGAACCCTCCGGGATGACCGAGGGCGTGGGTTCGATGGCCCTGACCCCGGGGTGAGCCGGGCCTACTCGTCCCAGCCGGGCAGGAGGCTGGGGACCGCCCGGCCTGTGGGCTTGAGCGCCTGGATCTCCGGGGGCGCCGTGCGGAACGCGATCCCCGGCAGGCCGGGCTCTTCGAGGTAGAACTGCACGACGTCCGGGTGTGAAGCCCGCCCTGCGAAGTGGTCGAGGAGCTCGCCGTAGCGGGGCAGGAAGTGGGCGCCGTGCACGCGATCGTAGACGATGCCCGGGCGCCCCGGCCCGGCGAGGCTCTCCCCGAGCTGGATCTGCACGATCTGCGGCTCGCTGCCCTTCGCGATGCGGTGGGCTTCTGCCCGGGTGCGACCGCCGAGCGAGCCGAAGCGCCACTCGTTGTTGAGAAAGCTGATGAGCCGGGTGAGCTCGCCGTTGAGCGCCTGGGCGTGCGGGTACACGCGCTCGCCCGAGCCGAGGAAGGCGACGAACGCGGTGTGCTCCTCGCGCTGGCGGTGGAACGCCGCGCGAAGCGCGGCGAGCCTGTCGATGAGGTCGGGCTCGGGCGTCTCCTGCCATGCACGCAACAGGTCCATGCGCGCGATGACCCCCATCCCGTCGTACAGATCGGGGGAGCCGGTGAACACGAAGGCTGGGTCGGACTCGTCCCGGCCGATCTCCGGCACGACGCGCGCGCGCAGGACCGTGCGGCGGGGCAGTTCGGCGGCCCGCCCCGGCGCGAGCACGGCGATCTCGCCCTCGGTCGCGAGGTCACGCAGCAGCACGAGGTCACCCTCCCAGCCGTCCACGACCCACAACGCGGTGCGGACCTCGCCGGGAATGCGCAGGGCCGAGGCCGGCGCGCGGCCCAGGGCCACGGCGCGCTCCACCGCCGTGTAGCCCTCGGCGTCCACCCAGCTGGTCACGTAGAAGTCGATGAAGTCCGCCCAGTCCGTCGGCGCCTCGCCATACAGCATGTGCGCCGCGAAGGCGATCTCTTTGGGATCGTGCTCGGCGGTGTACAGCGAGCGGAGGAGGGCGCCGGTGGTGAGCGGGCTCGTCATGCGCGCCGGTAACGCGGGCGTTCGCCCGGCTGCGACGCATCACGGCTCGCCGACAGGGATCGGCTACGGGATGAGGCAAAAGGACACGATGGACATCTGCTGCGCGAGGGGCAAAACTGCATCGCGCGGCTCGGCGAGGTAGCGGGTGCGCCCGGGATCGTGTAGAAAGACGGGCTTCGGTGCCCCAGATGAACCAGTTTGTCGCCATGGTCCTGCTCCCGGTCGCGCTGCTCGGCTGCACGGGCAACAAGATCAACGTGAATGCGCACCCGCCCGTGATCGCAGTGAGCCCCACGTCGATCGATTTCGGCGAGGTGGTGCTCGGGCGGTACGGCGAGATCGGGGTCACGGTCAAGAACACCGGCTACGGCCAGCTCGACATCTCCTCAGCTGCGCTCTCGGGGACCACCTCGGGCGAGTACACGCTGCTCGACTACCCCACCACCCTTGGCTACAACGAGGAGGGCGTGCTCTCCGTGCGCTACACCCCGGACGCCGAGGGGCAGGACTGGGGTGAGGTCGACCTCGCCACGAATGACGAGGTCACCCCCACGCTCATCGTCCCGCTCACCGCGGCGGGCGTGAAGCCCAAGATCGACGTGGATCCGGACACGCTCTCGTTCACCGGCGTCCCGCCGCTCGGCTCGTCGACCCAGAACGTGACCATCGGCTCGCTCGGCTCGGGTGACCTCGTCATCTTCAGCGCGGAGGTGACCGGAGACGGCGCTGCGTTCTACACGTTCGATTCGCCCGAGTACAAGCCGGGCAAGACGATCCCCAACGGCACGGCGCTCACGCTCGCCGTCACGTACTCGCCGATGGACCTGGACGAGCACGATGCGCAGCTGCAGATCAACACCAACGACCCCGAGAACGAGATCTCGTTCGTGAGCCTGCTCGGGAACGTCCTCGACGACCCGAACACCAACAGCCCGCCCCAGGTCGAGATCACGGGGCCGAACAACGGGGAGTACTTCGTCGACAACGTCCCGACCACGCTCACCGGGCACGTCGTGGACACCGACGACGACGTGCAGACGCTGGTGTGCACCTGGTACGTGAACTCGATGCCGGTGTCGCCCTCGGTCCCCTCCGCCGACGGCATCATCACGACCAGCCTGACCCTCCCGGCCGGTGCCACCATCGTGAAGCTCGAGTGCCAGGACTCATCCCGCGACTACGGCGAGGACACCGTGGTGCTCACCGTCTGGCAGCACGACGAGCCGATGCAGTACGTCATCTCCGGCGGCCCCACTGAGTTCGACTTCATCAGCGTGGACGACGACCTCTCCCTCTTCCTGAACAGCGCCGCGCTCTACACCGACAACGACAACCACCCCTCGAACATCCCGCCGTTCGCGTTCGACGCCGTCGTGGGCGACCAGCTCCGCATCGTGGTGACCGACGTGAACGCCTGCGACACCAACGCGAGCCCGATGCAGCTCCACTTCGGGACCGGGACTTCGCAGCCGCTCACCGACGAGGTCTGCATGACGTCCTGCCCGGACCACCCCTGCTACGACGAGACCTACAACGGGCCCTGGCCGGGCGTGGTGCTCGACGAGACCTTCACGATCGCCATCCCGTAAGGGCGCGCCATGCTGCTCCTGCTCCTCGGCTGCTCGGTCCTCTCCGCCTTCACCTCCAAGCCCAGGGCGGTCGACGTCCCGCTCACCGGTCACGTGGCCGTGGACGACACCCGGATCACCGTCTACAACGACGGACCCTTCGAGTGGACCGATGTCGTCGCGACGGCGAACGGGCGGCTCGTCTGCACCATCGGCACGGTGCACGCGCATGACCAGTCCGGGCTGAACCTCACCAACTGCGCCGGTGGGCCGCTCACGAGCCCCGTCACGGCCGTGCGCGTGGTGGCCGAGCAGGGGTCGCTGGAGGCGGCTGCCGCACCGGAGGAGGTACCCGCGACCGCCGGCATGGAGCCCGCAGACCCCGCGGCGCCAGCTTCCGCCGCCCCAGGTCCCGCCGTTGCTGCACCGTCCGACGCTGCGCCGTCCTCGTCCAGAGCCGAGCACGCGACCCTCACGGTGTCCGACTCCACCACGACCGTGTCCAGACCGGCGCCCGCGACCACCTCCGCGGCCCCCGTCGCGACCGCCGCGAGTGCTCCGACGGAGACCCCGGTCAGCTCCCCGCCGCCCGCCGCCAGGGCATCGATGCCCCTCTCCGCGTCGATGTCGGGCGGGCTCGGGCCCGCGCGGCGGCTCACGGTGTTCAACAACAGCGATTTTGCCTGGACCGGCTGCGTGGTGACGGCCAACGACATCTACACCTACAAGGTGGCCACCATCGATGCCGGCGAGCACAACGGCATCATGATGATCAAGTTCAAGGACCACTCGGGCACCCTGTTCACCTCCACGGGGCCGGTCACGCGGGTGAAGCTGACGTGTGATCAGGGGACGACCCCTGTCGTGCTGCCGAGCTAGCGCCGTGGCGCAGGTGCGCGCCGAACGGGGCTGGGCGCCTGCGCCCGCTCGCATGCCGGCGGTGCGCGCTCGCGGATTGCTCGCCCCACGGTGGCACAGTTTTTTTCCGCGTGGGCGAAAAGTAAAACTCGCCGCGCCGGTCGCGTATCGCGGCGATTCTGCGGGGCTTTTGGGGAGGGTGGCCCCCAGGAGCGCCTGATGTGGCGCGGCCCGGATTTTGCCGTTCTCTCATGAAGGCTATACGATCCTCGTGTCGGGTTTAGTTTAGAGCCGCGAACCCCGGAATTACCCGGGAACGCTTACCGTGAGGTCGCTACGTGGGCTTGGAGCTGAAGCAGAGTCTGAAGCTGACGCAGTCGCTGGTCCTCACGCAGCAGCTGCAGCAGGCGATCAAGCTCCTCCAGCTCAACCACATCGAGCTCGTCGAGCAGATCCAGCAGGAGCTGCTGGAGAACCCCACGCTCGAAGAGGTGCCCGGCACCTCGGCCGAGGTCGTGAGCGATGCCCAGCGCGTCCTCGAGTCGCAGACGCAGGCGATCGTCACCGACGCATCGGAGCAGAACAACGGCCAGGGCGAGGACATCGACTGGCAGCAGGTCGCCTCGCAGCTCGCCGACGACAGGCCGGCGGGCGACCGCGGGTCGTCCGGCATGGACGAGCTGCCCCCCATCGAGACGAACCTGGTGGGCGCAGGCTCGCTGGCGGACCACCTGGAGTGGCAGCTGCACATGACCAGCTGCACGGAGGGCGAGTTCGCCACGGCGCACCTGATCATCCACAACCTCGACGACCGGGGGTGGCTCGCCGTGGGCTTCGACGAGCTGATCCGCGAGCATGAGCTCGATCGCGAGGACGCCGAAGGTGCGCTGGAGATCGTTCAGCACTTCGACCCGCTCGGGTGCGGCGCGCGCTCCCTCGAAGAGTGCCTCTCCATCCAGGTGAAGATCCTCTACCCCGAGGACCCCTACTTCCCCCGGCTGGTGGAACGGCACCTGGGCGACATCGAGAAGCGCTCCTACGGCGCGATCGCCCGGGCGCTCGAGATCGAGGTCGAGGACGTGGTGGAATACCACAAGATGCTCAAGCACCTCGAACCGTGGCCGGGCCGCGCGTTCACCGCCAACGAGCCGCAGTACATCTCCCCCGACGTGTACGTGGTCAAGCAGGGCGGGGAGTGGGTGGTCTCGCAGAACGAAGACGGCCTGCCGAAGCTGCGGCTCTCGAACCACTACCGCAAGGTGCTGCTCGGGAAGGACAACACCCGCGAGGAGCGCGACTACATCAAGGAGCGCCTCTCCAGCGCCAAGTTCCTGATCGAGTCGATCTACAAGCGCCAGAGCACGATCGGGAAGGTCATGAAGTGCATCCTGGAGCGGCAGGCGGAGTTCTTCGAGAAGGGGGGCGATTTCCTCAAGCCCATGGTCCTCCGCGACGTCGCGGACGAGATCGGGGTGCACGAGAGCACGGTCTCCCGGGCCACGTCGAACAAGTACGTGCACTGTCCCCAGGGCACGCTCGAGCTCAAGTACTTCTTCAACAACGGCGTGAACGCCGTCTCCGGCGAGATGGTCGCCGCAGAGTCCGTCAAGCGCCGGATCAAGAAGCTCATCTCCATCGAGGACCCTGGAAACCCGCTCTCGGACGACGCGATCGTCAAGCTGCTCCAGGCCGAGAACATCGACATCGCCCGACGTACGGTCGCCAAGTACCGCGAAGCCGCAGGGATCCTGCCATCCTCCAAGCGAAGGAACGTGTGTTGACAGCCAACGCGCGCGGTGTCACTGTCTCAACGGGCCCTGCAGGGGCCATCAAACGGGGCTGAATGCCCGAAGGAGTCGTCATGGAGTTGGAGTTTACCTTCCGCAACATCGAGTCTACGGAGGCCATCCGCGGCTGGGCGCTCAAGCGTTTTGCGAAGGTCGAGAAGCATCTCCGTGAGCCCTCCGCGGCGCACGTCACCCTCACGGTCGACAAGCACCGCCACCGCGCGGATCTCACGGTTCATGCGATGGGCGAGGTGTTGCACGCCAGCGACGAGACCGACGACATGTACTCCACCCTCGACGGCGTGATGCTCAAGATCGAGCACGCCGCGCAGAAGCAGAAGGAGCGGGTGGCGCAGCGCAAGGTGTGACCATCGGCGCTCGACTGGAAAGGGGGCGGCGCGCTGCGAACAGGCAGCCGCCGCCCCCGCAGTCGTTCCGCCGCTGTGCATCGCTCGGGTGGCGCGGGGTTCACCCGAGAAAGTTCATCACCCGCGCGAACCCCTGCTGCAGATCCGACACCTGCAGGTCCGGCGCCATGCTCCGAAGCTCCTCGGGGTCGCCAAAACCGGTCTCGACCGCGATCACGTGGCCCTCACCCGCCCGGGCGCATGCAACGTCTGCCGGCGTGTCGCCGATGATCACGGCACGCTCGTGGTGCAGGCCACGGGTCCTGGCCCGGGCGCGGGCGATGGGCAACAGGTGGTTCCGGTCCACGGCGTCCTCTGCGTAGGCACCCCACTCGAACGCCGTCCAGAGCCCGGCCGCGCCGAGCTTCACCGCGGCTCCGGACTCCCAGTTGCCGGTCAACAGCGCGACGTGGGCCCTGCCACCGATCGCGTCGAGCAGCTCGAACACCCCGGGGCACACTTCCACGCGGGTCTTGTCCTCGAGCCGCTCGGCTACGCGAACCAGGTACGCGGCCTTGACGGCGTCCACGTCGACGGTCGCGCCGTACTTCACGCCCACGTCGAGGCAGATCCGGCCGTCGGTCGAGCCTCCGATGTGTACGCCCTCGGTCGCCTTCTTCCAGCCGTGCACCTCGAGGAACGCATCGTCCATGGCCTCGCGGCCCGCCCCCCGCGTGCGGAGGAGGGTGCCGTCGATGTCGAAGAGCACGAGGGGTTTCATGGGGCGCGGCTATCCCCGGGGAGCCGCCTCCGCCCCCCCGTCGCTGCAACGCCGCCGCAACGCGGAGCGGTTGCCCAGGGTCTCCCGTCGCGGGTTCAGAACCCCAGCAATCGCCCCGTCTGGTACACGGTGAAGCTCGTGATCCACGCGAGCGTCGTCATGTAGCCGAAGAGGAAGAACGGCCACTTCCAGGATCGGGACTCCCGCCGCACCACCGCGAGGGTGCTCATGCACTGCGCCGAGAGGGCGAAGAACACCATCAACGAGAGCCCCACGAGCGGGCTGTACACCGGGCTGCCGTCGGCCCGGACCTCGTGGCGGATGCGCTCCCGGAGCGGCTGGCTCTGCTCGTCGGCGTCCTTCCCGATGCCGTACACCACCCCCATGGTGGAGACGAACACCTCGCGGGCAGCGAAGGCGCCCACCAGCCCGACGCCGATCTTCCAGTCGAAGCCGAGCGGCGCGATCACCGGCTCCACGAGCTTGCCGAGCCGCCCGCCGTAGCTGTCCTCCAGGCGCTCGGCGTTCTCGGCGGAGTCCACTGCAGCCTGGGCGTCGGCCTGGGCGTCGGCCGGTACCGAGGCGGTGATCCTGGCGCGATCGGCATCGTAGTCGTGCGTGAGCAGCGGATGGCGGGGAAAAGCGAGCAGCGCCCACAGCACCACCGTGCAGGCGAGGATGGTGGTCCCGGCTTCGGTCAGGAACGTCTTTGCCCGCATCCACATCTGGCGCGTGACCGTGGCGAGCCGCGGGAGTCGGTAGGGCGGGAGCTCCAGCAGCAGGGGCACCTTCGGACCCTTCAGGAGCGTTCGCCCCAGCACGGCCGCAGCGAGGAGCGCCGTTGCGGTGCTGAACACGTACATCACCACCATCATCAGCCCGGGCGCAGGCAGTCCGAGGATCTTCGCGGAGGGTGGGAACAGGGCGGAGATGATCAGCGTGTACACCGGCAGCCGCGCCGAGCACGACATCAGCGGTACGACCATCATCGTGAGCAGGCGGTCGCGCTGCCGCTCCAGCGTGCGCGTGGCCATGATCGCGGGCACCGCGCATGCGTAGCCCGAGAGCATCGGTACGAAGGCCCGGCCGTGCAGGCCGAGCGACTTCATCACGCGGTCCACGAGGAACGCGACCCGCGCCATGTAGCCGGAGTCCTCCAGGAACCCGAGGAGGAAGAACAGCAGCATGATCTGGGGCAGGAACACGACGACCGAGCCCGCGCCGTTGATCACGCCGTCCACGAGAAAGTCGTTGAACACGCCCGCGGGCAGGAGCGTCCGAACCGTGGTCCCGAGCCAGGAGAAGAGCTGTTCGATGGCGGAGATCGCGGGGTCGCTCCAGGCGAACAGCGCCTGGAAGAGCACGCCCATCGTCAGCAGGAACGTCAGCCCGCCCCACAGGGGATGGAGGAGCCAGCGGTCGATGCGCTCGGTGATCCCCGCCGTCGCGGTCCCGCGGATCCCGAAATCCTGGGCGTCGAGCCAGCCGTAACGGGTGCCGATCAGCTCCGCGTCGATGTCGCGGCCCGCTGCTTCCGCGCGGGCCCGGATCGCGGCGACCTCCCGGCGCACGGGCTCGGGGATGTCGACAAGCTCGTCCTCGACGTCCACCGAGAGCAGGGCCCAGCGGCCGAGCGCCCGGGCCTCTTCGGGGCTCCAGGCCTGCACCAACGAGGCGAGCCGATCGACGTCCTTGTTCAACGCGTGGGGGTAGCGCCAGAGCACCCCGCTGCGGCCGAGGTCCGGCTTCACGAGCACGCGCTCCACGGCGCGGGCCAGCTCCCCGAGCCCCTCCCCCGTGCTCGCGCTCACCGCCACGACCGGCACGCCCAGCACATCCTCGACCCGTCGGGGGTCGGGCGCCACGCCCTGGGACCGGGCGACGTCGAACAGGTTGAGCGCCAGGACGACGGGCACCTGGGCCTCGATCAGCTGCATCGCGAAGTAGAGGTTCCGCACGAGCTGCGTCGCGTCGATCACGACCACGACCAGCGCCGGGCGCGGCTCGCCGGGATCGAGCCCGAACACGCTGCGGATCGCGACCTGCTCCTCGGCAGACCGCGCGGCGAGCGAGTAGGCGCCGGGCACGTCCATCACCTCCACGCTGCGATCCCCGAGCTTCCAGATCCCGATCTCGCGCTCGACGGTGACGCCGGCGTAGTTCCCGACGCGCGCGTTCGAGCCGGTCAGCCGGTTGAACAGGCTCGTCTTCCCCGTGTTCGGGTTCCCGGCGAGGGCGATGCGCGTCCCGCGGGTGCCGGAGGTCTGCGGCTGGACGCTCGGCCTCGCGGCGGGCTCCATCGCTACTTCGCGGCCGCTTCGTGGACCTGCAGGTGACGCACGGAGATGCACGCCGCCTCGGCCTTGCGGAGGGAGAACCGGCAGCCCCGGATCTCCAGATCCATCGGGTCCCCGAACGGGGCGATGCCGAGCACCTGCAGGGAGACACCAGGTAGAAAGCCGAGCTCCATCAGTCGCCTGCGGAACGGGCGGTCCCCGACGATGTCGTCGATCTGGACCGGAGTGCGCAGCGGGACTTCGTTGAGCGTCATGAAATGAAGATAGCGGTATTGATAACGGAAGTCAATATCAACTTGGAGGGCCCGCCGAATATTCGCAGGATCGGGCCAGGGTCCTGGTCCAGGGGGTGGTATGAGGAGTGAACGGTTGTTCCTGTGTCAGATGACTGCCTACTTAGCGAGAAAACCGGTGGCAGCGCCCGCACGGTGCGCATAGATTCGACGGCCAAAGGAGACCGCCCCATGTCTGATGCACCCGTCGCCAAGGTCCTGTTCGAGATCACCGAAAGCCAGCTGGACACAGGTCTACGTGGCTTTCCCACCAGCTATGTCCGCACGTCCCGGGTCGATCCGGAAGACGGCGTGTCCTACGTTGGCTACCCGATCGAGGACCTCGCGTTCATCGAGCCGGAAGCTGCAGTCTACCTGCTCTTCCACAAGAACCTCCCGACCGCGGAGCAGCTGGTCCCGTTCAAGGCCGATCTGGCTCGTCGCGCCGTGCTCGACCCTCGCGTCATCAAGCTCCTCGGCTCCCTCCCGAAGGAGGGCCACCCGATGGAGTGGCTCATGGCGGGCCTGAACTTCATGGGCATGCTCACGAAGACGGGCAACTTCCGTGAGGACGGGCTGAACATGATCGCCCGCTCGTCCGAGCTCATCGCGAACATCTTCCGTCTGCGTGAGGGGTGGGGCGCGCCGATCGCCTCGAAGCCTGAGCTCGGGCTCGTCGAGAACATGGTGCACATGATGGGCGTTCCCGGGGCCGACCCCAAGAAGCTCACGAAGCTCCTGCGCATCTACTACGTGCTGCACATGGACCATGGCGGCGGCAACCTCTCCACGTTCACCGGCAAGGCCATCGCCTCCGGCATGGCCGACCAGTACAGCTCGATGGTGGGTGCCATGGCCGCGCTCTACGGCCCGCTGCACGGCCGCGCGAACCAGGAGTGCCTCGAGTTCGTGAAGAAGGTCAGCGATGCCACGGGCGGTCGCGCCGATGGCGACGCGGTCGAGGCGTTCGTCCGCAAGGAGCTGGCCTCCGGCGGGAAGCTCTTCGGCTTCGGCCACGCAGTGCTCCGCGCCGAGGACCCCCGGGCCCGCGTGCAGTACAAGGTCGGCGAGGAGATCTGCGGGGATGACCCGCTGTTCCGCATCGCTGCCCTGCTCCGCGAGCGTGGAGTGAAGGTGCTGAAGGAGAACGTCAAGATCCAGAACCCGTACCCGAACGTGGACGCCATCTCCGGCGCGCTCACCAACGCCTGCGGCCTGACCGACCCCGAGTACTACACCGTGCTCTTCGGCTTCGCGCGCATCGCGGGCATCGCTGCCCAGATCGTGGACGAGCGCACCGTCGCGCGTGGCGGGAAGGGTGTGCCCATCTACCGTCCCGAGGACGTCGCGCTCGACCAGCCCCACCGGCGGCTGAAGGCGTAGGTCCCTACCGGACCCTGCTCGACGCGAGCGCAGGATTGTTTGGACGGTTCCCGCAGGCCCCCGGCGCTCCACAGCGTTAGGTGTTCCGTATCCATCCCAGAGTTCGCCCGATGCGCATCGCACTTCTCGCGCTCTTCGTCCCCCTTCTCGGTTGTACGGGCAAGGGGGACACCGCTGTAGACGACTCGTCGACCGACTCCGTCGGTGACGACACCAGCGGCGACAGCAACCCGGTCGTCATCCCGCCGCCGTGCGCCGGGGAGTCCTGGGGCGACATCGACACGACTCTGGTGGCCACCGGGCTCCACGTCTCTGCGAACGCGGATTCGGGCGGGGATGGCTCGGAGGAGCATCCCTTCCAGACCATCGACGAGGCCGTGACCGCCAGTCGGGTCGAGGGTGCGCCCAAGGCGATCCTGATCTGGCCCGGCACGTATACCTCCTTCCTCGACCTGGCGACGAGCCTCGGTGACGACGGGCTCCAGGTGCAGGGCTGTAGCGCCGACGAGGTCACCATCGAGGCGATCGGCGCGACGAGCCCGATCATCAAGGTCTCCGAGGTGTCCGGGCTGGATGTGCGCGGCCTGACCCTCTCCGGCGGCAAACGCGGGCTCTGGGTCTGGCAAGGCGCCAAGGTCACCATCACCGACGTGCACGCGGTGGGCAACGCCTTCCTCGGCATCGTCATCGACGGGGTCACCACCGAGGCGACCATGAGCTCGATCACGGTCACGGATCCCACGTTGAGCGGCGGCATCGGTGGGTTCGGCATCATGGTGCAGAGCTCGCAGGTCAGCATGGATGGCGTGGAGGTCACCGGCGCGACCGAGAACGGCATCCTGGTCACGGGCGGAACGGCTGTGGCGCTGATGACCGCGGTCACGGTCACCGGGACCTCGCCTGACTCCGACGGCGCCTTCGGGCGTGGCGTCACCATCCAGGAGCGGGCGAGCGCAGACATCAGCAGCGCCGTGCTGGCCGACAACTTCGATGCGGGCATCTTCGGACTGGGTCCGACCTCGCTCGCGCTGGCCGACGTCTCGGTCACGAGCACCCAGGCGGCGCACATCCCCGGCAGCGAGGACACCAGCGGGGACGGCGTCGTCATCACCGACGACCCCAGCCACGAGCCCTACTCCGAGGTCTACTTCGAGGCCAGCGCGGACAACGTCACGATCGACGGATCCAGCCGCACGGGAATGCTGCTCTCGGGGAACGGCCTCGGCGTGACGCTCTCCGGGATCACCATCACCGGCTTCACCGCCGACGACCCCGGCGCCGGATCGCCCGTGGTGCAGAGCGACGCGAGCGTGACCAGCAGCGACGCCTTCGTCACGCTCGATGCGCCGCTCCTGTTCTCGACGGACCCGATCATCGCGGACGACTTTGCACCCTGAGCGCCCGCCCGTCCGGCCCCTCGCGCCGCGGGTACTGGCTCGGGCCTTGACCCTTCGCGACCCACACGGTGGCGACTGATGGAGCTCGCGCCGGGCGCCGTGATCGACCGGTACGTCGTCGAAGCGACCGTGGGCGAGGGGGGCATGGCCATCGTGTACCGGGTGCGCCACGCGCAGCTGGGGAGCCTGCACGCGCTCAAGGTCCTGGCGCTCCCGATCCCGTCGCTGAGGGGGCGGTTGGTGCAGGAGGGGCAGCTCCAGGCCTCGCTTCGCCATCCCAACGTGCTTGCCGTCACCGACATCGTCGACGTGGCGGGCGCGCCCGGCCTGATCATGGAGTACGTGGACGGGCCGAACCTGGAGTCGCTGCTCGCGCGGACGAGGCTCCCGATCGAGGAGGCCGAGGCCCTGGCAATCGGGATCATCGCAGGAGTATCGGCTGCACACAGGCTCGGACTCATCCACCGGGATCTCAAGCCTGCGAACGTGCTCCTGTTCTCGGCCGACCAGGGATTCATCCCAAAGGTCGCAGATTTCGGCCTGGCGCGCCTGCTCTCGGGCGGCGAGACCGCTGGCGGGATGCGCCGCACCCGCTCGGGAATGTCGATGGGGACGCCATCGTACATGGCGCCCGAGCAGATCCGCGATGCGAAGGGCGTGGACAAGCGCGCGGACATCTTCTCGCTCGGGGCGATCCTGTACGACCTCTACTGCGGTGCGCAGGCGTTCCCCGGTGAGGACCTGCTCACGGTGTTCAACGCGATCACCAGCGGCAGTTTCAGCCCGCCGTCCGAGCATGTGCCGGGGCTGCCGGACCGGGTGTGCAAGGCCATCCAGGGCGCCCTGCAGGTGAGCGCAGACGCGCGGATCCCGGACTGTGAGACCCTGCTCGCGACCCTGTTGGACGGCGCGCAGCCCGCAGCCCGCCCCGTCCTGCCCCGCGCCGGCTGGGCCCCCGAGACCGGCACCCGTTCCGGTGCACCGGAGCCGGCCGTGCCGCGCGTCTCCTCGCAGACGTTCCAGGCCGCCAGCATGGTCCCGGACGTCTTCGAGCCCCCGCCGCCCGCACCGACCCTCTCGGCGTCGCACATCGCGCGGTCGCGGGTGTTGCTGCTCACCGACATCGTCGACAGCACCCGGCTCGCGGAGACCCTGGGAGATGCCCGGATGGCGGAGGTCTGGTCCGCGCACGACCGCGCGGCTCGCGACCTCCTGGGCCCCTGGCGGGGCGCGGAGATCGACCGCACGGACGGCTTCCTGCTCCTGTTCGACGCCGTGCCTGACGCCGTGGGGTACGCGCTCGGCTACCACGCGGCGCTGCGCCGGCTGTCCCTCACCTTCGGCATCACCCTCCAGGCGCGCGTGGGCGTGCACGTGGCGGAGGTGATCCTGCTCGAGAACTCGCGAGAAGACGTAGCGCTCGGTGCAAAGCCGCTGGAGGTCGAGGGAATCGCCAAGCCGCTCGCGGCGCGGGTGATGTCCGTCGCGACGGGCGGGCAGACCCTGCTGACGGCCGAGGCTCGCACGCAGCTCCCCGCCTCCAGGATCCGCGTCGAGTCGCACGGTCATTGGCGGCTCAAGGGCATCGCGGAGCCGGTGGAGCTCTTCGAGGTCGGGGACGAGCACGCCCCGTTCACGCCTCCGCCCGACGCCGCGAAGGTCTACCGGGTCGTCCGCCAGCGCGACCTGTGGATCCCGCGCAAGGAGGTGCGCTGCGTGTTGTCGGCGGAGGCCGACGCGTTCGTGGGCCGCGAGGGCGATCTGCTCGCGATCGCCCGGCTGCTCGACGGCGGCGCGCGTCTGGTCACCCTGCTGGGGACCGGAGGCACCGGCAAGACCCGGCTCGCGCGGCGGTTTGCCTGGACCTGGCTGGGTGACTTCCCGGGCGGCGTGTACTTCTGCGATCTCGCCGAAGCCAGGGATCTGCAGGGCATCGTCGCCGGGGTCGCGCGGGCGCTCGACGTGCCGCTCGGGAACGACGATCCCGTGGGCCAGCTCGGCCATGCGATCGCGGGGCGAGGGGAGTGCCTGATCCTGCTCGACAACTTCGAGCAGGTCGCGGTGCACGCCAGCGCAACCCTCGGGCGCTGGGTCGATCGGGCAGGCTCCGCCACCTTCCTCGTCACCTCGCGCGAGCGCCTTTCGGTTTCGGCCGAGCACATCCTCGCCGTCTCGCCCCTGCCGAACCTGGAGGCGATCCGCCTCTTCGAGGCGCGCGCGCGGCTGCAACAGCCCGACTTCTCGGTGACCGACTCCAACCGCGCCGACATCGCCGCGATCATCGAGACCCTCGACGGGCTCCCCCTCGCGATCGAGCTCGCCGCGGCCCGGATCCGCATCCTCTCGCCGTCCCAGCTCCGGGAACGCCTCAAGGAGCGCTTCAAGGTGCTTGCAGGCCGAAGCAGCTCCGTGCGCCAGGGCACGCTCCGTGCGGCGATCGACTGGTCCTGGGGTCTGCTCACGCCGTGGGAGCAGCAGGGGTTCGCGCAGCTGTCCGCCTTCGAGTCGGGGTTCACGCTGTCTGCGGCGGAGATGACGCTCGACCTCTCCGCGTGGCCCGACGCCCCCATGGCGATGGACGTGGTGCAGGCGCTGGTGGACAAGAGCCTCCTCCGGGTGGAGCAGGACAGGCCGGGCCTCGCGGAGCCCTGGTTCGGCATGTACAGCAGCATGCTGGACTATTCCGCCGAGAAGCTCAAGACTCCGGGGGCGTACCCCGGGAGCGGCCCCGAGGACCAGGCGGCGACCTGGAAGCGGCACGGCGACTTCTTCAGCGCCCTGGGCGCCGAGGAGGCGATCGAGGCGCTGGACACCGATCCGCTGCGCCGGAGGGCGCTCGCTGGTGATCTGGACAACCTGGTCGTCGCCTGCAAGCGCGCGATCCAGCGCGAGGACGGGGCAGTTGCTGCGGCGACCTGCCGTGCCGCGTGGGTTGTCTGGGCGATGCGGGGGCCTTCCAGTGTGGCCGCCAGGCTGGGCGAGGCGGTGCTCGCGATGCGCGGTCTCGACCCCGGCGAACGGGCCCGGACGGCGCGCGTCGCGGGGCTTGCGCAGCGCATGTCCGCCAATGCAGGCGCGGCAGAGGCCCACCTCACGGCCGCGCTGGAGCTCTACCGCACCGTTGGTGACCGTTCGGGGGAGGCGGTGGTGCTCGGCAACCTCGGGCTCCTGCACATGGAGCGGGGCCGGATGGAGGAGGCGCGCAGGGAGCAGGAAGCCGCCCTGAGCATCCACCAGACCGGCAGCCGCAAGCTGTACGGGATCACGCTGGGGAACCTCGCCATCCTCGACAGGCGGGAGGGGCGGATGGATGAGGCGCGAGACCGGTACGAGCGCGCCCTCGAGATCCACCGGCAGGTCGGCAATCGCCGCGACGAGGCGGTGGTCCTCGGCAACCTCGGCCTGCTCAACGCCGACCAGGACAGGTCGGAGGAGGCCCGTGCGCAGTACGAGCAGGCGCTGGCCGTGCACCGCGAGATCGGGAACCGGCGGGGCGAGGGGGTCATGCTCGGCAACCTCGGGGACCTGTTGCTCGCGCTCGACCGGCTGGACGAGGCGCTCCAGGGCTACACACAGGCGCTGGCGATCCACCGGGAGATCGGGAACCGAAGGTTCGAGGGCATCATGTTGGGGAGCCTGGCGCTCGTGTGCGCGCGACGGGGCGACCACGCGCAGGCCGACGCCCAGTTCGCCTCCGGGGAGGTCGTGCTGCGCTCCGTGGGCGATCAGCAGGAGCTCAGTCGGCTCCTGTGCGCGCGCGCCGAGGCCCACCACCGGCGAGGGGACCGCGCGGCGGCGCGGACGAGCCTGGCAGAAGCCCAGCACCTCGCCACCGCGGTCCGCGCCACGCCGAGCACGGGCCTCGGCCGCACCCTCGCACGGGTGCAGAGCCTGGTGGGAGCCGGCGACGGGTGAGCGCCCGGCGCCCACCGCCCCGCGTTCGGCCTGATTTTCGCGTAGTCCATGCTCTGCCCGGCCGATCTGGAGTAGAGTCCCGAGGTGATCCCGCTCGCGCTCCTGTCGCTTCTGGCGTGCTCCGCGCACCCCGCGCCGGTGCCCGACGTGCGCCTCGGTAACGTCGATCCCGTGCGGATCACCTCGGCGGTGGACGCCGGCTGGGCAGTGAAGGGTGGCAAGGACGACCCGCTCGCCCCGCGATTCGGCCACGATCCGAACGAGCCCGTCGGGCCGTGGGCGGTGTTCGCCGACGGCGACGGCGTCTCGGTCCTCGATCAGGTCCAGGCCCGCATCCTCCGCTACGACGTGGACGGCCGGCCCATCGACGCGGTCCCCATCCCGTCTGCCGCCACGTTCGACGCCGTCTCGACGGCGCAGGGGTACGGCCTCCTCGTCTGGACGCCGGGAGACGACGCGCACTGGTCCGTCGAGGCTGTCGACCACGCCGGCGCGCTCCAGTCCGATGCCCGCGTCGGGGTCGATCCTCCCACCGCCGTGCTCATCGACGAGCGGGACGGAGTGCCCCACCTGCTGGTCGAGGACAGGCACGTCGAGACCGTGGACGTGGTCACCGGTGAGCGCTTCCCCGGGCGCCCGTCGGGCACGGGGTGGTACGTGAGCGCCCACAAGGACGATCTCCGCGACGTGACCCTCACGTGGTCGACAGCCGATCGCTCGGAGACCCACGCCGTTCGCCTCGTGGTGGATCGGCCCGTGGTCAACCTCGTGGCGCTGGACCCGGTGGGCGACGATGTGCTCGTGGGGCTCTTCCTGATGGAGAACACGGCGGATCCGGCGCTCGCCGACCCGGAGATCCGCGTCGTCCGGGTGGACCGGGCCGGCCACCTGCAGCGGGAGTTCAGGCTCCCCGCGGGCGTGGGGCTCGATCCGAACCGCCCGCTCGCGCTGCTGCCGGACGGATCGGTGGTCCACCTGCTCCCGAAGCCCGACCGCGTGACGGTCAGTCGCGTGCACCCATGACGGGGTTGCTGGCGCTCGTGCTGCTCGGGATGCCCTCGGTGAGGGCGGACTGCCCCGAGATCTCCGTCGCGGAGATCATCGCGTACGCCGCGACCGGCGTGGGGTCACCCTACGTGTATGGTGGCGCCAAGTGGGACCCGACAGACCGCTCCTGGGGCGGCGCAGACTGCTCGGGCTTCGCGGGCAAGGCCTGGCAGGTGCCCAGGTACACGGATCCGACCTACAACTATCATCCCTACTCCACCTCCACGATCATCGGCCACTACGACTACTGGTCGTTCGTGAGCTGGGCGGACATGCAGCAGGGGGACTGGTTCGTGTACCACTCCGGCAGCGAGGGGCACGTCGGGGTCGTGGACGAACCCGACGCCTGGGGCGCGATCGTCAGCTACGAAGCCGAGTGTACGGCCTGTGGCATCGTCCACCTGAGCCGGAACCTCTCGAGCATCTACTCGATCGCCCACCGCGTGCGGCTGGTGGGGTCCGACACCGACGCCGACGGCTACACCGAGGCCGACGGCGACTGCAACGACTCCAACCCGGGGATCCACCCCGGCGCTGCCGAGGTGTGCAACTCGGTGGACGACGACTGCAACGGGGCGGTCGACGACAACCCCACCGATGGCACGCAGAGCTGGCGCGATGCCGACGGCGACTCCTACGGCGATCCGGCTGACACCACGCTGCTGTGCAGTCCGGCCGCCGGCTGGGTCGAGAACGGCGACGATTGCGACGACACGCTCGCCATCGTGAACCCGGGCGCGATGGAGCTCTGCGACCTGCTCGACGACGACTGCGACGCCGAGATCGACGAGGGCTACGACTCCGACGGGGATGGGTACCTGACCTGCGAGGGGGACTGCGACGACGCGGACCCCGCTCGAAACCCGGGCGCCACCGAGACGAGCGACGGGGTGGACAACGACTGCGACTGGAAGGTGGACGAGGGGTCGGAGGGCTGCGACGACGACGGGGACGGCTGGTCCGAGCTTGCAGGCGACTGCAACGACGCGGATGCGTTCGTGTTTCCCGGCGCGCCCGAGCTCCCCGACGGTGTGGACGACAACTGCGACGGCACGGTCGACGACCAAACGTCGGCTTTTGACGACGATGGCGACGGCTACACCGAGGACCAGGGCGACTGCGACGACGCCGATCCCCGGGTGTCCCCCGCTGCCGCCGAGCAGGCCAACACGACCGACGACGACTGCGACGGGTTCGCCGACCGGGGCACGTCGCTGTGGGACGACGACGGCGACTCCTACACGGAGCTCGACGGCGACTGCGACGACGCCAACCGCTACGCCTTCCCCGGCGCGCCGGAGGTGATCGACGGCGTGGACAACGACTGCGATCGCGTCGTGGACGACCACACGTTCACCTACGACGACGACGGGGACGGCTACAGCGAGAGCGCCGGAGACTGCGACGACGCCGATGCCTCCGTGCACCCCCTGGCTGCGGAGCTGCTCGACGGTCGGGACCAGGACTGCGACGGCATCGTGGACGATCACACCGACGCCTTCGACGACGACCAGGACGGCTGGACGGAGGCCGCGGGCGACTGCAACGACGCGAGCCCGATCTCCTACCCGGGCGCCATCGAGCGCATCGACGGGCTGGACAACAACTGCGATGGCCGCGTGGACGACCACACCGCCGCTTTCGACGACGATGCCGACGGCTACTCCGAGCAGCAGGGCGACTGCGACGATGCCCGCCCGGACGCGTTTCCCGGCGCCAGCGAGACGGCTGACGGCCTGGACGACGACTGCGACGGCCTGATCGACGACGAGACCCGCTACTTCGACGACGACGGCGACGGCTGGACGGAGGACGCCGGCGACTGCGACGACGACGCGAGCCGGATCTTCCCCGGAGCGATGGAGTACGCCGACGGCCTGGATGACGACTGTGACGGCGTGGTCGAGCCCCCGGTGGGCTGGGGGTGCGCCTCGGCTCCGGGCGGGGCGCCAGCCTGGGCGCTGGGCATGGTCGCTGTCGCCCTGATCCGCACGCGCAGGCGCGCGGCCTCAGTCCCCTGAGAACCGCTTCAAACGCGGGTCGTAGGAGACGCCGCGCAGCCCGAACGCCTCCGCCGGCTGGCCGAGCGCGTTGGGGTCTGCCAGCGGGTCCACCGCGGGCTCGGCCACGAGGATGTGGACCGAGGCCAGGGCGTAGTGCTCGCACCAGTCGCGCAGCAGCGTGGCGATCTCGGGGTCGAGCGTGTGGTCGTCGACAGCCTGCAGCATGCCGGTGGCGAGCCAGCCGAGATCGTCCGACGATGCGGGGCGGGCGGTGGCGGTGCTCGTGCGGAAGGCCTGCACCTTCAGTGAGGTGCGCCAGGCGTCCGTCGTGCCGCGCCGCGTGGCGTTCAACCGGTGGACCCCGGAGTACACCGAAAGCGTGAGGGGGCCCGGCCCCAGCTCCACGCCGTCGAGGACGTAGGTGGTGTCGGCCACCGGCTCCAGTTGCACGGTTCCCAGGCCCTCGTTGAGCAGGTTGTACACGGCCGTGTAGTACACCGAGGTGTACGGCTCCACGTCGAGCGGCAGGGTGACCGTGCGGTTCCACGCGACGGCCGCAGCCTGCTGGAAGGCCTCGCCGGCCTGTTTGGTCGTCGCGAGCTTCACGGCGGCGCGCAGGTAGTAGAGGTCGAACAATTGCTGGTTCGTCGGGGCGCCGGTCCAGCCGGCAAGCGCGCGCTGGGCCTCGTCGAGGGCTTTCGTCGCCGCGGTCCAGTCCTCGGTCTTGATCGCTGCCAGCGCGCCCGTCAGCGAACCGGCGAAGGTCTCGGCACGCGAGACCGAGTCGCCGCCCTGCATCACGTTCAGCGCCAGCAGGCTCTCCACGCCAACGACGACGTCGTCGGGCCGTGCATCCTTCACCCAGTCGGCCTCTGCCTGACAGTCGGGATCGCTCGGACACACGAGCATCGTGACCTCGCGTGCACCCTCCGGCGGCACCGAGTACATCCCTGCGAACGCGGGAGGCACGGCGAGGGAGAACAGAAACAGCATGCGCGCAGTATATAGGGCCCGTGATGGTGTTCGGCACACTCCTCGGGCTCCTTGCAACGGTCGGGGCGGCCCGTGCCAGCGTCGTGAGCGCCGTCCCCCCGGGTGTGAGCAGCGTGACGGTGCTCTCCTGCGAGGCGCCCGAGGGCTGCGTTCCCGAGCTCCGCGCGATGGCGGCCCATCTCGACTCGCTCGGGCTCCCCCTGCTCGACCTCGGCACGGTGGTCGATGCCGGCCCCGGTGGAGGTCTCGCCCGCGTCCGCTACGACAAGGCGATGTCCGCCGCCGCCCGGAGCCCCACCCTCGCGAACCTCTCCGAGGCGCGGGAGGCGCTACGCGCGCTCCCGTCGAGCATCCCCGAGGACGACGTGTTCAGCCTGCTGCTCCGGCTCGGCGCCGCGCAGCTCTACGCGGGGAACGCCGCTCTCGCGGACGAGAGCTTCGAGGCCGCCGTGAGCAGCTCCGATGGGCGCGTGGTGAACCTCCCGGTGCTCACCGACGCCGCGCTCAGCCGATACCTGTACCTCGCCAGCGCGGCCGCCGAGACGCGGGAGCTCTCGCTCATCAGCGATGTCCCCGGACAGATCTACGTTGACGGCAAGCGCATGGGAGACACGCTGGGGGGCGCTGTGAGCACCGATCTCACCGTGCGGGTCGGGTGGCATCGCGTGACGATCGAGCGCCCTGGCCGGCGGAGCGCCTGGGTCGCCGAGCTGGACGACGCTGCTGGAGCGGTCGGCGTGCCGCTCCGGGCCGAGATCGTGGGGGACGATGGCGAGGGCTACCTCGGCACCGTGATCGAGGGTGCGCTGCGCGGCGTGGCCGCTCCCGCCGACGCGGGTGCCCAACTTTCCGGGTGGGCGCGTTCGCAGGGGCTGCGCTGGGTGCGCTTCGTCACCCTCGCGGCTCCTGGAGAGGGCGATGGCCACGGTCTCCCCGAGGAGTCGTTCGAGGATGCGGAGCACAACACCTGGTATGTGTACGCCACCTGGTTGGACGTCGGCACGGGGCGGTTCGGCAAGGGGCCCGGCCCCGCCTCCCTGCGCATCGGCGGGAGCACCGACCGGCTGCGGCTCGGCGTAGGCGTCGGGTACCTGCGTCTCCAGCCGATCTCCCCGGACTACGGCGCCCACGACCACGTGGAGATCGACCTCAACGTGCGATGGCGCCTCGTCGGCGCCTGGAGCTTCGATGGGCGCGTCGGCCTCCTCCGCTCCGCGCAGCTCTACTACCTGCGCGAGGGGGTGTTCGAGCACGATGTCTACCCGATCGCCGCGGGCATGCGGTACGGCGACCTCCAGCACGGCGCGTCTGGTCCGTACATCGGCGCCCACGCGCTCGTCGTCGTCCCGCTCGCCGAGGGCGGCGAGGTGTTCTTCGGGTACGAGGTGGCGCCCACGTGGCGCTGGCGTGTGGGCCTGGAGGTGCGCGCCGGCATGACCACCGATGGCGTGGTGGGCGGCGCCGGGCTCACGTTCGCGACGGGGGGGTAGGGCTCCCGTCCTTTGAAAACCTGCTACGCTCCCTCCGTGCTCCACCTCCTGCTCCTGTTGTGCTCGGCCCCCGCGTTCGCCTCGGCGGATGACCTGGACGCCGATGGATACACCGTCGCCGCGGGGGACTGCGACGACACCGCGCCGGGGATCCACCCGGGCGCCACGGAGATCGCCGACGGCGTCGATCAGGACTGCGACTACGTGGTGGACGAAGGCACCGAGGTGTACGACGACGACACCGACGGTTGGAGCGAGGTGGATGGCGATTGCGACGACGCCAACCCGCTGGTGTACCCCGGCGGGTTCGAGTGGACGGACGGTGCCGACAACGACTGCGACGGCCTCTTCGACGAGGGCACGGACGCGTACGATGACGACCTGGATGGGTTCACCGAGGCCTCCGGCGACTGCGACGACGGGCGAGCGGACGTCTACCCGGGCGCTCCCGAGGGGGTGGACGGCGCCGACAACGACTGTGACGGCCTCGCCGATGAGGCGACGAGCGTGTACGACGACGACGGGGACGGGTGGACGGAGGATGCCGGCGACTGCAACGATGGCAGCGTGTTCGTCTACCCGGGCGCTCCGGAGCTGCTCGACGGCGTGGACAACGACTGTGACGGCATCGTCGACGAGGGCACCGACGCCTCGGACGACGACGGGGACGGCTACGCCGAGACCTCGGACGGTACGGTGCCCGTGGACTGCAACGACTACAACGCGGATGTCTCCCCCGGCGCGACCGAGGTGGCCGACGGCATCGACAACGACTGTGACGGCCTCGTGGACGAGGGCACGACCGCTTGCGACGACGACGGCGATGGCTGGACCGAAGCCGACGGCGACTGCAACGACGCCGACCGCGCGATCTACCCGGGAGCCCCCGAGGTGCCCGACGGGATCGACAACGACTGCGACGGCCTCTTCGACGAGGACACCAACCTCTCCGACGACGACGGGGACGGCTGGTCCGAGGACTCGAGCGACACGGGCGGGACTGCGGGCGGTGACTGCAACGACACGGATCCCGAAATCCACCCCGGTGCCGAGGAACGACCGAACTTCGTGGATGACGACTGCGACGGCATCGTGGACGAGGGCACCATCAACTACGATGACGACGGGGACGGCCTCTCGGAGGCCGAGGGCGACTGCGACGACGCCAACCTCAACACCTACCCGAGCGCCGAGGAGATCAACGACGGCCTCGACAACAACTGCGACGGCGTGCCCGAGCAGTACGTGGGCTGGGCCTGTGGCATGGTCGGCGGCTCTGGCGGGTGGATGGGGCTGGTGGTCGCCGCGGGCGTGATCGCGGGGCGACGGCGCCGTCAGTAGGTACGCGCGACGCCCAGCCCGAAGCCCCAGCCGAACGGGATGTCCAGTCGGGACGTGCTCACCGCGCCAAACCCCGAGACCTGCGCCACCCACGTGGAGGCAAACCGGGCCTCCACGCCAAGCTGGCCCCGGCCCCCGAACGCCACCGGGATGTAGACCTCGGGTCCGAAAGCCAGGAAGGGGGTGATCCGGCCCGGGAGTGGTGACCAGCGGGCCAGCACATCGACGTGGTACAGCTGGCGGTCCACCCACCCGACGTTCAGGTTGTAGGGGGCGTCTGATCGCAGGACCCCGAGGTCGAGCTGCACGCCGAACCGCCCCGCCTCCCCCAGGAAGCCAAGCCCGAACGTGCCGTGCCGATGCCCGAGCACCGAGGCGTAGCCCACGTCTGCGCCGATGCGAAAGTGTTCGGGGGGGTGGTCCACGAGCGCCGGGATGACGCTGTCTGCGTGGAACTGGCGTGACTTCGGGTCGAAGTACACGACCTTGAGCCGTGGGTTGTCGGTCGGCGCGCGCTCGGAGTCCGTCCGCGCCTGGGTGACGGCGTCTGCGAAGGTTGTGGGGACACCGTCGCCCATGTCCATCATCTCGCCGTCGGCCGCGGCCGGGCGGGTTGCCGGTGCTTCGGTGAGGTCCACGGGGGCGAGGGGGTGCTCCACCCGCTCCACGCGCACCTGGATCAGCTCCAGCTCCCCCACGTTGTGTTGCTCGCACCATCCGGCGAGCAGGTCGGTGACCTCCAGCGGCGCCTGCAGTGCGTCCATCGCTCCGCCAAGCTGCTGCTTCACCCAATTCGCGTCGCCTTCCTTCGTGAACTCTGGCGTGACGCGGCTCGTGCGCTCGGCCAGCACGGGCACGTCCACCTGCCAGGTGCGGATGCCATTGGGCTTGGTGGCGGTCAGCCGGTGGTTCCCTGGGAGCACCCCGATCTTCCGCACCCCGCTCTGCACCGTCCGGCCGTCCACCCGGATGTCCAGCCCCGAGAGCTCGCCCTGCAGCTCGATCCAGCCTTTCCCTCCCACCATCAGCTTGCGCGACTCGTCGAGCCACACGCGGGTGAACCTCGCGTCGTCGGTCGGTAGCTGCTGCACCACGCCGTCGCCTATCGAAGCGGCCTGCCGAAAACTGTACTCGGCGCCTGGCTTTCCCCGCCCCACCCGCGCGACGCCCTGGAGGAAGTAGAGGGTGAACAGGTCGTCCGGCTGCACCGCGCCGGGCCAGAGCGTGAGCGCTGTCAACCCGTCGTTCACCGCCGCCTCGAGCGCTCCGAACTTCCCGCGATCCAGCGCGTCCTTCGCGTTGAACAGCGCTTGCGTCAGCCGTTCACGCTGGTCGCCGCCCTCCGACCATCCCCCGGCGTCGAGCACCAGGAAGAGGTCGATCGGGGTGATCGCAGGCTCCTTTCCGACCACGCGCTCGGCGAACGCGACGTCGTCCTTGCAGGCGGACTCGTCGTCGCAGAGCAGCAGCCCGGCGAGCGGCACGGCGAGGGCAGGGGACAGCAGGGCGAGGAGCACACGCAAGGTTATCCCGGGGCACGGGGTGTCAGCCCTTTGAGGGCGGCGCGCTACGCCGGATCGGCCGCCCGCCCGGGCAGTCGTACCGCCGCTTCCAGGCGAGCGGGCGGTCCGGCCGGGGATGGCGAGGCCGTGCGTGCGGGCGCCGATCGCCTGCGGGCGACGATCCTCCTGGGGACATCCGCATCCAGGTGACAATCGTCGTTGCCGGCGACGATCCTGGGGAGGACACGGCTGTCCTGGTGAGGATCGTCGGTGTGGGCGACGATCCTGGGGAGGACACGGCTGTCCTGGTGAGGATCGTCGTTGCCGGCGACGATCCTGGGGAGGACACGGCTGTCCTGGCAAGGATCGTCGGTGTGGGCGACGATCCTCCGGGGGACATGCGCATCCTGGCGAGGATCGTCGGGGAGGGCGACGATCCTGGGGAGGACACGGCTGTCCTGGCAAGAATCGTCGGTGTGGGCGACGATCCTCCGGGGGACATGCGCATCCTGGCGAGAATCGTCGGGGAGGGCGACGATCCTGGGGAGGACACGGCTGTCCTGGTGAGAATCGTCGGTGTGGGCGACGATCCCGTGGGGGACATGCGCGTCCTGGTGAGGATCGTCGGTGTGGGCGACGATCCTGGGGAGGACACGGCTGTCCTGGTGAGAATCGTCGGTGTGGGCGACGATCCTCCGGGGGACATGCGCATCCCAGCGAGAATCGTCGGGGGGGGCGACGATCCTCCGGGGGACACGGCTGTCCCGGCGAGAATCGTCGGGGAGGGCGACGATCCTGGGGAGGACACGGCTGTCCTGGCAAGAATCGTCGGGGAGGCGACGATCCTCCGGGGGACATGCGCAGCCCGGCGAGGATCGTCGGTGTGGGCGACGATCCTCCGGGGGACATGCGCATCCCGGCGAGAATCGTCGGGGAGGGCGACGATCCTGGGGAGGAC
>CAIQVJ010000087.1 GCA_903875225.1 uncultured Pseudomonadota bacterium
CCGGCCGGCGACGCAATCCGCGGCCCGGCATGTCAGGATCAGCCGGAGCCTTCACGCCTCGCAGCGTCTGCCTGGGGGGTGAACCCCCCAGACCCCCCGGGGCCGGTCGGCAAAAGGAGGTTTCGGCGGACTACCACCGAAACCTCCTTTTGCCTGCGGATTGGTCTTGGCCGGGACTACCCGGCCGGCGACGCAATCCGCGGCCCGGCATGTCCTGATCAGCCGGAGCCTTCACGCCTGACTACTTCCGCCGCCGCCCGGCCATCCATGCGCTGGCGAACATCATGAACGCGCCGACAGCCGCGGGGTCGACCACCGAGACGTCGCAGGCGCAGCCCCCGCCGCCCTGGAAGGACATGGCCGAGTCCGTGTTGGCGTTGGAGTCGATGTTGCCGGTGTCGTCGCCACCGGTGTCGGTGTCGTCGCTGTCGCCCGTGTCCGTGTCGCCGGTGTCCCCGGTGTCAGGAGTCAGCGGGTCGACGTAGTTCGGGATGCCGTCTCCATCGGCGTCGCCGGTTCCCTCGTCGATGTCGAGCGCACCGTCGTCATCGCTGTCGGTGTCCAGGCGATTGGGGATGCCGTCACCATCTGCGTCGGGGTCGGGCGAGCCGTCGTTGTTGGCGTCCACGGACTGCTCGTCGAGGGTGGGGATGCCGTCGCCGTCGTCGTCGGCGTCCTCGCTGTCCGCCAGCCCGTCGATGTCGGAGTCCACGTTGCCCTCCTCCGCATCGAGCACGGAGTCGTCGTCCGAGTCGAGGTCGAGGTGGTCGGGAGTGCCGTCGCCATCGACGTCGTCGGGCTGGGCCAGGGGATCCGTGTAGTCGTAGGCGCCGATCTCGTCCGCGGTGAGGATGCCGTCACCGTCGTCATCCGTGTCGTTCCAGTCCGGGAGCGAGTCGCCGTCCGAGTTCGCCACGGTCGAAGGATCCACGCCATCGAAGGCCGTGCCGACCTCAGTCCCGTCGGGTACGCCGTCGCCGTCTGTGTCGGCGTTGTAGGGATCAGACCCGATCAACACCTCCACATCATCCTTGAGCCCGTCGCCGTCGGAGTCGATCCCCTCGCAGCAGTCGGGATCGACGTAGTCGGGGATCCCGTCGAGATCCTCGTCCACCTCGCCCTCCGAGAGGTCGGCCTCGCCGTCGTCGTCGCTGTCGAGGTCCAGGTAGTTGGGCGTTCCGTCGCCGTCCGCGTCCGGGTCGGCAGCCCCGTCGTTGTTCGCGTCGACGTTGAGCTCGTTGATCGTGAGGATCCCGTCGGCATCGTCGTCGTTGTCCACATAGTCGGCGCGACCGTCCAGATCGGTGTCGATGACACCCTCGCCGGCGTCCAGCAGGGTGTCGTCGTCGCTGTCGAGGTCCAGGTAGTCGGGCGTGCCATCGCTGTCGGTGTCGAGGAGCACGCTGTCGGGATCCGTGGCGTCGTAGCCCACGTTCTCGTCGATCGTGAGGATGCCGTCGTTGTCGTCGTCCGTGTCGTCCCAATCCGCGGCGCCGTCGCCGTCGCTGTCGATGGGGCTGGAGATGTCGGCGCCGACCTCCACGCCGTCGTAGATGCCGTCACCGTCCGTGTCGGGGTTCAGCGGATCCGAGCCGATCGCCGCCTCGTCGCCATCCGAGAGCCCGTCGCCATCGGTGTCGCCGGGGAGGCCCGACGTCGGGTCGACGTAGTTCTGGATGCCGTCGCCGTCGTCGTCGCCGGTGCCCTCGTCGACGTCGAGCGCACCGTCATCGTCGCTGTCGGTGTCGAGCCGGTTGGGCGTGCCGTCGCCATCCGCATCCGGGTCGGCGGTGCCGTCGTTGTCGGCGTCGACGGTCTGCTCGTCGATCGTCGGGATGCCGTCCCCGTCGTCGTCGACGTCCTCGCTGTCGCCGAGTCCGTCGCCGTCCGAGTCGACGTTGCCCTCGTCGGAGTCGAGCACGGTGTCATCGTCCGAGTCCAGGTCGAGGTGATCGGGCGTGCCGTCGCCATCGACGTCGTCCGGAGTGGCCGAGGGGTCGGTGTAGTCGTACGCGCCGATCTCGTCCGCCGTGAGGATGCCGTCATCGTCATCGTCGGTGTCGTCGAAGTCGGGGCTGCCATCGCCATCCGTGTCCGCTGCGGAGGTCGGGTCTGCGGGGTCGAACGCCGTGCCCACCTCGTACCCGTCGGGGACCCCGTCGCCATCCGTGTCCGCGTTGAGCGGATCGGACCCGAGCAGCACTTCGACATCGTCGTTCAGGCCGTCCCCGTCGGTGTCCACAGAGGCCACGCAGCAGTCCGGGTCGACGTAGTCGGGGATCCCGTCGAGGTCCTCGTCCACCTCACCCTCGGAGAGGTCGGGTTCACCATCGTTGTCGCTGTCCTCATCGAGGTAGTTGGGCGTGCCGTCGCCATCCGCGTCGGGGTCGGCGGCGCCGTCGTTGTTCGCATCGACGCTGAGTTCATCGGACGTCAGGATGCCGTCGGCATCGTCGTCGTCGTCCACGTAGTCCGACCGGCCGTCGCCATCGCTGTCCACGGTGCCCTCCACCGAGTCGAGCAGGCTGTCGTCGTCGCTGTCGGTGTCGAGGTAGTCGGGAGTGCCGTCGCCATCGCTGTCGTAGAGCACGCTGTCCGGATTTGTCGCGTCATAGCCGACGTTCTCGTCGATCGTCGGGATGCCGTCTTCGTCGTCGTCCGCGTCGTTCCAGTTGTACGTCCCGTCGCCATCGCTGTCGATGGGGTTGAGGATGTCGGGGCCGACCTCGATGCCGTCGTAGATCCCATCGCCGTCGCTGTCGGGGTTCGCGGGGTCCGAGCCCACGATCAGCTCGTTGTCGTCTGTCAGGCCGTCGCCGTCGCTGTCGAGCCCGGAGCAGCAGGCGGGGTCCACGTAGTCGGGGATCCCGTTGCCGTCGGCGTCCACGTCGCCCTCGGACGAGTCGGCCTCGCCGTCGTTGTCGCTGTCGAGATCGAGGTAGTTCGGCGTGCCGTCGACGTCGGCGTCGGGGTCGGGCGAACCGTCGTTGTTGGCGTCGACGTGGAGCTCGTCGTAGGTGCCGATGCCGTCCCCGTCGTCGTCGCTGTCGTACGGGTCGGGCAGGCCGTCGGAGTCGGAGTCGGCGAGGCCTTCGTAGGAGTCGAGCAGGCTGTCGTTGTCACTGTCGATGTCGAGGTAATCGGGGGTGCCATCGCCGTCGGTGTCGCTCGGTGCGGCGGGGTCGCCGAGTTCGTCGGCGGTGAGGATCCCGTCGCCGTCGTCGTCCAGATCTGCGAAGTCGGGGATGCCGTCGAGGTCCGAATCGGTGGGCGCGGTCGGGTCGCCCACTTCGATGCCATCCCACACGCCGTCGCCGTCCGTGTCGGGGTTGAAGGGATCGGAGCCGGCGATCAGCTCCTCGTCGTCCGTGAGGCCGTCGCCGTCAGAGTCCAGATCCGCACAGCAACTGGCCTCGACGTAGTCGGAGATGAAGTCGCCGTCCCGGTCCTGGTCGCCCTCGGAGAGGTCGGGCTCGCCGTCGTTGTCGCTGTCGCTGTCCAGGTAGTTGGGGACGCCGTCGTGATCGGCGTCAGGGTCCGGGGAGCCGTCGTGGTTGGCGTCCTCGGCGTTCTCGTCGGCGGTGGGGATGCCGTCCCCGTCGTCGTCCGGGTCCTCGATGTCGGGAATGCCGTCCACGTCGGTGTCTCCGACGAGCTCGTCCGTATCGAGCACGCCGTCGGCGTCGGTGTCGAGGTCGAGGTGGTCAGGCCGGCCGTCACCGTCGATGTCGTCCGGGTTCGTGGGGTCGGCGCCGATCTCGTCGGCAGTGAGCACGCCGTCCTGGTCGTCGTCCAGGTCATAGAAGTCGTAGTACCCGTCGCTGTCGCTGTCCGGAGGATAGACCAGGTTGGAGCCGTACTCGTAGCCATCGGAGAGCCCGTCACCGTCCGTGTCGGGGTTCAACGGGTCGGACCGGAACGCGATCTCCACCTCGTCGGGAACGCCGTCGCCATCGGTGTCGTCCGTCTCGGTGAGCCCGTTGCAGTCATTGTCGATGCCGTCCGAGAGCTCGACCGCGCCTGGGTGGACGGTCACGTCGAGGTCGTTGCAGTCGGTGCCGCCGTACAGGTCGGAGTCGTAGCCGTCGCCGTCCTGGTCGAAGTCGTCGTTGCCTGCGCAGTCGCTGTCGACGCCGTCGTACCACGCATCTGTCGCGCCATCGTAGATGGTCGCATCCGTGTCGTCGCAATCCGCCCCGCCCGAGGCCACTGCGGCCTGACCGTCGCCGTCCTGGTCGGTGTCGTTCCCGTCGCAGTCCTGATCGACCCCGTCGTACCAGACCTCCGCCGCCCCGGGGTTCACGCTCGCGTCGTTGTCGTCGCAATCGGTGCCCCCGTACGCGGCCGCGGAGTACCCATCCCCATCCACGTCGGTCAGGTCGGTGCCGGAGCAGTCCTGGTCGATGCCGTCGTACGGGATCTCCGTGGCGCCGGGGTTCACGCCGGAGTTGGCATCGTCACAGTCGGTTCCGCCGTAGATTGCCCCATCGTAGCCGTCGCCGTCTGCGTCGTGATTGTCCGCCCCCGAGCAGTCCTGATCGATGCCGTCTCCGGGTGCGTCAGGAGCACCCGGGTAGGTCGCCGGGTCGGCATCGTTGCAGTCGGTTCCGCCGTAGGTGGCAGACTCGTACCCGTCCCCATCGGCATCGTAGTCGCTGCCGCCGTCGCAGGCCTCGTCCACTCCGTCATACCAGACCTCGCCAGCGCCCGTGTAGGCCGCCGGGTTGAGATCGTCACAGTCGTCGCCTCCATAGGCATCCGAGTCGTGACCATCCCCATCCTGATCGTAGTCCGAGGTGCCGGAACAGTCGGCGTCGACGCCGTCGTACCAGGTCTCCGCAGCCCCGGGGTTGATGCTCGCATCCGTGTCGTTGCAGTCGTCACCGCCCGCCTCCACCGCGACGTAGCCGTCGCCGTCGCGGTCGTCGTCGTTCCCGTCGCAGTTCTCGTCCACGCCGTTGTACCAGACCTCCGAGGTGCCCGGGTTGATGCTCGCACTGGCGTCATCGCAGTCGGATGCCCGGATCACGTAGCCAGTGGGCTGGTCCACCGCGGACATCGCGACAGCGGGATTGCCGTATTGATCCCCGTCGGCGTCCTGGTACCAGGTCGCGAGATGCCCGGACTCACAGACCGCGCGGAACGTGTAGCTGCACGGCTCGTCGTTCCACGTGTCGTCGGAGAACCGGTTGAACTGCGTACAGTCCTCGCCGCCGCCCGAGTTGTTCGGCTCGCCGGAGTGCCAGTTCGTGTAGGTCACCCACGCGCCGCTCGGGTTCACGAACGCGCCCTCCGTGGCGATGTCGTTCAGCCCGAACCACCACTTCTCGGTGGGGTAGTAGTAGTCGACGATCGAGTCGACGTAGCTGTTCTCGGCCACGTTGGCGATTTCGACGAGGCTGTAGTCGTACGCCTGGCACGTGGCCTGCTGGTTGGACCAGCTCCGCAGGTCGGTGATGACCATGTAGGCATGGACGTTCTGCCACACGGGGTACGGGCACACCCCTCCGTCGTCGATCGTGCCGTCGCAGTCCTGATCGTAGTCGTCACACGTCTCGGTGGCGCCGGGGTGGCTGCCGTTCCGCGAGTCGTCGCAATCGGTGTTGTTGGCGACGTACCCGGAGGGCGCAGAGGTAGCGTCCGTAGGGAAATAGGCATCTCCGTACCCGTCGCCATCCGAGTCCAGGTAGAACGTCCCTGCGAACGCCGAATGAGAGAAAAGCGGGGTCAGGATCGCCAGGAGCAGTGTAGACATCGTGACGTAGTGTGACTGAATCCGGGGGAGAAGGCAAGCGGGTCCCGCCCGCCCGGAACGTTCAGCAGCGGCCCGCGCACGGGCCGGCGTCGACCGATCCGTCGCGCCCTCCGGCCCCCTCAGCTCTCCTCGACCTGCCCGATGGTCACGACCCCGTCGGCCGCGACCGCAAACCAGACGACCCCGCCGACAGACCACGCTGCAACCTGGGCTTCCCTGCCCCTCAGGTCCCAGTCCAGGGTCTTCAGCGAAGCGAGATCCGCGCCGTACGAAAGATGCGCATCCCCGGCATCGTCGGCCCACGCGATGTACCACACCCTCGAGAACTCGGACCGCGCGACCGAGACGTCGGCCACCCTGCTCGCCGGTACGTCGACAACCGAGGCGGTCTCCACGTCGTAGAGGCGGATCACGTCGTCCGAGGTGAGCGCCTCGACCAGCAGTGGAAACCCGAGATCATCGGTCATGTCCAGGTCGGACGGGTCGAGCCCGCTCGCGACCGTCGCCGTGGTGAACGGAGCCTCGGCCCCGAACGCGTCGAGGCTCACGCCGATGAGGTCCGACCCGACATCCGTGTAGATCGGCACGTCCCCGGAGAGCGTGAGCGCGACCCGGTCGGCCCCGAGTGCCTCCTCGTGGTTGACCGCGTAGCTCCCACCCGTGATGTCGTCCACGCGGGAGAATGTGAGGTTCCCGTCGGCGTCTGCGGCGGCCGCGAGCAGGGACCCTCCGCTCAGCGCGAACGAGAGATCGGCGTACGGAGCGACGTCTCCGCTGCTCTGCACGTTCACCCCGTCGCGACTGCCGGTGGCCAGATCGTACCGGATGAACCGCAACCCGTGACCGACGCTGAGGTCCAGCGAGAGCGCCCCGTAGATGTAGTCGTCGGTGACGGCGAACCCCTGCCCGGCGCCCACCCCGAACGTGGAGGGATCCGAGGTGTTGCTGTTCCACATGAAGACGTCGGCGAGAGTGAGGGGGTCGGCGATGTCCCAGCTGATCGCCGCGGCCGAGTCGTAGTAGTCCTGGGAGTCCACGGTCATGTGCGCGTCGGGGACGGACAGGTAGACGTGGTCGGTGTTGGCCGCGAAGAGCGGGTCATGCGCGCCGGTGAAGGTGATGCCCGGGAACGAGCCGAGGGAGAAGCGATCGACGTCGTCGTCGCAATCGCTGTCCGTGGCGTCTCCGAGATGCTCGACCGCGCCAGGGTACACGTCCAGATCGAGGTCGTCGCAGTCGTCGCCGATGTCCGCGTGCGGGAGGTCATGCCCGTCGCCGTCCTGATCCCAGTCGCTCATCGCGTCGCAGTTCTTGTCGAAGCCGTCGTACCAGGCGTCCGTCGCCAACGGGTAGTAGGTGGCGTCGGTGTCCTTGCAGTCGCCCCCGGGCAGCGACCCCGAAGCGGGGACATAGCGGGTGGGGCCGTAGGCGATCGTCTCGTCGTCGGTGTGAAACCCGTCGCTGTCCTGATCGTAGTCGTCGTTGCCGGCACAATCGGAGTCGACCCCGTCGTACCAGGCGTCGGCCCCGCCGGGGTGCACTTCGCTCGCGTCGTCATCGCAGTCGCCCGCGGGCAGTTGGCCGGAGCCGACCACGCCGACGGTGGTCGCACCGGCGTCCTCGTCCCGCACGTAGCCGTCCCGGTCCACGTCGTAGTCGTCGTCGCCAGCGCAGTCCTGGTCGACGCCGTCGTAGTAGATCTCGGTCGCCCCGGGGACGATCGCGGCGTCCGTGTCGTTGCAGTCACCGCCCGGGAGCGCGCCGGAGCCCTCCACGCCGCCGGTGCCGAGCCCGACATAGGCATCGCCGACGAAGCCGTCCTTGTCGGAGTCGTAGTCGTCGTCGCCCGCGCAGTCCTGGTCGACGCCGTCGTACCAGGTCTCGACGGCGTCGGGGTGCACGGCCTCATCGGCGTCGTTGCAGTCCTCTGCGGCGGCGTAGCCGTCGCCATCGTCATCGACGAGGGAGAGCCGGTCCTTCACGTCCTTGTCCGTGACCCAGGTGCAGGCCGCGAGAGCCAACGGGCAGACCAGCAGGACGACAGTATGGAGTGCGCGCATCCCATGGAGAGTAGCACGGGGGAGCCCGCCCATCCTCCAGAAACCCGGCTCCGTCAGCCGTTGCAGGTCGGTCGACGGATGCCCGGCAGGGTCCGGATCGGGCGCACCCCGGCCCCAACAGACCCCGCTCTTGTTGCGGCGCCGGGCCGCGATCCTGTTTACACCCCGCCCATGCACCCCTCCCTTCGCCTGCACGAGCTCGAGACGCGCGCCAAGCGCCGGTTCGGCCAGAACTTTCTCATCGACGCAGGCATCGTGGGCCGCATCGTTCGCGTCGCCGGGGTCCGCGCGGGGGACAAGGCGCTCGAGATCGGGCCCGGCCTCGGGATCCTGACCGCCGCGCTCGTCAACGCCGGAGCAGTCGTCACCGCGATCGAGCTTGACCGTGACCTCGCGGCTGGCATCCGGGAGTCGATGCCCACCGTGAACCTGGTCGAAGGCGACGCGCTCAAGATCGACTTTGACGCCGTAGCGCCTGGGACCGGCTGGAAGGTCGTCGCCAACCTGCCCTACAACGTCGCGACGCCGATCCTGATGCGGCTCCTGGACCCGCGGTTCACGACGATGGCGCTCATGTTCCAGCGCGAGGTGGCCAACCGCCTCGTCGCCACCGTCGAGGACGACGCCTTCGGCGCGCTGTCGGTACAGGTGCAGGTGCGCGCACGGGTCGAGGTCGCGATCGAGCTTCCGCCGGGGGCCTTCCACCCAGCGCCCAAGGTGCACTCCACCGTGGTGCGCATCGAGCCGATCCTGGCTGACTTCGGCATGCGCCCGGACGGCACGCCGGTGACCGCCGCGCACTTCGACCGGGTGGTGCGCGCGGGCTTCGCGCAGCGTCGCAAGTTCGTGGCGAACTCGCTGACGAGCGCGTTCGAGCGCCCGGCGGTGGACGCCGCGCTCGCGGCCGCGGGGATCGCCCCCACGTTGCGGGCAGAGCGGATCGACGTGGTCGGGTGGAGGCGCCTGGCCGGGTTCATGCCGTAGCCGGGCGCACGCCGTCCCCGCGACCCATGCTGACGCCCGCCCGGATCCTGCCGGGGTTATAGCCCCCCTCCCTCTTCAAGGCTGGCCATGCGCATCACCTCCTGCGGCATCACCGACGTCGGCGTAAAACGTACGAACAACGAAGACAACTACCTGATCAACGACGAGCTCTCGCTCTACATCGTCTGTGACGGCATGGGCGGGCATGCGGGCGGCGAATTTGCCAGCCAGATCGCGGTCAACACGGTCGAGGAGGTGCTGTCGAACCTCGAGAGCTCCCCCGAGGTGGATGCCGCGCGGGAAGACGGCCCCGTCGAGGTGATGCGCGAACGAATCCGGTACGCCATCCGGCTCGCTGGGAAGCGCATCTTCGAGAAGGCGCTCGCCGAGCCCGAGTACAAGGGAATGGGCACCACCTGCCTCGTGCTCCTCGTCGACTCGGGCAACGTGTTCATCGCGCACGTGGGCGACAGCCGCGGCTACATCGTCCGCGACGACCGCATCGAGCAGCTCACCGAGGATCACTCGCTCGTGAACGAGAAGATCCGGGCCGGCGTGCTCACGCCGGAGCAGGCGAAGACCCACAAGCTCAAGAACATCATCACGCGTTCGCTCGGCTACACCGAGGACGTGGAGATCGACATCCAGGTGCGCGCCGTGCGTCGCGGAGACCGCTACCTGCTCTGCTCCGACGGGTTGTCGAACCTCGTGGACATCGCTGAGCTCGGCGAGACCGTCCGCGGCCTGGCGCCCCAGGAGGCCGCGCGCAAGCTCATCCACCTCGCCTGCGAGCACGGCGGGGACGACAACATCACCGCGATCATCGCGCGGGTGGACGAGGTCAACTGAGCCCCCCCGAGGACGATCGCTTCACGCTGATCGCCATCCGGGAAGGCGGCCGGGGGCAGATCTGGCAGCGCTCGTTCGCGCGCAGGAAGGTCCAACGGGCCGCGGTCGCCGCGGGAGCGGGCCTGGCCGGGCTCCTCGTGGCGGCGCTCGCCGGCGCCTCCGGGCTCTACGGCACGGGCGACAGGGACCGGGTCGTGGCCGAGAACATGGAGCTCCGCGCGCGGCTCGACTCCGCACAGCACGCCCTGGACGAGGCTGCGCCCATGTTGCGGCGCGTGCGCGCCTACGACGAGGAGCTGCGGGACCTGGCCCGACGCCAGGCGCTGCCGGGCTTCGGGCCGCTCGACGAGGACGCGATGGCGGAGCGGGAGGCATGGCTCGAGGGCGTGGCCGGCACGGCGCACCTGCACGAGCCGGCCGACGGCGACCCGCTGGCCGAGGCCGAGGAGGTGGAGAAGCGTGCATCGACGATCCGGGACGATGCGCGTGAGCTGATGAGCCACCTGGACGACCTCGACAAGAACCTGGACCGGCTCGCCGCTCTGTCCGACGGGCTGCCCGCGATCTGGCCCGTGAAGGGGGGCGTCATCACCTCAGGGTTCGGCTACCGGCTCAACCCGTTCGGGCACCGCGAGTGGAAGTTCCACGGCGGCGTCGACATCGGAGTGCCCTACGGCACACCGGTGTATGCCACGAACGATGGGATCATCACCTTCGCCGACTGGGACTCGGGCCACGGGCAGATGGTCGTCGTAGACCACGGGAACGACATCTCCACCCGGTACTGCCACCTCTCCAGCATCCTCGGAGCGGTGGGGGACCCGGTGACGGCCGGAGAGCTGGTCGGGCTCGCCGGAAACACCGGCATGTCCACCGGGCCGCACCTGCACTACGAGATCTGGTTCGGTGACGAGCGGGCAGACCCGCTGGAGTACCTCCCGGCCAGGTAGGTCAGCCGCCGACGACCCCGGTCACCATCGACCAGTCGGTGCCGTCGTCCGAGCAGGTGCCCGAAGCGGTGCTCTCGTCCGTGGCGGTGCCGGTGCAGGTGCGCCAGCGGGGGTTGATGCCGTCGAGCTGCACGGCAGCTGCGTCCACGACGCCACCGGCCGGCAGATCGTCCATCGACATGCTCCAATTGCTGAACGCAAACGAGCAGTCATCCGCGTTGAACGCGACGTCGGCCGTCATCGGGGTGTCCCCCATCCGGAAGGCGTCGCCAGTGAGCGTCCAATTGCCGCTCGTCAACAGCGTGCAGGTGTCCCCGCCGTGAAGCGAGGTGTCGTCCGTGGCGGAGTCTCCGCCCCCGCTGCACGCCGCAAGCAACAGAGTGACCGACATCATCACAGGCCGCATGACCGACTCCTGGGTGCAGCTTGAAGTGCCACACTGACCGCAACCGGCATATCCAGCTTTCAGGAGGCCGTGTGCTCACCCTGCTCTTCTCCCTGTTCATCTCCCACGCAAGCGCGGAGCCCGCGCCGGACGGATCGACGACAACCAGCGCTGCTCCGGTCCCGGTGGCAGTCACCGCGGACGTGATCACGCGGTACGACGCCGTGCGGACTGCTCTCGTGGCCGACGACCTCGCCACGGCGAAAACCGCGGCTCAGGCCATGGCGACGTCCTCGCCGGGCGACTCGCCTGTGCTGGAGGCCACGAACGCCATCACCGCCGCTCCCGACCTGGCGACGGCCCGCGTGGCGTACTCCCAGCTCTCCCGCCTGCTGATCACGCGGCTCGCCGCGACCCCGTCGGCGCCGAAGGCCCTCGTCTACTTCTGCCCGATGTTCACCGGCTACGCCTACTGGCTGCAGCCCAAGGCGGGCCTCGCCAACCCGTACATGGGCCAGACGATGCCGGGCTGCGGCGAGGAGACGAGCCTGAAGGTGGCGCTGAAGGCTGCAAACTCCACCTCCACGAAGGTCCCGTGATGCTCCCGCTCCTGGCCGCCCTCCTCCTGCTCCCCGACGCGAACGCCGCCGCCTGCTCCTGCTCGCGTAGCGTCGCGCTCCCCAGCGGCAACCTCACGCGTGCCTGGGCGCTGATCGCAGGCTTCGACTACGGCGTGAACATGGAGGGAGACCCGCAGCTGTGGCGCGGCTTCTACGTGAAGGACCGGTACGGAGACAGCATGCCGGGCATGTACATGCCGCCGATGCTCGTGCAGAACTTCGCGCTCGGGGTGTCGCTGGGGCTCCCGGCACACTTCTCGCTGTCGACCACGTTGCCCTACATGTACAAGGACAACCTGATGTACCGCAACGTCGACGACCTGCCGTTGATGCCGGGCGACGAGGACCTCGCCTCCTTCAACGACGTCGACCTGACCGCCAAGTGGGGCTACAAGTCGAAGGACATGGGGACGTTCTTCGGCGTCGGCGCAGGCGTGACCTTCCCGACCGGCACGGTCTCGGTGGGGAGCCCCGTGCGGTCGGGGCGCGGGGTGTTCGGAGGCACCGCATCGGCGAACGCGGGGACGAAGCTCTCCCCGCACGTCGGGATCGCCGCGCAGGTGAGCGGCAGCATGGGCTTCGGTGCGGACAAGACCGGGTACGTGGTGGCGCCGATGGCGAGCCTGGTCGCGGGCGCCCGCTGGTCCCCGCGCGAGAACGGGAAGCTCTCGATCGCCCTCTTCGGGATCGAGCGATGGACCGGACAGGACAAGCTCACGTTCGAGGGGCAGACCCAGGAGTTGGTCTACAAGAACTCCGGTTCGATCGGCACCGACCTGGGTGCGGCGCTCGCCTACACCTTCTGGGCGAAGGACGTCCGCTCGGCCGGTTTCTCGTTGCGCGCCCAGGCGCCCGTGCTCCAGATCGTCGGCGACCCGATGTACGCGCAGAATTTCGGCGGTGCGGCGAGCATCACCTGGACTGCTCTGTAGGCTCGGACCCCGAGGTCAGAACGCCACGGTGACGTTCGCCTGCCCGGCGACCTTGACGCGTGGCGTCTGGTTCGTGTCGAGATGGGCCCACACCGAGTCCTTCCCGGTGGCCTGGCACTCCCACTCCCCCGGGGATCTCGCATCGCAATTCCGGGAGTCCGGTCCGAGCCCCACGACCACGAGCGCCCCGGCGCAGGCCGCAGCCCCCTGCTTGCAGAGCACCGTGACCGGGTGCGTCGGCGACAACGTCACGGTCATCGGCGGCTGTGTGGCGCTGTCAGGCACCGGCACCATGAAGAGCCCGCCACCAAAACCCGGGGCCTGCACCCAGATCGACGAGGGCGCATCCTTGCGCCTCGCCAACGTGAGGTGCCCGCTCGCATCGGTGTGCTGGGTGCGCAGGCCATCGTCCGAGACGTACGCGCTCGGGATGGGCTTGCCGGACGCATCCACGACCGTGAGATCGAGGCGCTCCAGGGGCTCGAGCTTCACCTTGGGAAAGTTCTGGATCGCGGTGGCCGTGAACGAAGCGACGGTGGTGCCACACGTCGGGTCGTCGATCTCCGCGACCAGCTGCCCGCAGGGCGCCTTCACGATCTTCGTCGGGCTCCCCACCGCCCAGTCGTACTCGCCGATCAACGTCGCGACGGGCGCGGGATCAGGTGTGTACACGCGCATCTTCCCGGCGGTCCCGCAGCCCTCGGACGTGACGTCCACGAGGTGCACGCAGGCCCCCTGGCAGGTCAGATCCACCCGGGCGTCCCCCGCGGGGCTCGGGGCCGGGCCCGCGTACACCAGCGCGGAGAACTTCCCGTCCTGGACCCGGTACGTACCCGGGGAGACATCGCTGAACGCGCACCCGAGCGGCGTTCCGTTGTCTTCGCAGGCGATCGGGACGACCTCGGTCTCGCCGGTGTTGTTGCTGCCGCCGATCCCCACACGTACGAGCCGCGTGTTCTCGGCCTTGTCGCAGTAGCTCACGCTGATCGTGGACTTCGTCCGTACCGGGCCCTCCGGGGGCGTCGAGCAGGCGAGGAGGGTCGCGAGGAGGAGCATCACCAGATCACCTTGCCCCGGCCCAGCGCAAGCTCGAGTCCGCGCACGGCGTGGGCGGAATCGCCGATGATGTCAAGGTAGATCTGCTCGTCCTTCGCCCGGATGTCCGGCAGCCTGTCGAAAGCGCCCTGCTTCTGCAGGTCCTTCACGGTGACGACCAGGTTCTGGGCGGCGCCCTCGATCGTGGTCAACTGCGCGGTGTCGGGCACAAAAAGCCCCATCGCCTGCAACTTCGAGATCGTCTCCAGCCAGTGACCGAGGAACTTCAGACGTTGCACCGTCAATTTGAGCCGGTATGTCGAGTGCTCGCGCACCGCCTGATCGTAGATCGCCAGCTCGATCGGCAGCCGGTAGAACAGGAGGGGCACCTGGCCCTCCACCACCTTGCGGTCGTTGGGGGTGCCGTACCCACGCGCAACGGCGTACGCGACGCCCTGCACCAGGTGCGAGCCCCCGCACGGATACGCGAACAGGGGCTGCCCGGCCCGCTGGAAGGGCTCGCCCCGCTGCATGTCCTGCAGCATGAACGCGCTCTCCTGGAGCATCACCGCGGCATCGAACGAGGTGAGATCGTCGAGATCCATCACCGTGCCGTCCGTCGCCACCCACTGCAGCTCCCCGGGCGCCCACGTGGCCAACCCCTGCAACGTCCAGGAGATGTCGCCGGGATCGGTGAACGAGCTGTGGTTCTTCGCGGGCACCAGGTAGGTCTTGAGCAGCGTCCACCGGTACAGGTCCGCGATCGCCGCGGTCCCGGTGCGCGTCGTGAAGGTCGCCGCCGGGTCCACGCCGGCCTCCGACATGTTCTTCAGGAGCAGGTCGCTGTGCGGCTCGACGCGGACCTTGCCAAGCTCGGTCGGGAACCCGAGCAGCGTGAGCGTCCCGGCCTGTCGCGGCTCCGCATAGTTCGCAAACAGGTGGGCGACCGCCTCCCGCCCGTCCGAGAGGCGGAAATCCTTGCCACGGGCCAGCAGACCATGGGCGATCGCCCAGGGGTTCTCCGGATCCGCGTCCCACGTGTCCACCACCACGCCCAGCGTAGCGAGCGCTGCGTCGTAGTCAGGCATCGCGGGGATGGGCATGGGCACGGCGTTGTCGTGTGGCGGGGAGACGGGCACGAGCTTTCGGATGTTCTCGGCTGTCCAGACAGTTGTCTTCGCTGCAGGTTCCGGAGCGGGCGCGACCGGTGTCGGGGCAGACGCGACAGGCTTCGGGGCGGGCGGCGTACCGACCGGCTCCTGCTGCCCAGCACACGCCACCCACAGCAGGAGCAGGCTGGCGCTCATGGGTCGGCCCGGCGAGCAGGCGTGCCCAGCCCGTCCGGCGCGAAGCGACGGAGGGGGCGCACGATCACTCGCTCTTCCCGTCGGTCTCGTCCGTCTCGTCGGACTTCGACTTGCCCTTCTTCGCATCCACCTCGTCCACGTGGCGCTGCAGCGCGTCCACGTGAAGGATGCGGTCGCGGTCGGTGATGAACGCCATCCCCTGCGAGATCGCGAATCGCGGCCGTTCGAGCGGGAAGTCGCTCACCTGCACCTTCCAGTCGAGCTTGCCCGGCTTCTTGAAGTTGAACACGTACCCCGTGTCCGTGAGCGCCCACAGGCGACCGGCCTCGTCGACGGTGATGTCCAGGTCCTCGAAGCCCTCGCCGAGGATCTTGTTGTCCACCACCACGCCGTACCGAAACCCATCAGCGTTGTAGGCCACGATCTTGTTTCCGAAGGCCATGTACAGCCTGCCGTCGGAGCCAGCCTGCACCGCGTTGGGCGTTCCGTCCTGCACGGTCCAGCGCTGGACCTCCTCGGAGTCGAGCGTGTAGGTGACGGCCGTGTCGCCCACGATGGCCACGAGGTCCTTCTTCTGGGGGTTCCAGGTGAGGTAGCCCTCACCGCCCACCTTCGGCTCGAGCTCGTGGTCGCAGCGCACCGTCCAGCCGATCTTCACGCGGCCCTCCCCGTCGAAGATCTGCACCCGGGCGTGACTGTCGAGCACCGCGTAGGTGTCCGTGTCCTTCCCGGGGATGATCTCCACGTCGACCGGGTTGATGAACCCGCCAGACTCCGAGCTCGCTTCGGAGCCCCCGACGTACCATTTCCGCGTGGAGCCGAACCACTGGTTCGTCACGTTCGCGGGCACGCCCCACTGCTTGAGGCTCACCCCCTCGGAGTTGAAACGTTGCACCCGGTTGTTTCCGGGGTCGGCCACGTACACGTCGCCATACCGGTCGATCTCGACCGCCACGGGCTCGCCGAACCCCTGGATCGCGCCGACCTCCCAGCCCGTCTCTCCCCACGCCTTGATGTTCCGGCGCCCGCCGCCCCGAAGCTCGGCGTACGCCTCGAAGATCTCGATCAGCTCCCGCATGTCCTTCTGCTGCTTGCCGAGCGCGCGCAGCGCTGCCATCTGGATGCCGGGGATGCCGTTCGGGTCCCTCAGCTTGCGGATCGCGTCGATGGACTTCTGATCGGGCACGATGGCCTGCGCGCGGTACCCGACGGGCACCAGGGTCGTGATCCGCTTCTGCAGGTAGTCCGGGCCGTTCGCCGCAGCCGCGATCAGGAACGCGAGCGAGTCCATGTCGTCCGGGTTCTCCTTGTGCTTCTGGTAGGCCTCGAGCACCTGCGTCTCGAAGTCGGCGGCGAGCTTGGCGCCCTCCTTGCCGGCCCGGAAGGCGTCCACCTTCTCGACTGCCTTCAGCCGCTCGCCTTCCGTGAAATTCACGGCGACCTCGGAGAGGTACAGGTCGGGGAACACGCCGCCGTCGTACACGTCCACGACGTCGATCCGGACCACCTTTCCGGTCGCGTCGATCGGGAGGTCGAACCGCTGCACCTCGTCCTGGATGCGGACCTCGTCCTTCACGACCTTCCCATCCACCGAGATCTTGAGGGTTCGCGGCCGGGAGTACTCCTTGAAGGAGTCCACGCCCTTGGTGAGGTTGCCCGGCCAGATGGAGAGCTCGTCGATCTTCGTGCTGGCTCCGAGGTCCACTTCGAGCCACGCGCCACTCCCTGCGCCGATCTCGCCCTCGGCCCAGCCGGTCGAGAGCAGCCCGTCGGTCGCGAGGTCCGCGGTGTGTTTCCCGTCGCTGTCCTCCCTGACCGAGGAGCTCGTGACCTTGCCGGCGGCAAAGGCGTCGTTGGAGAGGGCGATCGCAAGCAGCATGGAAAGCATGATCAGACTCCGACGGAGGTTCTACCGGAACACGCCGGGGGTGTCCATGCGTTCCGGCCAGATGGGACGCAGCTTTACCGGGGGTTGACGTGGAGGCGCGACCTCGAGGCCGTCAGCGCAGGCCCGGGCTCCGCTGGAGCACCCACAGTTGGTCTGCTGTGAGCGCCTCGCTGTCCGTGTCGTTCACCCACCACATGAGGTCCCCGTCCACGCCGCACTCCGCCGAAGAGAGGGCGCCGTTGCCGTCCGTGTCGGCATCGAGCGTGCACATCGGCGTGTCGTCCAGCGGGTCACCGCCCTCGCCATTCCACTCGACGGGGTGGAGGAGCCCGAGAAAGTGCCCCAGTTCGTGGGCGAGCGAATGCGCCGGATCGGGCGCCGAGAGGGCGATGGCGATGCAGCTCTCGCTGGTGCCCGGGCGACCGGCGGCGCCCGGTGCCGGGCTCACTCCCCCTGCTGAGAAGCTGTCCGGCCCGGGGTCCCCCTGGATGTCGTCGACCAGCACCACCGCGATCGCCCCCGGCTCGACGTCCAGCCCGCGACACAAGCGGGCGCCCTCGCCCACGACAGCCGTCGCCGCCAGCGGCTCGGAATAGCTGTCCGTCGGCAGGTCGGACCACGTCACATCGCCCAACTCCAGTCCGAACCTCGAATAGGCGTCGAAGGCCTCCTCGATCACACCCAGGACGGCCGGATCTGCCCCTGCGTCCTCCGCGGTCATGCCGGTCCCGGACCCCACGTAGATACCAAGGTTCACCCTGTTTGCTTCGCGGGAACCCCACACGACCGAGCATTCGGTCTCGGCTTCCTCGGGCTCGACCTGGACGCGGAACGTGAAGATCCCCGGCTCCACGGGCTCGTTCGGAGCCTGCGGGAATTGCTCCACCAGGAGCGGGCCGGGGACCAAGAGCAGGTAGTGTGGGTTGTCCGGGATCAGTCTCGAGTAGCCGGCGATGACCCCGTTCGGCCCGGAGAGGCTGAACAGCGAGTACTGATGCACATCGTCGTCGTCGCCGCACACGAGGTTGAACGACTCGACCCCCTCGGGAACCTCGAATCGCTGGGGCTCGCTCACGATGTTCCCACCGAGCTGGGGGCGAAACCGTATGGTCCAGGACTCGGGGTACTCCCCGCGTTGAACCGTACATGCCACGAGCCAGAAGATCACGACTGCGGTGTATCCGCAGCGGGGGGAGTCCGAGCGGGGCACCTCCCGCGGCTCGGTGGCACGTGCGACGAAAAAACCCTCCTCGCGGATCCCGCTCCTTTCCGTCGTGTTATTGATAATGAAAGTGAAAGTCATTATCATTACTATACTGGAGATGACCCGATGCTCTTCCTGACCCTGCTCACGTCCGCCTTCGCCGACGACCGCTTCCTGCCCTGGACCTACGCCGCCCAGACCGAGGGCGAGAACGAGGTAGAGGTCGAGCACTACCTCACTCTGGAGACACCCACCGTTGCCGGGTCGACTTCGACGAGCTGGGAGCACCAGGTGGAGATCGAGTACGGGATCTCGAACCGCCTCGAGGCGGGCGCCTACGTCGTCGCCTCCCAGGACGACGAGGGGCCGCTCACCTTCTCCGGGTACAAGGCCCGCCTGCGCTACCGGCTCGGCCCGGCGGCGGGTGCCCTGGTGGAGTCGTGCGTGTACCTCGAGTACGTGGGCTCGCCGACGCTGAAGGACCACGAACTGGAGGGAAGGTTGATCCTTTCGAAGGCGGCGGGTCGGGTCCACACTGCGCTCAACCTCACCGCCGAGTGGCACTTCGGCGAGGCGAACGAGGGGGTCTACGAGCCCACGGGCGGGGCGATGTACGCCGTGGTCCCGCGGGCCTGGCTCGGCGCCGAGGGCAAGCTCGAGGGAGCACTCGGAGGGGGTCGCGTGGAAGCCCCGATGGCCTGGGCCGGCCCCGCGATCCACCTCGTCGGAATCGACGACGACGATGATGGAGACGAGGAGGGCCGGGTCGGCGTGATGTGGACGGCCGGCGTGATGTTCGGCCTGACGCCGGCCAGTCGGGAGGACGCGCTCGTCGAGGTGCGATCGCTGCTGGCGCTGGAGCTGTGAGCCGGATGAGCGTCCGTCGCGACCCTGGTTGGGCTAAACACCGCCCATGCTCCTCCTCCTGCTCGCCTGCTCGTCCCCCGCGCCGCAGGCACCCCAGGCACCCGCGCCACGGCCGAGCCCCCCTGCCACCGTCACTGCGCCAACGCCAGAGCCACCGGCGGTGGCGCCGACGATCGTTCCTTCGACCACGCCCGGCCCCGATCCGCACGTCGACCTGCACACCGACACGCCCACCCAGATGGTCCGCAAGGGCGTCGGCCTCGACGACCCCGATCTGGAGAGCGGGCTCGCCGCGATGCACAAGGGCGGCACCAACGTCGTCGTCGAGGTGCTCTGGCCCCCGAAGGATCCCGCCACGCCCGACGCATGGGCGGCGCAGGTGGAGCGCCTGTTCGCGAAGGTGGAGTCCGAGGACAAGCGCCTGGAGGCTGTAGAGCTGGCGAAGTCGCCCGCCGACGTGCGGAGAGCCCTCGCAGCCGGGCACGTCGCGATGCTCGTCTCCATCGAGGGCGCGCACGGCATCGACAAGGTCGGGGTCGCGGGGCTCGCGGCCCTCCACGATCGTGGCCTCTCGCTCATCGGGCTCACCTGGACGTTCTCGAACCGCTTCGCCGGAAGCTCGGGCGACCCTCCGGCTGGAAACCCCGAGGGCACCGGGCTGACGGACGCCGGCCGCGATCTGGTGGACGAGGCGAACCGCCTCGGCGTGGTGCTCGACGTCTCGCACGCATCCGACGCCGCGACCCTGGAGACCTGCCAGCGCTCCCACGCGCCGATCATCGCCTCCCACTCCGACGCCGACGGCGTGCGGGTGCAGGCGCGCAACCTCTCGGACGAGGCGATCCGCTGCATCGCGCAGAAGGGCGGTGTGATCGGGCTCAACTTCCATTCGACGTTCGTGGGAAGCGGGGCGGACGTCGCGAAGGTCGCAGACCACGCCGACTACCTCAAGAAGATCGGCGGGGCCGGCGTCGTGGCCCTCGGCAGCGATTTTGACGGCCTGATCAAGACCCCGGAGGGGCTCACCGATGCGGGCGACATCCCCAACCTGTGGGCGGAGCTGAAGCGCCGGGGCTGGACGGAGGACGAGCTACGCGGCGTTCAGGGCGCGAACTTCATGCGGACCTGGCAGGCGGTGATCGACGCCGCGGGCGAGCCCCACGCACCGCGCTGAGGGCTGGACCGCACGGTCCGGAACGAGCCCGCCCACCCGGCGAGGGTGAACGGCCGTCCGACCGCCTGGGAAGGACCGTGCGCCCCGCGAAGCGAGGCCGCCAGACCTACGAGAGCTCGATCGCCCGGAAGAAGTACCCGACCTCGCGCGCTGCCGAGGTCGGGCTGTCGGAGCCGTGCACGGCGTTCTCGCCGACAGACGCGGCGTACAGCTTGCGCAGGGTGCCCTCGGCTGCGTTCGCGGGGTTCGTGGCGCCCATGATGGCGCGGTTGCGAGCGATGGCGTCGTCGCCCTCGAGCACCATCACGACCACGGGGCCGGAGGTCATGAAGTCGACGAGCTCACCGAAAAAGCCCCTGGCGGAGTGCTCGGCGTAGAAGCCCTCGGCCTCGGCTCGGGAGAGCTGGCACTTCCGCAGACCGGCGATGTGGAGCCCTTCCTTTTCGAAGCGGCCGATGATCGCACCGATGTGGTGGTTCTTCACGGCGTCGGGTTTGATGATGGAAAGGGTGCGCTCGTTGGCCATGGGTCGGTCTCCAAAGGGGAGCCGCGCGCTAACCGTCCATGGCGTGCGCCGCCAGAGGATCGACGAGCGGCCACCGGCACACAGACGAACACGCGCGTGCCTCTGGCAAACGGTCGGACATCCCGGTATCGTTGTGGGATGCGTAGACTCCCCATCGCCCTCGCCCTCCTGCTCACCGCCTGCATCGGGCTCGACACCATGAAGAAGGACGGCAATCCCGGCCGGGACCTGGACACGACCGATACGGCGCTCGACTCCGGGGAGCCGCTGGACAGCGCGGTGGACGGGAACTCTGCGCCTCTCGCGGATGCCGGCGACGATCAGGAGGCCAGCGTCACCCGCGTGGTGGACCTCGACGGCTCCGGCAGCAGCGATCCCGACATGGACGGCTTGACGTACAGCTGGGAGCTCACGGAGCTGCCCTCCGGATCGAGCGCCGAGCTGACCGACGACACCCGGGTGGACCCCTCGTTCATGCCCGACGTCGCGGGCCGCTACGTCGCCACCCTCACGGTGAGCGACGGTGCGCTCGAGGACAGCGACGACGTGGAGATCACCGCCACGGACGAGAACGGCGGCCCGGTCGCCAACGCCGGGGGGGACCAGGCGGTCACGACCGGCGCGACGGTCTCCCTCGACGGCTCCGGCTCCTCGGATCCCGAGGGCGACACGCTCGCCTACGTGTGGACGATCTCCTCGCGTCCTGGCGGCTCGACGGCCACGCTCAGCGCGAACACGACGCCCACCCCGAGCTTCGTCGCAGACCTCGCCGGCAACTACGATCTCTCGCTCACGGTCTCCGACGGCACCAGCTATTCCTCGCCGGACACCGTGCGCGTGCGCGCCACGGACCCGAGCAGCGGCGGCGGCGGCTCCTCGGCGTGCGGGTGCGCCGCAGCGCCCGACGCCGGCGGGACCGGCGCGCTCACTTCGATTTTCCTGGGCTTTTCGCTGTTTGCGCGGCGCCGGGCGGGCGACAGCGGAGAAAAGATGTCGACTTCAAAAAAAGATGGGTTCGGAGCTTGACCTGCCGGCGCAGGTGAGCGAACATCATCTGGCTCGCCGGGCGTGGGCACCTCCCGTAAAAGCCCCGTGAGTCTCGTCAGCCGTACGTCGCCCTCGCGCACGGCAGAAACTGTCCACAAGGAAAAAGTCAAATGCCTACTGACGAACTCTACGGTTCATTCCACTTCCTGCTCGAGATCCAGGGCGTCGTCAACGACACCAAGGTGATCGTCGGCGGTTTCAAGTCGGTGTCCGGTATGGACTCCGAGACTGAGATCGTTGAGTTCAAGCAGGGCAATGACAAAGTCGTCCGCAAAAAGCCGGGCCGCACCACCTACGCGAACATCGTGCTCGAGCGCGGCTACACCGCAACCGACGACCTGTGGCAGTGGCGCAAGAACATCGAGGACGGCAAGATCGACCGTCGCTCGGGCTCCGTCATCATCCTCGACCAGGACGGCCAGACCGAGGTTGCCCGCTACAACTTCTACGAAGGCTGGCCCTGCAAGTGGTACGTCCCGGACATGAGCGCAGACTCCTCCGCGATGGCGATTGAGAAGCTCGAGATCGCGATCGAGAAGGTCGAGCGCGGCTAGCCGACCAGGCGGGTGACCGCCTGATCCCCTCCACCAGCCCCGTCCGGCTTCGCCGGGCGGGGTTTGGTGTTTTTGTCTCGACAGTTCACCGCCGGTGCACATGCTTCCCACTCCCTCCGGAGCCCGCGTGTACGATCTCTACTTCTGGCCCACCCCCAACGGTCTCAAGATCTCGATCGCCCTCGAGGAGCTCGGGGCGCCCTACGTGGTCCGCCCTGTCAACATCGGCGCACGCGAGCAGTTCGCCCCCGGGTTCCTGGCGCACTCCCCGAACAACCGCATCCCCGCGCTCGTCGACAACGAGCCGGCCGACGGCGGGAAGTCCATCTCGATCTTCGAGTCGGGCGCCATCCTCCTGTACCTGGGCGAGAAGCACGGTCGCTTCCTGCCCGGCGATGCACGCGGCCGCACCGAGGTCACCCAGTGGGTGTTCTGGCAGATGGCCGGGCTCGGGCCGATGACCGGCCAGGCCTTCCACTTCCAGAAGGCGGCGCCCGAGCCGATCCCCTACGCGATCGAGCGCTACCGCGACGAGGTGAAGCGCCTCTGGGGCGTTCTCGACCGTCGGCTCGCCGACCACGAGTACATCGCGGGCGACTATTCAGTCGCCGACATGGCCTGCTACCCGTGGATGCGCTCTCCGCAGCTCATCGGACTCGACGACAACGAGTTCCCCAACGTGAACCGTTGGCGTGGTCTCGTCGGCGGGCGCAAGGGCGTGGAGCGAGGGCTGGCCGTCAAGCCCTGAGGGCTCATACCGCCGGTCGCTGATCCGGATCGAAGGATCGGCCAGCGATCCGGCGTGGCTGGCAAGGCGGAGCCGACGAAGCCGGCCGAGGCGGGCGAGGAGGCCCAACGCAGCCAGGCGCGTCGGGCGCGGCCGAGGACCGAGCCGGATCAAGATCCGGCGGTATCATACCCGGAACCCGCCCCGGGCCACGGTCCAGCGCACGCGCAGCACGAGCAGCACCGAGACGATGCCGAGCGCGAGGGCCAGCCCCATCCACACCCCCGGCACGCCCATCCCCCCGTGGACCAGGAGCCAGTAGCCGAGCGGGAGGCCGATGAGCCAGAACCCGACCAGGTTGAAGACCGTGGGCAGGCGCACGTCTCCCGCGCCCCGCAGGACCCCGAAGGCGACGACCTGGGTTCCGTCGAAAAGCTGGAAGGCGACGGCGATCGGCAGGAGCTGCACCGCGATGTCGATCACCTCCGGGTCGTCCGAGTACACCTGGGCGAGCTGCCTCGGGATCAGCGCGAAGACGAGCCCGAAGACCGACATCACGCCGAGCCCGCAGAGCTGAGCCGCGATCGCCGTCCGCCGGATGGGATGCCCGGCCCCCACCAGTTGCCCCACGCGCGTCGCGGCAGCCGTTGACACCCCCAGCGCTATGTTGAACGAGATCGAGGCGAGGTTGATCGCGATCAGGTGGGCCGAGAGCGCCGCCGAACCCAACCAACCCGCCATCCAGCCCGCCGCCGAGAAGGCCCAGATCTCCGTCCCGGTCTGCAGCCCCAGCGGCAGGCCCATCGGCAAGAGCCGTGACCAGGAGCGGAACGCCATCGCGTCCCGTACGTAGGCGAGCGACGGACGCCACATCCGGACCGAGAGCCCCGCGATGATGAGCAGCTGAAACCAGCTCCCGATGCTCGTCGCGACCCCGGCCCCGGCCCCGCCCATGGCGCTCGACCCGAGGTGCCCGTACACGAACGCCCAGTCCAGCAGCACGTTCAGCCCGTTCGCCAGCACGATGGCGACATTCCCCGGGCGCATCTCCCCGCGGGCCTGGAGCCACGTGCGCAGCAGGAAGAACCCGAACGTCGCCGGGAGGCCCGGGATGAGGTTCCTGGAAAAGCGCACCGCCACCGCGACCGCCTCGGCCGGCTGCCCGAATGCTGCGAGTACAGGTCCCGTCGCGACGAGGCAGAGGGCCGTCGCGAGCGCGAGCAGCCCAGCGAGCACCGCACCCCGGGCCAGCGCCCGCTCGGCCCCCGCCTCATCCCGCGCTCCCACGGCCTGCGAGACGATCGGGTCGAGGATGCGCAGGATCCCCGTCATCGGCATGAACACACTCAGGAACCACCACACTCCGATGGCCACCCCTGCCATCTCCACCTTCGACACGTGCCCCACCATCACGTTGTCGGTCAGGTACATGCTCACGCTCGCGAGTTGTCCGATCGCGACAGGCCACGCGAGCCGAACGAGCAGCACCAGCTCCGCGAGGAGCCCCGGAGCGGGGCGGGAGAGCCCCGCGCTCGCCAGCCTGGGATCGGTCTCTGGCGGCTCGACGTTCATGTCGGCCGCACGAATATCGCCGCGGGGGGCGGCGCGCTTGGCCCTCCGCGCCGCCGGCTCCGCAGTCGTCCCGCCGCTGTGCCCCCCGTCGGCGGGCCCCGTCGGCAAAAGCGGATAGCCGCGCGGATGCCACCTGACTGGACCGCCCCCATCGACTTCCTCGTCCTCGGCACGGGGGTCGCGGGCCTCACCTACGCGCTCAAGGCCGCGCGCCACGGCAGCGTGCTGATCGTCAGCAAGGTGGACCGGCGGGAATCCAACACGGCCTACGCGCAAGGCGGGATCGCGGCGGTTTGGAGCCCCGAGGACGACGTCGAGAATCACGTCCAGGACACGCTGATCGCAGGCGCCGGCCTGTGCCGGCGCGAGGCGGTGGAGCGCACGGTGTACGAAGCGCCCGCGCGCGTGCAGGAGCTGATCGACGTCGGCGTGCAGTTCTCCATGCGGGACGAGAACCCCGTCGAGTACGACCTCCACCGGGAAGGCGGCCACAGCCATCGTCGCATCCTGCACGCAGCGGATCTCACCGGCGCCGAGATCGTGCGAGCGCTGGTCGCCGCCGTCGAGGCCGAGCCCAACATCCGCCTCGTCGAGCACCTGATCGCGGTGGACCTGATCACCGAGTCCACCCTCGCGCGACGCCGCGCCCGGGCCGTCATCGAGCCCGATCGGGTGCTCGGCGCCTACCTGCTCGACCCCGCGACGGGAGACGTGCACCCCGTCGGCGCCCGCGTCGTGGCCCTCTGCACGGGCGGCGCGGGCAAGGTCTACCTGTACACCTCCAACCCCGACATCGCCTCGGGCGACGGCATGGCGATGGCGTGGCGCGCGGGCGCCCGCGTGGCGAACATGGAGTTCGTCCAGTTCCACCCGACCATCCTCTACCACCCGCACGCCAAGGGGTTCTTGATCTCGGAGGCCCTCCGCGGGGAGGGCGGGCGGCTCGTCCTCGCCAACGGCGAGCGGTTCATGCCGCGCTACGATCCGCGCCACGAGCTTGCCCCCCGCGACATCGTCGCGCGCGCGATCGACGACGTGCTCAAGCGCACCGGCGCCGAGTGCGTGTTCCTCGACATGACGCACCTGGACCGCGCCGACCTCCAACACAAGTTTCCCAACATCTACAAGCGGTGTGCCGAGCTCGGGATCGACATCGCCACCCACCCGATCCCCGTCGTGCCGGCCGCGCACTACTTCTGCGGGGGCGTGCAGACCGACCTCGACGGCGAGTCCTCCATCCAGAACCTCTACGCCGTGGGCGAGGTCGCCTGCACCGGGCTCCACGGCGCCAACCGGTTGGCATCCAACTCCCTGCTCGAAGCCCTGGTATTTGCGCACCACGCGGTCGAGTCCGCCGTCGCGCGTCTGCCAGACATTCCCGCCCCCGAGTCCCTCCCGGCCTGGGATGTCGGCAGGGCGGTCGACAGCGACGAGCAGGTCGTCATCACCCAGACCTGGGACGAGGTCCGGCGCTTCATGTGGAACTACGTGGGGATCGTGCGCACCACCCGGCGCCTGCTCCGGGCGCGCTCCCGCATCGACCGCGTCCGGGAGGAGATCCGGGACTACTACTGGGACTTCAAGCTCACCGGGCCGATGATCGAGCTGCGCAACCTCGCCACCGTCGCCGAGCTTGTGGTGGACAGCGCCCTGCGCAGACGCGAGTCGCGCGGGCTGCACTACACCCTGGACTTTCCAGAGAGCGACAACCGGTGGCTCCGGGACACGGTCCTGCGGAGGCGGTAGCAGGACCCGCGCATCGCGACGTTCCTTGATAGACCGCCCCGATGCTGCTCCTCCTCGCCGCCCTCTCGACCCCCGCGCACGCCGCATCCTACTACTTTCTCGACTCCGGCACGCGCGCGATCGCGCGGGGCGGCGCGTTTGTCGTAGGTGCAGACGACCTCTCGGCCCAGTACTACAACCCCGCGGCGCTGGTGAACCTCGACAGGCCCATGTTCAACCTCAACGGGTGGGGCGTCGGACAGTACGTGCGTTTCGACCGCACCGATGCTGGGCCCGACAACGAGTTCGGCACCGGCGACGACGTGGACTACGACCCCGTCAAGAACTCGGCGACCCCGCAACTGGAGCCGTCCTTTGGGTTCGCGACGACGCTTGGCGGCCTCTCGCCCGTGCTCAAGGACACCCACGTCGCGATCGGCCTGTATGTCCCGACCTCTCCAAACATGGCGTACGACCCTGAGGGTGCCCAGCGCTACTCCCTGGTCGACAGCCTCGTCTGGCAGGTCTACGCAGGGCCATCGGTCGCGCAGCGCATCCTCCCCTGGCTCTCCATCGGCGCGGGGCTGGAGTACACCTTCCTGCGCGTCGACGAGCGCCTCATCGTCTCCGCGCCGCTCACCGGCACGAGCGAGGATCCCAAGGACGACGTCTCCCTCGACCTGAACTCCTGGGACCCCGCAAAGTTCAGTTGGAACGCTGGCTTCGTCGTCCAGCCCACGAAGTGGCTCGACATCGGTGGCTCCGTGCAGCCGGCGATCCACTACGTCGCGCCGGGCACCCTCGACATCGCGTTCAGCAAGGACTCGCCCTACGATGGCTTCCTCGTGGACGACAACCCCGCCGATGACGCGACCGAAGGACACAGCTACCGCGACGACGAGGTGAACCTGTACGTCACCACGCCATGGATCGTACGCGCCGGCGTGCAGGTGCATCCCACGAAGAAGATGCGCATCGAATTGGACGGCACCTGGACCAAGTGGTCGGACTCGAAGGAGCTGCGCATCCAACTCTGCACCAAGACGGACTGCTCCGATGGCGGCGTGGTGCTGACCCACAACCCGAGCACCGAGATCATCCTCCCCGACGACATCCAGATCAAGGACGACATCTCGATCGTCACCGGGTTCCAGGACGCCTACTCGGCCCGACTCGGCGCAGACTACGACGTGACGGACTGGCTGCGACTCTCGGCGGGCGCGCACTATGAGACCAGCGCGGTTCCGACCACGCGGCAGGGCGTAGCTGTCGTCGACGGGAACAAGTGGGGGGTCGCGGCCGGCGGCACGATACGGGCTGGAAAACACCTCGCCTTCGATGTCGCGTTCGCCGAGCAATTCCTCGCCAACAGGCAGATCACCGACTCCACGCTCAAACAAATCCAGCTGCAGACCGACCTCACCGACCCCACCCAGACCAAGGTCGGGGACGGAACGACCGTCGGCAACGGGCAGTTCACCAGTCGCCTCACGTTCGTGGGCGTCGGCGCCACGGTCTACCTCGGGCAGCCAAAAGCGGGCGGATAACGACGGACAATGGAGACCGACCCGGCCGCGAGCGCCCCCTACCCGAGCGCGCTGGGGGAATTGGCTGCGCTGTGGCGCGCCCGCACCCTGCTCGGCGCGTTCAGCCGCCAGGAGATCAGCGCCCGTTACGTCGGTTCCTCGCTCGGGCTGTTCTGGACCATCATCATCCCGCTGCTGGAGCTGCTCACCTACACCTTCGTGTTCCACACGCTGCTGTCCGTGAACTTCCATCCCACCGGCACCACACGCCACTACGTCCTGTTCCTGTTCTGCGGCATCATGGCCTGGGCCGGGTTCGCAGATGGGATCACGCGCTGCACGACCTGCATCACCGACCACGCCCACCTGGTCCGCAAGCTCAATTTTCCGGCGATCGTGCTGCCGGCCCACCTGGTCCTGTCCACGCTCGTGAACCAGGGGTTCCGTCTCGTCATCCTGCTGCTCGGGATGCTGCTGATCGGGGATGGCTGGTCGTGGCACGTCCTGCTCGCCCTGCCGTTCTTCGTGATCCAGGCGGCGCTCACCCTCGGCGTGGGGATGTTCCTCGCGACGCTGAACGTCTACTTTCGCGACATGGGCCACTGGGTCAACGCCGCGCTCATGTTCGGCATGTTCGTCACGCCCGTGTTCTACCCGGCGAGCGCCTACCCCCGGCAGTTCATCCTGCTCCTTGCACCCAACCCCATGGCGCAGCTCATCGGGATCTACCAGTCCTTCCTGCTCAACCAGGCGTTTCCGCCGGTCACCTCGATGATGTATGCCACCATCGTCTCCGGGGTCGCGCTCATGGTGGGCGCCAGCGTGTTCGCGCACAACCGCAAGGAATTCCCCGATCTCGTGTGAGCCGGCGGGCGCGGGCGAGCCGTCCTACTCCCGGCCCCGGACGATGGGCCTCGGCTCACCCTCGGGAAACTCCATGAGGTCCAGCACCGCGAACGCGCGCGCCGGGATGGTCGGCTCCAACGCAGCCCCCACCACGATGTGCGTGCACGCCGCACACAGGAGGTTCAACCGGTGGCCAGGGCTGTCGTACAGCCGCTCCCAGGCCTCCTCCGCGGTGTCAGCCGCCACGACGTCCTCGTGGTACCTGGCCCGCGGGTAGTAGTCGTGCTCCGCCATCGCGGGCACTCCCGGGCACCGCGCGCTCCGGTGCCCGACTTCGCCGATGGAGGCGAGGCACGTGGCCTGCGCCCGTGTCAGCTCCTCGAAGGTCGCGAAGGGGCGGAGTGGCTGCAGACCGACCCCGGTCCGGAGCGCGTTGACATGGGCCGCCAGCTCCGCCGCCTCCTGCACGGGCTCCGAGCCCGGAGCGGCACCGGGCAGCGGCACCGCCGCCGGTACCGGCACATCGACGTAGAGGGAGAACAGGAAGGCCACGGTGTCGCCCTCCACCACCTCCACGCGGTACTCCCCGGGGATGTGAAAGACGTCCACCCAGCGCGCCTGCCCGTCTGCGAGGCTCAGCTCCTGGGCCCGACCGTCGGGCGAACCGATGAACAGGCGGGGATCGGCCAGCCCGTCGACCCGGAGGGGGAGCCCCCGATCCAGCACGACGTCGCGGGGCATGGGGTCGATCGACCCCACCTGCGGCGCCCACCCCACCACCCAGGTGTACCCGCCGGCGCCAGTCGGCCGCGACGCCCACCCGATGTCCACGGGGATCCCGCTGGGGATCGCGTCCAGAAGGCTCCGGGGAATCTCCGCGTCGGCGCCGCGCGCGTGCAGGAAGTGCGCATCCCGCGGGTAGCCCGCCCGCCCGAGCGCCAGCCGAGCTGCTTCGGGCACCAGTCGGGCATCCTCCCGCGTCGAGTCGGCCACAAGCTCCTCCGCAGCCGCCCGCAACCCCGAGTCGACGTGCAGGTTCGCCGCGAGACCCGGCAGGTCCTCGGGCCGCAGGCGCAGTTCGACCGGGCGCGCCTCCGGCACCTGCCCCGAATGCACACACGCCAGCAGGGCCATGATCACCGCCGGTCCACCCAATCCTTCCAACGACGGGTGAGCACCGGGTCGTCCGGCGGGTCCTCCACGAGCCTTCGCCGGATCTCTGCCGCCGACCGTCGCTCCACCTCCACCAGATCCACCGCCAGACCGGAATAGCGACGGTATCCCGTGATGAACGCGCCTCTCGCCCGTGGATTTGTCGTGAACACGCTCACCTGCATCTCTACGAAATCAGCCTCGGGTGGTCCCCAGCGCGCACAGGTCCAGTCCACAACGCCCATCACCGCGTACCGCGTGGCCAGCGCAGGCCGGATGAGCACGTTCCCGAGGTGGAAGTCCAGGTGCAGCAGGCGCGCGTTCGTCGGATCCGCGCCCGCGAGATCCGGGAGCGCCGCTGCGTCGGCGGGGTTGCCCGGTCGCCGGCGCGTGTGCAGGGCTGCGAGCGTGCGCCCCATCTGCAGGCACACCGCGTTGAGGCCCTCCTCGTCGAGGCGCCCGGCCTCGTACGCGATCTCGGCCGTGGTCCCCGGGATCACCGCCATGGTGCTGCACAGCGGCGTCGTCTCATGGATCTGGTAGTCGCTCGGCACCTCCACGTCCCGGGCCAACTGGATCGCCCTGCCCTCGGCGCGGAGTCGGGCATCCGGGGGCCGGGAGGCGTCGTAGGGATCGGGAAGGCAGTCCGCCCGCGCGAACTTCAGCAGCCGGGGCTCACCACCGAGCACCACGTGAAAGAGGTGATGCTCGCGACCGTCCCGCGCCTGCACGAGCGGGGCCTCGGGGGCCCCCAACTGCTTGCACAGGCTTCTCGCGATCTGCTCGGGGGTCACCCGACTGACGTATCAGAACGAGACGCCTGACGCGAACCGGAACGTGACGCCGGACTGCTGGAGCGAGCCGAGGTTCCCCAACGCGATCGGCGAGAGCAGGCTGTACCCGAGCTCGAGGCTCGGCACGATGTGCACCTGGTGCCTCACGTGGATGGGAAACGCGACCCCGCCCGCGAGATATCCGCCGCCGTTGAACCCCGCGCGGGAGAGCTGCGTCAGGTTCGTGGGATCCTCCGTGTCCTCGTCGAGACGGGCCACGCTCAACGCGCCCACTGCCGCCAGCTTTGCGAAGGGGTGGAACCAGTGCGTGATCGGGGCCTCGGCGCGAACCCCCAGGTCCAGGCGCTCGGTGAGCAGCGTGGTGGACAACGAAGGTACGACGTCGAAATAGTCGCCTCCCGACTCCTCGGCGGCGTAGTCGTAGAAGCCACGGGACCCGCCATCGTAGGAGTGCGTGAGCGCGAGGTCGACGCCGATCGCCGGGGTCACCTGGTAGCGAGCGCCGATGCCGATCGTTCGCCGGCTCGGATCAGGCGTGAAGCTCGACTCGGGGCCGACCTGGATGCCGAGGGCGAGCTCCAGGCCAAACCGGGGGTCGGTGGGTGGGTCGAGCGTGACCATCGCGGCGACGGCAGCACCCTCGGGCGCCACGGGCGGCGCGGCCTGCGGTGCGACGGCCGGCGGCGCGACGGTCTCGGGCGCCGCTACGGGCGGAGCAGGCGCGGGGTCGTCCGCGAGCGCGAAAGAGACAAGGGCGAGGAGGGAAAAGCTGATCATTTGGTCACCTCGACGCGGGGAAGCACCCGCTCACCATACATACCCAGGGTCGCAAAATTCGCGGCGCTCACGACCTCGCCGGTGGCGACGTCGTAGAAGCTCAACAACCCAAGTGCGGACTCGTGGCTCACGACGAACGGACCATCCGGGATCGCGGTGATCCCGACGGGCGGCGCCGCGAGCTTGAGGCTGGAGGACGATCCGGTCGCGAGGTCCACCTGCACGAGCTCGTCGAGCCCGTCCAGCAGCACGAACGCCGTGTTCACGCCCCCCTCGGAGACCAGCTGCACGCCCACCGGGGCGGACTGGAGCGCCAGGGCGGCGGGCGTGCTGTCCGTCGTGAGGTCGAAGATGGAGAGCCCATAGTAGGCGTCATAGAACCCACTCACGCCATCGCTGTACGTGGACTCGGGGCGGGTCGTCGCCACAGCGAGCGCCCCATCCTCCGTCACGTACATGTCCTCCACCGGGTTCTCGGCCCGGTACTTGTCCACCGACCCGGCTGCCAGGTTGAACCGGTAGACGTCGTGGTAGGAGCTGCCCGGGTTGTACAGCAGGTGCTGGTCGCCTGTCGCGAGGATCGCAGAGGCCGGCTCGTCCAGGTCGAACCCCGTGGTCTCGAAGTAGGAGTGCTCGAGCACGTCCACCTGGGCCCGGTTGCTGTACACGATGATCGTGCGGTCGTTCACGGTGTCGACCTGCAGGTCGCTGGGCGTCCCGTTCAACTCGACGATGTCGATGCTCTCGGCCTCCAGGTCCAGCACGTACAGGTCCGGGCTGCCGGCGATGGTCACGAGCGCATAGCCGCCGTCCGGGGTGAGGACCACGTCCGTGGGCTCCACCTGGCTGCTGGAGTCCAGCGTGAGCGGGTAGGTCACCACCAACGTCCAGGAGGAGAGGTCGACGACTGCCACCTGGGAGCGGGACAACACGACGGCACGGCTGCCGTCGGCAGTGAACAGCACGTTCTCCGGTGCAAATCCGACGGCAACCCGGTGGACCTCCGTGGTGGCCATGTCCACGAACACGGCCTCGGTGAGGTTGAGCACCCCGGTCACGTCGATCACGTCGCCCTGGGAGAAGTCCAGATACGCCACCGCCAACGAGGCATCCGAGTTGAACGCCATGGCGTTGAACTGGTAGGGCACGTCTGGCGTCACGCCGACGACAGCGCCGTCCTGGACGAGCTCCAGATCGTGGCCGTAGGTGAGGTCGTCATCCGGGCAGTCGCTCACGTACTTGATGTGCTTCCGCGTGCTGTCGCAGATCGGCCAGCTTGCGTGGACGAGCACCTGACCGCCGCCAGGAACCAGCGTGAGGGAGTCCGGCGAGGCCCCGTTCAGGTCCACCTCCGCCCAGTCTCCGTCCTGGGTGACCCGTACGAGCTTGCCTGCGGCGGGCAAGCGCACGTACACGCCGTCCTTCGCCGCGAGCACCGCGGGGTCCCAGGAGATGTCGGACTCGGTGCCGCCATGGTCGGGTACGCACCCTGCAAGGCCTGCCAACATGGGCAGGAGAATGATCGCTTTCATGGTCTATTCCTCGTGGTCGATTTGACTGTTGAGTTCGAATCCGGTGACGGTGTCGAGCGTGCCAACGTCCGCGGTGTAGAAGCTGATGCGGCCCAGATCGTGTACCTGGCTCGCGAACGCGATGTCCGTCTCCGGCAGCGTGCCGACGAACACGGGTGCGCTCTTGAGCGAGATCTCTTCGGGTAGCATCGTCTGGAAGTCCAGGACCTCCAGGAAGTTGTATCCTTCCAGCAGATAGAAGCCGTAGTTTCCATCCGTCGTGGTGGAATATCCGCTGGGCTCGGCCGGGAGGAGGATCGGGTTCTGGCGGTAGTCGTCCAGGTCCACCAACGTGAGCGCCCACTCCCCGTAGAACGGTGAGGAGGGGTCTGCATCCGCCGCATCGTCGTCGGTGTGGAAGACCAGCAGGGAGCCACCGGTGGGCGAGACGGCCATGGACTTGACCGGCTTCACCAGCGAGTGCTCCGACATCACGTCCGTGGCGGTGTTCCAGGTGGCGAACTGGGAGACCAGCGTCGCGCTGGTGTACAGCACGGCCTGCGCGCCGTCACCCGCGTACAGCACCGACCCATAGTTGGTTCCCGACGGGGTGGAGACGACCCGCGGGGTGGCGAACGGATCCACGGCGTCGAACAACCACAGCTGGTGGTCGCCACGCGCCATGACGGCGACCTGCGTGCCATCGGGCGAGAGGTCCAGGTCCGTCGGGTTGTTCCCGACGGGCACGTGGTCCGCCGTGAGGCCGTGCAGATCGACGACCACGATGTCACTCGTCCCGAACTGCCGCACGAACGCCCAGTTCGAGTCCGGCGAGAGCTCCACCTCCTCCGCGGCGGGAGCATTGAGCTCGTCGTCCGCGATCGGGACCAACTGCGGCGTGAGCGGGTCGACCGTGAGGTCGACGATCGCGAGGGAGGCATCGGAGATCACGACCGCGAGCTTGCCGTCCGCGCTCCAACGCAGGCTGCGCGGGTTGAACCCGACGACCATCGGCGTGTGCACGCCCGTCTCGAGGTTCACGAAGCTGACCTCGTTGAACGTCTGGATGCCGCCGGAGGAGGAGGCGCTGTCGGCGTCCGGGTCATACCAGCATGCCGTCCAGTTGCCGTCGGTCGACAGCGACATCGCGTTGAAGTTCTCGCGGATGGCCACCGTGCGGACGTCGAAGGTCTCGGCGTCGATGATGCTGATGTCGTCGCTGCCCTCGTTCAGGGTGACCGCGCGGCGGTAGTCCCCGGTGGTCTGCACCTGGGTCGGCTGCTCCCCCACGTCGCGGGTCTCGACGGAGAGCTCAGGCACCTTGATCCGGGTGATGGTGTTCCGGTCGGGGTTCGCGACGAAGACGTACGACTGGGTCGCCGCGGGAGGCAGCTTGAAGTACGGATCCTCGTTCTCCGAGCCGCCGGTGTCGGCGTCCGCGTCCGAGTCGGAGTCGGCGTCGGAGTCGGCATCGGCGTCACCGTTCCAGCCGGTGTCGCTCGCATCCTTGGACATGAGGCCGTTGTCCGCCGAACACGACGCATACAGCGGCAGGAGGAGAAAGATTGGGACACAAGTTCGGCGGGTCATGCAGACTCCAGAGAGAAGGGTGTTGCCCAGTAACTATGCACGGCGCGTGCCAGTGGTGACGAATCGCGACAAAATCGGCCTCACATCGATGTCCACCCGAATGCCCGGGATGCCCGCATCGGAGAGGCACGACGCCAGTGTCGCACCGGGTGTTTCGCGCGCCGGCTCATGGGTCCTCGGGCGGTCTGCCTCCGGGGCTCCCCGGGGCGGGCGGACGCCATCCATAGGCGTCGTTCTCGACACGCGTCTTCTGGAAGATCACGAAGAACATCCGGTCTTCGAGCCCCTTCCGGACACGTCCGGGCAGCGCCCGCCACACCCCCCGGCCTACGCGCACCACGAGGTCCGCGGCACGCAACGCACCAGCCGAAGGCTCAGCCATCCGGGTACAAGCTGGACAACGGGCTCACCTGCCCCGCCGTCTGGTTGTCCCCGACGTGCAGGAGTCCGTCCAGCTCGCCTTCGGGCGAGACCACCACGATGTCGCCCATGATGCCCCAACTGCCGAGCGCCCCACCGTCTGCGAAGCGGCGCACGTCACCCAACACCGGGGTCCAGGCTCCACCCGGGTATTCGAACGACCACGTCAACGTCGCCGTGCCCGCCGAATCGTCCAGCGCGTACTCGGCCATCCGCGAACCCTTCGACGAGCCGCGGTTGTCGAACACGCGCAGCCCGCCGTCCATCAGGTCGGGCGCGTGCTGGGGACCGAACTCCTCGCCATCCGCGAACGTGAAGTCGCTGTCCAGCCCGCCGAGTATCCACCTCGTGGCCCCCGTGGACCGGTCGATCTTCACCACCTGCTGCGTGAAGTAGAACGAGACGACGTACGAGTCGTCGGAGGGGTCGTACACGAGGCCGTTCGCGTGCGTCCAGTCCGCGGCGTCGTCCAACTGGCTCGCCGTCCAACCCGTGTTCTCCACGACCGGGATGTTCTCGAACGCGTCCCACACAACGCGCGTTGTGCCGTCCGGCGCGACCTCCACGACCTCGTCCCCGGCCACGTTCGTACCGTCCACGTCCTGATACACCGAGACGACGGTGACCCACCCGCCGTCCGGCCCCTCGATCGCATCGTGGTGCACCTCGGGGATGGTGAACACCTCCTCCGTGCCGTCGAACCCGAGCACCACGAGCGCGTTGGCCTCCCGCGCGTGCCGACGCTCGGCGACGTAGTACACGCCACGCCCGTCCGACGTGGCGCGGACGCTCACGACGCCGGCATCCACCGTCCGGTACCACACGGGCGCCCCCGAGGTGTCCACCACCTCGATCGCGCTGTGGTCGGCATCGAGGTTGATCGTGCTCGTCAGCAGCAGCGGCCCCACGTCCGGATCGGTGATGGGTGTCTCGACCTCGAAGCGAGGCAGGCCGTTCGGCAGCGGGTCGGTGGAGATCGTCTGGTCCGTGGACGTCGCATCGCCCGCGACCACCGCAAAATGGCACAGGACGTCCGCCGTGAGGCCGTAGAGCGTGGCGGTGTGCGAGGTCGCGGCTTCGGTCTCCTCGGGGGAGACCATCCCGTAGGCGTCAGTGGGGCCGAACTCCACGTGGCCCGTCGTCGGAGTCGCGGTCGTCCACGAGACGTGGATCACCGTGGCCACGTCGGGGTCCACCGATGCCACGATGTGGGTGATTCCGTGGCCCGCGTGGCATGCGCAGAGCGAGGCGACGAACGATACGGAGGCAATTCGGCGTGCGGCCATGCCGCTCGCTAACGCGATGGCAGCGCGGAAACGCTTCGTCCTCCTTCTGCCCCCGGCCCCCAAACCACCCCAACCTGAGTTATCCTCTACGCGATCCCGGAGCCGCCCGTGGCCAAGTCCGAAAGCGCCCCCTCGGGCATCGATCGCGCAGAGGCCAAAGGAACGTCCACGGCGAACAGGCTCGCGAGCCGGCTCGACCGCTCGAAGCTGCAGCGCCGCGCCATGGGCGACGGCGGCGAGGTGTTCACAGGTCAGGTCGCGAGCCGGGCGCTCTCCGCCCTCGGCGCCCGCGCGATGACCGTGGACAACAGCATCATCGTCGACGAGTCCTTCGATCCGAACCGACCCGAGGACGCCGCGGTGTACGCCCACGAGCAGTACCACCTCGACAACTCCGGCGGCGTCGGGGAGAACGGCGGCAAGGACGGGGAGGAGGTCGCGGCACGCCAGGTGGAGCGCATGGTGTTCCACCGGATGACGGGCGGGATAGAGTCGCACGAAGCGACACACTCGTCGAACGCACAGGGAACGCCGGGAAGCGGCTCATCGAACACATCCGGCAAGCCCGACTCGGCGGGCAACCCGAGCGGTTCGAAGGGCTACGCGGCCATGCTCGCCCGCGGGATGAGCCACGACGAGATCGTGGACCAGCTTGCGCGCGAGGTGCTCATGTCGATGGAAGGCCAGCGCGACAAGCACGGGGAGCGCTCGTCGTCCAAGAAGGGCTTCCAGTAGCGGATCGGTCCCCCCCGGCCGGATAGAACCCGCCGATGTCCTTCTCCCGCCTCGCCGAAGCGATCGCCGCGTGCCGCTCCCCGCTCTGCGTCGGGATCGACCCCCATCCCGACCGGCTGGGCACGGAGCCGGACGCCGCCCTGCGCTTCGGCCGCGCCGTGATCCGCGCCAGCACGGGGCGCGTCGCAGCCGTCAAGCCGCAGTTCGCCTTCTTCGAGGCGCTCGGCTGGCAGGGGATGCGCGCGCTCGCCACGATCTGCGTCGAGGCGCGGGATGCCGGCCTGATCGTGATCGCAGACGCCAAGCGCGGCGACATCGGCACGACCGCCGCCGCCTACGCGGCCGCGACACTCGCGGCCGACGCACCATTCCCAGCCGACGTGCTCACAGTCTCCCCCTTCCTCGGCCTGGACACGCTGGCGCCGTTCGTCGCGGTGGCACGGGAGCACGACCGCAGCGTGTACGTGCTCACCCGCACGTCCAACCCCGGGTCTGCAACCTTCCAGGACGCCGCCGAGGCGCCGCTCTGCGAGTGGCTGCAGGCCCACGTGGACGTCGCCGGGGCCGTCGTGGGCGCCACGCACGCCGCCGCGGTGTCCCGACTTCGGGGTGCGCTCCCGGGCACGGCGTTCCTCCTCCCCGGCTACGGCACCCAGGGCGGGTCCGCGGCGTCCACCCGCGCCGCCTTCTCGGGCGCGGGTGCCCGATCGACGCTGGTGGTGAGCGCGCGAGGCGCCACGCTTCCAGCGCCTGCCGACCCGGATCTCGCGCTCTGGCTGGACGACCCGTCGACCTGGATGGCTGGGAGGATCGATGCGCTCAACGCCGATCTCGCGGGCCTGTCTCCGTGACCGGCCGAACGCTCTCGCTCCTGGCCCTTGCAGCCTGCAATGGGCGCTCCACGCTCACCGGCACCGCGCGCGACGAGCTACGGCTCCAGGGATTGCCGGACGTGCTGGTCATCCCAGGCTCTCCTTCCGAACGCTGCCCGCCCGTCCACCTGCAGCCCGAGAGCAGCGGCAGGTTCTCTGCGCAGGTGTGTGAAGGGCAGGAGTACACCGTCTCCTACTCCCCGGGGACCCACGGCATCTTCTGGCGGGGCGAGCCGGCCACGGCGCGGGCTGGCGCAGATGTGTCGATATCGGCCTGGCCCGCTGCCGAGGAGCCTGGGGTCTACATCCTCGGAGATACAATGACACGTATCGGCCCCTCCATCGCGCTGGAGACCTCCACCGTGCTGCCCTCGAACACGGTGGTCCGCTACCCGATCGAGGTGCCCCGCACGGTGCCCCGCGTGCTTCCGGGCCAGTTCCTCTTGCTGCAGGGGACGGAGTCCACCGACGCGCTCACGCCCGTGGGCACGTCCACCAGCACCCTCTCGTTCGCCCGCCCGGTGCCGCCCAGCGACATGGGCCCCTGGTCGTTCGAGGGCGTCGACATCGGCCCCGACGGGGTCGTCACCCGCCTCCCGACCCCGACGCCGATGGCCACGCGGCAAACCGTCGCCGACGTCGATCTCGCCTGGATCCCCGCCGACGGGGTCCCAGCGGGCCGCTACCTCGTGGGTAGACCCGAGGGTCAGCGAGCCTGGCTCGTCGACGTCGGCCCCCTCCCCTCCCCGTGAACCCTGGAGTGCCCATGCGCCTGCTTCCCCTCTGCCTCTCCCTGGTCCTGCTCGCGGCGTGCGGAGGCAAGGACCCCGACAGCGTGAACACGGGCGACGACACATCGCCGAATGGCGACACCGACGCGGACGGCGACGGCTATGTCGACCTGGACGCCGGGGGCGACGACTGCGACGACACCGACGAGTACACCAACCCTGGCGCCGACGACGTGCCCTATGACGGGAAGGACCAGAACTGCGACGGAGCGGACCTGACCGATGTCGACGGCGACGGCTACGCCGGCGAGCCGGCCGGAGGCACGGACTGCAACGACGGCAACCCGCAGATCAACCCGGATGCCCCGGAGATCTGCTACGACAACCTCGACAACGACTGCGACGGCCGGGGCGGGGCCGACGACGTCGCCGCCCAGTCCGACTGCGATGGAGACGGCTCTGAACGCGTGGACGACTGCAACGACGAAGACCCCACGATCTACCCCGAGGCGCCGGACGAGTGGTACGACGGCATCGACAGCGACTGTGCCTTCAACAGCGACTACGACCAGGACGCAGACGGGGAGGACGCCATCCTGGGCGGAGGGCTCGACTGCAACGACACGGATCCGAACGTGCACACCGACGCCGACGAGGTCTGGGACGACGTGGACAACGACTGTGAAGGCACGATCGATCAGCTCGGGACCGCAGAGAGCGCGGGGAGCTGGCACGGGGAGTTCGTCGACGACGACTCGTGGCTCGGGTACGACGACGCGCTCGTCACCGATCTGGACGGCGACGGGATCCGCGACGTCGCCATCGGCTCGCCCCTCACCGGGAGCGCGACCGCGGACCGCGACGCACCGCAGACGTTCTCGGGCGCCGTCTACGTGATGTCGACAGGCGGCGGCACCGCCGCCCCGTCCACCTCCGCGATCGCGACGATCATCGGGGACGACAACGACTACCTCGGGATGTCGATGGCGACGATGCCGGATGGAACGCTGGTCGCCGCGGGGCTCTCCACAGCGTACGTGTACACGCCCGCACAACTCACAGGCTCCCTCTCGGGGAGCGACGCCTCGGCCTCGTTCACCACGAACGGCAGCATCGGCTATGCGTCCACCTGGCACGGCGGCGTGGTCACCGTGGGCGATCCGTACACCGGCACGGCCGAGAGCGTGGTCGTCTGGAGCGCGGTGTCGGTCAACCTGGGTGGGAGCCACTCCACCTCCGCCGCGCTCTGGTCGCTCTCGGAGGGCGGCAGCGGCAAGGGGGCGGGCTTTCCGGGGGACCTCGACGGCGACGGCCTGGACGAGGTGGCGTATGCCACGACCGGCCTCGCCACTGCGGCGAAGGTGGGCGTGATCCCCGGGGAGATGATCGCCGCGGGCGGGAGCGCCACCGGTTCGGACATCCCGGGCCTGACGGGCGCCACCGTGCCCAGCGGCTACGAGGCCTACTGCACCGTCCGGGTGGCGGGCGGGGACGACTTCGACGGAGATGGCTACCGTGAGCTGGTCGTCGGGGCTCTGGAGGTCGAGGGCGCGGCACCGCACTCGGGCGTCGTGTACGTGATCCCCGGCCAGTCGGCCCTCGACGGAGGCAGCCTCAGCGCCCTGGCGACCGCCACGGTGAACGGCCAGGTCGAGTCCGGGGAGCTCGCACCCGCGTGGTCGTCCGGAGACATCGACGATGACGGCACCGAGGACCTCGTGCTCGGGTTCGCCGGCAACGGGAGCGGCGACGTGGACTCCGCCATCTGGTTCATTCCCCACGACACCGTCGGCCTCGGTGGCACGCTCACGCCCTCCCCGTCCACGCCACTGTTCTCCGGCTCCGCCCCGGACGATCAATTCGGCTTCTCGATCCGCATGTCCGACCCGGACGAGGACGGCGACGACGACATCTTCGTCTCCTCGCTCGACAGTTACGGCGCGCTGACGTGGTTCCGGCACGATTGACCCGCGCACGGCCGGGATAAGCCCCGCGGCATGCTCCCGGCCTTCGCCCGCCTCGTCGCCAGCACACTCCCGGAAGCGGAGCGCGAACGCCTGCGCGGCCTGCAATTCGCCGACGCGGGGCACGGATACGACCCCTTCGGGCTGCACCCCGACTTCGTCGCGTTCGGCGAGGCCGCCACCGCACCACTCTACAACCACTACTTCCGGGTCGAGTCGTCGGGCCACGAGAACATCCCGGCCTCGGGTGCGGCGGTCCTGGCCGCGAACCACTCCGGAGCCGTACCGTTCGACTCCGCGATGATCTGGGCGGACGTGGTGCGGAACACCAACCCCCCGCGCGTTCCCCGTCCCGTCGCGGACCACTTCGTACCGATGATCCCGATCATCGGGATCATCTTCGCACGCGGCGGCATGGTCGGCGGGAGTCGAGGGAACGCGCGCACCCTGCTCGAGCGCGGGGAGCTCCTGCTGATCCACCCCGAAGGGGTTCCGGGTATCGCCAAATCGTTCAAGCACCGCTACCACCTGCAGGAGTGGCGCGTCGGACACGTGGAGCTGGCGATCCGCCACAGCGCCCCCGTCATTCCCGTGGCGGTCGTCGGAGCGGAGGAGCAGATGCCCCAGGTCGGCCGCATCCCGATCTCGGTCGCGGGCCTCCCCTTCATCCCGGTCACGCTTTTTCCGCTGCCCCTGCCCGTCCGGTACCACATCCGATACGGCCCCCCGATCCCGGTCAACGAGATGTACACCCCGGATCAGGCCGACGACCCGGCCTGCATTCGTGAGGCCGCAGCGCTCGTGAAACGCACCGTCCAGGAGATGATCGACCAGGGGTTGAAGCAGCGCGCGGGGATCTTCAAGTGACCCCCCTCCGCGGCGTCCTCGTCACCGGAGCCGACGCCCCCGTGGGGGAATGGCTCGTGCGTGCGTTGCTGGAGGACACCAGCATCGGCCACGTCATCGCGGTCGCGCCGCGACCGGAGCGCGTCGCCCTGCCCCAATCCGCCCGGCTCACCGTGCTGCCCGTGGAGCTCCTCCGGGAGCGGCACGTACACGACCTGCTCTTCGGGCCCGCGCGTGAGCTCGGGGTGGAGGTGATCGTGCACACCGCCACGGCCGGGTCGGCGACGGAGGACGGCAAACGCGTCCACGCGTTCAACGTGGAGGCGACACGCGCGTTGCTTGCGTTGTGTGAGCGGCACCCGACGATTCGCCGGTTCGTGCTGCGCAGCTTCTCCGAGGTGTATCAGATCGACGCAGACCTGCCGGTGCTCATCGCAGAGGATCACCCGCTCAACCTCTCAGCAGGCGCACCCCAATTCGTGCGGGACCGCGTGGAGGCAGACCTGCACGCCTGCGTGCGCACCGGGCTCTCCGACCTTCAGATCCAGGTCCTGCGCACGGCCGAGGTCCTGGCTCCAGGCACGGGCTCGCAGCTCTTCGACTACCTCGAGAGCCCGGTGTGCTTCCGCCCGGTGGGCTTCGACCCGATGCTCAACCTGCTGTCCCTCTCGGACATCACGTCGGCCCTCCACCAGTCGGTCCACGCCTCGGCGCAGGGGGTCTTCAACATTCCCGGCGCTGATACATTGCCCCTGTCTCTGGCGATACACAAGTGGGGCCGCGCGAGCATCGCGGTGCCCAGCGCGTTCATGACCCCCTTGTACAAGTGGCGAACGCGCCTTTGGGGCACCGACTTCCGGTATGGGATGAACCGTCGGCGCTTCCACTACTCGGGCGTGCTGGACGGACGACGGGCCAGAGAGGTGCTGGACTACGAGCCCCAGCACGGCATCGAGTGGCCGGTCGGGTAGGGCAGGGCGCCCGGTCCGGGCAATCGCCCGGGGCTCAGCGCAGGAAGCGCCGGGCGGGGAACGCGTCGGCAAAGTCGCTCCGACCTTCGGTCACCAGTTCGGCCATGGCGCGCCCGGCGAGGAACGCGAAACCGAAGCCGTGACCGGTAAAACCGACGGCAGCCACCACTCCGGGGGCGCCGGGTACCGCTCCGCAGATCGGAAGCCCGTCGCGGGAAAACCCCATCGTGCCGGACCAGCGGTGGGTGACCGGGACGTCGCGAAGCGCGGGAAAGCGGTGGAGGAACTCCGCCATGCGGGCCTGGATGCCGTCGTGGAGCACCTCGTCGGTGCCGACCTCGGCGGAGGGGTCCAGGTTCCGCCACCCGCCCAGCACCACGCGGCCTGTCTCGTCCTGCCGCCAGTAGTCGTACCCGTGGTCTGCGTAGACCGGGCAGTCGAACAGGCGGGGCGCAGGTGCCGTCGCGAGCATCTGACCGCGCACGGGGTCCACCTTGTCCGCAAAGAACGGCAATATCTCCCCTGCGTAGGCATTGGTGCACACCACGACGAGGCTGGCCCGGATGGTCGCAGGCCCCGCCGCGCTGGAGGTGTGTACCGTCACATCCCCCGCGCCCTGCGCGTCGATCCTCGTCGTCGCCGTACCTTCATGGAGATCGGCGCCCGCCGCCCGGGCAGCAGCCGCGAGCCCACGAACGAACTTCGCCGGCTGCAGCTCCCCATCGTCTGGAAGGTGCACGCCCACCTTGAACCCGGCCTCCCGATAGCACGCGGGGAGGTCGGTACCCGCCCACACATGCGCGGCGAAACCGTCCTCGACGAGCCGGGCCGCGCTCTCGAGCAGCTCCGCCTCTTCGGCCGGCGCGCACGCCAACTGCAGGGAGCCGCGCTTCTGGTACGCGCAGTCGATCCCGAAGCGCTCCACCGCTGCGGCCATGGCGAGGTGGTTGTCCCGCGACCACCCGTGCACCGTCCGCGCCCGCTCGTGTCCCATCACGCCGATCGCGCGACTGTAGCGCTCGGCGGTCCCCTGCAGCACGAAGCCCGCGTTCCTGCCCGAAGCACCCACGCTCACGAAACCGCGCTCCAACCAGAGCGGTGCGACCCCGGCCTCTGCGAGCGCCAGCGCGGTGCTCGCGCCGCACAGCCCGGCGCCGATCACGACGACGTCCCGTTCATGGTCACCGACCAGCGGTGGCGTGATCGGGCTCAAGCCCTCGAGCCAGTAGGGGTTCATCGGCCGCCCCCGCCGGCGTTGGGGTCGGCCACCGCAGGCGCCGACCCGGCCCCCGCCACCGGGATGACCTGGCGCGGCAGCCCGAGGAAGCTCCCGTGTCGGGCCGCGAGGTCGGCGGCTTCCGGCCGACCGTGATCCATCAACGCGCGCAGCGCAACCAGCCGCACGTCGCGGGAGACCGTGGTGTCTGCCACGCAGGCCACGAGCAGGGGCCACCGTTCCAGGGCCACGACCTCCCGCACCGCGGTGACACCTGTCTCGACCGTTTCAGGCGCCGAGAGGGTGCTCGCGAGCAGGCGCTCGGCCTGCGCCGGGTCGGCCTTCCGCAGGCTCTCCACGATGACCACCCTCGCCGCCGGGCACGCCGCGTAGGCCGCGCCGGCGTCGACGGTCAGGTCGCGCCCCGCGCACGCCGAGGCGTTGCTGGCGAACTTCGCCTCCCAGGCCCGCGTCCGTACGGTGGGGTCCGGCGAGGCGAGGAATCGTGCCAGAGCAGCGGCATCGTTCGCGCCCGGGCGCCAACCCGTCAACGCGGCGGCCACCTCGGAGGGGGGTGCCGCGGGGTCGGCCAGCACGGCCTTGCGCGCGACCTCGTCCTGCCCGAGCGCCTGTGCGCGCAGGATGGGCGTCGTGGCGCCACCCGCGATCGAGAGGGCGCCTTCCGGGTCGCGTGAGGTGAACGCCTCGAGCAGTCGGACCTGCGCCTGCCCCGGCCAGGCCTCCCGCACGGCCCGTGCGAGCACGGCGTTGTCTGCCCCCGCCAGGAATTGTACGGCGGCGAGCACCCCGGGATCGAGATCCGGTTGAGGCTTCTGCAGCCACGCGATGGCCAGATCCTGGAAGTGCGCATCGTCGGCCTCTGCCACCGTGCGTCCGCCGAACTTCACGGTGTCCACCGCTCCCCTCGGCGCGAGCACCATCCACCCGGTCGCATCGCAGGCACCGTAGGACTCCAGCACGACCGCCCAACTCGCTCCTGCGAGGGCCCGCTCCCAGCCCACGCCCATGGCGACCCCCATGGTCAGCTCGTCCATCAGCGGCTCGAAGCAGGAGCGCGCCCCGGCAGGGAGGGCATCGGGCAGCTCGGGCGACGCGACGGTGGCCCCCACGACCTGCTCCTCGACGGGCGAGCCGTCGGGCCACCGCCAGGTGTGCTTCACAGCGCCATACTGCTCGCTCCCGGCGCGAAAGGCACCGTCGGGCAGCGTGTTCCGGTCCAACGCAGGCGTCACACGCGCGACCTCCGGGACGGCCGCGAGGCGCAGGGCATTGTCGGCGCCAGGGCCCTCGACCCGCAGGGTCTGGCCGTCGCCGTCGATCACGGTGAAGCCCCAGCCCGTGAGGGCGCTCTGAACCGTACCGAAATTCCCGCGATCGAAGTTCACCTGGATGTCCAGGCGCGCGGGGGGCTCGTCGTCCACCACGCTCGCGGCACGGACGATCGTGTCGGGCGTCACGACCTCGGAGACACCCCGCCGCGGCGGAGGGGGCAGGGCAGGGCCCTGTGTCGTGGGTACGGGGTCGGGGGTGACCGGGGGGGGCGGTGCGGAGCCCCAACAGGCGAGGAGCAGGAGAGGCGTGAGCATGGGGTCCTTCGGGCTCGGAGAGCCCGGTGTCGCAACGTAAGCCCGCTGAGCGGGCGAGCAAAGGCGCAGCGCGGTTGTTGGCGCCGATCCAGCGCTCGTCGCCGGGTTTTCGGATACCTCACGGGGATGTTCCTGCTCCTCCTCCTGTACGCGTGCGGAAACCCGCCCTGCCCCACCGATCGCGCGCTCACCCTGGACGACCTCACGTGCGATTGCGGCTCGCAACCTGTGGACTCCATGACCTGCGAGGATCTCTACTGCACCGAGGACGGCGTGATCCTCGGCGGCGGGCACTGCTCATGACCCGCGCCCTGGTCGCGGGCGGGACGGGTGCCGTGGGCCGTGCGCTCCTCCCCCTGCTCGCCTCCTCTGACTGGGAGGTGCATGCCTGGGGTCGGCGCCGCACGGACATCGCCGGGGTCTCGGACATCGCGGGCGATCTTGGAAAGGTGAGGTTTCCCGCAGTGGACGTCGCCTTCTGCTCGCTCGGCACCACCCACAAGGAGGCGGGCAGCGAGGCCGCGTTCCGCGCCGTGGACCACGACCTCGTGCTCGACTTCGCGCGAGCCGCGCGCGCAGCAGGGGCCCGGTGCTTCACCTTCGTGAGCTCTGCGGGTGCGAGCCGACGCGCCCCCTCGCACTACCTGAAGCTGAAGGCCGAGGTCGAGAAGGAGCTTGCCACCCTGGGCTTCGACCGCCTGGTGCTCGTTCGCCCGTCGCTGCTCCTGGACGACAGGCCCGGGCGGCCGTGGGAGCAACTGGCCGTGGAGGCTTCCCGACTGCTGGCGCCGGCCCTGCGTTGGTTTCCGGCCCGGGGGATCGAGGTCAAGACGCTCGCCCTGGCCATGATCCGGCTCGCCGAGCAGGAGGCGCCCGGCGTCGTGATCGTGGAGAATCGCGAACTGCACCGGCTCGGGGCCTCGAGCTGACGTCGGGGACGCGGCTAAACAGGATCGCTGCGTTCCCCAGCGAACCTTGACACGTCAATAGAAACATGCGATTCCTGAACCGCAAGGTTCGGAGTCGTCGTCATGGGCAGAAGCAAGAATGGTCAAGCCGTCCCGCCGCACCGGCTGACCGAAGC
>CAIQVJ010000088.1 GCA_903875225.1 uncultured Pseudomonadota bacterium
CGAGATGGTCATGCCGGGCGACCGGGTGGAGATGGAGATCGAGCTCATCATCCCGATCGCGATCGAGAAGGGCCTCCGCTTTGCGATCCGCGAGGGTGGCCGGACCGTCGGCGCCGGCGTCGTCGCAGAAATCATCAAGTAATCGAGGAACAAATGGCCTCTACCAACAAAATCCGCATTCGCCTCAAGGCGTACGACCACAAGCTGCTGGACAAGTCGGCGCGCGAGATCGTCGACACGGCTCGTGGCACCAAGGTCGCGATTCGCGGCCCGTTCCCGCTGCCCACGACGATCAGCCGGTGGACGGTGCTTCGCAGCCCGCACGTCGACAAGAAGTCGCGCGAGCAGTTCGAGCGCCGCACCCACCACCGCCTGATCGACATCCTCGAGCCCACCGAAGAGACCGTGGCCGCGCTGATGAAGCTCGACCTCTCGGCTGGTGTCCACGTCGAGATCAAGCTCTCCTGACTTTTCCGCGCCGCAAAGCGCACCCCCCAGGACCAGGGCGGAAACGCCCCCGGAGTCTGTCATGCCAGTCACCGACGTGTACAACGTCTCCCACGACAAGGTGGGCACCGTCGATCTCGACGCGTCCATCTTCTCCACCGAAGTGAAAGAGCACCTCTTTCACATGGTGGTGCGCCATCAGCTCGCGGCTCGTCGCCAGGGCACCCACTCCACACGTCGTCGCGCTGAAGTCGCGGGCGGTGGCCGCAAGCCCTTCAAGCAGAAGGGTACCGGTCGTGCACGCCAGGGTTCCACCCGGGCGCCGCACTACGCTGGTGGCGGTGTCGTCTTCGGGCCGCAGCCACGCAGCCACTCGTTCTCGCTGAACAAGAAGGTGCGCAGGGCCGCTCTCAAGTGCGCGCTGTCGCGGCGCTTCGGCGAGGCGGCGCTGTTCGTGGTCGACGACTTCAACTTCACGGAAGTGAAGACGAAGAGCTTCCGCACCTTCATGAAGGCGTTCGGCGTCGACAACCTCCTGGTTGTCGTCCCGGAGGCCAACGAGAAGGTCTCCCTGGTCTCCCGGAACATCCCCGGTGTGACTGTCCTCCCGGTCGCCGGCCTGAACGTCTACGACGTCCTCCGTCACCGCAACATTGCTCTCACCGCCCCGGCGATCGCCCCGATCGTCGAGCGCCTGTCGAGGTGAGCCATGGCTGAACTTCACGACATCATCGTCCGTCCGCTCGTTACCGAGAAGGCTGTCAAGGCCGAAGCTTCCGAGAGCACCTACGTGTTCGAGGTAGGCGAGAACGCCAACAAGCTTCAGATCAAGGAAGCGATCGAGCGCTACTTCAACGTGAAAGTCGACGACGTCCGCACGGTGAACGTGCGCGGAAAGTTCAAGCGCTTCGGCCGGTTCTACGGCAAGCGTTCGAACTGGAAGAAGGCGTACGTCACTCTTGCTCAGGGCCACACCCTGAACTTCCTGGAGGCGTGAAATGGCGACCAAGCGCTACAGCCCAGCCACCCCCGGTCTGCGGTTCCTGATCACCCCCTCGTTCGCGGAGATCACGCGTGACCACCCGGAGCGCAAGCTCACGGGTCCGATCAAGCGTACCGGCGGGCGAAACAACCTCGGTCGCATGACCTCGCGCCACATGGGCGGCGGTCACAAGCGTCGCTACCGGCTCATCGACTTCCGGCGCAACAAGCTGGACGTGCCCGGGAAGATCGCGACGATCGAGTACGATCCGAACCGCACCGCTCGCATCGCGCTCGTCCAGTACACGGACGGCGAGAAGCGCTACATCCTGGCGCCCGTGGGGATGAACGTGGGCGACAGCATCGTCGCCAGCGACACCGCGGACATCAAGCCCGGCAACTCGCTGCGCCTGCTGTCGGTCCCGCTCGGCACGTTCGTCCACAACGTCGAGCTCAAGATCGGCCGCGGCGGCCAGATCTGCCGGTCGGCCGGCTGCTACGCGCAGGTCATGGCGAAGGAGGGCACCTACGTGCTCCTCCGGCTGCCGTCCGGTGAGCTCCGGCAGGTGCTCGCCGAGTGCCGCGCCACCATCGGGCAGGTCGGCAACCTCGAGCACGAGAACGAGATGCTGGGCAAGGCAGGCCGGGCGCGCTGGTTGGGCTACCGCCCGGCGAACCGCGGAACCACCATGAACCCGATCGACCATCCGCACGGCGGTGGTGAAGGCCGCACGAAGGGCGGTCGCCACCCTGTCACCCCCTGGGGCAAGCCGACGAAGGGGTACAAGACCCGCTCGAAGAAGAAGCCCTCCAACCGTTTCATCGTCAAGCGCCGCGCGTAAAGGACGAACACCATGGCACGTTCCGTAAAGAAGGGTCCGTTCGTGGACCAGTACCTGATCGCCAAGGCCGAGGCCGCCCGCAAGGGTGTCAACAAGGTCATCAAGACCTGGAGCCGTCGGTCCACCATCATCCCCGACTTCATCGGGCTCACCTTCGCCGTGCACAACGGCAAGAAGCACGTGCCTGTGTACGTGACAGAGCACATGGTCGGCCACAAGCTCGGTGAGTTCGCGGCAACGCGCACCTACTACGGGCACGCCGCGGACCGGAAGACGAAGGTCAAGTAGTTCGTAGGTTCTCCGCGCCCTCGGGCGCTCCCCCGTTTGCAGGCCAAGGGCCTGGAGTGAATCATGGAATCCACCGCCAACCTCCGCCACGCCCGCGTCTCGGCGCGTAAGGCTCGGCTCGTTGCTGACCTCGTCCGCGGCAAGGACGTCGGGCAGGCGCTCGACGTGCTCGCGTACCTGCCGAAGAAGACTGCTCCGATCATCAAGAAGCTGATCGAAGCCGCCATGGCAAACGCCGAGCACTACGCCGAGCACCACGGCACCTCAGTCGACGTCGATCAGCTCTACGTCAAGACCATCCAGGTCGGCGCTGGCCCGACGCTGCAGCGCTTTCGTCCGCGTGCCCAGGGGCGCGCGACTCCTATTCTCAAGCAGACCGCTCACATCACCGTCGTCCTCGACGCACGGTAGGAGATTCCATGGGTCAAAAGGTCAATCCTATCGGTTTCCGGGTCGGCATCACGCGTCCCTGGGAGTCCAAGTGGTTCGATGAGCGCAACTACCAGCGCTTCCTCCACGAGGACATCGCGATCCGCAAGCACGTCAAGGCAAAGCTGTACGTCGCGGGCATCTCCAAGGTGCGCATCGAGCGTGCCGCGAACAAGGCGAAGGTGTTCATCTTCGCTGCGAAGCCGGGGATGATCATCGACAAGAAGGCGCAGGGCCTCGAGCAGCTCAAGGCCGAGCTCGAGAAGCTCGCCAAGACGGAGATCTTCATCAACGTCATGGAAGTCCGCAAGGTCGACCTCGACGCGATCCTCGTCGCCCAGAACATCGCGCAGCAGATCGAGAAGCGGGTCAGCTTCCGTCGCGCGATGAAGAAGGCGATGCAGCAGTCGAAGAAGGCGGGCTCCAAGGGCATCAAGGTGATGTGCGCGGGCCGCCTCGGCGGCGCCGAGATGCACCGCACCGAGTGGTACCGCGAGGGCCGCGTTCCCCTGCACACGCTCCGCGCTGACGTGGACTACGGCCTTGCCGAGGCCAAGACCACCTACGGCATCATCGGCGTCAAGGTCTGGATCTTCAAGGGCGAAATCATGCCCGGCGAAGAAGACCGCTCCTTCTAGTTCTCACCCGCTCGTCGTCGGCGAGCCCCAACGAGGTTTTTCATGCTTTCCCCCAAGCGCGTCAAGTTCCGCAAGGTACAGAAGGGCCGCAGCAATGGGCTCGCCTACCGTGGCGGCGATGTCAGCTTCGGCGACTACGGGCTGCAGGCCACTGAAAGTGCCTGGATCACGGCTCGCCAGATCGAGGCTGGTCGTATCGCCCTCACCCGTCACGTAAAGCGCGGCGGCAAGATCTGGATCCGGGTGTTCCCGGACAAGCCGGTCACCAAGAAGCCGGCCGAGACCCGAATGGGAACCGGCAAGGGCAATCCCGAGTACTGGGTTGCGGTCATCAAGGCTGGCCGGGTGCTTTTCGAGATCGAAGGCGTTGCCGAAGAGGTGGCGCGTGAGGCGCTGCGACTCGCAGGCAACAAGCTCCCCATGGCCGTTCGGGTCATCAAGCGTGAGGATGTGGTGTCATGAGCAAGACAGATCTGCAGAATTTCTCGGACGAGCAGCTCGTGCATCACGAGCTCGGGCTGGAGCGTACCCTTTTTGGGCACACGCTTCGTCACCGGCTCAACCAGCTCGACAACAACAGCGTCCTGAAGCGGACCCGCCGCGAGATCGCCCGAGCCCAGACGCTGCTCCGCAGCCGTGAGCTCGCCAACGGCCTCAACCGCGGCGCGCTGCGGCAGCTGCACTCAGGCTCCTTCGTCCCTGCAGCGCTCGGCGCCACCGACGCCGGCGGGGGCTTCCTCAAGGGGCTTCTTGATCAACCTTCGGCTACCGGGGTTGACAGTCCGAGCAGCGCGGAGTAGTTTCCGCGTCCCTTCGAGAGCGAACCTTCGGGGTCGCTCTCAACCCGCACGAGTCCACTCCCGTGGAGACCTGCGGTTCCCCCTCTGCCGAGCAATCGGCGTCCAGCACCCACTTCGCGCCACGGCCTGCCGTGGAGCAAAAAGCCAGGTGAGCAATGTCTGACGAAACTACAAATGGCGGTCGTCGCCAGGTCCGCGGCCGGGTCACCTCGGACAAGATGGACAAGACCGTGGTCGTGGAAGTGGAGCGCACGGTGAAGCACCCGCGTTACCACAAGTACATCAAGCACGTCCGGTCCTTCAAGGCACACGACGAAGACAACAGCTGCAAGGTGAACGACATGGTCGTCATCGAAGAGAGCCGCCCGCTCTCCCGCACGAAGCGGTGGCGGGTCGTCCAGCGTCTCAACCAGGTCGAGGCCTAGAGAACACCATGATCCAGATGCAAAGCCATCTCGATGTCGCTGACAACTCCGGCGCCCGCCGCGTTCAGTGCGTCAAGGTCCTGGGCGGCTCGAAGCGCAAGTACGCCAGCCTTGGCGACATCATCGTCGTCTCCATCAAGGAGGCCATCCCCACCGGCAAGGTGAAGAAGGGCGATGTGCACAAGGCCGTGATCGTGCGCACAGCGAAGGAAGTCCGACGCGCAGATGGCACGTACATCCGCTTCGACAACAACTCCGCGGTGCTGATCGATGCAAAGGGCGAGCCCATCGGGACCCGCATCTTTGGGCCGGTGGCGCGCGAGCTGCGCGCCAAGGCATACATGAAGATCGTGGCGCTCGCGCCCGAAGTGCTCTAGGGGAAATCATGGCCAAGAACAAGCTGAAGATCCGGCGTGACGACATCGTCGTCGTCATTGCGGGCAAGAACAAGGGCCGCACCGGCAAGGTGCTGGAAGTCCTCCCCCAGGAGGGCCGAGTGCTCGTCGAAGGCGTCGCGATCGTGAAGAAGCACGTTCGTGGACAGAACGACAAGCCGGGCACCATCATCCAGAAGGAAGCCCCCATCCACATCTCGAACGTTGCGCTCTGGGACGCAGCCGCCGGGACTCGCGTAAAGGTCGGCTTCAAGATTGAGGACGGGAAGAAGTCCCGCGTCAATCGGAAGACCGGCGCTGCAATCTGAACTGCCCCGCTCACCACCGTTCATTCGGAAGAGTCGTCGATGGCTGATACCCGCCTCCAAAAATACTACCGCGAAAGCGCTGTCCCCGCCCTCCAGAAGGAGTTTGCGTATGGCAACGTGATGCAGGTTCCCCGCCTGCAGAAGATCGTGCTGAACACCTCCCTCAAGGAGGCCACTCAGAACGTGAAGCTGCTCGAGACGGCCGCTGAAGAGCTCTCGCTCATCACTGGCCAGAAGGCTGAGATCCGGCGCTCACGCAAGTCGATCGCCAACTTCAAGCTGCGGGAAAACCAGCCCATCGGTGCGCGTGTCACGCTGCGTGGCCACCGCATGTGGGAGTTCCTGGATCGCCTCGTGAACGTCGCCCTCCCCCGGGTTCGTGACTTTCGCGGCGTGAATCCCAAGGCGTTCGACGGTCGTGGGAACTACTCGCTCGGCATCACCGAGCAGATCATCTTCCCCGAGATCAACTACGAGCGGGTGACGAAGATCACGGGCATGAACATCGCGTTCGTGACCACCGCTTCCAACGACGCCGAAGGACGCGCGCTCCTGCGTGCCCTCGGCATTCCCTTCCGCCAGTAGCCCAGGGAGACCCAAGTGGCCAAAAAGTCGCAACTCGTCGCCGCTACGCGGACGCCCAAATTTTCTTGTCGCAAGAAGAGCCGCTGTCCCCTGTGTGGCCGCTCTCGTGCGTTCCTTCGTAAGTTCAACATGTGCCGCATCTGCTTCCGGAATCTCTCGCTCAAAGGCGAGATCCCTGGCGTGATGAAGGCCAGCTGGTAGGGCGAGGAGTTCACCATGACCAACGACCCCATCGCAGACATGCTCACGCGGATCCGGAACGCCATCCAGGCGCGCCACGCTGCAGTTGAGATGCCGCGCTCCCGCATCAAGCTTGAGATCGTCAAGATCCTCAAGGACGAAGGCTTTGTCGAGGGCTACCTCGACCGTGCCGACGCTCCTCGAGGCGGCGCCCTCAAGGTCTTCCTGAAGTACGACGATGCACGCCAGGGCGTCATCCAGGGCCTCACCCGCGTCAGCTCTCCGAGCCGCCGCGTGTACGTGGGCAAGGATGAGGTTCCCCGTGTTCGCAACGGCCTCGGTCTCGCCATCCTCACCACCCCCCGCGGTGTGCTGTCCGACAAGGCAGCTCGCAACGCAGGTGTCGGTGGTGAAGTCATCTGCCACATCTGGTAGGCAAGCATGTCACGCATCGGAAAACTCCCCATTCCCGTCCCGGCGGGCGTCACCATCACGGTTGCTGATGGACATCTCAAGGTCAAGGGCCCGAAAGGCGAGCTGACCCAACAGATGGCGACTGGTGTTGCGGTCGAACAGGCAGCTGGCGTCGCTCGGGTCACCCGCGCGGACGAGAGCCGGCAGGTTCGCTCCAACCACGGTCTCACCCGCGCCCTTTTGAACAACATGGTCAAGGGCGTCACCACGGGTTTCGAGCGCAAGCTCGACATCCAGGGTGTCGGCTTCAAGAGCGAAGTCAAGGGGACCACCCTCGTGATGCAGCTCGGCTTCAGCCACCCGATCGAGTTTCCGTTCCCGAACGGGATCACGATCAGCGTGGAGAAGGGCACCAAGCTCTCTGTAAAGGGCAGCGATCGCCAGATTGTTGGCGAAACCGCTGCAAAACTCAAAGCCTTCCGCCCCCCCGACTCCTACAAGGGGAAGGGTGTACGGTTCGAGGGCGAGCACGTCCGGCTCAAGGCCGGCAAGACCGCGAAGAAGTAAGGAGTTTCCATGGCTCTCCGCGAAAGTATGGCCGCTGCACGTCAGCGCCGCAAGTTCCGCATCCGCAAGACGGTCATCGGCACGCCCGAACGCCCGCGCTTGTCGGTGTACCGCACCAACTCGCACATCTACGCCCAGGTGATCGACGACAGCGCCGGGCACACGCTCGTCGCAGCGTCCACGCTGACGGACGGTTTGCAGCACGAGGGCCACAAGGGCAATGTTGACGCTGCAGTCGCAGTGGGCAAGTTGCTGGCCGAGCGTGCCCTGGCAGCGAACGTGAAGCAGGTGGTCTTCGACCGCAATGGCTTCCTCTACCATGGCCGCATCAAGGCCCTCGCCGACGCCGCTCGCGAAGGCGGTCTCGATTTCTAATCTTTGTTGCTTCGCTACCGCGTTCCGCGCGGTGGCCCAAGGGAGTCAGTCGTGAACACCAAGCCCCGCGGTCGCAAGCCGGCCGAAGATTCGCAGCTCATCGAGAAGACCATCCACATCAACCGTGTGGCCAAGGTCGTGAAGGGCGGGCGTCGTTTCAGCTACGCCGCTCTGGTCGTGGTCGGTAACGGCCAGGGTCGGATCGGGATCGGGAGCGGAAAGGCCAACGAGGTGCCGGAGGCGGTCCGCAAGGCCACCGAGCGCGCCAAGAGCAGCATGACCGACGTCCCGGTGCTCGATGGCACCGTGCCCCACGACAGTCTCGGTCACTTCGGCGCAGGGCGCGTGCTCCTCCGTCCGGCCAGCCCTGGGACGGGCGTCATCGCCGGCCCCGCCGTTCGTGCCATGCTCGACGCCGCCGGGTACCACAACGTGCTCACCAAGAGCCTCGGCTCCTCGAACCCGCACAATGTCGTGCGCGCCACGCTTCAGGCCCTCGCACAGCTCGAGTCCCCCGAGATGGTGGCCACCCGCCGCGGCATCTCGATCGACGCTGTCAACGACAACCACAACGTCGGCATGAAGGTCTGGGCCCAGGCCCAGTCGCACTCCTAAGGAACTCCGATGACGCACCTCAAGGTCACCCTTCGCAAGAGCTCGCTCGACGCGACCGCACCGCACCTCGCCACCATCAAGGGTCTTGGCCTGCGCCGTATCGGCCGGAGCCGTGTCCTCGAAAACACGCCTTCCGTCCGCGGCATGGTCAAGGCCGTACTGCACCTCGTCGATGTCGAGGAAGTCGCCGGCCCGGCGACCTAAGGAGCTCTAATGGCAAACGAACTTTCCAACTTGAAGCCCGTTCCCGGCGCACAGCGCCCCCGCACTCGCGTAGGTCGCGGTCAGGGCTCCGGCCTCGGCAAGACCGCTGGTCGCGGTACCAAGGGCCAGCAGGCTCGCACCGGCGCGCCCATCGCGCGTGGATTCGAGGGCGGCCAGGTCCCGTTGAAGCGGCGCATGCCGAAGCGCGGCTTCACGAACATCTTCGCCAAGGACTACGTGCTCATCAACGTCGGCGACCTCTCGGTCTTCCCGGCGGGCTCGGTGATCGACGCGGCGTACCTGAAGGCCTGCGGCGCTATCGCCCGGGTCGGCAAGGACGGTCTGAAGGTGCTCGGCGAGGGCGATCTCGCCAGCGCGCTCACCGTCAAGGCAGCGAAGTTCTCCGGCAGCGCTCGCGAGAAGATCAACGCCGCCGGTGGCACGGCTGAGGACGTTGCGTGACTCGTTGGCTCTCTTCGATCTGGCAGATGCCGGATCTCCGGAGCCGCGTCCTCTTCACGCTGGGGATGCTCGCCGTTTTTCGGCTCGGGGTACACATCCCGGCGCCCGGCGTAGACCGGCTGGCGCTGGCTGAGTGGGTCAAGAGCGGCTCGAACACGATGTTCGGGTTGTACGACATGTTCAGCGGCGGCGCGCTGCAGCAGTTCAGCGTGTTCGTGCTCGGCGTCACGCCGTACATCACCGCCAGCATCCTGGTGCAGATCCTCACCGTGGTGGTGCCCTCGCTCGAGCGACTTTCGAAAGAGGGGCAGCAGGGTAGGAACACCATCACGCAGTACACGCGCTACGCGACGATCGTCATCGCGCTCGTGCAGGCGACCGTGATGGCCACCGCGCTCGAAAGCATGAAGACTGGCGCAGGGCATGACATCGTCATCAACCCCGGCTACCAGTTCAGGGCCATCACCGCGATTACCATGACCGCGGGAAGCTGCTTTGTGATGTGGCTCGGAGAGCAGATCTCAGAGCGCGGTATCGGAAACGGGTCGAGCCTCATCATCACCGCGGGCATCATGTCCCGATTCCCGAGCGGCATCCGGTCCGTCTACGACAAGGTCTCTCTTGGGGAGCTGTCGCTCCTGCAGTGCGTCCTGCTCGTTGCCATGATGCTGGTGGTCATCGGCTTGATCGTCTGGATTGAACGCGCCCAGGTGCGGATTCCGATCCAGTACGCCAAGCGGGTGTCGGGGCGTCGTGTGTATGCGGGAAACAACCACCTGCCGCTGAAGATCAACACCACGGGCGTCATTCCGCCGATCTTCGCGTCCTCGGTCCTCGCCTTCCCGGCCACCGCCGCGCAGCTGTTTCCCTACCCGGCCGTGCAGGCCTTCGCCTCGGCGATGAGCCCCGGCGCCTGGCTGTACGACTACTTCTACATCGCGCTGATCGTCTTCTTCTCGTACTTCTACACGGCCTTGATGTTCAACCCCGTGGACGTCGCCGACAACCTGAAGAAGAGCCAGGCCTACATTCCGGGCATCCGCCCCGGGAAGCAGACGGCCGAGCATATCGATGCGCTCCTGAACAAGCTGACCGGCGCTGGCGCGTTGTACCTCGCCGGGGTCTGCATCCTGCCCACGCTCCTGATCGCGGAATACGGCATTCCGTTTGCCTTCGGCGGCACGAGCCTGCTCATCGTCGTCGGCGTCAGCCTCGACACCGTGGCGCAGGTCGAGGCCCAGCTGCTGACCCGTCACTACGACGGGCTGCAGGGCCCGTCAGGCGGGGGCGTGCTCAAGGGCCGTCGCCAGTTGCTGATTGGCGCGGCCGGTCAAGCCACGTAGGGAGTCTTGATGAACGTTCTCCTTTTTGGGCCCCCGGGCTCTGGCAAGGGCACACAGGCGAAGGACCTGGCGGAGCGCCTGGGCGTGCCGCACGTGGCCACCGGTGACATCTTCCGCAAGAACCTGCGCGAGGGGACCGCCCTCGGACAGCTGGCGAACTCCTTCATGAAGGTGGGCGCGCTGGTGCCCGACTCTGTGACCTGCGACATCGTCGCGGACCGGTTGATGCAGCCCGATGCGCTCGACGGCGTCCTGCTCGATGGCTTTCCCCGGTCTGTGCCCCAGGCTGAGTGGCTGCTCGGCTGGCTGGCGAGCAACGGGCGTCGGGCCGACGCGGTCATCAGCCTCGAGGTGCCCGAGGCGGCAATCCTCGAACGCATCACGGGACGCCGGACGTGCTCCCAGTGCGGCGCGACCTACCATGTGGTCTACAACCCCCCAGGGGCCACTTGCGCAAAGTGCGGGTCGAACGAGATCGTGCAGCGCAAGGATGACTCGGCCGAGGTGGTTCAGGGCCGGCTGACGGCCTACGCGCGCGAGACCGCGGCGGTGCTCCCGCTGCTGCGCAAATCGGTCGCGACCCACGACCTCGATGGCACGGGGGAAATCGCAGCCGTGAAGGCGCGGATCTTCGCCGCGTTGAAGCTGTAGGGTTTGGCACGCGTTCGGAGTCGGGGAGCTGGCACGTCCGTAGGTCCTGCGGCGGAGCGCGACCCCGCGCGCCTGCGGGGTGACGCGCGCGACGATCTCCTGCTGGCAGAGCAGCTTCGGGTGACCTTCCGCGGTGCCGCCCGTCAGCTCGACCGCTCGAGTCGTCAGCTCGAGGCACAGGTCGAGGAGCTTCGTCGCCAGAAGGACGAGTACATCCGGCTGGCCGACGACGCCGAGGGTCGGCTTGGCGATCTCGCTCTCGAGGTCAGCCAGGCAGACGCCAAGCCCCCCGAGTTCTCCGCATGATCGCTGTCCGGGAAGGCTGGGAGCTCGACGTGATGCGTTCGGCGGGCCGGAAGCTCGCCGAGGTCGTGGAGCGCGTGCGCGAGGTCCTGGCCGTAGGCATGACCACGAAGGAGATCGACCAGGTCACCGAGGCGGCGATCCTGGCGGTCGGCGCGCGCCCCGCGTTCAAGGGCTACAAGCCCGGCAAGGTTCCGTACCCGGCATCCATCTGCATCTCGGTGAACGAGCAGGTGGTGCATGGGGTTCCGGGCAAGCGCAGGATCCGGGAGGGCGACCTCGTCAGCCTCGATTTCGGGCTCGTGTACGGCGGGTACTATGCAGACACGGCCTTCACCGTGCTGATCCCGCCGGGCGATCCCCTCGATCAGGCGTTGCTCGATGGCACTCGGGACGCGCTCTTCCTCGGCATCGCGCAGGCTCGGAGCGGCAAGCGGGTGGGCGACATCGGATCCGCAGTCGAATCCTACGTCACCCCCCTCGGCTTCGGGGTGGTGACGGACATGGTCGGCCACGGCATCGGTCGCAGGTTGCACGAGGAGCCCAGCGTGCCGAACTACGGCAAGCGCAATACCGGCCCTCCTCTCGTTCCAGGCATGGTCATCGCCATCGAGCCGATGATCACCCGGGGCGGCGGCGCGATCAAAACGCTGGCCGATCACTGGACAGTGGTGACCAGCGATGGTAGCCGCTCGGCTCACTTCGAACACACAGTAGCGATCACCCCCAGGGGCCCCGAGATCCTGACAACCCTCGATCCCGTGCCCCTCCCCCAGCCCACCATCCGTTGAACCGGCTCACGCCGGCGAGGAGTTCATCATGAAAGTCAAGGCCTCAGTGAAGGTCATCTGTGACAAGTGCAGCGTCGTCCGACGTCGCGGCGTAGTCCGCATCATCTGCACCAACGTGAAACACAAGCAGCGTCAGGGCTAGGAGAAACACATGGCACGTATTGAAGGCGTAGACCTTCCCCGCAACAAGCGCATCGACATCGCGCTCGGCTACCTTTACGGCATCGGCCGCAAGAACGCAGTCGACGTTCTCGCGAAGGCCCAGGTGGATGGCAGCATCCGCACCCAGGACCTCGCCGACACCGACATCGCCCGCATCCGTGACGTGCTCCAGCGCGAATACCGGGTCGAGGGCGAGCTCCGCAAGGAGGTCGCGATGAACATCAAGCGCCTCATCGATCTCGGCACCTACCGCGGTAGCCGCCACAAGCGTGGCCTCCCCGTGCGCGGGCAGCGCACCCACACCAACGCCCGGACCCGCAAGGGCCCCCGTCGCGCCGTCGCGAAGAAGAAGTAGGGAGAAACCATGGCAACCGCAGCAGCATCCGAAAAGAAGAAGAAGGGCCCGAAGCGCGTCAAGAAGAACGTGCCCCACGGCGTCGTGCACATCCAGAGCACGTTCAACAACACCATCGTCACCGTGACCGACGCGGCGGGCAACACCGTCTCCTGGTCCTCGGCCGGCGTGAAGGGCTTCAAGGGCTCCCGCAAGAGCACGCCCTTCGCCGCTCAGCTCGTGGCCGAAGACGCCGCGCGCAAGGCCGTCGAGAACGGCATGAAGACGGCGGGTGTCGTCATCAAGGGCCCCGGGTCCGGTCGGGAAAGCGCTCTCCGCGCCATCCAGAACGCCGGCCTCCGCGTGACCATGATCACCGACGTCACCCCGATCCCCCACAACGGCTGCCGCCCTCCCAAGCGCCGCCGCGTGTGATCCGCTCGGGCGGCCCCTGGTCGCCCGGGCTCTCCTTTCCGGGTCGTTTCGGCCCGGATTTCCCCCCCCCGGGCCACTCGGCCCACCCCTTTGGCTTAGCCAGCCTCCGAAGCGTTGCTTTGGAAGGGGTTTATTCGATCGGGCGTTCTTGCTTTCGTTGGCCACGCATACGCACGCAGCCCGTTTCGGAGCCTTTCCATGAACGAAACCTACTACAGCAACTGGCGTTCCCTCCACAAGCCCCGCGGACTCGAGGTCGACGGTCATCCGACCAACACCTACGGCAAGTTCGTCGTCAAGCCGCTCGAGCGCGGGTTCGGCACCACCCTCGGCAACTCGCTTCGTCGCGTTCTGCTGTCCAGCCTCCAGGGCGCGGCAGTCACCAACGTGAAGATCGAAGGCGTGCTGCATGAGTTCACGTCGATCCCCGGCGTGATCGAGGACGTCACCGAGATCGTCCTGAACATCAAGGGCCTGCTCATCCAGACCGAGCGCACCGAGTCCTTCACCGGCACGGTGGACGTGGACGGCGTTCCCGGCCAGACGCGCATCGTGCGCGCGTCCGACATCCGCTTCAGCGGCGCCGCCAAGCTCCTCAACCCCGACCACGTGATCTGCACGATCACGGGCCAGGGCCGGTTCATGGCCGAGCTCACCGTGGGCATGGGCAAGGGCTACGTTCCTGCTGACAAGACGAAGAACGCCGAGCGCCCCATCGGGACCATCCCGGTGGACGCGAGCCACTCGCCGATCCGTCGCGTCCGGTTCACGGTCACCAATGCCCGCGTCGGCAACCGCACCGACTACGACAAGCTCGCCCTCGAGATCTGGACCAACGGCAGCGTCAACCCCCGTGACGCGCTGGCGTTCGCCGCCAAGATCCTCAAGGAGCAGCTGCAGGTCTTCATCAACTTCCAGGAAGTCGACGAGCCCAACATGGGCAGCGAGTCGAGCGCCGAGGCCAGTTACTCCGAAGCGCTCTACAAGCGCGTCGACGAGCTCAACCTCTCGGTCCGCGCCGCGAACTGCCTGCAGAACGCCGGCATCGAGTACATCTGGCAGTTGGTCGAGAAGTCCGAGGCCGAGATGCTCAAGACGAAGAACTTCGGCCGCAAGTCGCTCAACGAGATCAAGGACCTGCTCACCGAGTACGGCCTTTCGCTGGGCATGAAGCTCACCAATTTCCCCAAGAACCGGGCATAGGAAAACACCATGCGTCACCTCAACGGCGGCAACAAGCTCAGCCTCGTCTCCTCGCACCGCAACGCGATGCTTCGGAACATGGTCACCTCGCTCCTCGAGCACGGCCGGATCCGCACCACGCAAGCGCGTGCGAAGGAAGCCCGTCGCATCGCAGACAAGGTCATCACGCTCTCCAAGCGCGTTCCCAACGCCTCGCTCGGCAGCCTCACCGACGATGCGCTGAAGTCCGCGCTCGCCCGTCGCGTCCACGCCATCCGCCTCGCCGGGCGCTGGGTGAACTCGAAGGACGTGCTGCACACGCTCTTCACCGACTACAGTGACCGCTACGCCACCCGTCCGGGCGGCTACACCCGGATCCTCAAGCTCGACAAGCGCCCCGGCGATCAAGCCGACATGGTGCTGCTCGAGCTCGTGACCGAGGCGTGCGTGCCCAAGGTCAAGAACGTCGTCGAGTAGTTCCTGCTCGACCCGCCAGAGGCCCCGCCCGGTGAGAACCGGGCGGGGTTTCTCGTATGGGAGGCGGACGGGCCGCGAGCGCCGGCAGCGCTTCGCCAAAACGCCGACCAGCTGTCTCGATTCCGATAATTCGCGAGGCCGCTGGCGCGCGGGGTCGCGCGCCGGGGTACCGTGGCGGCTTTCCCGGGATTCCCAATGTCGATCGGACATGACATGACCGCGGCGCCCATCCGGGTGCCCCACCCCGTGGTCTACACCCTGCTCTACATCCCGTTCGGTGCCTTGTCCGGGTTCGTCGGGGTCGCGCTCACCTTCATGGCCAGCGCGAGCGGCATGTCGGTGGCGGACACGTCGCTGCTGAACGGCGCAAACCTGCTCACCAGCTGGCTCAAGTGGACCTGGGCCCCGATGGTGGACGTGACCCTCTCTCCCAAGAAGTGGTACGTCTTTGCCACGGCGTGCTCGGCCGCGGGCGTGTTCGGGATGTCGGCGCTGCCGATGACGCAGGACACACTCCCGCTGCTGCTGGTGATCATCGCGGGCGCGAGCCTGATCAATTCGATCGTCGGGATGTCGATCGAGGCGATCATGGCCATCACGACGACGCAGGCGGAACAGGGCCGGGTGAGCGCCTGGTTCCAGGCGGGAAACCTGGGTGGTTCCGCGTTCGGCGGGGCCCTGGGCCTGCTGCTGCTCGAGAAGCTGCCGTCTCCCTGGATGGCGGGTGCCGTGATGGCGGGCGCCTTCATGGCGTGTTGCCTCGCGCTCAACTGGGTGCCGAACGTGCAGGCGCACAAGCCGGCCGGCGGCGTGTGGGGCGCGACGACGACGGTGGTGCGGGACGTGTGGGCGATGCTCAAGACGCGCGCCGGTTTCCTCTCTGCGCTCCTGTGCGTGTTGCCCATCGGCACCGGCGCCGCGCAGGGCATCCTCGCGCAGGCGGAGATCGCGAAGTACTGGGGCGCGGGAGCGACCGAGGTCGGGCTCGTGCAGGGGCTGTTCGCGGGCGTGGTGATGACCGCGGGCTGCTTCGCAGGCGGTTGGCTCTGTGATCGGTTCCACCCCCGCACTGTCTACGCGGCGATCGGGCTCGCGCTCGCGTTCGTCGCGATCGCGATGGGGCTCTCTCCCGCGACCGTGACGATGTACGTCGTGTGGAACATGATCTACTCGTTCGGCGTGGGGCTGGCGTACGCCGGATTCACGGCGGTCGTGCTCAACGCCATCGGCAAGGGGTCGGCGGCCACGAAGTACAGCTTCTTCGCCTCGCTCTCGAACTTCCCGATCTGGTGGCTCGGACTCCTGCTCGGGCGCGTGGCGGACAGCGCGCTCGGCCAGGCCGTCACCCCGGAGGGCGGGGATCACCCGGTGCCTGCGAGCAGCCTCGACGTCTGGATCGCCAAGGTGGTGGGGCTCTTCCACGCCGCGCCCGGCGCCACGTCGATGCTCTACTGCGAGGCGGTCTTCGGGGTGATCGCGGTGGTCGGGTTCTCGCTGGTGCTGAACATGCTCGGGAAGGAAGAGCAGGCCGCGACGTAGAGCGCGCCGATGCACAGCGGCGGTCGGCGGCTACGGGTACCCTCGCCCTCGCCCCGAGAGCCGCCCCAACGAGGCGGAAAACCCCGACGCCCGCCGGAGCCCTCCCGCCCCGCCCCGATCCGCGTTACCCTGCGTGGCCGGAGTTTTGAGCCTTGTCCATCACGCTGCGCAGCTACGTGTTCCTCGACAGCCTGCAACCGCAGCTTGCTGCGTTTACGGGCACCACCGCGAAGGGGTTCTTGCCCCTCGCCGGCCAGGCTTCGCTTTGGGTGGAGACCGCCCCGGGCATGATCATCAACCGCGTCACCGACGTCGCGTTGAAAGCGACCAGCGCCGTCCCCGCGGTGCAGGTCGTCGAGCGTGCCTTCGGGCTGCTCGAGCTGCACCACGACGAGAAGGGCGAGGTGCATGCCGCTGGCGACGCCGTCTGCACCTTCATCGGCGTAGACGCGAAGGACGCCACGAAGCCCAAGGTCACGTCGAACCAGATCATCCGCGCGGTGGAGCCGTACCAGGCGCAGCTGATCAACCGCAACCGGTCGGGCAACATGCTCATCCCCGGCCAGAGCCTGTTCATCCTCGAGACCGAGCCGGCCGCCTGGATCGTGCTCGCCGCGAACGAGGCCGAGAAGGCCGCGAACGTGAGCCTCGTGAACCTCCAGCCCTACGGCGCCTTCGGTCGCCTGTGGATGAGCGGGTCCGAGGCCGAGATCGACAGCGCCGCCGCTGCTGCGATCGCCGCCATCGAAGCCATCGGTCGATAATCGTCGTTTCAACCTTCAACGTTAGGAGTCTGCAAATATGTCTGACGCACTGGGAATGATTGAGTGCAAGGGTTTCGTCGCCATGGTCCAGGCGAGCGATGCGATGGTCAAGGCCGCGCGCGTCGAGCTCGTCGGGTACGAGAAGACGGGCGGCGGCTACGTCACCGCGATCGTGCGTGGCGACGTCGCAGCCGTGAAGGCGGCGACCGAGGCGGGCGCTCGTGAGGCCCAGCGCGTCGGTGAGCTCGTGAGCGTGCACATCATCCCGCGTCCGCACGAGAACGTGGACGCCGTGCTCCCGCTCGGTCGCAAGCCGGTCGGCAAGTAGCTCGGCTCGCGCCGCGAAGGAGGCCCCGTGAAGCTCGGAAAGGTCGTCGGCACCGTCGTTGCGTCACGCAAGGACGAGAAGCTCGAGGGACTGCGCCTGTACATGGTGCAGGACCTGTCTCTCGCCCATTCCGGGAAGGGCGCTGACTCCGCCTGGAAGACCGCCTCGAAGGACGCGTTCGTGGTCGCAGTGGACTCCTGCGGTGCAGGTGTGGGGGAGACCGTGCTCTATGCGTCGGGCTCCTCTGCACGTCAGACCCGGCAGACCGATGGTCGGCCGGTGGACGCCGTGATCATGGCGATCGTGGACACTATCGACGTCTCCGGCTCCGTCGCCTACGACAAGTCGAAGGACGACTAGCCCATGGCCGACCGCGTGGACATCGAAGACATCGTTCGCCGGGTGCTCGGTCAGGTGAGCGCCGGCGAGTCGAAGGCGGCTGAGCTCCCGTCCAAGCCTCGCGGCGTGTTCAAGACCGTGAGCGACTGCGTCTCTGCTGCCCGCTCGGCGCAGCTCACGCTCGTGAGCCTGCCGTTGGAGAAGCGCCGCGAGATCATCGCGAACATCCGCCGTTGCTGCGCTGCAGACGTGAAGAACCTCTCGCGCCTCGCGGTCGAGGAGACGGGCCTCGGTCGCGTCGAAGACAAGATCAAGAAGAACCTGCTCGTCATCCACAAGACGCCCGGGCCCGAGATCCTCGAGCCGATCGCCTACACGGGCGACGACGGCCTGGCCCTGATCGAGCGCGCGCCGTACGGCGTGATCGCCGCGATCACCCCCTGCACGAACCCGACCGAGACCATCATCTGCAACGGCATCGGGATGGTGTCGGGCGGGAACACGGTCGTGTTCAACACGCACCCGTCCGCACGGCGCGTCTCGGCGTACACGATCGACCTCATCAACCGCGCGTCGATGGAGGTCGGCGGCCCCGAGAACATCATGGTGTGCGTCGACACACCGACGATCGCCTCGGCCGACGAGCTTCTGCGGTTCCCGGGGATCCGGCTCAACGTCGTGACCGGCGGGCCTGCGGTGGTCAAGGCCGCGCTCGCCGCCAGCAAGAAGGCCATCTGCGGCGGTCCGGGCAATCCCCCCGTCGTCGTGGACGAGACCGCGGATCTCGAACAGGCCGCCCGCGGCATCATCGCGGGCGCGTCGTTCGACAACAACATCATCTGCTGCGACGAGAAAGAGGTCTTTGCCGTGGACAAGATCCACGACAAGCTCGTCGAGACCATGATCCGCGCGGGCGCCATCCAGCTCCGCAACCACCAGATCACCCGCCTCGAGAAGCTCATCCTCACCCCCGACCGCGAGCACACCAACTCGAAATGGGTCGGCAAGTGCGCGCGCGAGTACCTGCGCGAGATCGACGTCCCCTTCCAGGGCGACCCTCGCTTGATCGTCGCCGAGGTCCCGTTCGACCACCCGTTCGTCCAGCATGAGCTCCTGATGCCGATCATGGGCATCGTGCGCGTGCGCGACGTGCACGAGGGCATCGAGATGGCGGTCAAGGCCGAGCACGGGTTCGGCCACACGTCCTCGATGTACTCCAAGAACATCGACAACCTGCACCGGTTCGCCCGCGTCGCCAACACGAGCATCTTCGTCAAGAACGCCCCGAACTACGCGGGCCTCGGTTTTGGCGGCGAGGGCTACACCAGCTTCACCATCGCCTCGCCGACCGGCGAGGGGCTCACCACCGCGCGGAACTTCACCCGTGAGCGCCGCTGCACGCTCTCGGGCCACTTCCGCATCGTCTGAGGCCCGCCGTGACGACTCCTTCGCACAGCGGCGTGGATGCGCTGGCGCTCCTGGAGCTCGGGTCCATCGCGCGCGGATACCGGGCGCTCGACGCGCTCGTGAAGGAGGCGCCCGTCCGCGTGATCGAGGCCAACCTGATCGAGCCGGGGCGGTTCTTGATCCTCACCGGCGGCGGGGTCGCCGAGATCGAGGCTGCACATCGTGTGGGCTTGCAGATCGCCGGAGAGGACGTGCTCGATCAGCTGGTGATCCCGTTCGTGCACGCCGGCGTGTGGCAGGGCCTCGCGGGCGCGGTATCCCTCGGAGACCTCGACACCGTCGGGATCATCGAGGGGGCCAGCATCGCCGGGGTGCTCGACGCCTGCGACCGTGCGCTCAAGGAGGCCGACGTGCAGCTGTGCGGCCTGCGGATCGCGACGGCTTTAGGTGGAAAGGGCTTTTTTGTCGTCCACGGCTCCCAGGACGCGGTGGAAGCCGCCGTGGCCACGGGCGCTGCCGTGTTGACCGGACGGAACAGGCGGGTGCGGGAAGAGGTGGTCCCGCGACCGCATGCTGATTTTCTCACGTGGCTGCTTCGACCCGCGCCGTTTTCGGCCGCGGGCACTCTCGGTGGAGGTCGCTGATGCAATTTGCACGTGTACTCGGAACAGTGGTCGCCACGGTGAAGCACGAGAGCCTCGTTGGCGTGCGCCTCATGGCGATCCAGCCGCAGGACGAGGCCGGGAACGCCGACGGCGACGTGATCGTCGCGGCCGATCCCCTGCAGTCGGGCCCGGGCGATCTGGTCGAATGGACCACGGGGCGTGAGGCGGCGCTCGCCCTGCCGGACACCTACAGCCCCGTCGACTGTGCGGTGGTGCGCATCGTCGACGCTGTGACCACCGACCGCAAGCATGTGGGGGGTGGCCGATGATCCTCGCACGCGTGATCGGAAACTCGGTCTCGACCGTGAAGCACCCGTGCTTCGAGGGTCGGATCGTGCTCGTCCTGCAGCCTGTCGCCAGTGACGGGCGCACGCCGAAGGGCCCGGCGTTCCTCGGGGTCGACAGTGTCCAGGCCGGGCCCGGCGATCTCGTGCTCGCCGCCCGGGAGGGCAACACGGCTCGCCAGATCCTCGGTTCGGACACCGATCCGCTGCACTCGGTCATCCTCGGGGTGGTGGACGAGCTCTGCGGGAAGCCTGTATGAGCGCGAGCCCCCGGGACTCCCTGGCGCTCGCGATCTCCGGGCTGTGTCACTACCTGCACGCGCGCGGCTGGGTCGCAAACCACGATGGCAACGTGTCCGCGAGGCTCGGGGAGCGCTTTCTCGCGAGCCCCACGGCCGTCTCCAAGGCGGATGTAGGGCCGGAGTCGCTGGTCGAGGTGGCGGCTGACGCCGAGGGTTTTCGCGTGGTCGCGGGAGAGCGGAAGGTGTTCAGCGAGTTTTCGCTCCACCTCGCGGCCTACCGCGCCCGCCCCGACGTGAACTGGGTGTGCCACGCGCACCCGCCCTACGCGACTGCGTGGGCGGTCGCCGGGCGCTCGTTCTGGGACGAGCCGTTCATGGGCGAGCCCGTCGTCTCGCTCGGGGCGGAGATCCCGGTGATCGACGGCTCCCAGCTTGGGGATGCGCTCGGACGCTGTGACGCCGTGCTCCTGCGCAACCACGGGGTGATCACCGTCGGGCCGGACGCCGAGACCGCCCGGCTGCGGATGGAGTTGGTCGAGCACGTCGCGCGCATCGCTGCCCTGGCCGAGCCGCTCGGAGGCGTTCGCCCGCTGCCCGCGGGCGACGTGGAGAAGCTGCTCGCGGCCAGGTCGAAGGCGGGGCTGGGGCCGTCCGGCGCGGCGGCCAGGGCGGGAGAATCGGGTCCCAAGCCGGACGTGGGCTCGCTGGTGGCCGAGGCGCTGCGGCGGTTCTGAAGCAGGGCGGGCCGGAGAGGCTGGCAACGAAAGTCGGGGAGAGGTGGGGCACCCCTCGTCGAGGCCATCGGTGCCCCGGCCGAGCCAACCCGGCCATGCGCAGCCAGCCACGCACCTCGTACGTCCGCGGGTGCACCGCATCCCGCTCTCCGACCCGAGCAGGTTAACCCGATTCAATGCGTATCTTCGCCCTCCCCGCCTTCGCAACGCTCGTCCTCACGGGCTGCCCGGTCATCACCAAGGCGGATCTTGACGAGCGCATCGATCAGGACGATGACGGCTACGTCTCCGCCCAGTTCGGGGGCGACGACTGCGACGACGCCAATGAGGACGTCAACCCCGGCGCCACCGACACCCCCTATGACGCTGTCGACGCCGACTGTTCCGGCGGCTCCGACTACGACGCGGATGGCGACGGGTTCGACGCCGCTAGCGTGGACGGCGCGCCGGACGGGGGTGACGACTGCGATGACACCGACGCGGGCGTTCACCCCGGTGCGGCTGAGATCTGCGATGGGGCCGACGACGACTGCGACGGCGTCATCGGTGACCCCTCGAGCCCCGAGACCGACGAATCGGACAGCGACGGCGACGGCTCATTCGTGTGTGCTGGCGACTGTGACGACACCAACCCGGGCGTGCACCCCGGTGCCGCCGAGATCTGCGACGACGCCAACACGGACGAGGACTGCGACGGCTCCATCGACGACGGGGACAATGGAGCCACGGGTCAGACCGATTGGTACCTCGACAGCGACCACGACGGCTACGGCACTGCCGGAACCGTCGCCACCGTGTGCGACGCCCCGGCCGACTACGTGGCCAACGCCGACGACTGCGACGACGGCGACCCCGCGATCAACGGCGACACCCCCTGGTACGCCGACTCCGACGAAGACGGCTGGGGGGACGATCTGGACGTGGTGTACCAGTGCACCCAACCCGACGGCTACGTGCCCGAAGCGGGTGACTGCCTTGACAGCGATCCAACGATCCACCCCGAAGCCACCGAGTCCTGCAACGGCATCGACGACGACTGTGACGGTGACGTGGACGCCGACGACCTTGGCGTGGATCCTGCGGAGGCCGTCTGGTACCGGGACCGGGACGGCGATGGCTACGGAGACGAGTCGGCGACCATCACCACCTGTACCAGCAGCGGGGGCTACGTCCATGGTGCGGGCGACTGCGACGACTACGTCTACACGGTGAACCCCGGTGCGCCGGAGATCTGCGATCACGAGGACAACGACTGCGATGGCGACATCGACGACGCCGACGTGGACGTCACCGACATGGTCACCTGGTACGCGGACGACGACGGTGACGGGTTCGGAGACGCTGCCTGGACCCAGATCGCTTGCTTTGAGCCTGCAGACTACGTCGGGGACGACACGGATTGTGATGACACGGAAGGGGGGGTCAATCCAGATGCGCAGGAGGTGTGCGACCTCATCGACAACGACTGCGATGCGCTCGTGGACGATGACGATGGGAGCGTGGCGCCGGGAGTCGTGACCTACACCGACTCGGATGGCGACGGGTTCGGGGATCCTGCGACGACGACGACGGTGTGTGCGCCGGCTGCGAGCAATGTCGAGGTGTCTGGGGATTGCGACGACTCGAAGTCTGCCGTCAACCCGTCACGCACAGAGACCTGCGCCACGGCCTACGACGACGACTGTAGCGGTGACGCCAACGATCTGGGCGCGACATCGTGCACGACACGCTACCGCGACGGCGATGGTGACTCCTATGGCGTCGCGGACAGCGAGTGCCGGTGCGCGGCTGCGGGCGATTACACCGCGGCGGTCGACACCGATTGTGACGACGCCTCTCCAGGTGACCATCCGGGCGCAACCGAGATCGTCGGGAACGGTGACGACGAGGACTGCGACGGCTCGGAGCTGTGCAATGACGACGCCGATGACGACGGGTACCTCGACGCCTCGGGGGTCACGCTCGTCTCGACGGACACCGACTGCACCGATGCGCACGAGGGCACCGACGCGGATCCGACGACGGATTGTGATGACGCTGACCCCAGCGCTCATCCTGGTGCGGTCGAGACATGCAACCAGGTGGATGACGATTGCGACGGCACGGCCGACGATGGGCTGGCGACCTTCACCTACTTTGCGGACTCCGACGGCGATGGCTTTGGAGACGCCGGGGTGACGATCGTTCGCTGCAGCGCGCCGGGCTCCTTTGTTGCGGATGGGTCAGACTGCGACGACACGGACGACCACATCAACCCCGGGGAGGTGGAGGTCTGCGAGAATGGCCTCGACGACGACTGCGACGGGGGGTTCACGTCGTGTCTCAGCTCCGGGTCGCTCTCGGGGGCAGACGCGCAGTTCACCGGGCAGATGGCCGGCGACTACGCGGGGATAACCGTGGCGAATGCTGGCGATGTGAACGGAGACGGGTTTGGCGACATGCTTGTCGGGGCGCCCGGAAACGATGCCGCGGGCAGCTACGCCGGGGCCGCCTACCTGATCCTGGGCGGGCCGGCTCCGGGCGATCTGCACCTGGGGTTCGCCGATGCGGCTTACACGGGGGAGGCCTCGCCCGATGCTGCCGGTATGAGCGTCTCAGGTGCGGGCGATGTGAACGGGGACGGCTTCGACGACATGCTCGTCGGTGCCTCCCAGCAAAGCGACGGCGGAACCTCGGCGGGGGCGGTGTACCTGATCCTCGGCAATGACGTCCCTGGCGACCTGGGCCTCGGCGCCGCCGACGCAGAATTTGTCGGTGCGAGCGCGGGAGACCACGCTGGGTCGGCCACGTCGTCAGCAGGCGATTTCAACGGCGACGGATTCGACGACGTGCTGATCGGCGAGGGGGCGGCGGTCGGCTACCGCGGGAACGCGTGCCTACTGCTCGGCAGCGCCTCTCCGGCGAGCCGCAGCCTCGAGGCCGCTGACTCCAACTACGTCGGAGACGTCGTGCAGGACCGGGCCGGCAGCAGCGTCGCATCAGGGGGCGATGTCGATGGCGACGGGCTTGCGGACATATTCGTTGGGGCGCCGGGGAGGGACGAGAGCCGGGGCGCGGCCTACCTGGTCCTTGGGCGCGCGGCACCAGCCGACCTTGGGCTTGGAGGAGCGGACGCCGTGTATTCCGGGGAGTCTGCCGCGGACTATGCGGGCGGGGCTGTCGCTGGCGCGGGGGATGTGAACGGGGATGGGTTCGGGGACCTGCTTGTGGGGGCGACCGGGAACGGCGCCTCGGCGAATCGCTCGGGCGCGGCGTACTTGATCCTCGGGGGCGGTTCCCCGGCGAGCCGCCCCTTGGCGGTCGCAGACGCCAAGTACGAGGATGGGGGCGGGGTGGACGCCGAGGCCGGCTGTTCCGTGGCCTCCGCCGGCGACGTTGACGCCGACGGTTTCGTGGACGTGCTGGTAGGCGCATCCTACGAGGGGACCGGTGTTTCGGCAGGGGCTGCCTACCTCATCCTGGGCAGCCCAGGGCCGGCCGGTCGAAGCCTCTCAGCAGCCGACGCTGTCTATGCTGGGGAGGCGCTGGACGATTTTGCTGGGAGCTCATTGTCTGGCGGCGGCGACGTGGATGCGGATGGCTTCGCCGACATCCTGATCGGCGCCAGGGGCAGCGACGATGGCGGCTCCCTCGCCGGCGCCGCCTACCTCATCCTCGGCAGCGGCCTGTAGGCGCGTTCGCGCGCCCTCGAGGGACTGACCCCGGGGCCCCCGCCGCCCCCCTACTGCACCTTGCAGTTCGACAACGCCTTGTGGCACACGATCGTGCGCTCCTCGCCCTCTCCCACGGTGACCTCGCCGACGCTCTGGGCCGCCATGCCCTCGAAGAACACCTGGATCCGGTAGGTCCCGACCGGGACCAGGCCCGGCCGGAAATTGCCGCCCGCGGACTGGAGCCACACGCTCTTGGCGTCGCCCTGGAGGTGCACCCGCGCCTTGCCGGCGGGGATCGCGTCCTCCGCAGCGGGTGCGGGCGCCGGAGCAGCGGATGCGACGGGGGATGGCGCGACCGCGGCAGGGACAGGAGTGGGTGTGGTCGGGGCGGTGGCAGGCGCAGCGTCCGTGGGGGCGGAGCCGCCCGCTGGAGCGCTCGCCCCGGCGCTGGCGGCGGAGGTGGCCGGGGCGGTGGCCCGTGTGCTGGAACTCGCGCTGGCAGGGCTTCGGGGCGTCGAAGTGCCTGCGGCGGGGACCGGGGGCGAGGCCACAGCGGGGACCGGCGTCGTCTGGGTCGGTGCGGCGCCGGCGGCGCCCGTGCCCGGAGCCGGCACCCCCGGCGTTCCGGCGGTGCCGGGCACAGCGCTGCCCGCAGCGTCGCTTCCGTTCGTCCCTGCTGCGGTGCCCGGGTCCATGGCGATGGGGGCGCTCGGCGCGGGCGTTGAAGCCGGCGCGCGCATCATCCAGGCCGTGATCCCGACCGTGCAGGCCATGAGCACGACCACTCCCGCCGCGATGGGCACCCAGCGCGGGGAGCCCGGCGTGACGGTTCCGGGAGGCGTGGCGGCGGGCGCGTCGAGCTCGGCGGGGTCTGCAGCGAACGTGGCGCTCCCGGTCCGGTCCGCGGTGGGCCGTGGAGCTGCCGACGGGGTGATCGACTGGACCGGGTCCGGGCGAGCCGCCTGGCCGGCCCGCCCCGACGGCGGGCGATTGGCGTCGACCGCGGGCGCAAGCGTCTCCCGCCAGAACGACACGTCGATCGACACGGGCCCAGCGGACCCGTCCGCCAGCGAAGGGTTGGCGAACGCGCTCGACGCAGGCGGGTCTTCCTCCCCCGCCCAGGTTTCGTAGGACTTCCGGCTTGGCGTGGCGCTCGACGCCGACAGCCCCGCCTGGGCGGCTACCGTGCCTGACCACACCTCCAGCAACTGCTCCACACTCGCGATCCGGTTCTCCCGGTCAGGCTGCAGCGCGCCAACGATAGCCGCCTCCATCCGCTCCGGGAGGGCGGGACAGAGGCTCCGGGGGGGGACGTACTTGCCGGCCGCGATGTCCGAGAAGAGCGCCACGATGTCGTCGGACGGGAACGTGCGCTCCCAGCACACCAACTCGTAGAGGATGGCGCCCAGGGCGAACACGTCCGTTCGGCGGTCCACGTTCTTGGCGTTCCGGATCTGCTCCGGCGACATGTAGGCGGGGGTGCCCATGGTCGACCCCGTGCGCGTCAGGCTGGTGCCCACGCTCTCGTCGTCGAGCAGCTTCGCGAGCCCGAAGTCGGCGACCTTCGGGACCAGGCCCGCGCGTGTGGTCGCCAGCAGGATGTTCGCGGGCTTGAGGTCGCGGTGCACCATGCCCTCGGCGTGCGCCGCCGCCACGCCCGCCAGGACCCCCCGGGCGATCGCATCTGCGTCGGCAAGCGAGATGCGGCCGTGGTCGAGCAGGGCCTCCAGCGAGGGCCCGCGCACGTACTCCATCAGCAGGCCGGGAGCGCCGTTCACGTCGAGGATGTCGCTCACCGTCACGACGTTCGGGTGACGCAACTGTGCCTGCACGCGCCCCTCCTGGATGAGGCGCGCGTTCATCCGGCCGAACCCGGTCTTGAGTACCTTCAGCGCGTGCCACGTGCCGAGCTGCACGTGCTGTACGCGGAACACCTCTGCCATTCCGCCCTCGCCCAGCCGGGCGTCGATGCGGTAGCGGTCGAAGAGCGCGCCCGCTTCGAGCATCAGCGGGCACCCACGAGCAGCGCGCCGGTGCCGCCGCCGATCGCCACGGCACCAAGCGAGATGGACGCGGCGAACAGCGCGTTGGTCGCTCCCTGGTAGCTCTTCAGCTTGTCGAGGGTGTAGGTCGGGTCATCCGAGTTGAAGCTGGCGTGCGTCGCCCATGCTCCGCCGTAGCAGGCTGCGGAGCCCGCCAGCGCGGCGAGGCTGCCGATGAGCAGCGAGTTCCGGAGGTGAGGCACGGCTGGATAGTTCGGCAGCGGCTGGTCGGGCAGCAGGTAGGTCGTCTGGGTGACCTGGTTCGAGGGGTTGAGGAGCTGCAGGACGGTGTTGCGGTCCACCGGTCGCTGACGGGTGCCCGTACCATCGAACGTGATCGAGCCGATCTTCGGCTCTGGCGCCTTCTTGTCCTTGAACTGCCCGGCGTTCTCCGCGTCGTAGTTCTGACGGATCGGGTGCTCGGCCGAAAACTCGGATGCGGGAAAGTGGTAGCTGGGATCGAGGACGCGCGCGGCCAGGAACGCCGGGGCGGCTCTCGCTGCGTTGCCGGAGTTGTACTCCTGCACGCCGGTGAGTCGGTGTAGCTGCGCGGCGGTGGTCGCCGGCAGGGTGTCAGCCAGGCAAGGGACCAGAAGGGAGACCTCCTCCATGGCGCCCTGAAAGGCGTCCGGGTCTGCGCTCTGGAGTGCCGACTCGGCGGCAGTCAGCCGGTCGGCGACATCGCTGGCGTGCGACGCGGCCATGCAGTCGCTGGCGTAGGCAGGTGAGGACGCGAATGCGGCGGGAACGAGCCCCCCGATCAGGAAAGCGGGGAGCCTGGCCGAGGATGGGCGATGCATGTGTCTGGATATAACAGAAATGTCCGCGTGGCGGTCAGCCCTGCGCCGTTGCTCGGCGGGGCGTCGTGGCGGCCGTGTCGGTGTCCGGATGGATGCGGGTGGGGTCGCTGGTTGCCGAGGCGCTGCGGCGGTTCTGATCCTGCGCGAGGCGTGACGCTGCTACTCGCAGGCTCCATCGATGTCGTCGCCGGCCGGGTAGTGTTCAGCGCAGTGGGCAGTATTGTAGTACCGCCGGATGCAGTCGAACGTGGCAGCGTCGTAGGCGTCTTCCTGGCCCTGCCACCGACCGCACAGCCCCTCCACCGTCTCGTACCCTGTGTCCGTGTCCGGCGGGGCCTTCTCGAGGCACCGGTTCTGCGCCTCGACCACCCTGGAGCACGCCTCGTAGACGTCCGTGTTGGGGGCGCACCCTGCGCCCAGGCCCAGCCCGAGCGCGGCCGCCCGGATTGCCTCGGCCACGCCCGTTCGGGCAACGCGTGAGCGGGGCAAGGCCTGGGTCGTCCTCGGCAAGCGGTCTCCCAGACGCACCGTATCCGCCTGCGGCCGGTCCCGTGGCCCGCTTCGCCGACCGCTCCGACGCCGCGCTACATGGCCCCCATGTCCATGTCGCCCCGCCGAAAACTCGCCATCGCCTCCTGGTCCTCGCCCACGGAGGGCAACATCTACGGAAAGCTCACGGTCGAGGCCACCCAGGCGCTCGCCTACATCGAGCAGGTCAAGGAGCGGACGGGCGAGAAGATCACGATCACCCACCTGATCGGCCGGGCGTGCGCCGAGGCGCTCAAAGAGGCGCCGTCGCTCAATGGCGTCATCCGGTTTGGTGCCTTCGTGCCGCACAAGACCGTGGACATCACCTACCTCGTGACGTTGGAGGGAGGGAACAACCTCGCGAAGGTGAAGGTGTGCGACGCCGACAAGAAGAGCGTGGTCCAGACCGCCGTCGAGCTTCGGGAGTACGCCGAGCGGCTCCGCGCAGGCAAGGACGACGCCTTCAAGATGAGCCAGGGCCCGCTGGCGCTGCTGCCGACCTGGCTCATCCGGCCGCTCGTCGCCTTCACCGGCTGGTTGACTGCCGTGATGGGGGTGAACATGCCGCTGTTCGGGCTCGAGGCGTACCCGTTCGGCAGCCTGATCATCACCAGCGTCGGCATGTTCGGGCTCGACGAGGGTTTTGCGCCGCCGACGCCGTTCGCGCACGTGCCCATCTATGTGCTCCTGGGGGCGGTCCGCGACATGCCGGTGGCCGTCGACGGCGTCGTGGTGGTGCGAAAGATGGTCACGCTCTGCGCCACGATCGACCACCGGTTCATCGACGGCGCGCAGGGCGGGATCCTCGCGAAGACGATCCGCCGCGTGCTGGAGAACCCGTGGGAGCTGGATCCGAAGCAGATCGCCGGCTGAGCCCCGCGGGCTCCGTCATTCGGCGGCCCACGCCCCGTGATCCGCGCGTATGCTCCTCCCATGCTCCTCCTCACGCTCCTGGCCTGTGGCATCGACCTGCCCCTGCAACCCACGGGAGACTGGGCCACGCTCCCGCTCACGGCCGTGGACGCAGGGGACGGGCAGACCCTCGCCGAATTCGTGGACACCGAGCTGACCCGAAGCCTCGATGTCGACTGGTCGTTCCTCAACCTTGCCGGGCTCCCCGCCGACACCATCGGGGTCACGCCCAGGGTCGTGGACACCGCCGGGTCGTGCGAGATCGACGACGCTGGCCTCCCCACGTCCTGCTCGTTCTGGGCCGAGGTCGCGGTCACGTCGGGCTCGGGCTGGTGGGAGTACTCGAGCAGGAACCTCGTCAGCTGGGCGCCGGGTGAGCTCCGCTATTCGTTCAGCGACGATGTCCCGCTCGATGCGGACCAGGTCGCGCTCATCGCTGCCGGGGTCGCCGACGACGGCTTCACCTTCTCGGGTGACAGCGTCTCGTTCTGCGTCTGGCGCGGCGCGGACGGCTCCGGCGTGGGACTGCCGAAGGGCGCCCAGCGCAACGTCGTCCAGATCGACGGGACGGAGGGCACCACGCCCGAAGGCGCGGTCCTCGCCGCTGACGACACTGTCGACGCCGACTGAGCGGTCGCCTCCCGCCCCTCGCCGATGGGGGCCGTTGGCGCTACATTCCTCGGCGAACACCCCAGGAGTTCATCATGCCCAAAGGTACCGACAAGCCGAAGACCAACAACAAGGAAAAGGTCAGCATCCAGGACAAGCAGAAGAAGAAGGCCGAGAAGAAGGCTGCAAAGGGCAAGTAGACAAGGGGGCGCGATTCCGGGCCTGGGCCCGGTCGCGCCCTCGCCCATCGGCTGCTGCGCTCGGTCTGGCGACGTAAGCGCCCTTCCTTCGCGCCGGCGATGAGATAAGTGCGCTTGATGCCAGCGGTCTCGGAGCTCTACCCGATCCCTCTCGCTACGCTCGCGGCTCGTCTGGTTCGCGAGATCGATGCGGGTGGACCGATCTTCGGGCTGCCCCGCGCCGCGGTGTGGCGCCCCGACCCGGCGCTGGACATCTCGTTCCAGCACTTCGGGCAGCGCGCGGCCACGCCGCTCGGTCCGGCGTCCGGGCCGCACACCCAGCTTGCCCAGAACCTCGTGTTGTCCTGGCTCGCCGGCGGGCGGTTCATGGAGCTCAAGACCGTCCAGATCCTGGATGAGCTGCGGCTCCCACGGCCGTGCATCCATGTGCCGCACGTCGGGTACAACGTCGAGTGGTCCCAGGAGCTGCGCGTCGAAGAGAGCGCACAGGAGTACGTGAAGGCCTGGTATCTGGTCCACCTGGCCGCCAGGCGCCTCGGGATGGACGCCGCGTGCATCTTCGACCTCTCGCTCGGCTACGACCTCGCGGGGATCCGGGAGCCGCGTATCGTGGCCTTCGTCGAAGCACTCCAGAACGCCGGCCCCGCGCTCGACGCGCTGCGCGACTCGCTCCCTGCCGCGCTGCAGGTCGACGCCCCGCCGCGCATCTGCCGCAGCATGACGCTCTCGACGTTCCACGGTTGCCCGGCGCATGAGATCGAGGCGATCGCAGCGCACCTGATGCAGGAGCACGGGCTCGACACGGTCGTGAAGCTCAACCCGACGCTGCTCGGGCTGCAGACCGTCTCCTCCCTGCTCCACGATCAGCTCGGCTACACGCAGATCGTCCTCGATCCCCACGCGTTCGAGAAGGACCTCACCTGGGCGCAGCTCCTCGCGATGGTGCCCCGCCTTCGGGCCGTGGCGGCCGCCGAGGGGGTCGGCTTCGGCGTGAAGTTCACCAACACGCTCGTCTGCCGCTCGCCCGAGCCCCCATTCGGCGACGGCGAGATGTACCTCTCGGGCCCGCCCCTGCACGTGCTCGCCGCCGAGCTCGCCGCGCGCTTCCGGGCCACGTTCGGCCCCGCCGTGCCCATCACCTTCTCCGCGGGGATCGACGCCAGCAATTTTGCCGACGTGGTCGCGGCCGGCATCGGACCGGTCACCACGTGTACAGACCTGCTCAAGGGCAAGGGCTACGCGAAGATGGCGACGTACCTGCGCAACCTCGAAAAGCGCATGGTCCACGCGGGGGCCGCGGATCTGCCCGCCTTCGCCGTGCAGGATCCCTCGGCCTACGCTGCCACGCTGCCCACCGATCCGCGGTACCACCACGACGCGAACAAGGTGGCCCCCAGAAAGGTCGGCACCTCGCTTGCGCTCCTGGACTGCCTCACCTGCGACAAGTGCATCCCCGTGTGCCCGAACGCCGCGATCTTCACGTTCGACCTGCCGTCCGGCGCGCTGCCGTCCGGCCGCATCATCTGGTCCGACGCCACGTTCGCGGTCACGCCTGCCGACCCGTCCGCTCGCGTCGTCCACGCCCCCATCTCCCGGCGTCACCAGATCGGCATCCTGGCCGACGCCTGCAACCTCTGCGGCCAGTGCGACCCCACTTGCCCCGAGGACGGCGGTCCGTTCGCGTCCAAGCCGGTCCTGTTCGTCGACGCGCGGGCCTGGGCCGAGCACCCCGAGCGCGATGGGTTCCGCTTCGTCGAGGGCGCCTTGTGGTGGCGCCGGGCGGGCGTGGTCCAGACCTGGACGCCCGGCCCCGACGGCGCGGCCACCTGGGAGGTCCCCGGAGGCCGCATCGGGCTTCGGGTCGACGAACCGGTCGCGGCGACCGGCACCGGCGACGCCGACCTCACCGCCGCCGCCCTGCTGCGCCACCTGTACACCGCCCTTCGCCGCGCAGACACGTGGCTTCCCCGTTCCGGAGCATAGATCTGATGTCCATCGCCGTCCTCCCCTCGCTCGAAGAGCTGCTGCACCCTGCGACGCAGCCTGAGTCCATTCGTGCGAAGGCCCGCGCCTCGGCTGACCCGCTCGATCCCATCCACCTGTTCGACATGAGCTGGCGCAAGGCCGGCGAGATCCCGCACTACGTGCTCCCGCCCTCGCTCACCGGGGTGGCGGCGAACATCATCGTGATGTCGTCGCGGCACTTCCCCACGGGCAGCCACAAGGTCGGCCCCGGCTACTCCTGCCTGCGCGAGAAGCTGCTCTCCGGCGCGATCACGCCGGACGGCTCGACGCTGGTCTTCCCGTCCACGGGCAACTACGGCATCGGCGGCGCCTGGGTCGGGCCGCGCGTCGGGTTCCGCTCGCTGGTCATCCTGCCGGAGGACATGAGCGCCGAGCGCTTCGAGAAGATCGAGGCATACGGCGCGAAGGTGATCAAGACGCCGGGCAGCGAGTCGAACGTGAAGGAGATCTACGACTGCGTGCGCGAGGTGCGTCAGCGGCCGGGGCACATCATCCTCAATCAATTCGAGGACTTCGGGAACTACCGGTTCCACTACCACGTGACCGGGAACAGCGCCCTCGAGGTGGCCGCCGGGTACGGCAACGGCCGCGTCGCCGCGTTCGTGAGCGCCATGGGCAGCGCCGGCACCATCGCCGCAGCGGACCGGATCAAGAAGCAGCACCCGGACGCAAAGGCCGTGGGCCTCGAGCCGATCCAGTGCCCCACGCTCTACAACGTGGGCTACGGCGCGCACGCCATCGAAGGCATCGGCGACAAGCACGTGACCTGGATCCACAACGTGCGGAACATGGACGCGCTGGCTTGCATCGACGACGAGGCCTGCCTGCTTGGCCTTCAGCTCGTCCAGGAGGGCAACCTGCCCGAGTTGGCCCAGCTCCGCGACGTGTTCGGCGTCTCGGGCATCTGCAACGTGCTCGGCGCGATCAAGACCGCGAAGTACTACGACATGCCCGCGGGCTCGAACGTGCTGACGATCGCGACGGACGGGTTTGACCGGTATCCCTCGGTCCTGGCCCGGCTGCGCAACCGCGTGGGCGCGCTCCAGCCGGGTGAGATCCAGCGCCGGGTCAAGGTGTTCTCCGACATCGGCACCGACTGGATGCAGGAGGGCACGATGGACGTGCGCCGCCGCTGGCACAACCAGAAGTACTTCACGTGGGTGGAGCAGCAGGGGAAGACCGTCGGCGAGCTCAACGCGCTGTGGGATCCCGGGTTCTGGGAGGGTGAAGCAGCGAAGATCCCGGAGCTGGACCGCCAGACGCTCGCCCTGCGCGCATGATCCTCCGCGGGGCGAAGCTCCTCGACCTCGATCCGCCCGCGGTTCGTGTCGGGGACGTTCGGGTAGTGGATGGGAGGATCGCGGAGGTCGGGGAGGGCCTGGTGCCGGGCGTCGGGGAGATCGTGGAGGATCTCGCTGGCCGCTGGCTGATGCCCGGGCTCGTGTGCGCGCACCATCACCTCTACTCGGCGCTGGCGTGCGGCATGCCGTTCCTGCCGGATGCGCCGGAGGGCTTCACGGACATGCTCCGGAAGGTGTGGTGGCGGCTGGACGAGGCGCTCGACCTCGGGGCAGTCGCCGTGAGCGGGCTCGTGGGCGGCGTAGGCGCGTTGAGGGCGGGGGTGACCACCGTGGTCGACCACCACGCCTCTCCAAACGCGATCCTCGGGAGCCTCGAAGCGCTCGACGACGCGCTCGGCGGGCTCGGGCTGCGGCGGGTGCTCTGCTACGAGGTGACGGACCGCGGGGGAGCCGAGAAGGCGCGCCTGGGGTTGAAGGCGCACGAGGGGCTGCTCGCGGCGCCGCGCGACGGCAGGCGTGCTGTTCGGATCGGCGCGCACGCCGGCTTCACGCTCTCGGACGACACGATCCGGGCGTGCGCCGCACTGGGACGCGACGCCGGGGTCGGGCTCCACATCCACGTCGCCGAGGCTGTCGACGATGAAGCGACGGTCGGTGAACCCCCGGTCGCACGGCTGGCCCGGCTCGGTGCGCTGCTACCCGGCTCGATCCTCGCGCATTGTGTGCACGTGGGCCCGGGGGATCTGGCGCGGCTCTCGGACGCGGGCTGCTGGGTGACGCACCAGCCACGCTCCAACATGAACAACGCGGTCGGGCGCGCTCCGCTCCCGTACTTCCCGGTGCGCACGGCGCTCGGCACGGACGGCATCGGCGCGGACATGCTGGCGGAGCTGCAGGCCGGTGCCTTCCGATCGCAGGAGGCGGGCGATGGGTGGAGCCCCGCGGACTGGGCCAGGGCGCTCACCGCTGGGGCCCGGCTCGCTTCCGACGCGCTGCGGGTACGGTTGGGGCGCCTCGCGCCCGGGTACGCCGCTGATCTGGTGGTCCTCGACCCGGTGCCGGGTCCGCCGCTCTCCGCCGAGAACCTGCCGGCCGCGTTGATCTTCCGGTTCTCGGCAGCGATGGTCCGCCATGTGATGGTCGACGGCGTGTGGCGACTCCGGGACCGGGATCCGGTGGGCCTCGATCTCTGTGCGCTGGACAGCAGGGCGCAGGGGGCTGCGCTCGAGGTGTGGGGGCGCATGGCGTAGCACCCAGTCTGGGACGCGTTTCGCCCAACGGGGTAGGTGGTACCAGCCAAACCACCGGAGCATCATGCCGAAGGCACCCCCCGACGGATCCAGCGAGCGCCGTATCGAGCGTGCCTTTGAAGACGCCCCGGCGGTGATCGCCATCCACCGTGGGCCGGACCATCGGTTCGCGTTTGCCAATCGCCTCTTTCGGGAGTCCAGCGATGGCCGCGAGATGGTCGGCCGGCCCTACGCCGAGGTGTTTCCGGAGTTCGTCGAGCAGGGATACCTCGCGATCTTCGACCGGGTCTACACCACGGGGGAGCCGTTCGTGGCCGCCGGCGCGCGTGCGGACACGCCCTGCAGGCCGGGTGGGCAGCCCGAGGAGCGCTACTGGAACGTCACGTTCCAGCCGACCCGGGACGCGCAGGGCGCAGTGGACGGGATCACCTCGTTTGCCTTCGAGGTCACAGAGCACGTGATGATGCGGCGCGCGGCTGAGGCCGCGGAGAAGCGGTACGACGACCTGATCCTCGCGCTCAACGTGGTGGTGTGGTGTGTCGATCCGGAGAGCTGGAGGCCCGAGTGGGTGCGGGGCGACGTGGCCCACCTGCTGGGCATCCCGGCGGCAGAGGTGCTGGCCCCCGGTGGCTGGTGGAGCCGCATCCACCCCGAAGACGCCGCTGCCGTGATGGCAGCCCGGGGCGCGCTCCGGTCGCATGGTGAGCGCTACCGCGCCGAGTACCGGCATGGCAGCGAGGAGTCCGGCTGGCGCTGGATCGCCGAGTCGGGGCAGTTGCGCCTGGAGCCCGGGGCGACGCGGCCGGCTGTGTGGGGCCTGATGCACGACGTCACCGAGCGGGTCGTCCACGAAAGGAACCGCGACCAGCTGCAGACCCAGCTCCTCCATGTGCAGAAGCTGGAGAGCCTCGGGGTGCTGGCCGGTGGGATCTCGCACGACTTCAACAACCTCCTCACGGCCATCCTGGGCAATGCCTCGCTGGCCGAGCTGCAGCTCGAGCCCGGGCATCCGGCTGGGAAGTCGATCGCTTCGATGGTGGCCGCCGCTCGGCGGGCCGGGGACCTGACCGGACAGCTGCTCGCGTTCTCGGGTCGCGGCCACTTCAGGGTGCAACCCACCGACGTGAACGGGCAGCTCCGCGAGCTGCTGGTGTTGCTCTCGGCGAGCGTGCCGAAGAAGGTGACGCTCCGGCTCGAACCCGATCCCGCGCTGCCGATGGTCGAGGCGGACGTCTCGCAGCTCCACCAGGTGCTCATGAACCTGGTCATCAACGGGGCCCAGTCGATCGGCGACCCTGGCGGGACCGTGGTCGTGCGCACCGGAGTGCAGGTGCTCGAGGGGCGTGATCTGGCGGCCGTGCACGGCTTTCCCGACACGGCCCCGGGCAGGTTCGTGTTCGTCGAAGTGTCGGACACCGGGATCGGGATGGACAGGGGTACGGTATCGAGGATCTTCGAGCCCTTCTTCACCACGAAACAGGGTGGACGGGGCCTTGGTCTCGCTGCCGTTCAGGGCATCGTGCGAGGACACCGTGGACTCATCCGGGTGTACAGCGAGCCCGGGCGGGGCACGACCTTCAAGGTGTTCCTGCCGGCCGGGCGCGACGTCTCCCTGCCTGAAGGGACGCCCGAGCCGCAAGCCCCGATCGCCAGGGGCACAGTGCTGGTGGTCGACGACGAGCCGGCTGTCCGGCAATTCGTGCGCCTGGCGCTGGAGTTCGGCGGCTACCGGGTTGTCGAGGCGGCCGACGGCCACGAGGGTGTCGAGACCTTCCGGGCGCTGGCCGGCGAGGTGGACCTGGTTCTGCTCGACCTGACGATGCCGCGGATGAACGGCGAGGAGGCGCTCTCCGAGATGCGGAAGATCCGGGCATCCACACCGGTCGTGCTGAGCAGCGGCTACAACGAGGTGGAGGCCACTCGGCGGCTGGTCGGCCGCGGCTCCGTCGAGTTCATCCAGAAGCCCTACCCGGCGAAGGACTTGCTGGAGCTGGTCGGGCGCCTCGTCGGCCGGTGAAGCGGCTCGGCACGCCCGGGTCTGCCGATCAGCAGCCCGAGCTCACCTTGCCTGGGGAGCCCTTGTCGGTGGTGGTGCCCGCGATCGCGGTCGCGGGGCACCAGTTGGCGGCGCGGTCGTTGTCGGTCGGGTTCACCTTCGAGTCGTTCAGCTCCAGGCTGAGCCCCTTTGCGATCGGCCAGCCTCTCGTCTCGTCATAGGCGACGCTGTCCAACGTTGTGTAGGTGCGACCTGCCGGGATGCCGACGTAGAGGTCGTCCGCCGAGTTGTCGAGGTTCACACCGGAACCGGGAAAGTCGTAGTCGGCGGGGATGCCCCCGTTGGAGGCGGAGTCCCCGTCCACGGCGAGCACCGCGCGTGCCCCAGGCGCGACGACCACATCCTCGTCCACCGTGAAGATGTCGGCGGGCCCGTACGCGCTGTCGTCGGCCACCACCAGGCCCCGCAGGCTCACGGTGTAGCCCGAGGCGTTGTACAACTCGAACCACTCGCCATGGGAGTCGCTCACGGCGTCCGGGTCGTACATGATCTCGGTGATCACGAGGTCCCCGGCGATGAATGCGGTGGCAGCGAAGTCCGCGCCGTCGCAATCCTGATCGATGCCGTCCCGCGCGGTCTCGGGCGCGCCGGGGTGGATCGCGGGGTTCGTGTCGTCACAGTCGGTGCCCGCGTATGCTGCTGATGCGTAGAGGTCTCCATCCGCGTCGGCCTCGGCCGTCGGTGCGGCGTCATGCCCGTCGCAGTCCTGATCGATGCCGTCCCCAGGGGTGTCCGTGGCGCCGGGGTGCACGGTGGCGTCCTCGTCGTTGCAGTCCACGCTGGCCAGGGATCCGTCGCCGTCAGCGTCGACGGGGCCGGTGTCCCGCGCGCTGTCCCGCGCGATGCCATCCTCCTGGTCGCAGTTTGAATCGATGCCGTCGCCCGCGGGGTCGTCTGCGCCGGGGTGGACCGAGGCATCGTGATCGTTGCAGTCCACGCTGGCGAGGTAGCCGTCGCCGTCGGCGTCGACCATGTCCGAGCCCGAGCCCGAGCCCGAGCCCGAGCCCGAGTCGACATCGATGCTCTTGGAGGTGCATGCCAGGAGGAGCAGGGGGATCAGCATCGGTCGTCCGTGTGAGGGTCAAAGGATACCGGCTGGAGGCCTCACTGTGTCTATCGCCCGGTCTACTTCTGGGATCAAGCTGGGTACAGTTGCGCCAGACCCCGGGTCGCCCGGACCCGCCCGGTTACGCCCCCTCCATGACCCTGCTCGTCCTGCTCGCTTGTGCCCCGCCCGTCGCCCAGCCGCCCGGCGACGACAGCGCGCCGAGTGAGACCGGGGACGACAGCGGCACGCCACCGCCGCCCGCCTGTCAGGCCCTGGAGGACCCAGGCCTCCCGATGGACTTTGCCTCGTTGACAGCCCGGCTGGGTACCCAGCACTGCCTCTCGGTGATCGACCAGGGCGCGATGTCCGGCCAGATCGACCGGTTCCACGCCGAGCAGCGGGTGTGGTGCGACGAGGTCTATCGGATGGACTCCCCCGACGGCCTCACGTTCTCGACCACCCCCCAGCAGGTTCGTGAGCACGCGAGCGTGTCGGACGTCATGGTCACCGCGACGGGCACGCACGTGGTCGTGTTCAACGATCTCTCCCCGACCCTCCTCATGGACACGCTGGTGAGCGATCCCGAGCGGTTCTGGCGTCAGGGCCTGCTCGGGCTCGGCGGCCTGGGCATGATCGTCGATGACGGCGCGGGCTTCCAGGACGCCGTGTTCGACGCCCACCTCGCGTCCCTGCAGGAGCTCATCGACCCCGACCTGGCCGCCCTCGCGGACGGCACCTTCCGGTTTGTCTGGTTCGGGGTCCCCGTTGCGGCGTTGTCGCCCGATAGTTGGGACCCCTACCTCTCCGCCGAGCCGCACGCGTTCTTCCGGACGACCTCTTCGGATTTCGCGAGCTTCCCGACGGCCCCGGCGATCGTCTCGTGCAGCGAGGGGGAGTACGGAGAGGCAGACCCGAGCGTGGTCTCGCTGGCCGACGGTGGGGAGGTGCTCTACGCCGGCGCGCTGAGCGGTACGGCGAAGGGGTGGAGGTCCGAGGATGGGGTGACGTGGGATGACCCGGGGACCCCGACGCTGGAGTCGGGGCTGCCAGCCGGAGCCCCGGACCTCGTCTCCGATGGCGCGGGGGGCTACCGGATGTACTTCGTGAACAACCAGACGGGTCGTGAGGAGGTCGCCACCAGCCTCGATGGCGAGACCTGGGCCATCCTCGGCCCGGTCATGGACATGCCGAACGCCCATGGCGGGTCTGTGGCACGCGCACCGGATGGGACCTGGTGGATCTACTTCAACATCCCCAACGCGGAGTGCATGGCCCAGGCCGCGGAGTGAACGGCCGCTGCGCTACTCCGGCGGGGCCAGCGCCCGTCGCACCTCGTCGAACGTGGTCTCCCCCGCGAGCGCCCGGGCGATCCCGGCATCCCACAGCCAGACCACGCCGATCTCGTTGCATGCAGCCTTGATCGCCTGCTCGCCGCTGTTCGCGCGGAGCACCTCGCGGATGCGGTGGTTCGGCTGGAGCATCTCGTACACGGCCAGACGGCCCCGGTACCCGGTCTCTCCGCACTGTCGGCACCCCACGGCGACGCGATGGTGGGCGGTGGTGACCTGCTCCGGCGAGAGGTCGAACTCCACGACGGTGTCGCCGGGGAGGGGCTCGGTCCTCGCACAGACCGAGCAAACGCGGCGCAACAGGCGTTGTGCGACGACGAGCTGCAGGCAGCTGGCGAGGAGGTAGGTCTCCATCCCCATGTCGACGAGGCGGTTGAACGTCTCCACGATCCCGTTGGTGTGCAGGGTCGACAGCACCATGTGCCCGGTGAGCGAGGCTCGCATCGCGATCGACGAGACCTCGGCGTCGCGCATCTCGCCGACGAACACCACGTCGGGGTCCTGCCGGAGCACCGAGCGGAGCGCTGTGGGGAACGTGAGCCCGGCCTTCTCCTGGATCTGGACGTGGTTCGCGCCCGGGATCGCGGACTCCACGGGGTCCTCCAGCGTGACGATGTTGATGTCGGGATCGTTGATCGCGTTGATCGCGGCGTGCAGGGTCGTGGTCTTGCCACTGCCGGTGGGCCCCGTCACGAGCACCAGCCCCTGCGAGAGCCGGATGACCTTGTTGATCGTGGCGAGCTGTGGGGGGCTGAACCCGAGCCGCGCGAGATCGGCGAGGTGGGCCTCCTTCTTCATCAACCGGATCACGCACTTCTCGCCGAACACCGTGGGCAGCGTGGAGACGCGGAACTGCACGTCCTCCTCCTCCACGCGCATCGACATGTGACCATCCTGTGGCTTGCGCCGCTCGGAGATGTCCATCTCGGAGAGCAGCTTGATCCGGGAGACCATCGGGGGGTGGAGCCGCAGCGGCGGGGCCAGCTCGGTTGAGAGCTTGCCGTCGATCCGGTAGCGGATCCGGAAGAAGGTCTCGTACGGTTCGATGTGGATGTCGCTCGCCCGGCGCTCGATCGCCTGCTTGAGCACATAGTTGGTGAGGCGTACGACGATGGGTACGGCGGCTTCGGGATCCTCTGCGCGCACCCGTCGGGCGATCTCGTCCAGGGCCTCGGTCGGGGCGCCCGGGCCGCCGGGCTGCACGGAGGAGGAGTCGAGGTCCAGGTCGGCGCCGATCTGGTCCATCAGCATGGCAGACGCGTACCGGCTGCTGATGAACCGGCGGAACGTCGTCTCGGTCACGAGCCGCGGCTCCACCCGCGCGAGCCGCGTCCGATGCAGGATCTCGTCGATCGCCAGGAGGTTGCTCGGGTCCGTCATCCCGACCACCAGCGTGCGGTTCTTCACCGAGAGCGGGATGATCTCGTGCTTGCGGATCACCGCCTCGGGGATGAGGCGGAGCACGTCCGGTGCCGGGTTGATCGACTCCACGTCGCAGGTCTCGAGCCCGAGCTGCTGTCCGAGGCTCGACTCGAGGTGCTTCTCGCTGATGAACCCGAGGGTGACGAGGATGGAGCCGAGCCTCCCGCCGTGGTTCTTCTGGTAGGTCAACGCCTGGTCGAGCTGCTCGGCGTTGATGAGTCCGGCCTCGATCAGGAGGTCCCCGAGGCGACGTTTGCGGCGGCTGGGTCGGGGGGCGGCGGGCTGTTCGGGGGGCATCGCAAATCCTCGGTGGGCCTGCAATCTACCACCTGCGAGGCGGTGACGCCGCGCGGCGCCCTTCACCGGGAGGTGCCCGCTCCCGCTGCAGGCGACGGGGCCGTGCCAGCCCGGCCGGGATGGCGTAAAAGGAGCGATGCACATCGACTCCGCACGCCTCTACCGCTCGATCGACGATCTTGGCCGCATCGGCGCCTACACGGACGCGGACTCCGGTCTGCAGGGCGTGAACCGCCTGGCGCTCACGGCCGCAGACGGTGAGGGCCGTCGCCATGTCGTCGCCCGGATGCACGCGCTCGGTCTCACGGTCACCGTAGACGCCATCGGCAACGTGTACGGGCGTCGCCCCGGGCGCAACGACGCGCTCGCCCCCGTGATGATCGGCTCGCACATCGACTCGGTGCCCACTGCGGGCCGGTTCGACGGCTGCCTCGGGGTGCTGGGTGGCCTCGAGGTGATCGCTACGCTCAACGACCGGAACCTCGCCACCGAGCGCCCGTTGGTCGTGGCGTTCTTCACGGACGAGGAGGGGTGCCGCTTCGGCACCGACATGCTGGGGAGCGCGGTCGCCACGGGGCGCCTGCCGTTGGAGGAGGCCTGGTCACTCACGGATCTCGGGGGCAAGCGCGTGCGCGACGAGCTCGATGCCATCGGGTTCCTGGGCGATGCGCCGGTGCTCGTGGCTCCGCCACACGCCTACCTGGAGTGCCACGTGGAGCAGGGGCCCATCCTCGCGGCGAAGGGGCTGCAGATCGGGGTCCTGAGCGGCGTGCAGGCGATCAGCTGGCACGAGCTCACGATCCGGGGCACGTCGGCCCACGCCGGGACCACGCCGATGGAGCTTCGCCGGGACGCGGGCGTGGCCGCCGCGCGGATCAACCTCCATCTCCGCGAGATGATCGCCTCGGGCCGGTTCGGCGAGATGCGCGCGACGATGGGGTGCATCCAGCCGCACCCCGGGCTCGTGAACATCGTGCCGGGGCGGGTGATCGCCACCGTGGACCTCCGCAACCCCGATGACGCCGCGATGGGCGACTCCGAGGCCGGGATCATCGGCTTCTACGATAGGGTCGCTGCCGAAGAGCATGTCGGGATCACCTGGCGGCAGACAGCGCGCACCCCGTCGGTCGCCTTCGATCCGGATGTCCGGGCGCGGGTCGCTGCGGCCGCAGACGCGCTCGGCTTGAGCCACGCGCCGATCATCTCGGGCGCCGGCCACGATGCGCAGGAGTTCGCGCGCATCTGCCCGGTGGGCATGGTGTTCGTGCCCGGCGAGTTCGACGGCATCAGCCACAACCCCCGCGAGCTCTCCACCCCGGAGGCCTGCGCGAACGGCGTTGACGTCCTGCTGCGGGTGGCGTTGGGGCTGGCGGAGTAGCGCGCGCGTTGCCGCACCCTACGCCGCGCTACGTTGAGGGCGAGCCATGAACCAGAGCGCACTCCTCGGGATCGCCTTCACCCTGCTCTCGGTGTGTTTTTCGGCCTGCGTCGGGCTGCTCGCCGTCGGGGTCTCGCTCGCGGTACCGGTCGGGATCCTCTGGATCATCTACAAGCAGGTGCGCGACGGGAAGGGCACCCTCGTGGTGAGCGGTCCGCTGGTCTCGGCGCTCGCAGCTTCGGGGCCTCCGCCGGCCCAGCGGCCCCCCGGCCCCCAGTTCGTCAAGCGCACGCGGTGTCGCTCCTGCGGCGCTCCCAAGGTGCAGCGCTCGCTCAACGCGTACGTGTACTGCGACTTCTGCGGGCTCCTCATCGACTGGGACTTCCAGGCCTGCCTCGCCGACAAGCGCTCCCGACTCCCGGGACCTACCTATGAGGCCCTGCTGCGGAGCCTGCAGCCGAAGCTCGGAGCCGCTCGGGCCGCCGGAGATCGCGATGCCTACAGGGCGGCCCAGCGCACCATCTGGGAGGCCTATGCCACGGCCTGCCCCGCCGCGCTCCCGCCACGGGTGGGTGACCCTGCGTTCCGCAAGCGCCTCGTCGACTGGCAGGCCGACTCCCAGACCGATCTGGACTTCGACCCGGAGGTCGCCGCCTCCTTCGCGCGCCAGAACGCGGCGGTGACCAACCTCGCGTGGGACCGCCAGAACCCCTTCCAGCCGAAGATCCAGCCGGGCTCGTTCGACGTCCTGCTGGATGCCGTGTTGGCCCATCAGCTCACGACCACCGAGCGGTTGGAGGCGGGCGGATGGCTGGCCCGCCACCCCGACCAGCCGACGGCTGAGCTTTTCCGGCACATCGGCGTCTCCGCGCTGGTGCAGGGGTGGATCCCCTACTTCCAGGGGGGCGAGACCGAGCGGGTGCTCACCCGGACGGGCCTCAAGGGCGAGTACGACGAGGTGGCCCTGCCGAAGCTGCAGAGCGGTCCGTGCCCGAGCTGTGGTGCAGCCCTGCAGGTGGTGGAGGGCGCAAAACGGGTGCTCTGCGAGTCCTGTGGGCATCTCGCCGGCGTGGGCACGGGCACCATCGCCTGCCATGGATGCTCGGCCCCGATCACGTTGCCAGAGCACGGCAGCCTGTTCTCGTGCCCGAATTGCGAGGCCGAGCTGCGGATGATGCGCCACGGGTGAGGGTTCCGCGCCCCCCGTCCTTCGAACGCCGCCTCGGGTGCGCCCGTGGCGGCTCCCGGGGTAGAGAGGGCCGATGCAACACCCCCTCGTCCTCCGCCACGGCACGCTCCTCGATGGTACCGGGGCGCCCGGGCGTCCCGCGGATCTCGGCATCCAGGACGGCCGTCTCCACGCGATCGCGAACCCCGGCGTGCTCGATGGCGTGCGGGTGATCGACTGCACCGGGCTGGTGCTCTGCCCCGGGTTCATCGACACGCACACGCACACCGATCTCGCCGCGCTGCGGGAGCCGGACGTGCCGATGAAGGCGCGGCAGGGCGTCACCCTCGACGTGCTCGGCCAGGACGGCGTCTCCGTCGCACCGCTGCCCGCGGGCAGGCGCGCGCAGATGGAGCGCACGATCGCCGGGCTCGACGGCACGCTGCCCGATTGGGACTGGGAGACGGTGGGTGAGTACCTCGCGCGGCTGCAGCGCACGCCCGCCGCGATCAACCTCGCCTACCTCGTCCCTCACGGAAACCTCCGGCTCACGCACCTGGGCATGGACGATCGGCGGGCCACGCCGGACGAGCTTGCCGCGATGTGTCGGGGCCTCGAGGAGGGGCTGGAGGCCGGCGCCGTCGGGTTGTCGACGGGGCTCATCTACCCGCCCTGCTGCTATGGCGACACCGAGGAGCTGATCGCGCTCGGTCGCGTGCTCGCGCGCCATGATCGGCCTGTGGTGGTGCACCTTCGCAGCGAGAGCGATCTGCTGTCGGAGGCCGTGGACGAGATGCTGCGCGTGGGCCGCGAGAGCGGGTGCCGGGTGCACATCTCGCACCTCAAGATCGCGGGCAAGCGCAACTGGGCGCGTGTGGACGTGCTGCTCGCCGCGCTGGACAGCCGCGACGTCCGGGTCACCGCGGATCAATACCCGTACACGGCCGGTTCGACGATGATGGGCGCGATGTTGCCGCCCTGGGCGCACGCCGGGGGGTTCGAGCGTACGCTCGCGCGGCTCGCCGACCCGGTCGACCGGGCGCGGATGAAGGCCGACCTGGTCGTGGAGGGCCCCCACAGCTGGGACAACTTCTGGAGCTGGGGCGGCGCCGACGGGATCCTGATCTCGGACATCCCGAGTGGCCGCCGGGCCGCCCAGGTGGGTCAGTCCCTCGGGCAGGCGGCTGCGGGCGCCGACCCGATTGATTTTACGTTCGATCTGCTCCTCGAGGAGCGCATGGGGGTCGGGATGATCGCGTTCTCCCAGTCCGAGGAGGTCGTTCGTACGTTGATGTCCCACCCGAACGTGAACGGCTGCACCGATGGCCTGCTGGGCGGCCGCCCGCACCCGCGCGCCTACGGGGCGTTCGCCCGGATCCTCCGGATGAACAGGGAGCACTCGCTGCTCCCCCTGCCGGAGATGGTGCGGAAGCTCACCTCCCAGGCGGCGAGCGCGCTCACCCTGCGCGGGCGGGGCGTGCTCGCCGAGGGCGCCCCGGCGGACATCGTCGGGTTCGACGCGGACACGGTCGGCGACACGGCGACCTACGCAGACCCCCGCCAGTTCCCGGTGGGGTTGCCGCTCGTCGTGGTGAACGGAGCCTGCGTGGTGCAGGAGGGCCTGTCGACCGGAGCCCGACCCGGGGTGCTGGTCACCGGTCGGTAGTCCGGCGGTGCCTGCTGGCCCCCGCTCCCTGCGCCCGATATGCCTCGGCTCATGGTGTTGCTGCTCGCCTTCCTGGGTTGCTCCGACCCGCCGCCCCCGTCGGGCGTGGCTGTCGAGAGCGCGCCTGCGGCTGCCGTCCCCGTCGCACCGGTCGCCGAGCCCCCGAGCATCTCCGTGGAACCCTTGCCGGCGGCCGGGAGCATCGGCGGCGAGCCGATCCTGCCCAGGCCCATCGTCCTCGGGGCGATCTCGGTCGCCGAGATCGACGCCGGGCTGGCCCCGCGGCGCGCCGCGATCGAGGCCTGCTACGCCGCCCGCCGCAAGGTCGACCCGGGCCTCTCCGGCAAGGTGCTCGTGAAATTCTCGATCGCGCACGATGGCCACGTTCCCGATGCCTCGGTCGCGTCGACCAGCCTGCGTGATCCCGAAACCGAGGCCTGCGTGACCGCGTGTGTGCGGGAGACCCGCTTCGCGCCCCTGACCGACGGCGAGGTGGCCATGGTGCGCTACCCGTTCACGTTCCCGGCTACCAGTTCACGTTGACCGGGTAGGTGACCGGCATGCCGTCGGCCATGTCGTGCGCCGGAAAGTCCGCCTTCTTGATCACGGCGCTCACGCAGGCCAGGTAGGTCGCCGGCACGCCGTCATCCTCAGACGCGGTGATCGACGAGACGACGCCGTTGCATCCCACGACCAGCTCGAAGGTCAGGTGCACCTCCGTGTAGCCGGCTGGCTGACCGCAGCGGAGGGCGGTCTGGATCACGCCGTTCAACGCCCCGCGCACCTGGTCGTACCCGAGGCCCTCGGGCGCCGCCATCTCGCCCTCGGCGGGGTCTGCGTCGAACGGGATGCACCGCTCTGGCTTCGGCGTCGGGAGCGCGTCGGCCGGCGTCGCGCTGATCAACAGCAGGGCGAGCAGCGGGCCCGGAGCGGCGCGGGGGTTCGACATGTGGGGCGGACTATCGTGGTGCCGGCGCGCGAGCCGCCGCGGGGGTGCGGTCCGACGGGACGCGTGTTCGGAACCGACGAGGCGGGATAGACCGGACGGATGCGACCCCCCTTGTGCGCGGCGTGAGCGATGTCGACGAACTGGCGCTCGAGTTCGAGCAGGCGCTGCTCGGTCTGGATCGCTGGGCGGCGGCGCAGATCCTGGATCGAGCCGCGACGGGTCCACAGCGCGTCTCCCGGCTGGAGCAGGTCGTCGGCACGACCCTCGAGCGCATCGGCCGACGCTGGGAGTCGGGCGACGTGGCACTCTCCCAGATCTACATGAGCGGACGGATCTGCGAGGAGCTCGTCGACGCGGTGATGCCCGCCCGCGAGCTGAACCGGAAGCCCCAGCCCCGCCTGGCGCTGGCCGTCCTCGAAGACCATCACGCTCTCGGCAAGCGGATCGTCTATTCCTGCCTGCGGGCCGCAGGGTACGAGCTGAGGGACTACGGCCTCGGGGTCACCGTCGACGACCTGGTCGCCCGGGTCCGCACGGATGGCGTCGAGCTGCTCCTGGTGTCGACGCTGATGCTCCCGTCCGCCCTGAGGGTGGGGGCGCTCACGCGGCGCTTGAAGGAGGAGAAGCTCCAGGTCCGGGTCGTCGTTGGGGGTGCGCCGTTTCTCTTCGACCACCGGCTTTGGCAGGAAGTGGGTGCAGCAGCGATGGGTCGCTCGGCAGCGGATGCGGTCGCGCTCGTTCGTCAGTTCTCCGAAAGTGCGCCGTGACCGCGATGACCTCGCTCGAGCGTGTGCTGACGACCCTCAGCCACCGGGAGCCGGACCGCGTCCCGCTCTTCCTGCTCCTGACGATGCACGGGGCAAGGGAGCTGGGCTGTTCGATCAAGGACTACTTCTCGCGAGCGGAGTCGGTCGTCGAAGGACAGCTGCGACTGCACGCCCGATACGGCGGCGACTGCCTGTACCCGTTCTTCTACGCCGCCATCGAGACCGAGGCGATGGGCGGCCAGGTGCTGTACCGCGATGACGGTCCACCGAACGCTGGCGCCCCGATCATCCTCGACGTGCAGACCATCCCCCAGTTGAGTTGGCCGTCCCCCTCGCGCTCTCCGGTGCTGGCGCGTGTGCTGCAGGCGATCCGGTCGCTGAAGGCTCACGCCGGCAACGACGTGCCGATCATCGGGGTGGTGATGTCGCCGTTCTCCCTTCCGGTGATGCAGCTTGGCCTCGAACGCTACTTCCATCTGCTCGAACAGCCGGAGCTGTTCGGAGCACTCATGGCGATCAACGAGGAGTTCTGCGTGGAGTGGGCCAACGCCCAGCTCGAAGCCGGCGCCACGGCGATCTGCTACTTCGATCCCGTGGCCTCGCCAACCGTGGTGCCCCGGGACGTGTACCTTCGGACCGGCCACCCGGTTGCCCGGCGCACGCTCGCGAGGATCAAGGGCCCGACCGCCACGCATCTGGCCTCGGGGCGGGCGCTGCCGATCCTGGGGGACCTCGCCGCCACCGGCACGGGTGTCGTGGGGGTGAGCGCGCTCGAGGACCTTGGCCAACTCAAGGCCGCCGCCCGTGGGAAGGTGACGTTGCTCGGCAACCTCAACGGCATCGAGATGCGCAGGTGGACGGCCCAGGAGGCGGAGGAGAACGTGAGGCGTGCCATCGCGCAGGCCGGGCCTGGCGGGGGCTTCATCCTGTGTGACAACCACGGCGAGATCCCGCTCCAGGTCCCCGAGGAGACGCTGCTCGCCGTCTCGGCGGCGGCGCAGCGGTGGGGGCGCTACCCGCTTGGGTGAGCCCGTGCCGTCCCGTCCGCTGCGGCTCGCCGTTTGCGCGAATTTCCGTCGAGAGCTCGAGGTGATCCTCGCCGAGACGCCCGGACTCGCCGAGCTGGTGATCCTCCCTGCCACGTGCGGGCAGCCCCCGCTCGATTGGCGCTCGGTCGAGCATGCGCTTGGGGATGCGGTGGACGACGAGGTGTGGATCCTCGGCGGGGGGGGCTGCCTCGGGCGGCTCGGGAACCCCCCGCGGCCGAACTGGCATGTCCATCCGGGCGCGCACTGCCAAGCGCTCGTCGCCGGGGGCACACTGGTGGACGAGTGTCTCAAGCAGCGAGCCCACCTGCTCACGCCGGGGTGGCTCGCGCACTGGCGGGAGCGCATCGCCCGATGGGGCTTCGACGAGGTCGGCGCCCGGGCCTTCTTCGCAGAGACCGCGCAGTCGTTGGTCCTCTTCGACACCGGGGTCCTCCCTGGATCGGGGACGATGCTGGAGGAGATGGCGCGGTACGTCGGCCTCCCCGAGCGCAGCATCCCCGTGGGCATCGATCATCTCCGCCTCCTCGTCGAGGGCGTGGCCCTGCGGAGCCGGGTTCGGCGCGCCGAGGCCGCCGGCGAGAGGGAGATGTGGGCCGGCGCGCGGCGCGCCCAGCGCGAGTTGGCGGACCTGAACATGGTCCTCGATCTCGTCACCTCCCTGACCGGGATCGCGGAGGAGCGCGTGGTCGCGCAGAAGGTGTTGAACCTCTGCACCGTGCTGTTCGCGCCCTCGAGCCTGGCGTTCCTGGACATCGTGGAGGGAGTGCCCGCCGAGGCTGCAGTGGAGTCGGCCGCGGGAACCCTGGATCTGTGGCCGCTGCGGTGGTTCTGCGCCTCCCCCACGAGGCGCGAGACCCTTGGCACCGCTGGTTTCATGGTCAAGCTGACGCACCAGGGCGAGGGAGTTGGGGCGGTCCTCGTGGACGGCATCCAGTTCCCGGCGCACGGGGACCATTACCTCGGACTGGCATCGATCATCGCGGACGTCGCGGGCCTGGCCATCGCCAACGCGAGGGCGTACGGGAAGCTCCAGCGCACCCTCGCCGACTTGCAGGCTGCGACCGAGAACGTCACGATGCTGGAGGGGCTCATCCCGATTTGCGCCTACTGCAAGAAGATAAGGGACGACAAGGGATACTGGGAGGCGGTGGAGAGCTACGTCTATCGGGCCCCCAGCGCTTCGTTCACCCACGGCATCTGCGAGGCGTGCGTGAACAAGCACTTCCCCGACGAAGGTGGCGAGGAGCCGAAGCCGGGCTCGGGGTGACACGGGTCCGACGTTTGGGGGGTCCGCCCACGAATTCAGCCCCTTGCTTACGGCGCCGATGTGCAGACCCTTTCCCGATAGCGAAAGTAGACGCTTCGACATATCGGAAAACACATCCCCGGAGTCTGGACCATGGCGTTCCTTCCCGCACCATCTCGTACGTGTCGCACCCTGCTCGCGCTCATCGGTCTCGCAGGGTGCCAGGGGCGCCTGCCCGACGACACTTCGCCGACGTCCCCGGCCTCGTCTGCGCCAGTGACGCCTGCGGACTGGATGGCCGAGATCATGGTTCGGACCGACGCCGCGCAACGGACCTTTCGACCGGATGAGGATGGGTTCGCCGCGCGAAACGACGCCCTCGACTACGACATCCGCGTGGGCTCGGAGGGGCTTCGGGTGCATCACCAGGGAGACGACATCGGGCTCACCTTCACCGCCTGGGGGCGGGACGGTGCGTCGCGGGGCGTGGCGCAGGCTGCCCCCGAGCTCGGGGATTGCAGCACCAGCGGGGATCTCCTCCCCGAGGGCGATTGTGTCCGGCAGGTGACCCTCGACCGGGGCGACGGTGCCACCGAGTGGGTCGACGCCTCCGCGCGCGGCCCCGAGCAGGGCTGGACGCTCTCTGAACGCCCCGATGGCGCCGGACCGGTCGTGGTCGACGTGGTGGTGGAGGGTGCGGTCGTCGCGCTGGACGGCGACATGGTCGGCCTCACGGGCGGGTCGGGCCAGATCTACCGGTACCACGACCTCGGCGCGTGGGACGCGAACGGCGATGCCCTGGACGCCTGGTTCGAGGTCGAAGGCGACACGATCCGCATCGTTGTCGACGACGCCGGGGCCGTCTGGCCGATCGAGATCGACCCGGCGATGGACAGCACCGCGGACCTCACCTTCACGGGCGCGGCGACCTCTGGGTTTCTCGGCATCTCCGTCGCGTCTGCGGGAGACGTGAACAATGACGGCTACGACGATGTGATCGTCGGATCGTCCGGCGAGACGTCCAGCCGGGGGGCTGCCCGTGTCTACTTCGGCGGCGCCTCGATGGACGCCACTGCGGATGTCACGATCACGGGGGCCGCGGCTTCGGGCCTCATGGGCAGGTGCGTGGCCAGCGCGGGCGACCTGAACGGCGACGGCTACGACGACGTGGTCGTGGGCGCGCCCGGCGAGTCCAACATGGGCGTGGCGCGCGTGTACTACGGGGGCAGCGCGATGGACGCGACCAGTGACCTGAGCATCGTCGGGGTAGCGGCGGGTGGCCAGCTCGGTCGATCCGCGGCTGCGGCGGGTGACGTGAACGCGGACGGCCACCCCGACCTCATCGTCGGCTCCTACGGGGAGAACGGGAGCAATGGGGCCGCCCGCATCTACTTCGGTGGCACGTCGATGGACGCCACGGCAGACGTCACCATCCTCGGGACCGCCACTGCTGCGCAGATGGGCCGCTCGGTGGCCACCGCGGGCGACCTGAACGGCGACGGCGTCGACGACGTGGTCGTGGGGTCGTACTTCGAGGACTCGGGGAACGGCGCGGCGCGGGTGTACTTCGGCGGGTCCTCGATGGACAACGTCGCGGATCTCCTGATCCCCGGCACGGCGGTCGGCGGTCGGCTTGGCTATTCGGTGGCGGGTGCGGGGGACATGAACGCCGACGGGAACGCGGACCTGATCATCGGGTGCTACACCGAGAATTCGAACAGCGGCGCTGCCCGGATCTACTTCGGAGGCAGCTCCCTCGACGCCACCGCGGACGTGGTCATCCAGGGGGCTGCGTCCGGCGGGTTCCTGGGCGAGTCCGTCGCCCGCGCGGGCGACCTCAACGGGGATGGCGCAGACGACGTGGTCATCGGATCCTACAACGAGTCACTTGGAGCGGGCGCCGCCCGGGTGTACAACGGCGGACGCACGCTCGACAACGTCGCCGACCTCGTGATCCTCGGCGGAGCGGCCAGCGGGTTGCTCGGCTACAGCGTCGCGGGCGCCGGGGATGTCAACGGAGACGGCATCCGCGACATCATCGTCGGTGCCTACAACGAGTCGAGCGGCCTCGGCACCACGCGGATCTACCTGGGCAGCGACGACGACCAGGACAACGACTCGTTCCTGGGGGCGACAGACTGCGACGACACCAACCCGGCGGTGGGCCAGGCCACGGTGCGGTTCGTGGACGCCGATGGCGACGGGTACGGGAGCGCCACCACGCGCACAGTCTGTCCCGCCGTGCCGGGCTACTCCAGCGTGTCGGGCGACTGTGACGATGGCAACGCGTCGATCAAGCCGGGTGCTGCCGAGGTCTGCGACGGCGTCGACAACAACTGCGACGGCAGCACCGACGAGGGCGTCACGCTCACGGGCTACGTCGACGGGGACGACGACGGATTCGGCGACCCGGCGAACCCCGCCACGGTCTGCACCCTGCCCACCGGGTACGTGGCGGACGGCACCGACTGTGACGACCTCGACGACCAGGTGTTCCCCGGGCAGGTCGAGTTCTGCGACGAGGTGGACAACGACTGCGACGGTACGGTGGACGGGTCGAACGCCGTGGACATCTCGGTCTGGTACCAGGACCTCGACGGGGACTACTACGGGGACCCCGGTGTGACCGTGCTCTCGTGCAGCCTGCCCCTCGACGCGACCGCGGACTCGAGCGACTGCGACGACGGCGACGACACGATCAACCCGGGCGGCACCGAGGCCTGCGACGGGGTGGACAACGACTGCGACGGTGCGACCGACGAGTCCGGAGCGTTGGGCGAGACCCCGAGCTACCTCGACGTGGACGGGGACGGCTTCGGCGACCCCACCACCACACTGCTGTCCTGCGATCTCCCGCCGGAACGCACGAGCGACGGGACCGATTGCGACGACTCGATGAGCGACACCTACCCGGGCGCGCCCGAGCGGTGTGACGGCGAACGCAACGACTGCGATCTCGCCTCCTGGACGCCCGCCCACGAAGACGGTCAGGTGTGGCTGCAGAATGACGCCGACGTCTGGAGCTCGCAGACGGCGGCCTTTGCCGCGGGTCGGGACGGGGCGCCGGCCGTGTTGACGCTCCCTGCGAATGGCACGCTGCACGTGTGCGACGGCACCTACTTCGTGTCGCTGACAGCGTCGTCGGCCGGCACGCTCTCGGTGGAGGGCACTCCCGGCAGCGCCATCTTCTCGGCGGGGGGCGTAGGTTCGGTCCTCCGGGTGACAGGCGCGAGCAGCCATCTCGGTCTCACCGGGATCACGCTCGAAGACGGCGCCGGCTCCGGGACGCCCCGACGCGGGGGTGCCCTCAGGGTGAGCGCGGGCACCGTCACGCTCGACCAGTGCGTCGTGCAGGACAGCACGGCGACGAGTGGAGGCGGGCTCGCCGTGCTTGGGGGAACGGTCACGGTCACCAACTCCGACGTGAGCTACAACAGCGCCACGTCCTCCGCGACCAACAGCGGGGGTGGGGGTTGGTACCAGAGTGGCGGCACGCTCACGATGACCGACACGGACGTGACGTACAACACCTCGCTCCGGGACGGCGGCGGCGGCTATCTGAGCGCCGGCACGTTCTCGGGCACGCGGGGGGAGACGAGCTCCAACACGGCTGACGCCAATGGCGGCGGGCTGCGCATGACGGGCGCGGCGACGCTCACCGACGTCTCCGTGAGCTACAACACGGCCACGACCGGGTCAGGCGGCGGCGTGTACCACGTGAACAGCACGCTCGTGATGAACAGCCCAGTGATCCAGGGCAATGTGGCGGCCGGGTCGGGCGGCGGGGTGTACCAGGCCGCGGGTTCGCTGACGTGCGTGGGCACGGCGCTGGACGGCTCGGGGTTCTACTCCAACGCCGCCGGGCTGGGCGGTGGCATCTACCTGCTGTCCACGAGCACCTTCCGGTCCACCCTGTGCGGCTTCGGTGACACGACGCCGACCAACAACACCCCCACCGACGTGCAGGATGGCACGCGGACCTACAATTACGGCAACCTGGTCACGTTCTACTGCAGTGGGGGAACGTGCAGGTGAGGGCGCGCGTTGGGCGCTGATCGAACTGGGCCGGGACAGGATACGAAAACGCAACCTTGATGTCGCGCATGGGAGTGCCTGCGCGCCGAGGCCATGTGTCGGGGTAAGCTCCGCCGATGCTCTACCTGCTCGCCGGCTGTATCGACTACGCGCTCAATGGCGAGAAGCAGGTCGCCGGTCCAGTCGACTCCGCCGACACGTACCTCGACAGTGTGACCGACACGTACGACACAGTCGACGAGCGGTGCCCGACAGAACCGTTGCCCGGATTTCCAGGTTCCTCGGATTCCACCTGTGCGGCGACGAACCATGCCGGCCTGTTCGATCCGGTCCTCGAGTGTGCCACTGCGTTTGAATACCCGGTGATCGCGGACGTCGACGGCGACGGTTCGGCCGAGATCGTCCTCGCGAGCAACGACACGTACCGCACGGGGTGGCACGGCATCCACGTGATCGGCGACGCCACCAGTTCCTGGCGCCCGGGACGTCCGGAGTGGAACCAGTACGCCTACTCGCTCACGAACATCAACGATGATCTCTCCGTCCCGACCGCGCAGGCTCCGAACTGGGCCTCGTACAACAACTTCCGGAGCGGGGACCCGGCGACAGGCTTCGGCAGCACCGAGGCCAACCCCACGCTCGCACCCGGGGATGTGTGCCAGGTCGACTGCAACGACGGGCGGCTCGTGGTCTGGATCCACCCGGGAAACACAGGCGCCGTCGACCAGCGCGCCGGGTCCACCGTCTCGCTGTATTCCCGGACCGGTGGGATCGAGACCCTGCTCGAAACGCAGGCCACCGGGGACCTTCCCGCCGGGACGTACTCCGAGTCGCTCGTGTTCGACATCTCTGGCGTGGGCCCCATCGACAGCCTGGTTGCGCGCATCTCCGTCCCCGACCCGGAGTGTGTGGAGGCCGACGACGAGCTGGTGATCGACGGGCCGTTCTGCCCCTGATGCTCCTGGGGAGCACGCCGCCCCGCATGTCCGGGATCCTGGGGACACCCCGCGCACGCGCGGGCTGTTCAGCCGGGACGATCCCCGCGGCCGGTGCCCTGCGCAAGGCCGCTCACTGCAGGCAGATCCGGGCTTAGCGGCGGCGGCGCAGGAGCCCGGCGGCGGCGAGGGCCAGGGAGGCCAGACCGCCACCCGCAGCGCCGGTGTTGCAGCCGGTCCTCGGGGCGTCCTCCCCTGCCGTGAAGATGCACCGGCTGATCGGGTACAGCACGTCTGCGCTCACGTAGAGGTAGTACTCCTTGCCTGGGACCAGCGCCTCTGGTGGGCCGGATGCGGGGAAGACCTGGATCATCCCCGCGGGCACCTGTCCGTACACGACCGTCTCCGATTCCACCGGCGACCCGTCCGCGGGCAGGTCCACCCGCCACGACGTGCCGTCCGGAAGGTCGAGGTTGGGAGGGACGGTGGGCGAAGTCGCGTCGGCCGCCAGAACGTAGATGTACCTCGCCCGGCCGGGCAGCCAGCGCAGGGTGCCGTCCGATCCGATCCCCTCGGCGTCCGAGCATTGCTCGGGCTCGTACGCGAGTTGCTCGTCCAGCGGACCAGCGCCCTGGGTATCCCCCGCGAAGTCGTCGGGGACGACGCCGCGGTGGGTGAGCTCTCCCTCGAAGAAGGCCATCATCCGCGCCTGGTCGGTGGTCGGGATGATGGACAGGTAGGGGTCCTCGGGGGATGAGCGCTCGAAGCCGTTGTTCTGCTCGGGGGGGTATGTGCCGAAGCCGATGGTGGGGATCCAGCCCGCCGCCATCGCCAGCCCCCGATCGTTGAACTGGTTCGCGAAGTTGCCCTCGAAGTCGGTGTTGAACACCGCCGCGCCCTCCGACGCGACCGAGGAGTGACAGCACTCGCAGGACCCGGACTCCACCTGGCCACGCACCCAGTCGACTTCGGCCACGTACTCCGGGTCGTCCATCCGGGGGTCGGGCTCGTCCGCGAGCGGGTTGGCCGGAACGGCCGTGTACCCGCGTTGACGGATCACCGGCGCGCACTGGGCGTAGTCGGAGAAGTGGCGGCCCTCCTCGGTCGCGCCGGACACCATGTCCCAGGTGCAGACCTGCCCGTTCGCAGACTGGCCCGCGGGCTCCCCCGGGAGCGGGTCGCTGCACTCCTGCACGGGCTGGGGGAACGGATCGTCCAGGGCCTCGATCTCGTCGGTGCCCGAGCATGTGCTCGAGGGCTCCCAGTACCCGTTGGCGAAGACCTCGCAGCCGAAGCGGTTGCTGCCACAGTTCGATGCGTCCGTGCCCTCGACCGTCGCCTGGATCTGCACCCCGTCCTCCTCGAACGTGCAGGTGCCCAACTGGTTCGCCACCTCGCACGGCACGCCTTCCTGGAACGTCGCATCGACGTGGGCGCAGTTCGCCTCCGCCTCGCCCACCTCGGCGCCGTAGAAGTCTCTGCACTCGGGCAGCTTCGAGAAGGGGCTCGTGTACGAGCAGCTCCCGATGGAGTCTCCCTTGAGAACTGGTTTTTCAGAGGAGCAGGCGAGGAGGAGCACGGAGAGGAGCACGGTGGGTCCGGGTATGGATTGTAGATTATGTTTATTTATCGATATCGTCAATCTATTGTTGACGCTCGGCGGTGACGCCGGATACTGGGGAGACATGTCCCGAAGACCTGGGGATCGGAACCGGAACTTCGCCGCAAAGCGCTCCCAGATGCTGGAAGCGCTCGAGCCGAGGCTTTTGCAGGACGATGCCGCTCGTCTCACCATGAACGAGCTTGCCACGGTGGCCGACGTGAGCGTGTCCACGCTCCGTCAGCACCTTGGGAGTCGCGGCGACGTCATTGCCGCGGTCCTGGAGCGCCAGGGGAGCCGGGGTGCGCCCTATCTGGCGTCGGTGGCTGCCGAGCCGGAGGGAGGGCTTGAGGTCTCGCTGCGGACGACGCTTCAGCGCATGGTGTCCGGGCTGGAGCACGGCCTCGGAGACGTGCTGTCCAACGGGCTCTCGCTCGGGTTGCGCGACCCGACGGTCGGTCCAGCGTTCCTGGAGACCATGCTGGAGCCGATCCTGCAGTCCCTGGAGGCGCGCCTGGCATGGCACCAGCAGAAGGGGGAGCTCGCGCCATGTGACACCCGGGTGGCTGCCCTCTCGCTCGTGGCGCCGCTCGTGCTTGGCGCCCTGCACCAGCGGGGCTTGTGCGGCGATCGGGTGCGCCCCCTGTCGCTCACCGCCCTCGTGGACGAGCTGGTCACCCGGTTCGTCAAGGCCTACGCCGCGCCGCTCGGGTGACGTCGGGCGGACCGTTTCAAAGGATGCCCCGGTCAGCCCGGCTTCGCGTCACAGGCGCCCGTGCGTGGCGCAACGCTGCGATCCGGTTCAGTCGCCGGTCTCCACCACGCGCAGGTGTGCGACGTCCAGGTCGGCGAACGACTGCGTCTCGACCGTCGCCCAGGCGTCGGTCGACCAGGTCGTGCGCGTGAGCGGGCCCGTGCACCAGCCTTCGACGTACCCGCTCTCCCTCGAGACGAGCCTGGGCGTTGAACAGCCCGGCAGGCTGACGGCGACCGCGCCCTCCGCGTCGAGGAGCAGGCCCGAGGGCGCGAGACCCGGCCAGGCGCGTGCGTCCACGAGCGAGGCCTGCCCATGGAGCACATCCACGGCGTTCACGAACTCCCCGTCCGGGAGCACCGTGGAAGCGATGGTGGCCACGTCCGCCCAGGAGCCGACCATGAACCCGCCCGCCGTGTCGTTCCCAAGCTCCCCGAAGCTGGAGAAGAACCCGTCCCCGCGCGCCTCGGGACTGAACCCGACGTTCGCCACCGCCCCGGTCGCATTCAGCGCCATCGGGTCGACCGCGAAGATCTGCCCGCCTTCGCGGCCCCAATCCTCGATCAGGTAGAGCGCCCCCTGGTCCCATTGCAGCGCGTCGGCCCAGACTCCGGTGTCGGTCGTGCTGCCGTCGAACGCGCCGAGCGCGACGCGCGCTCCGAGGCTGTCCTCGCAGATCCCGTACGCGGCCCCGGTCACGAGGATCGCGTCGGTCAGCACGCCGCCGTTGGGGCAGGCGAAGGTGAACGAGACCGTCGCCGCGCCGGTCGCCACGTCGTAGGCCGTGACGGTGTCGCCCACGCGGGCGCTCACGGCGCCGTCTCCGACGTTCACTCCGTCCGGCGGCACGTCCGTCAGCTGCGAGAAGGCGAGACCGTCACCGTCCGAGGCGTACAGGCCGCCAGCCCCCCACGCGATGACGGCGCCGCCGGCGGGTGGCCATGTGCCGCTGGTGTCGCCGGTGTCGCTGGTGTCGCTGGTGTCGCTGGTGTCGCTGGTGTCGCTGGTGTCGCCGGTCTCGACCGCGGTGTCGACGACCCCGGTGTCATCGATGTCACCGGTGTCACCGGTGTCACGCGGGCGCTCGTGGCCGTGGTTCTCGTGGAAGCGGAACCCGGGGCCGAACATGCAGGCAGTAAGGAGGAGGAGGTACATGACCCACCATGGCCTGAGGAGCAATCCGCGTCAACGTGGTTAGCCACGAAGCCATGACCTCTGTGGCGCTCCTCGTCCTGCTGTTCGGTGTGATGCTGCTCGTGGTCACCGCGTGGGTGATCTCGATCACGTCGCGGGTGGAAGCGCTCGAGGCCGCGGTGGCGAGGCTCACCGGCCAGGCGGGCGTTGGTGCCGATCCGCTGCGGATGGGCGCGTCCGCGCCAGCCCCCGCGCCTCCCAACCCGCCCGCGGTGGTGGCAGGCGACGGGATGGCGGAGGTGCGGGAGCTGGTGCGGAACGGAGAGAAGATCAACGCGATCGTGCGTTACCGCGCGCTCACGGGGGCGGGCCTCAAGGAGGCGAAGGACGCGGTGGAGGTGATGGAGGGCTGACCGGCTCGTTGCCGCTCGGGGCGGCTGCAGTGGCTCCGGGGCCGGGCACGAGGCCCGTGGATCGCAGCGCGTCCGCGGTCGCGTGCCCGAGCAGGGCATGGCCCAGGGCGGAGGGGTGGACGTTGTCGAGGAAGAGGTCGCTGACGGGGAGCCCCGAACGGTGGAACAGGTCTGCCCCATCGAGGAGCGGGGCCCCTTCCTGGACCGCGACCTGCCGCATCGCCGCGCGGTAGGTGTCCCAGGAGAACGGTGTGGTGGGCTCCGTGACGTCCATCGGGCTGGGGAGGAGGAGGAAGAAGGGCTCGGCACCGTGGGACCGGGCCAGTTCGGCGAGCGAGGTGAGGTTGTGCGTGTAGTCCACGAGCGAGACGCGCCGGGGTCCGGACTTGCGGAGCTGTCCCTGCTTCCACCCGATGGCCCTCGCCCGGGCCTGCGGACCGCGCTCCACCCGCAGCGCACGGTCCAGGAGGCGGAACGTGTTGAGCCGCGCCAACACGCGTTGGGCACGACCGGCCCACCCGCCGTCGAATCGGCTCCATGCGTCGATGAGGTCGCGGTCGACGAACGCGTCGATCATGTGATCCGACCAGATGTTGGCGATGATCAGCACGTCCGGCTCCAACCGCCAACCGCGCATCTCCAGGAGGTTGAGCGTCTGGAAGGTGGAGTACCCGGGCACTCCGACCGTCCACCCCTCGATGCCGGCCGCGGGACCCCCCAGCGCCTCCGCGGCGACGTCGACGAACACGTCGGCGTCGGCCACACCGAAGCCGTAGACCGTCGAGTCCCCGGTCGCCACGATCCTGCGCACCCCGGGGGGCTTCGGGATGCGTGGCTCGGGGCCTCGTAGGCCCAGCCGGTTCACGTGCACGACGACGTCGCCCTCTCGACGCACCCCGGGCGCCAGCTCCCACAGGAGCCAGGGGTTGCTCGGGAGCGTGATCGCGGAGCCGTCCGCGGCCATGGTCGGATCGCCCGGGAGTCCGAGGATCCGCAGGACCCCCTCGATGATGAGGAAGACGCCCAGGACCCCGACACCGGCGAATCCAAGTCGGCGCTCGGTGCGACGGCGCGTCACCGGCTACACGGTCGCCAGCCGGGGCAGCGAAGGACGAGCGGATTCCCGGATGGCATCGGTGCACGGTAACGCTCGCGCAAGGCAGCTGACTCTCGCTCCCCGAAGCGGCGGGCCCTCCTCTTCCCGCCCGGGTTCAGACAGCGATGGCCTCGAAGACCGCCTGCACGCCCGGGAGCGGCGCGATGCGCCCCATCTTCAGGCCGGTCTCCGCAAACATCGCGGCGAGCCGCTCCGGCGAGCGTTCACGCCCGCTGTAGATCATCAGCCCCGCCATGTCCATGAACGGCACGAGGGTGGAGAATGCATCGGGCACGACCAGAAAGTCGGGGACGAGCAGGCGCTGGCCCGGCTCCATCGCCGCCCGGCAGTTCCGGAGGATGGTGTAGACCTCGGGGTCCTCCCAGTTGTGGAGCACCGTCTTGATGATGTAGCAGTCGGCGCCGCGTGGGACCGACTCGAAGAAGCTCCCGGGGACCAGTTCGACGCGGTCGGCGATGCCCGCTGCCTCGAGGTAGTCCTTTGCCTGTCCGAGCATGGACTCGCTGTCGAACAGGATGCCCCGGAGGTGGGGGTGCTTGCGCAGCACTGCCGCGAGCACGATCCCCACGCCGCCGCCGACGTCGCACACTGTCTTCACGTCCTGGAACGGGTAGGACGCGGCGATCGCGGGCGCGACCACCTCGGTCATGGAGCTCATCCCCTCCGCAAAGGCGGCCTGGACGCCGACGTCCGAGGCGAGCCAGTCCCAGGCATGACGGCCATGTACCTCCTGGAATCCCTTCTTCCCGTCCTGCAGTGTCTGCGGCAGGCGGGCCCAGGCCCGCATGACCGGCTCATGACCGAAGAACTCCGCGAAGCCCCGGACACCCCCGGTCGCCCCGGTCCGAAGCCCCTTCGACACACCATTGTTGGCGAATCGGCCGTCCCGCTCCCGACGAAAGAGCCCGATGGACACCAGCGCGAGCATCGTGCGCTCCATCACATCGGAGTCGGACCCGGTGCGCGCCGCGAGCTCCGCGCCGGTGAGCGGCCCCTCCAGCAGGAGATCGGCGATTCGAAGTCGGGCTGCAGAGTGCACGAGCATGGTGTGCGCAGCCCCCATGAACCGGTCGTACACCGCCAAATACGCGGGCACGACGGCGTCTGCCGCGCGCAGCAGGAGCCTGCGGAGGCGCAGCGCCGCGTTCACGATGAACACGGGGGGCACCGGCGAGTCGAGGCGCCGGGCCACATCTGCAGGGGACATCGGCCGAACGGGTTCCGACATGGGGTCGCTCCTCGGCTGCGCCCAGGCGGCGTCGCAGCGGTCTTGGGGTTGGATTCGCGACGGGGGACTTGACGTGTCGGGCGTCCGCTGGCAATCCGTATTCCTCCGGATGATCTTCGGTTTGGGCGTGCGGGTGTGGCGTGCTCGCTCAGTAGACCGTGAGCGCCCCGGCCGTCGCCGACTGGTAGCCGTCCGTCGTGCCGAGCAGCGCGCAGGTCGTCCCGCCCAGATCGGCGTACACCCACGAGAGCCCGCCATCCGTGGTGAAGCGGAACGCGTAGTCGTAGGACCCGGGGATGGAGGGGGCGGTCACCGTGCCGACGTACTCGTCGTTGGCGTGGTCGCCGGTGTAGTAGGCGTCCTTGTCGGCGTTGTAGGTGGCGGTCGTCCACACCCAGCCAACGTCCACCATCGGGAGCGATGCATCCGGGCCGTAGCCCACCTCGGCCTCGATCGGCGTGCCACGGCCCACCGCGTCGGTGATGCCCGTCATGTAGACCCAGCCGTACACGCTGCCAGGCGCGCCGGTCGCGAGCGACATCGTGCAGGGGTACTGCACGTGGGCATAGTCCACCGGCTCGCCGAGCACGTCCACCGTGGCGGAGGCCGCGGCGCCAGCGGCCTCGCCGTCGGTCGGGGTGACCGTGCAGACCCAGGACTCGGTGGCCGTGGTCTGCGCGGCGGGGACCGTGTCGTGCAGGAACGAGGTGGTCGTCGCGCTGGCGAACGCCGCGCCGTCGTCCGTCCACGTTGCGGTGTAGCTCACGGTGTCGCCGTCCGCGTCGGCGCTGTCCACGTCGATGCCGCAGACGAGATCGTCGAGCCCCTCGATGGGGCCCGCGGGGATGGACACGATGGGCGCGGTGGGGGCCGTGTTGAGGACCGTGACGGGGCTGGAGACGAGAGGGGCGCCGGCCCCATCGGCGTCGCTGGGCGTGACCGACACGCGGACCACGTCGTGCTTCGAGAACCACGTGCCCGAGAGCGTGGAGGTGGTGGACGCGACCGAGAGCCCGTTGACGCTCCAGGCGTACCCCAGAGAGACGGTGTCCCCATCGGCGTCCGAGGCGGAGGTTGAGGCGGTGAGGGTGCTGTCGGTGGTGGGGTTCGCGGGTGAGACCGATACATACGACACAACGGGAGGCGTGTTGCTGATCGTGAGCGAGTCGGAGCGGGAGGGGCCAAGGTCGGTGCCATCGCTGGAGGTCGCTGTGCAGACGACGACGTCGCCGCCCACGACCGTGGCGGTGAGCGGGTTTCGGGAGCCCGCGGCGACGCCGTTGAGGGTCCAGGCGAAGGTCGTCGCCGCTGGGTCGCCGTCTGCGTCGGCGTACCCCGACGCCGTGCAGGTGAGCGCATCGCCGGCGCGGGCCGGGTCGGGGCCGATGCTGGCGCCGGTCAGCGTCGGGGCGGTGTTCCGGACTGTGACGGGGGTGGTGTCGGAGGCGGAGGAGAGCCCGTCCGAGATGGTGACGGTCACGCCGACGGTGTCGCCTCGGGAGAACCACACCGCTCCGTCCAGCGTGTCGCCCGTCTCGGAGACCGCCACGCCGTTCACGGTCCACGCCCACGTGGTGTACAGGGTCCCCCCGTCCGGGTCGGAGCCCGTTGCGCTCGCGGTGAGCACGTCGTTGGTCTGGGGTGAGGACGGCGTCAAGGTGAGCGAGGTGACCGTGGGACCCGAATTGCCGATCACGTTCGTGTCGGACTCGCTGGGCCCCACGTCCGTGCCGTCGGACGGCAGCACGGTGCAGACGACGACGTCTCCCCCCACGAACGCGCCTGCCAGTGTCGTGCTGCGCCCGGCAGCCGCGCCGTTCACCGTCCATGACACACTTGACACATCCCGGTCCCCGTCGGCGTCCGAGAAGCTCCAGCCGCAGGTGAGCACGTCGGACTCCGAGGCCGGATCCGGCGTGATCGAGACCGCGCTGGCGGAGGGCGCCGTGTTGACGACCGTGGTGGATGCGGTGCCCGGCGCGCTCTCGGCGAACCCGTCGCTCGCGGTCACCTCGACCGACCACACGTCTCCGCGCGTGGTGGCGGACGCCGGCAGCGTCGCCGTCGCGCTCGCGGTGGAGTACACGCCGCCACGGTACCAGTCGTAGCGGTAGGCGATGGTGTCGCCCTCGGGGTCCACGCTGGGTGTGCCGATCGTGACCACCAGATCCGCGTCCGTGCCCGGCGACGTGGGACCGATCGAGACCCGGGGTGCGCTGGGCGCCTGATCCACGTCGATGTCGACGATCGCCGAGGTCGAGAGTCCGTCGCTGTCCATCGCTGTCAGCGTCAGGTGGTGCGGGCCGGGGGAGAGGGAGGGGACCACGGCGTAGACGTTGCCGGAGGCGTCGGCGGGGGAGGTGTCGAGAACCCCGTCCACGTCGGAGGTCCACTCGAGATCCAGGGCCTCGGGCGAATCCTCGTTGTCCACCACCACGCCCGACAGCGTGACAGCCTGGTCTTCCCCGTAGATGGCCCCGTCGGTGGGCGTGTCGATGGTGACGATGGGGCCGTCGCCGACGCGCAGTGTGACCGATTGCGAGCAGGAGGCGCCGTCCGTGTCGGTCGCGGAGAGCGTCAGCACGTGGCTCCCTGCCCCGAAGGCGGCCGAGGCTGCGACCTCCCCGGAGCCGTCCACCACGCCGTTCGACAGGCCGACGCCGTTGTCGGCCCACTCGACGGTGAGGGCACCCCCATCCGCGTCCGACACCGTACCGTCGAGCGACACCAGCGAGTCCACCGCGGCGAAGGCCCCGTCGACCGGTGCCACGATCACGCACTCGGGCGCGCGATTGCCCTCCGCCACGTCGAGGACGACACACTCCGTGGATGTATTGCCCGACTGGTCCGTCGCGGCAAGGCAGCAGGTCTGGGGGCCCGCAGTCAGGAGCGTGGTCTGGGTCTCGCACAGGCCGGTCGCATCCGGTTCGCACGGGATGTCCAGCGCGTTCCCCGCCTCGTCCTCCCAGGCGACGAGCAGGTCGCCAGGTGCATCCTCGGCGTCCGTCACCCGCCCGGAGAAGGTCACCGCGTCCCCCACGCGCAGCGCGTCGTCCGCCGAGGGCGAGAGGATCGTCACCACCGGTGCGGAGCCCGCCGTGATCGTGACCCCGACCGTGGATGTGTCACTCGCGCCGTCCGGGTCTGCCACCGACAGCACGATGATGTGCTCGCCCGCGTCGAGTGACACATCGCAGGATGTGTCGCCCGACGGCTCCGCCCCGGAGCACTGCTCTGCGCCATCGATCGTCCAGCGCACGATGAGGGTGCTCACGTCGTCGTCGCCGTCCCCGACCGTCCCGGTCAGCGTGACTGCACCACTGTCGAGCGTCGCTCCGTCGGTCGGCCAGGTGATCGTTGCGGTGGGCGTCGCGTCGACGTGCTTGATGCCCCCGTCGTTGCAGGCGGCGAGCAGGAGGAGGATGTGCATCCATGAAATCTACACCGGGCGGGCCCCGTCCGCCGCGGCGAGGGCCACCGCGCCTGCGCTCCACGATTACGCTCCCGGGCATGTCGCCTCGCCACCTCGCCGCCCTGCTCCCCCTGGTCGGTCTGCTCGGGTGCGACCTCGAACACAGCGAGCAGAGGGGCTTCTGCGCGTCGGCCAGCTCAGACCCCGGCCTCTGCGCCAGCCGCCCCGACTGGTGCATCCCGGACGGCGGCGCCGCGTGCGTCGAGCGCGTGGCGGGTGCCGACTGCAGCGACTGCCGCCCCGCCGCGGAGGCGGACGGCGCGGCGTGCGTAGCGGCGCCCGGGGTGGCCGCCGACTGGCCGTCCCGGGCGCGCTACGTGAAGGACGGCGCCGTGACCCCGATCGAGGAGTACGACTGGCAGCACCTGGACCGCGCGAAGGTGGAACCCCTGGTCGGCCGGCGCCCCTCGGAGGCCGAGGTGGAGGCGCTGTCCGATCACGACCGTCGCATGCTCTGCGGCCGCGGGGCCGGCGGCGATTGGAACGGGCTGCTCCCCGCGCGGTTGGACTGGCGCCCCGAGGAGGGCCGTGCGGCCTGCGTGTACGACGAGGCCTTCTGCACGACGATGTGCACGGTACACACCACCCGGTTCCAGTGCATCCCGAAGAACCTGTGCAACGGGGTGATCTGCCTGTGACGGGCAGCCCTCCGCCACCCGAACCCGACCCGGTCTGGAGTCGCCGGCTACCCGGCCGGTGACGGTGCGCGCCTGCGGCCTGGGGCGATCGTGACGATCTGCAGGATCTGGCGCACGCCGTACCGGGGCTCGTACAGCGGGGCCGTGGCGTCGTACTCCGCGCGGACCCGGCCCCCGACGGGATCGAGCGCGGCGAACTCGGCGTCCTCCTCGGTCGCGACGATGCGCAGAACGGTCGCCCCTTGCAGGAGATCGACGTATTTCTGGCGCTCCGCCCTCCCCACGTGAACATGGACGTCGAAGGGCTGGGCGAGGTCGACCCGGGCGTGTGGGGCGGCCAGCACCCCGCCGTCCAGCACCAGCCGTCCCGCCGGGAAGTAGCGCCAGGAGGACAGCGAGGTGAACGTCCCCACCATGCCGCACGGGATCACCCACAGGAGGAGGGAGTCATCGATCGCCATCACCACGGCGCCCAGGGCCGCAGGCCCGAAGAGGGCGGCAAGCACCGCCAGGCCGCTCTGCGGAGCGAGCGGGATGGAGAAGGCGCCGACTCCCACGAGCGCGTCGACGCGACGCCTGGTGTACCAGCTCTCGAACCAGTAGATCGCGATCGTCCCGCCGATGATCGCCGCGAACTCCCCCGCCAGAAACAGGAGTTCGCCCTGCCCTCCGGTCACAGGTGGCCCCCGGAGCATCCGGACGCACGTCGGGTGCAGTGGCCGGCGGAGGAGCGGAAGGCGGGCCGGTCTTTCAGTGCGGGCACCGGGGTAGCGTACACCCGGCCGGCGCCCGCGGGCAACCGTCGCGCGGCCACCTGCTCGCGCGCCAGGCCGAGCGGGCACATGAGGGCCGCTCGGGACGCGATTCCAGCGAGTCACTCATGCCGCAGCGCCTCGATCGGGTCGAGCCGCGCCGCGCGGCGGGCGGGGAAGTAGCCGAAGGCGATGCCGACGGTGGCGGACACCGCGAACGCGAGGAACACCACCTCGGGGTCCACCACCAGCGGCAGGTGCAGCCCGCGCGCCACGAGCATCGAGGCCCCGATGCCGACGATCACGCCTGCCGTTCCCCCGATCGACGCGAGCACCACCGCCTCGACGAGGAACTGGTTCAGCACGTCGCGGCCCGTCGCGCCGATCGCGAGCCGGATGCCGATCTCCCGGGTCCGCTCGGTCACCGAGACCAGCATGATGTTCATGATCCCGATGCCCCCCACCAGCAGGCTGATAGCGGCGACCGCTCCGAGAAAGGCCGTCAGGATCGTCGAGATGCGGTCGATGATCCCCATCGCCTCCGCCATGTCGCGCACGAAGAAGTCGGGGTCGGCGCCCGCGGCCACGTGCCGTCGCACCCGCATGACCGCCTCCACCTCGCGCTGCACGTCCTGGGAGTCGGCTCCGTCTGCGGCAGACACGAGGATGGTCGCCACGTCGCGGTTGCCCGTGATCCTCCGCTGCACCGTGGCCAACGGCACCACGACGAGGTCGTCCTGGTCCTGGCCGAACGTGTTCTCGCCCTTCCGCCCCAGCGTGCCGACCACCCGGCAGTCCAACTTTCCCACGCGGATGTCCAACCCGAGCGGGGACTGGGCCCCGAACAGCTCCGTCACCACGGTGGCCCCGAGCACGCACACGCCTGCTCCCGAGGCAAGCTCACCGGGAACGAAGGAGCGACCGGCCTCGATGGTCCAACCCATCGCGGGAAACCAGTCGCTCGTCACACCGTACACGGTGGTCCGCCAGCCCTGGTCGCCACGCACCGCCCGCAGCGGGCGGGCGGCGATGGGCGCGACCTGGGCGACACCGGCGATCTGGGCGAGCGCGCGAGCGTCCTCCTCCCGAAAGGGGGCTGCCGAACCGCGACCGCCGGGCCCCTCGTTTCCCGGTACCACGAACAACAGGTTGTGACCGAACGATTGGAGGTCGCCCTCGATGCGCTTCGTGGCGCCGCGCCCAAGCGCCACCAAACAGATGACGGCGGCGACCCCAATCAACATCCCCAACGACGTGAGCGCGGTCCTCGACTTGTTCCGACCCAGCTGGCGGAGGGCGAGCCCGATGCTGCTCGCGATCACGCGCTGCCCTCCTCAATCTGCCCGTCCCGAAAACGCACGATGCGGGAGGCGTAGCTGGCCATCTCGGGTTCGTGGGTGACCATCACGATGGTGATGCCGCGGTCCCGGTTGAGTCGGGAGAGGAGCTGGAGGATCTCGTGACTGCGCGCTGAGTCGAGGTTGCCTGTGGGCTCGTCGGCCAGGATCACCGCCGGTTCGGTGACGATCGCGCGCGAGAGCGCCACGCGCTGCTGCTGCCCGCCAGACAGTTCGCTGGGAAGGTGCATCTCCCAGCCGGACAGGCCGACGTCGGCCAGCGCCTGACGCGCACGCTCCCTTCGCTCGGCGATGCTCACCCCCCGGTAGGCGAGGGGCATCTCGACGTTCTCCAGCGCCGTCGTGCGCGGCAGCAGGTTGTAGCTCTGGAAGACGAAGCCGAGCCAGTGCCGGCGCAGGAGCGCGCGCTGCTCCCCGTCGAGCGTGTTCACCACGCGGTCAAGGAACCGGTAGGTCCCTGCCGTCGGCGTGTCGAGGCAGCCCAGCACGTTCAGGCAGGTCGACTTTCCCGAGCCGGACGGTCCCATGAACGCGACGAACTCGCGCTGGTCGATGCTCACGTCGATGTTCGCCAGCGCATGGACGGCTGCATCGCCCGTTCCGTACACGCGGTCGACGTCGTCGAGCGTCATCAGCGCAGTCACGGCGTCGCCACGCCGCGGCTGACGACTACGGCGTCGCCGGGCTGGATCTCCCCTGTCACCGCCTGGCGCACGCCGTCCGTCGGGCCGAGCTTCACCAGGAGGGGGTGTGGTTCGCCTCCCTCCAGCCGCCACAGGCGACCCTCCCCGGGGCCGGGCTCCACGAGATCGGCGGGCAGGTCCTTCGGGGCGAACCGGAGCGCGGCGAGGGGCACCGTGAGGGAGTTGGGATGGACGGCGGCGGAGATCCGGGCGGTGGCCGTCATGCCCGGGAGCAGGGCGCCGTCGGGATTACGCACGAGCAGCTCGGCGAGGTAGGTCACGACCCCGCTGTTGGTGCGGGGCGCGATGTGCACCTTGGAGACCGTGGCCGGGAAGTCGCGGTCAGGCCAGGCGGAGACCGCAAAGGTCGCCGACTGGCCGGCATGCACCTGTGGAACGTCGGCCTCGTCGACATCGACCTCCACCAGCAGTTCGTCGAGGCTCGCCGCGACCTGGAACAGCGTGACGGCCTGGAGTGCGGCGACGACGGACTGCCCGGGATCGATGTTCCGCTCGAGGATCACGCCGGCGATCGGCGAGCGGACCGTCGCGCGATCCAGGTTGGCGGTCGTGACAGCCAGCCGGGTTCGGGCAGCCTGGAGTTGGGCCCGCACCCCCGACCGGGCCGCCGTGGATTGGTCCCGGGTCGCCAGGGCCTGCTCGGCATCTGCGGGCGGAACTGCGTTCCCGGCGAGCAGGCTGCTGGCCCGGGTGGCCCCCTGCTGTGCCATGCGCTCGACGAAGCCCGCCTGCGAGAGGGATGCTTCGAGGGCCTTGACCTGCGCGCGTGCCTCGTCCCGCTGGAGCTGCAACAGTTCGGTGTCGAGCCGTAGCAGGGGCTGGTCCACCGTCACCGGGTCATTCTCCGCCACGAGCACCTCCTCGACGATGCCCGACTGTTGCGAGCCGACGGCGACCACCTCGCGCGGCTGCACGGTGCCCACCGCCGTCACTCGCACGGCGAGATCCCCGGTCTCGACGGCCTCGGTCTTCCACTGCGTGGGCGCCGAGCGCAGTCCGACCAACCCCGCCGTCGCAGCTGCTATGGCCAGGAGGAGCGCTCCGATCCAGACCATTCGACGCGCGCGCCTGCGCCGCTTCGGCTGTACGTCGAGGACGGCGTGGAGCTGCTCTGAGCTGGGGAGGACGGTCACGCTTCCAGGCGCTGCAAGAGGCACGCCAGCGGGCCCGTAGACACCGAACAAGCTTGACGATTCTGGATGCGTCCCGTGCCGGGTGTGCGGTTGCCCACGCCAGAGCGGGCGCAGCCACCCAACGCCGGTGTCGGCGCGGGAGGATCAGTCCCTGCTGCCCGTGAACGCGATGCTCTGGGGATCGTAGGTGAGCGAGAGCTGGTCGCCGGTGAGCGTGAACGCGCCATCGGTCCAGGCCTCGGCCTCCTTCACGCTGTTCCCGGAGACCCGGCGCTCAGTAGGTCGTCCGCACGCAGTCGAACGTGAGCGGGGTCGCGTCGCCCTCCAACTGAAGGAGGTCGAAGTCCTGGGGCTCGATCCCGACGAGCGCGTGGGAGTCGAAGAGATCTGCCCACTTTGCGGTCGTGTGGGTGTCCGCCTGGGCGGTCAGCGCGATGTTGCCGCCGTCGGCCAGCACCATGCCGTACTTCTGCAGCGATCGGACGACGACGAGCGCGTCGGGATCGGTGATCCGGGAGGTGTCGAAGTCCGCCTTGAGCCGCAGCCGCGCGCCGTAGGGAACGGCCTCGGTGCCCCCACCGCCCGCGTTGGTCGCGTGGGTTGCGGGCGCGAAGAACTGGCCATCGCGGATGCTCTCGTTCGGCAGGATGAACCGGATCGCGTGGTCGATCGCGCCCGCGGCCACCTCATCTGCGCTGAACAGCAGCGGCGCGATCGGGTAGCCGGCGGCGTCTGCGCTCGAACACTGCTCCCCCCGCCCGTCCGCCCCGTACACCCGCGACATGTCCCACGCCGCGAGGCAACCTCCGGAGAACGTTCCGCTGTCATCGACGTTCGCCCGCCACATCTCGTACAGGCGCATGTCGTCGCGGTCCTCTACGAGCAGGTGGCAGTCGCCCCCGTTGGTGCAGGCGTAGCCGGTCTCCCCCTCCACGTTCCCGCCCTCGGGGAGCGGCACGGGCACCTGATCGCAGTCGGGCGAGTAGAAGTCGCTGGTGGGCGTGAAGTCCTGCTTCGGCGTCGAAGCGTCCGCCTGCAGCACGTCGAGGGAGAAGTCGATCTGGAAGCGCCCGTTGCCCCAACCAGCCGCCTGGAGCGAGCCGATCACGGTCGCCGAGCTGGCATCGACGGGGGTGCCCGTCACCTCCTGGTACCAGGGCGCGGCGTCGGGGAAGTAGTGGCCATCGGCGACATCTGCGTCGGTGTCGGAGTCCGTGTCGGAGTCCGTGTCGGCGTCGGCCTGGGCCACGTTCGAGTCGTCGGCGTGCTTGCCGGTGCAGGCGAGGAGGGAGAGGGCGAGCAGGAGGGTGGACATCCCACCCGGGTATCCGACGGTGCGGCCGGGGCCCATCAGGGTTCGAGCGCATCCGTCGGGGCTGGGTCGGGTGTGAACGGCACCGCCACGTCCAGGGTGACATAGGCATCGTCGCTCACCAGGGTCGCCTCGCTCTGCACCACGGGCTCACCGGCGCCGGGGTCGTCGACCGCACCGGTGTGGCCCGAGATGATGAACGGCGAGAGCGTGGTGAAGGCGAGGCCGCTCCCGGACAGCAGCACGCCCGCTCGTTCGTAGCCATCGATCGTGACCCGGTCTGCGCTCCCGGTGAAGGCGTCGGTCTGGTAGGGCCCATTTGCGGGGTCATCGGACACGACGATGCCGTCCCCGCTGGTGTCCTCGCTCCCCGGCAGCTTCGCCCCGAGGGTGTCCGACACCGTCACGTCCGCGAGCTCGACGACGGATGCCCCCAGCCCGAAGAGCCCAGCATCCGCGTTGCCGGACAGGGTGGCGAACTGGATGCTCACGCTGGCGCGCTCCTGCACCATGATCCCGCGACCGAACTCCCCGTTGACGTCGACGGACGTCCCCGTCACCCGTACGTCGTTCATGGTGGCCGAGGCGTCCATCCCGGTGACCACGATCCCGTCCTCGGTTGCGCCGGTGACCTCCACGTCGTCCATGGCAACGAGCGCGTTCTGGACCTGGATCCCGAAGCCCCCCGCGTCCCCATTGACGAGCGGGTCGGTGACCACCACGTGGGAGAACGCCGCAGTGGTCGCCACCCCGTCGATGATGATGCCCACATTCCGATTGCCGATCGCCTCGATGTCCGTGAGCGTGACGGTCGCACCCTGCCAGACCCAGAGCCCGCGCTTGCCGCCGGAGAGGGTCAACCCGCGCAGGTCCACGCCGGACGCCTCCGACACCTTGATCACGGGGCTCGTCGTGCCGACCGCCTCGATGGTCACCTCGGCGGCGCTGCAGCCCTGGATGGCCAGACCATCGTCCCCCTGGGCGCTCGAGAGATCGAGGAAGGAGGAGTAGGTGGTGCCCGGCCAGACCGCGATCAGCCTGGACGCCCCCTTCTGCCGGGATGCGGTCAGCGCGTCGTCCAGGGTCTGGAACGGGTGGGCGCCGGATCCGTCCCCGCCGGAGTCCGCCCCCGCCCACACGTGGATCGCACCGTCCACCTGGGCGCTGTCGATGTCGCCCCAGGTCCCGCCCGCGCAGGGCGGCGCGACCGCATCGGTGTCGGTGTCCGAGTCGGTGTCCGCATCCGAGTCGGCGTCGGTGTCGGTGTCGGTGTCCGCATCGGACGCGGTGTCATCGGAGCTGTCGACCGGCTTGTCCGTGCAGGCCAGCAGGGGGAGCAGGAGGGCGAGGAGCGCGTTTCGCATCGTTGGAATCCCGGGGGGAAGGAAGCAAATGGCCAATGGGTGTTGTAACCGGCCCGCAGCGTCGGACATCGCCGGCTACTCGGCGGTTTCGGTCTCCGGCAAGTACAACGACGTGAACATGATGCTGGAGATCAGCACGTTGGCCGTGGGGCAGACGACGGTGCTGGGGATGCCCGCGAGATCCTCCGTCGTGAGCGGCGTTGCGTCGTCGTTGGTGACCGTTCCGTCCTCACTGGTGACGTCGCCGTGGACGTGATCGGGGCCGTCGCAGAGCTGTTGGCGGAGATCCGTGCCGTTCCCCGACCAGGAGTTGCCGGTGAGCATTGCCGACGCGTCATGGAGCAGCACCCCGATCTCCGAGGCGTCGCTGAACGTGTTCTCCGCGAGCAGGAGGCCGGTGGCGGTGGCCTCGTTCCAGGCGGTCACCCCGTTCTCGGCGAAGACGGCGTTGCCGTGGATCGTGGTGCCGTGGTCGTTCACGCCGGCGCTGCCGGAGAGCACGTTGCGCTCGATGTCGTAGCTGCCAGCGCCGTCGAGCCAGACCGCGGCGTAGTCGTGGGGGCCGATCGTGGAGTCGGAGAGCCTCAGGGTTGGGGAGCCGAAGACGGACGAGGCAAAGACGCCGAACCCGCCCCCATGCTCGTCATCCGGCGTGGTGTCGGCGAGGGTGGTTCCGTCGAGGACCAACGACCCATCCAACACGACGGCGGCGGCGAAGCCGTTCCCGCTGAGGACACCGCCGTCCAGCTCCACGCGCCCGCCCGAGACGGCGTAGACCCCGGGGCCCTCCGTACCCGAGACCTCGGTGCCGGTGGCGGTGAGGAGCCCCCCGCGTTGGGCAGCCAGGCCGAGCGCGAACCCGGTGGTCCGGCCCCGCCGGGTGCCCCGGATCGCGGAGTCGACCAGGTCGACCGTCGTGCCCTCGTCGTGCGCCACGACGCCCACCTCGGCGTTCCCTTCGATCGTGCAGAGGCTCGCTCGCAGGACGGCGCCGAGCTGCACATCGAGGCCGCGACCGCTGTGTCCCTCGGCGCTCTGGAGCGTGTCGAGGATCTCGGTGCTGCTCAGGTCCACGGCGACCCCGCCGCCGCCTTCATCCGACGCGAACACCCCGGCCTCCGCGTTGCCCTGGACGACGCAGCCGGTCGCGGTGAGGGTCGCGCCGGAGAGGACCATGATGCCATCGCCAGCCGAGCCGTCGCCGCGTGGGTGCGTGTCCAGCACGCGGCTGTCCACCAGGACGACCGTGGTGGTCGGTGCGTCGGCGTCGTGATTTCCCGCGAAAACACCCCACTCGTTGTTCCCCTGGATGGTGCAGCCGGTCGCGGTCACCGCCGCGCCGTCCTGGGCCCACACGCCGTCGCCGTTGCCGCCTCCCTCGGCGGCCGACGTGTCGAGGATCGACGTGTCCACGAGGTCGACCGTGGTGTCGGCGTCCAGGGCCAACACGCCGAACTCGGCGTTCCCCTGAACCGTGCAGCCGCTGGCGGTCAGGGCGGCGCCGTCCGTGACCTCGATGCCCGTGCCCACCGTGTCGAGGACGTCCGTGTCGTCGAGCGAGGTCTCGGTTCCGAAGCCGGACGCGTTGGCCGAGAAGACGCCGACCTCGGCGTTGCCCTGGATCGTGCAGTTCGTCGCCGTGAGCCTCGCCCCGGACTCGATCCCGATGCCCCGACCGTAGCGCCCACGCTCGTCCGTGCCGGTCTCGTACACGCCGACGTCGGTGAGCGCGACATCGGCCCCCAGGGCGAACAGCCCCATGATGGCGTTCTGTCGAAAGTCGCAGCGGCTCATGGACAGGGTCGCCGCCTCTGCCCACACCCCCGAGTACCTCCCTCCCGTGACCGTCACCCCTTCCACCCCGATCTCCGGCGCCTTCCGCCCCCCGATGATCGCAATCGCCGGGTCATCCTTCCCGCCCTCGCTCCCATCGATGGTGACGAGCTCCCTGCACCTCCCCGCCAGCGTGACCCCGTCGTGGCCGCTGTCCATCGCGACCACCTCGACGTACGTGCCCGCGGCCACAGCGACCAACCCCCCGCCGCGATCGCCTGCGAGATCCGCCCCCGCCTGGATCGACGTCAGCGGCGCGGACTCCGAACCATCGCCGTCCACCGCAGCCGCGACATCGACGTACACGGTGTTCCCGTCGACGGGCAGGTTGCCCCACGTTCCCACCCCGCACGCCTCGGCGACGCACACGTCGCCGTCCAGGACCTCGCCCTCGGCGCAGGACGCGGCGGGTGGAGCCGAGTCGTCGCCGGGGTGACCGACGTCCGGGTCGTGGCACGCAAGAAGTACGAACAGGATCGAGCTCATGGATCGGTCTCCGTTTCCGGAAGGTATATCGTCGTGAAAACGATGTCGGAGACCAGCACGTTGGCGGCGGGGCAGACGACGGTGGTCGGGATGCCCGCCCGATCGTCCGTCGTGAGCGGCGTGGCGTCGTCGTTCGTGACCGTTCCGTCGTCGCTCGTGAAGTCGCCGTGGACGTGATCGGGGCCGTCGCAGAGCTGTTGGCGGAGATCCACGGCATTCCCCGACCAGACGTTGCCTGTCAGCGTGGCTGATGCGCCGTGGAGCAGGACGCCGATCTCGGACGCTTCGCTGAACGTGTTGTCGGCGAGCAGGAGGCCGGTCTCGCCCTCCTCGTCCCAGGCGGTCACGCCGTTCTCGGCGAAGACGGCGTTGCCGTGGATCGTGGTGCCGTGGTCGTTCACGCCGACGCTGCCGGAGAGCGTGTTGCCTTCGATGTCGTAGCTGCCGTGGCCATCGAGCCAGATGGCGGCGTAGTCGTGGGGGCCGATCGTGGAGTCGAGGAGCCTGATCGTCCCGGCACCGAAGGAGTCCGACGCGTAGACACCGAATCCGCCGCCCCACTCGGGGTCGGGGAGCGTGCCCGTGACGGTGGACGCCGAGATCTCGAGACTGCCGCCTGCCACCACGATCCCGGCGAAGGCGTTGCCCACCATCTCGACGTCGGAGAGCTGCACCTGCCCCAGCGGCGCCACATAGACCCCAGGGCCCGCCTCCCGCGAGATTTCCCCTCCACTCGCCGAGACGAGAGCACCGTCCTGCGCCGAAACACCGACTGCAGATGCGGCGTTTCGACCCCGCAGGGTGCCCAGCACCTGCGTGTCGACGAGCGCAGCCGTCGCGCCCGGTCCCCCGGCGAGCACCCCCACCTCCGTGTTGGACTCGATCGTGCTGCCGGTGACGTTGACGATTGCGCCGGACTGGACGTTGATCCCGCGCCCCCCGCTGCCGTCGCTGCTCGGGAGCGTGTCCAGCACTGCGCTGTCCATCAGGTCGACGGTGGTTCCGTCGTCTGCGGCGCTCAGGCCCATGTCGATGTTTCCCCGGATGACGCATTCCGACGCCGTGAGCGCCGCACCACCCGTCGCCTCGACCCCATGGCCGGCGGTCCCCCCGGATCGTTGCAGGGTGTCCAGCACCTCACAGCCTTCGAGCGTGACGCTCGTGCCCTCGCTCGTCGCGAGCACACCCACTTCGGTGTTCCCCTGGATCGTGCAGTCGGAGGCCGTGAGCGCGGCGCCCCCCTGGACGTTGACTCCGCGCCCGCCTGTGCCGTCTGGGTTCGGGAGCGTGCCCGACACGACCGTGCGCGTCAGATGGACGGTCGTGCCGCCGCTGTCCGCGAGCACACCTGCGCTCGAGTTTCCCTGCACGGTGCCGTCGGTGACCGTGAGCGTGGCCCTGTCCTTGGCGCTGATCCCGAACCCGTACAGCCCACCGGGCGTAGGGCCGGTGTCGAGGACCTCCGTTTCCACGAGTTGGACATCCGTCCGGGGATTCGTCGCGACTATCCCGGTACAGGTGCTCCCCTGGATCCTGCACCGAGTGGCGATGAGCGTTGCGCCGTCCTCGACATCGATGCCGAACCCAAACTCGTTCTCCGTGTTCGGAAGGGTGTCCAACACCTGGGTGTCCGACAGCTCCACGCTCGTCCCGGCGCCGAACGCGAGCACGCCAAGCTCCGTGCTCCCCTGGATCGTACATCCCGTGGCGATGAGCGCCGCGCCTCCCTCGACGTCGATGCCCCTCCCGAGGTTCCCCTGCCGATCCGGCTCCGTGTCATACACGCCGACGCCGTCCAGGGTCGTTTCCCCCCCGGTGACCAGGATCCCGATCTCCGCGTTCTGGCGGAAGTCGCTGGCGTGCAGCGAGACCATTGCGGAGTTCACCCACGCTCCGGTCTGCCGCCCCCCTGTGACCGTCACCCCCTCCACCCCGATCTCCGGCAGCTTTCGACCTCCGTCGATCACGAGCGCCGGGTCACTCTTCCCGCCCTCGCTCCCATCGATGGTCACCAGATCCCTGCACCGCCCCGCGAGCACCACCCCGTCGTGCCCGCTGTTCATCGCGACCACCTCGACGTACGTCCCCGCCGCCACAGCGACCAGCCCTCCGCCCCGATCGCCTGCGAGGTCCGCCCCCGCCTGGATCGACGTCAGCGGCGCGAACTCCGAGCCATCGCCGTCAACAGCAGCCGTGACATCGACGTACACGGTGTTCTCGTCGACCGGCAGGGTGCCCCACGTCCCGACTCCACACGCCTCGGGCACGCAGGCGTCGCCGTCCAGGACCTCGCCTTCGGCGCAGGATGCAACGAGCGGAGCCGAGTCGTCGGCGAGGCGAGGGGCGTCCGGCCCACCGCACGCGGTGAGCAGGGCGAGCATCGGGATCAGGGAGTTCATGGATCGATCTCCGGGGTCGTCAGGGAGGGCCCGGAGGTCGCGGGTCGAACCGCGGCTGGACCCCTCCATCCCCCACAAGCTACACCGTTCGCCCGGCGCGCGAAGTCCGCTTTTCGCCGCTGAGTTTCGGCCATCCGGCTGAATCGGCCGTGCAGGGCGGCGTGGGCGCCAGAGCTCGGGAGGATTTGGACATCCCCGGGACGCCGCCTACGGGTACCACACCTCGCCCGTCTGTCCATCCAGGGATGCGAAGAGCCCGGGTTGAGTCCCGTCGGAGAAGCCATAGACAAAGACGCCGGCGCGCAATCCGGCGAGGTCGTCGGGGATGTGCGGGTCGCCGTTGACGTTGATCGAGCATTGCGACCGGGCCTGGCTCAACGTGGTGACCGCCACCCAGTCGTCGCCGGGCCACACGTCGAGCAGCGCAGGCAGATCCGAGCTGTCGATCTTCCAGTCGCTCAGCGGGGTGTTGCCACACGCCTGGGTGCGCTGCTCACAGTGGTCCCCGCCCATGCCCATCCGGCACAGCACGTACGAGTTGTTCGAGGAGCCGTACAGGGACACGAGGCAGTAGGCGCCGGCAGAGCTTCCTGTCTCGGCGTCCACTGGCGCGCAGCTTGCCCCGATCAGTCCGAGCACCTCGAAGCCCTCCTCATTCGCGACGTCCATCGCGAACCTCACCTGGCCCGCGAGCGTGTCCCCAACCGGCTGCTCCCCGCTCGCGTAGTTCGGCCCCGGAGCGTCCGGCGGGCCGCCGGAGTCCGAGGAGTCGCCGGAGTCGGTCGGCGAATCGAAATCACGACAGTACGGTTCGTGCAGGCCACCGCACTGGTGGTCACAGCCGGTCGTCAGCAGCGCGAGGGCGAGGAAACAGGGTGCACGCATGGGTCGTGCGTACTCCACGTGCACCCGTGAGGGCAAGCCCAACTGCTTGAAAACAGGCGCTTTCGATTGCATATTCCCCGCAGTCGTGGTGTCCATTACATCGCCCCGCGGCTCCGGCGGCGCTGCGCCGCGAGCCCCGCCAGCGCGAGCATTGCGAGCTGTTCGTGGCCGCCGGCACCCGTGCACCCACACCCGGTCGGCGGCGGTCCGAAGCCGTGCGGGCTCCCGAGTGGGGCGCCGGAGTCGGGGCCGGTGTCTCCGGTACCGCCGCCGGTGTCCCCTGCGGCGGTGTCGGCGCCGCTCGTCACGACGCCGCCGGCGAACGCGATGGTGTCGTAGGCCTCGAGGGAGCCCCAGCCCTGGGGGTCTCCCCAGCCCGGGCCAACGACCTGGTCGGTGAAGCTGGCGCCGTCCGACAGCCAGCAGACCATGCCGCTGTCCCCCCGGGCGCACAGGTCCGCGCGGCCATCGCCGCTGAGGTCAGCCAGCGCGATGGTGGCGTAGTTGGAGTGGTCGGTCCATCCCGCGGCGTCGGAGAGCGGCGGGCCGGGGATCGCATCCCCGAACGAGGTGTGGAGTGAGCGCCAGCAGTACATCTGGTCTGCGCCGCGCGCGCAGAGGTCGTCCGCGCCGTCTCCGTCGATGTCGGCCCAACGGAGGGTGGAGTAGTACTGGATGCTCCCCCAGCCGTAGGCGTCCGGCAGGCCGGGGCCCTCGATGGTGTCCCCGAAGCCGACGCCGGTCGATGGCCAGCAGTACATCCTGTCCGGCCCCCGCACGCAGGCGTCGGCGCGCCCGTCGCCGTTGATGTCCGGCACCTCGATCGTCGAGTAGTACTGCACCTGACCCCAGCCGTAGGCGTCGGCGAGACCAGGCCCGTCCACCTCCGTCGAGAAGTTGCTCCCGTTGTTCAGGTAGCAGGCCAGCCCGTTGGGACCGCGGATGCAGAGGTCGAGCAACGCGTCGGCGTTGACGTCTGCGAGGCGGATGGTGTCGTAGTACTGCACCTGGTCCATGCCGTACGCGTCGGGCAGCGGCACGCTGTAGGTGGAAGGGTTGAGCGCGACGCCGTCGGAGAGCCAGCAGTCGAAGGTCACGTCGCCGCGGGCGCAGAGGTCGTCCTTGCCATCGCCGTTGACGTCACCCATGCGCAGCGTGGCGTAGTTCGAGAGGTCCGCCCACCCGTTGGCGTCGGTCATCATCGGGCCCTGCACCACGGTGCCGAACCGGCTCCCGTCCGACAGGAAGCACCGGAACCCGTCCGTGTCGTGGCGCCCGCAGACGTCGGCCAGCCCGTCGCCGTTGACGTCCGCCGTGCGGACCGTCGATGAGTTGGCGAAGTCGTTGAACCCGTTGGTGTCGCTGAAATAGGACAGCACCTCGGTCTCGACGAACCCCAGGCCGGCCGCGCGCGCGCAGCGGTAGCCGTCCGCGTTGCGACCGCAGAGGTCTGCGAGGCCGTCCCCGTCGACGTCCGTACTCGTGCCGCTGTCGTGGCGCGAGGCGTCGAACGCCGGCGCCGCGGCGATCTCGCACACGTAGTCCTCGTTGACGAGGCCGTCGCAGTCGTTGTCCATCAGGTCACACGCCTCGGGTGCGCAATCCTCGATCCCCGTGTAGCGGATCGGGAGGTATTCCCCCGGGTCGAAGTACACCCAGTGATGCGTGGCGACGTGCCCGAAGCCGTACTCCTCGTAGACCTCGACGTAGCCGGAGTAGTAGTCGCCCGAAGCGTAGAGCATCACGTGACCGGTGCCGGCGTCGGGGTCCCCAGGCGAGTTCAGGGCGTCGCCGCGCTGAAGATCCGCGCCGTCGATGACGTAGGAGACGCCGTCGTCCCACACCCCGCCCGCGAACGAGTAGGTGGTGTTCCCGGGTGGCGTGAGCCCCCACACCGCAGAGACGTACCCCGAGCAGTCGGTGCGGTAGCAGCACTCGCCCGATGTCGGGTCGGTGTACCAGGGGTCCCAGGAGTACTCGACGTTGGCGGCGACCCAGGCCTCTGCGCGGGCGATCACCTCGTCGCGGGAGATGGCATGGGCCGACGCGGCCCAGAACAGCAGGCTCAGCATGAAAGCTCCGGGGGTTCAGAGACTACCACATGGCTGGCTCTGTCCCCCGTCTGCGAAACCTGGGAGCACGACAGCCGTGACGAGTCGAGGTCGGTGCATAGATACCTGTGGCCCGGGTTGACGAAGCCCCGGCGTCACGTTGCAGTGCGGCCATGTCTGTGGCTGCGCTGCGTACCCAATCCACACTTGTCGAGGGAACGTCCATGCTCAACATGCTTGTCGGTCAATTCCTGGGGTCCGCTGCGGGCGCCGATGTGCTCGGTCAGCTCAAGAACAAGGGCCTGGATGGCCCTGCCGCGCAGGCGGCGGTGACAGCCACTGCCGAGGGAGCGATGCAGCACCTCGCCGTCCAGGGAGGTGGCTCGAGGGGCGCCGCGGGGCTGGCGGGCGCGCTGGGTGGTGCAGGAGGCGGTCTGGGTGCGCTCGCTGGCGGCCTGCTCGGTGGCGGCGCGGCCCCGGCGGGGGGCGGCGGGGCGACGGTGAGCGCGATCGCCGCGCCGGTCGTGCAGTTCGTCGCGCAGAAGACCGGTCTTTCTCCGTCGGTCGCCACCATGGTGGTGAACACGGCGCTCCCGAAGCTGATGGAGCTGATCCAGAGCCATGGGGCGGCCAAGCCCCCGCCGGCGGCCGGCCCAGCGGTGACGGGTGGGGTGGAGCTCCCTTTCTGAGCGGCTCCCCTGGGCCCGAAGAGCCGCCGCCCGTTGCGCCTTGACGCGAGGGCGGCGGCTGATCACGCTTCCCGGTCAGGCCGCGTGATGCACCGCGACCTTGGTGACCGTGGCACCAGCGAGTGTCACGTCCACGCTTGTGCTGACCTTGATCGCCGGGTCCAGGGGCACGGTGCCGAGACTGTATCCGACGTCTTTCTGGTTCACGGTGACGGTGAGCAGGTGCTTGTCGGGCACGATCGTCTTGACGACGCCGGTGACGGTGCTCGCTGCGGGCGCGGTGGTCGTGCCGGGCGCGGTGGTCGTGCCGGGCGCGGTCGTCGTGCCGGCGAAGGCCGGGCCGGAGAGGAGGGTCAGGACGGCGGCGAGGGAGAAGGAGGAACGAACGGACATGGTCAGTGCACGCCGGGCAGCAACTCTGCCGTGTTTGTCTCGCCCCGTCGATCGAGCTCGCGCTTCAGCGCATCGGATGCATCGAGGGGACCGTCCACTTCCTGCGCGCTCAGCTCGGGGGAGGCGATCGCCACGTTGAAGGCGCGGGCGCGACGGTCCCCCGAGGGTTCATTGGGGCAGGTCCAGTTCGCTGTCGACGACCGTACCGGCGTAGTCTCCCCTTTCAACGGCAGAAACCCCCACCGCCCGCATGTCCTCCTCCACGCCACCGTATGAGTGGATCACGTAGGACAACCGAACATCGGCATCCGCGCGCTCCGAAGCGACCAGCTCCAAGGAGAACCCACTGAAGTTGCACTCCCGGAATGCGATGATCCCCGTCTCGGTCCCCCAATCGATCTCAACGAGGTCGAAATTGCCCCGTTCGAGCGAATTCGGAGCCCACTCTGCCAAGCCGGCCTCGAGTTCACTTGCGTCCTGGTACAAGTAGGCCACGACCTCTGAACAGGGGTCTGGCCCCCTTCGGATCTCCTCCCCAACCGAGACGATGTCCCTGAATGCCAGCGCGTTCGAATCCGCCGCAGTGTCCGCAGAATCGGCCGAGCCGCCGGAGTCATCGGGGCCGGGGCGGTGGCAGGCCAACCACATCATCCAGAGGGTGCTCATTGAATCTCCGAGGTCGGTCCGTCCGCGTCGTCTCGTGGGGAGTCGTCGTCCTCCCAATACATCGCGATGTGGACGTAGCGGTTCGATGCGAGCCCGTTGTAGGCGTTGTCCGTACCTGGGTTCACGAAGGTGTGTCCCCGTCCGAAGCGGCATCCACGGCATCCTGCAGCGTGGTGTAGGGTGCCACGCCGTCGTCGCAGACCGTGTAGCTTCGCGACCCGGTGTCGGTGTCGGTGTCGGTGTCGGTGTCGGTGTCGGTGTCGGTGTCCGCGTCATCCGCGACGCACGCGTCGCCCTCGAGGTGGGTGCCGGCACCGCACGCCACCTTCGGCTGGCAACCGCCGAGCGCGAGAGCCCAAATCATGCCGTGAACTGGGAGCTTGAGCATCCGACACCTTGTGGTGCACCGTAACGTGACATGCCTCCGTTCCCCTGATTCGCCGCCATCCCGCGCCGCCGAGCCTGACGTGCTTACACCGTGGGCATGAAAATCGCCGGCATCATCCTCGTTGCGCTCGGAATCCTCGGACTGGTGTATGGCGGCTTTCGCATCGCGTACCCGGACAAGGTCGTGGACGCAGGCCCGTTGCAGATCTCTGTGACCAAGCACAAGTCGGTCGACATCCCGCCGCTGCTCGGGGCGATCGCGGTGGTGGGCGGGGTCGTGCTCATCCTGGTGGGCAGGAAGAAGTAGTGCGGACACCGAGGATGCCCCAGGCCCTGCTGTGGGGGGGCAACACGGCTACCGCACCGTGCCTTGCGCGTGCCAGAGCGCGCTGCCACCCTCCTCCCCATTGACGATGATCCAGAGGTCGGCCGTCCCGGGCTCCTCCGAGCCGTACCAGGTCAACGTGACCGATCCATCGACCACGTCGTACTCTGCCGAGTCGAACCCGCCGAGGGTCGTGTATCCGTACGCGAAGGTCGGGCCTTCGGCCTCGACGTCGAACGTGAGATCGAGGCTGTCCCCAACGCCCACCTCGGGCGCATCGTTCCCGGCGAGGATCACCGGGTTGGTGACCGGCTCACTGCGCATCGACACCCCAAGCTGGGAGAAGGCGAGCGAGGTCCCAGCCAGGGGCAGGTCCCTGGCCCCGGTGAACGGGTCGGCGAGGAATGCTGATAGCGTGTCGGCATCCGCCGATCCGGATTCCGGGGGCATCGCCGCCAGATCGATGGGTGGACAGGCGCCAGGGGCGCACGCCAGCGCCCACACGAGCACGGGGAGCACCGTCGTCCCATCTGCGACAACGGCGGCGAGCGCAGCAGGCGCGAACACGGGCGTGACCAGTTGGCCCTCCGTCAGCGTCCCGACCGTGGTGCCCTGTGCAGGGTCAGAAGCCTCCAGACATCCATCGCCGAGGTTGGTGCAGGTCCACACCAGGATGTCCGGGGCGACGTCCAGTGGGTCCGCGACGGTCGTCGTGAGCGTCGCCTCCGCGCCCGGTGCAACCTCGGGCGGATCCGCGACGATGTCCATCACGCGGAGCTCATCGACGAGGGTCTCCTCGTTGGCACCCCCACACCCGATCAAGAGGCCGCTCGAAAGGGCGATCCACCTGTTCAAAGCTCACCTCGAAACCCGATCGCGGGGATGACCGGCAGGCCGGAGATTGGCGCCTCCTCCGAGTAGTCGTAGGTCCACGACATGACCTCGGGGTTCTGTACGTTGAAGGCGTTCTGAAGGTCCAGGTAGGTCGTGAACGCCCACTTCTTGAACTGCCACTCCTTGTCTACACGCAGGTCCACCGACCAGGTCGCCGGGAGCCGCGCGCTGTCGGTCTCGCCGTACACGGGGATGAAGGCGCGACCCTGCATGTCGTACACCCGGTTGACCACGGGAGTGTACGGATCGCCCGCCGACACGCGCCCGCGAACGCCGATCCGCCATCGCTTCGGAAGCTCCTGCGACGCGAGCGCATTCAGCACATACGGCTGATCGTTCTCGAACAAGCTCTGCTCCCCATCCCGGCCGTACCGCACGGAGTTGGAGAAGGTGGCTGCGACGAGCCCGAAGGTCTTGTTCGCCGACAGGCGCAGGAGCAGCTCCGCGCCGCAAACGCGCCCCGTGCCGGCGTTGGCGTACTCCCCCGCGTCGAACGGCCCGACGGGTGGGGGCCCGGTGAAGAACTTGAACCGGTCCTCGCGGCCTACGACAAGGTCATACAGCCGGTTGTAGAACGCGGTGGCCTCGACCGAGAGCCCGAGCGGGAGCTGCTGGACCAGCCCCAGGCTCGATTGCAGGGACCACTCGGGCACGAGGTCGGGCGTGCCATCCCCGCCGGGGGAGACCTGGCGGGTGGTCGCGAACTGCGAATACCGGCCGACGCTCGCCTTGACCACGGACGTCGGTCCGGCCAGGACACGTGCGCTCAATCGGGGGTCGAACGCGGCATAGGCCTGGCCGAAGTCATAGATCTTCGCGTCACCCCGCAGGCCGGGGGTCAGGGAGACCGGGCCGAGACGAAACGTCGGCTCGACGTAGAGCGCGGGCGCGAAGAGCCAGGTGGCATCGGACTCGTAGGGGCTGAACGCCACCACGTTGTACAGGAAGCTGTCCCGCCCACCCTGCAGGTCAGCCCCCAGGCGCCAGCCGACCGCCCGCTCGGGCGTGACCGCCTGCACCAGCTCCTCCCGCACGCCGAACCCCACACGCCGCTCGTAGGCTGCCTCGGGATCCCCGTCGAACGCGAAGGACTGGTCCTCCGGGCCCCCGATCAGCGTCAATTCGTTTCGCCACCCGTGTGGAAGCGGCTGCAGCCATCGGGCCCGCAACTTGCCGAACGTGGTCGTGAGCCCGATTGCAACGCCGTCGCCAGCGCTCCCGACCACGCTGAAGCGGTCGTCGGAGAACAACGCCAGCGCATCGACGGAGCCGCCGCCTTTCATGCGGTGGTAGACCCGCGCCTGGGCATCCCAGTAGCGGGGCGCGCGGAAGGTCGCCCCGGAGTTGGAGAGCACGGGGCTCAACACCGCGTCGATCCAGGATCGTCGTAGCGAGAACTCGAGCACGGTGTCCTTCCCGACCTTCTGCTCCACCCACGCGGTGCCCTGGAACAGGTCCAGCGAGACGTACCCCCCGGACTTTTCCGGTACGACATCGTTCGTGCGCAGGTCGACGAGGCCTCCGAGGGCCCGGCCGTACCGGGCGCCGTAGTTTCCCGGCAGGTAGGCGACCTCGGAGATGAAATCACCGTTCAGGATCGTCGAGAGCCCGGAGAAGTGGAAGACGATCGGGATGCTGGCGCCATCGAGGAAGTAGGCCGAGTCTTCGGGCGCCGTGCCGCGGATGATGAGCTGTCCGACACCCAGGGGCGCACGAGCCACGCCGGGCAGGTTCTGGACCGCCTTCACGACGTCACCCCCTGTTCCAGGGAGAAACCGAACCTCCTCCTGCGACAGGGTTCGCTCCGTCAGCTCCGCCGACAGTCGATCCGCCGTGACCGTGACGGTCCGGTCCGCCGTGATCTCCGCTTTCGACTCCGCGCGCAGGCTGGCCTGGGTGACCACGCCATCCGTTACGACGACGGGGGTGGCGAGCGCCACGTGGCCAGGCGGCTCAGCCAGGATCGTCCAGGTGCCTGGCGGCAGGCCAGACACGGTGAAGCGGCCCTCGTCATCGGTCACGGCCCACGCGACCGTGCCGTCCGCGCCGACGACGCGGATGTCCAGCCCCGGGAAGGGAAGGTCTGCGCTGGTGTCGCGCACGACTCCCTCGATCGACGGCGGAGCCGCACGAGCCACGCTGAACCGGTACCTGTAGAGGATCCGCGCCTCGGTCGGCGCGCCGGTGATGTCACGCCCGGCCTCGAACACGAACCCGCGGGCAGCCTGCACCGCCGCCTCGTCAAAGCCGTCCCCTGCGGGCTCGACGACACGCACACCGATGACCCTGCCGTCCTCCCCTACATCGATCTCCAACAAGACCGCAGCCTCCTTTCCCGCCAGGAGCGCCGCCGGCGGGTAGTTGCCCGGGAGCTGGGAGAGGAGGACGGGCAGGATCGGCTCGACTGCCGGGGGCGTGGAGTCCAGGCCCGGAGCTGCCGCCGGACTGCCCTCCTGCGGATCCGGCCTGGACACCTCTTCCGTCGAGGGATCCCCCGCATGGGCGGACTGCGTCGAGAGGCAAAGAGCGAAGATCAGGCCGGGCACGGGCAGACGATACACACGACCCGGTCGGGCGACTCCGAAATCCGGCCAGCTCCGGCGGGCATCGTGCATATCGTAGCCTGACCTACGGGGGGGCGCCGCTCGTCACGACGCAGCCGTGATGCACACCATGGCGAACCACGTGGAGGGGCAGGTGTTCCACCTCCCGATCCTCGAGGTGGCCCCCGCCGAGATGGTGCGCCGCTTCGGAGACGCTGTACCAGTGGGATCGCGCGTTCCTCGGGGATGATGGCCGGTTTCGGGCCGCTTTCCGGAGCTCGGCACCGACCTACCGACGGCTGTGGCCCGGTCCGAGGCGGCCGCGACCGCGGGATCCTACTTCGACCCCGCCAACGCCCCCACCCTCGCGTCGTAGGCTACGATCATGCTCGGCAGCGACCGCGCCATCGCCCAGGATTGCAGCCCGGGGATCACCGTCTGGACGTCGGCCCACACGCGGTAGGTCGCGATCGAGCCGCCCGCGGCGGGGGTCACGTTCCAGCCCCCGGTGGCCGTGGTCTGCCAGGCGGCGCCGGTGTCGTAGCCAGCAGTGGCTGCCGCCCACCGCGCGGGATCGTCGGAAGTCCAGCAACTCCGCAGGCGGGACTCGTGCTCGTCCCAGCGGACCTGTACGACCGTCTGGCGGGCGAAGTGCGCCATCCCCATCAGGATCGGGATGTCGATCGCCTGGAAGATGTGCGTGGGGTCGAGGCGCTCGACGCGCTTCACGCCGAGGTCGACGGGGAGCCACTCCTCGGCGGTCTCGGGGGTCGACAGCACGCGCCACCACTCGGCGGGGGTGTGCGCGGAGAGCAGCGTGACTGCGGCACCGACCTCGCTGGTGGCTTGTCCGCGCGAGACCTGCGGCGCTGCAGAGGCGGCTGGGGCCGTGAGGCTCTCGACGAAGGCGATGTCGCAGTCCAGGGGCAGCTCCCGGTGAAGGCGGTTACAGATGCTGTTACCTATTGCCCTTTTGGGCAGGCCGCGTGCGTCTTGCCTCCGTTTCCCTTCTCCCTGATGAGGCCATGGCAGCGCGGACCCTCCCCAAGCCGAAGCCGGGGGTGGCCCCGTGAGCGCCCGGAAGCACGGCAAGACGCGTGTTTTCTTCCACGAGGACCGCCGGCCGCCGGTCTTGATGGTGGTCGAGGGCCGGATCTTCGCGGGACGGATCACGGATATTCACGACGACGGCTTCACGATCGTCACAAACGAAGACTTCTCGCAGGTCGAGTCGGACACCATCGAGACGATGTTCCTCGGCCGCGCTGCCCACCGTGGGCGTGTCGATGCCCAACCGCCGGTCCCGGCGTGCAAGCGCCGCATGCACCGCCTGGAAGACGACGGGGTGTCTGTTCCCGATCTGCAGCATCACGAACGCGGAGTCCCCAGCCCGGAGGCCGCTACGCTTCATGGCTGCGATGTACACCGGGAGGTAGGTCAGCGAGTCGATCAGCGCGTGGCGCTCGATGCAGAGCGTGTTCCGGCGCTCGGTCGAGGCGAGGTGCGCCTCTGCCTCGCCAAAAAGGCACATCCGCAGGTAGAGCGACGTGAGCTTGAGCCCCGGGTCGGCGTAGGCGTCCGCCAGCCGCGAGAACCCCGTGAGCGCACGCGACTCCTCGGCCCCGGCAAAGCCGGGGATCTCGTGAAAGTCCGGCGAGTGCAGGAACGACGCGGCTTCACCGATCGCCTTCTTCAACGCGAGCAGGGTGGTCTTCCCGCTCCCGTCGATGCCCATGAAGGTGACCTTCCTCATGGCATCACCGCGCGGACGGCATCGAGGGCCTGGGCGAGCAGCGCGCCCGGCGGTCGGGTCCCATCGAGCGTGGTGACCCGGGGTGCGTCCCCGGCGATGAGGGTCTTCACGATGGGCGCGGTGATCAACACTGGAACTCCACGAAGTGGGCCGGGCTGCGGAGGCCGCACTCGTAGGGCGAGTACACGCCTCCCTTGCGCTCCACGGCCACCTCCGGGGCAAGCTCCACGTGGAGCGTGAGATCGGGCCTCGGGAACAGAGCTGCGAGCGCCACGAGGCGCGCGCGCTCCCCACCGAGAGCGATCTCGTTCGCCAGGTACGTGTACCAGTAGGAGTCCACGAGCAGGAGGCCGGGGGCTGCACGATCCACCGCGCAGCCGGCGTCCGACATCCGGTTGCTCGCGGCCCGGATCCAGGCTGGGCGGCCGATCCAGCCCGTTCCGGCGAACGTCGGGCTCTACAGGGAGCGGCTGGTCCTGCTCAAGCGGGTCTACGCGGCCAACCGCCCGCTGTTTCGAAGCCTGCCGCGGGCGTGATGCACGCTGCTTCCCAGTCCGGGTCAGCCGAGCGCCGCCCGTAGCCGAGCGGCTTGCTCTGCCAGGACACCCGGGTCGGCCATGCCGCGCGCGTGGATGTGGAAGTCCGCGCCGTCGTAGCGGGGAATGACGTGGAAGTGCAGGTGGAACACCGTCTGTCCGGCACCGGCGCCGTTGAGCTGGGCGATCATCACGCCCGGCGGGTTGAACACCGAGCGCACGGCCTTCGCGACGCGCTGCGTGCTCCGGATCGTCGCTGCGAGCACGTCCGGGTCGAGGTCGAAGAGGCTCTCGGCGGGTGCCTTCGGGATCACCAGCGCGTGCCCGGGGGCCTGCGGCATCACGTCCATGAACGCGAGCGTGTGGGCGTCCTGGAGAATCGTGTGGGCGGGAATCTCCCCGCGGAGGATGCGGGCGAAGACGTTGTTCGGGTCGTAGGGCATGAGGAGCCTCCTATTCGTGGAGCGCGTCCGGCGCCCAGCGCCTTCTCCGTATTGAACGAACCCCCCCGTCATTATGATGGACCCGGTCGCTCGGCTCGGTGCCGGCTGGCCTCAACTCCTTGAAGTCGCTCGACCAGCCCCGCTGGCCCAGGAGTTGCTGGGATCCTGGCGATGGCTCACGAACTGCACGACCCCACAGCGCCTCTGCTCGCCCCAAACGGTGCCCGGATGCGCTCGTGATCAGCCCCAGCTCTCCCAGCTATTGCGAGCCGATCTCGGACTCGTTCACGCAAGGTCAACGTCCCACCCCAAGTCCAGGAGCCTCCGTGTCCAAGAATGACCATTCCCCAACCCCCACCCCTTCCTGGTGGCGCGAAGATCACAATACCGGCTGGGAGCGCGTGAAGGCCGCGGTGCACCGGGATTGGGAGCAGACCCGGTCGGACATCACGGCCGGCCGGGAGGGAACCGACCTCAACCAGAACGCCGACGACACGTTCGGGCAGGCCTTCGGCAGCAAGCCCATCCCGCGAGGGGAGACGGCCAACCCGATGACCGCTCACGAGCTCGATGCTCACGTGCGGCGGGCTGCCCGAGCGATGAACCGGGAGGCCGAGCACTCCGCGGCCGAGGCAAGGGTGGTCATCGCAGGCGGTGTGACGGACACCCTGCAGGCCCAGTTGGAGGCGCGGGAGGCGGATCGGCTGGCGGCATTGGAGGTTCCATTTCGCTACGGCCACGGTGCCGCCGCGCACTACGACGTCGAGTGGGGTGCAGAGACAGAGGCGCGTCTACGGGACGAGTGGGTGGCACTCCACCCGGGCCGCGACTGGGGGAGCGTTCGGGACGCCGTACACCACGGGTGGAGCCAGTGGCGGGGGTGAGTCGAAGACGCTGCAGGGGTGGGGGGGCGCCGGCTCATGAGCCGGGATTCGTGATTATCATGGGCTATTCGGAGTTTGAATGTCACGTATCGCCCTGATCCCCCTCCTTGCCGCGGTCGCATGCTCGTCTCTCGGCTCCTCGGACATCGAGACCTCCGGGATCCACGCCGACCTGTGGGTGAGCTACGACGGGGGCCAGGTGTCCACGGCCAACGCCCTCCTGAAGGTGGGAGGCGAGACTTCGACCACCTTCGTCGAGCTTCAGGACCCCGACTCCATCGCCGTGACCTCGCCGAGCGGCACGACCACCCTGAGCGCGATCCAGCTCGGAAGCCTCTGGACCTACGTTGCGAACACGGGCGACACGAGCGAAGACGACATGTTCACGTTCGCGCTGGATCGTCCGAACGGCACCTCCGCCCCCGACAGCACCGTGTCGCTGCCAGCGCCGTTCACCATGATCGCGACCGCCAGCCTGTCGCGCGCCACGGAGCCCCTGGTGGTCAGCTGGGGTCCAGCGGGAGCGCCCGATCCGGTGCGGCTCAACCTGCACTCCGCATGCCTGACCGACCCCGCCATCGAGCTGTACGATGACCCGGGGACGTATACGTTCACGCCCGGGTCCTATGCGATGCATGACGATGTTGCAGACCAGGCATGTGACGTCACCGTGGAGGTCCATCGTGTCCGGGACGGCACGCTCGACGCCGCATTCGGGAGTGGTGCTGCCTACGCCGAGCAGGTCCGCAGCGTGGACATCGTGCTTGAGCCCTGAGCGAGCCCGCCGCGCCGCACACCGGGGTCAGGACGCATCTGACCCATCGGGTTGCCCGAGCACGTCGCCCAGCTCCCTCACCTCTGCGACCAGCCGCCCGAACGCCCGCCAGTCATCCTGGAGTGCAATCGCCTCCCAGGCTGCCTCCACCTGCCCGATCACCATGCTCACCGGGCGATCCCGCTGAAAGTACGGCGACGCCAATCGCCCGGGGTGCGAAGGCTCGAACGCTTCGAGCACCGCCGCCAGCTCGGCGAATGGCCCGCCCCCGGAAGTCCCGTAGGCCCCCGTCGCGGGGGATCGGCGCCGGCGCTCCGCCCCGGCGTGGCCGCCGTAGAGATCGAAGAACGCCTGATCGAAAGGCACCTGGGTCGCCTGCAACCAACCGAACAGCGTCTGAACGAGCACGGTGTCCGCCGCCTCGCCCGCCGATCCCAGCCCCAGTCGCCGTAGGACGCTGCTCCGCAGGGCCTCGAAGTAGGTAGTCTCGAAGCCCTCCAACCCGGGCGTGAGATCGGCGCCGAGGGACGACAACGCAAGCGCGAGCTGTTGGAGGTTCCAGAGCACGGCCCCCGGCTGCCGTGCATACGCATACAACCCCTGGTGATCGAAATACGCCGCGGTGAACCCGGGGTCGAGCGTGGGCAGGAATCGCCACGGGCCATAGTCGAAGCTCTCCCCGGTGACGTTCAGGTTGTCGGTGTTGAGCACGGCGTGGCAGAAGCCCCCGACCATCCAGGCTGCGGTGGTGCGCGCAGTTGCGCCTACGACGGCGCGGAGGAACGCTGCCGGGCTGCCGTCCAGCCCGGTGTAGAGCTCGGAGCTCGCGTAGTCGACCATCGCGCGCAGCCCCGCCTTGTCCCCGATGGCGGCCAGGCGCTGGAACGTCCCGACCCGGACGTGCGAGTGGGAGAGCCGGACGAGCACCGAGGAGCGCGTCGGCGAGGGCTCGTCGCCGCGGTAGAGCTCCTCGCCGGTCTCGAACAGGCTCAAGGACTTGCTGGTGTTCACGCCGAGTGCCTCGAGCATCTCCGTCGCCAGGATCTCGCGCACCCCACCCTTCAACGTGAGCCGGCCGTCCCCGCCGCGCGACCAGGGTGTGGTGCCGCTCCCCTTGGTGCCGAGGTCGAGCAGGCGTCCGCCCGCATCCCGCAGTTGCCCGAACAGGAACCCACGTCCATCGCCGAGCTGCGGGTTGTAGTGCCGGAACTGGTGACCGTGGTATCGGAGTGCGAGCGGGCGCGGCAGGTTGTCCGGCAATGGCTCGAACCGGGCGAAGTGGCGCTCCCAGTCCGCTCCGGACAGTGTGCCCAGGCCCACGCGTTCGGCGTGCCGTTGGTTCCGGAAGCGCAGGACCCGCGTCGGAAAGGGGGCCGGCTCGACCTCGTCCCACAGCGCACCCGGGCCATCGGGCGGTGCGAGACGGAGGATGCGGGGGTCCGGGCGGTAGGCGGTCACCGCAGAACCCTACCGCCGATGGAGCCGTGCAGGTGGGGGTGAGCGCGACATGCGCGAGCCTGCCTACACTTTCACCGGTTCACCAGTCCGATGGAGGTCGAGGCGCGTCTGGGCGCCCGTGGATAGAACTGGAGATGCTCCTCCCCCTGCTCCTGGCCTGCTCCCCGCCCCCTGGCGCCGACTCACCTGTGGCCGGCTCGATGCGCCTCCACGCAGAGGGTACCCTCATCGCGGACGACGAGGGCGCGCCTGTGCAGCTTCGTGGCGTGAACCTCGGCGCCTGGATCTTCCACGAGACGTGGATGTCGAGCGTGGACTGGCCGACCTGGGGCCGGTTCCGGCTCGTTGCCCAGGAGGGTGGATACGGCGCGCAGGTGGACGTGGCCCTGCAGCAGACGGGCGAGACGGACGACCTCGACGCGCTCGAGGCGGCGCTCGCAGACCAGATCGGCGCGGCCCCCGCGGCGGCGGTTCGGGCAGAGGCGGCGGCGTACCCGTCCATCTCGGACGACTCGGACCTGCCGCTCAGACAACTGCTGGAGACCCGCTTCGGCATGGGGGGGCGCGACGCGCTGCTCGACCGATACGAGGGGGCCTGGATTGGTGAGCCGGACATCGAGTGGCTCGCGAGCGAGGGCTTCAATCTCGTTCGCATCCCGATGGGGTACCGCGCCCTGACCACCGGATCCGATCTTGCGGCACCCACGTCGCTGGAGTGGAACGAGGCGACGTTCGCGCGGTTGGACACCATCCTCGCGGCGTGCAAGGCGAACGGCGTGTGGGCGGTGCTCGACATCCAGGAGGCGCCCGGCGGTCAGAACGACTACAGCGGGCCCTCCACGCTGTACACCGACCCTGCAATGCAGGCGCTCACCGTGGAGTTGTGGACCGAGCTCTCCCGCCGATTTGCAGACCATGACGAAGTCGCGATGTACAGCCTGCTCGCCGAGCCGTTCTCGGCCCCGGACATGGACGCGAGCATGGCCGAGTACGATCAGCTCTACCAGGCGATCCGCGGGCGCGGTGACGACCACCTGCTCGTCATCCACGACGGGTTCATGGGACTCCAGAACATGCCGGCACCGGCATCGCTGGGTTGGAGCGACGTGGTCTACTCGACGCACCTGTTCGAGTGGGGAACGACCAGCGAGGCCGACTACAACGCGGTGATGACCCTCGACGACGCGCTGTGGGACGGCGCCCAGGCCGTGCAGGACGTGCCCTGGTTCATCGGGTCGTTCTCCACGATGGAGGACGCAGATTGGGCCTACGCGTCCGCGAGGGACCTCGTGGACTGGTACGAGGGCCATGGCTGGGGATGGGCCTGGTGGGCGTACAAGCGCATGGATGACCCGGATGCCACGGCCGTCTGGGGCACCCGGACCGGTTGGGGCCTTCGTCGCGACCCGTGGGTCGGCTTCGACCGTCCCGACGTCTGGCGGGACGACCAGGCCACCCTCGACGCAAAGCTGGGAGCCTACGACGGGGACCTCGGCGCGAACGAAGCGCTGCTCGACGGGTTGGCGCCCGCGCGGCGGTAGCACACCCCTCTCGAACCGCTGCCACCGCCGACCCGCTACATCGGTAGAACCGGGTACGCATCGCCGACGTGAGAGCCCTGCTGCACGTGTACGCCTGGCTGTCCAAGGAGCGAGACGTTGCTCGATCGCTCGAACACCATCACGAAGTCCGAGCCTCCGAACTGGAAGTAGCCGAGCTCCTCCCCTTTCTGGAGGGAGACGCCGACCTCCGCCGTGATCACCACGGAGGAGACCTGCGCCATGCCCATCGGAAGGCATGCGACGAGGCCGATCGGGGACTCGATCACGATGACGCCCCTCGTCTGCACGAACTGATACCCGGTCCCGTCGGGCGTATCGAGCACGTTGACGGCCCTGCCTTCGATGAGGGCAGATCGAACCGTCACGTCCAGGTAGGCTTGACCCTGAAGCACCATCGCCTCCAGCACCTTGCCGCGCACGGGAGCGTGCCACCGGTGGTAGTCGAACGTGTCCAGGAACGAGTGGGTGAAGATCCCGCCCCGGAACCTGTCCGCGTAGGCGCTGCCTTCCAACAGCTGGTGGATCGACCACTCGATGCCCTTGATCGAGAGTTTGCTCTCGTCCACACGGATGTTCGAGTTCTGGCTCACCTGCCACCAACCCACGAACGTGGAGTCCGCCGGCGCGACCACGATGGCGTCATCCACGATTGCCGCCACCGGGCGCATGCCCGGCTTCACGTGGCGCGCGAAGAACTGGTTGAAGGTCTTGTACCCGCTGGGTGGTGGCATGTATTCGTCCCAGTTGAACACGGGGTCGGTGCGGAAGCTCTCGATCTTCGCGGCGGACTCGGCAGTGTCCAGGTAGCTGCCCCAGGCCCGCGCGAACTCCACGATCCACTCGGACAGCGGCGTCAGCGCGGAGCGACGGCCGTTCGGGAGTATCGGGCTCTGCAGGGCCTTCAAGGGCTCCTGGTCGAGGAAGAAGTAGAACCGGGCCAGGTTGTCGTTGATGTGGCGCGAGTCGCCGCGCTCCCGTGGCGCCCAGGTGACCAGCTGGTTGATGAATTCGAGGTAGTCTGAGATGCTGTGGATGCCGCGGAGGCCTGGGACATCGTGGGACCGTGCGGTCCGGATGGCCAACTCGAAGGGCTTCTGCCAACCCCGGCTCTGGATCAGCGACACGAGCCTTTGGACGATGGGTTGGAGCGCAGGGACCTGCGTGCTGGCCTTCGCGGCGACGATGGGCGTGGAGAGAGCGTCCAATGTTCAGGCCCTCCCATCGGCCGAACGGAGCCGCACGGCGTCCCGGAGGCCCGCCCGGTCTCGCAGGTGGCCTTGATGTCCTCGCGACCGGGAGGGTGCGGGGCTCTGGGGGTGGGCAGACGTGTACATGAACTCTCCAGGGATGTTGGGTGGTGTGATCGGGGCGTTGCCCTCTGCTCCAAGCAACTTGCGGACCAACGTCGATCCTGAAGCGATCCCAGGGTGTTGGGAGCATGGCGGCCACGCCGTCGGGCAGCCGGGTCCATCAAAACGACCGGACGCCCGGCCAATTCGACTGCCCCCCCCGGCTCGCGCGGATAGAGGACACAATGTACTCCGCGACCGACCCCCAGCTCGCCCCCTATCTGGATCCCGGCGAGACCCTGCTCTGGTCTGGCCGGCCGGAGCGGGGCCTCAAGCTTCGGCAGTCGGACGCCCTGCTCATCCCGTTCAGCCTCTTGTGGGGCGGGTTCGCGTTCTTCTGGGAGGCCAGCGTGCTCATCGGGTTTGCAGCAGCGCTCCAGGCGGGCCTGGGCCGATACTCGCTCCTCGGCCTCGTGTTTCCCCTGTTCGGCCTTCCGTTCTGCATCGTGGGCGCCTACCTGATCGTCGGGAGGTTCTTCGCGGAAGCGCGCGTTCGGGCTCGCACTCGCTATGGGGTGACCTCCACGCGCCTCCTGATCCTGGCCGGGTTCTTCACACCCCAACTCAAGAGCGTACCCCTCGGCAGCATCGGCGAAATCCGCATGACCGAGCGCGTGGCCGGTACGGGAACGCTCACGTTCACGGTGCCCGGAGCGCCAGTGTTCGGACGTCGACGCCGGGCGCCGGCGTTCGAGTTCATCGAGGATGTGCGTGAGGTGGAGCGGGTGGTGCGGAGGGCCGTGGGGGACCGGGGGCGGTGAGGGTTCGCGGGTTGGGCAGATCGCGCGGGTAGCCCGGCTGCCCTACATCCCCTGCCCGAGAAACACCCAGACGGCACCCGCGTTCGTGCCGCCGTCGTCGTCGCCGGGACCGCCCGCGAGGAGGTCGCCGATGCCGTCGTTGTCCACGTCGCCGATGGCGACGGAGTAGCCGAGTTCGTCGCCGGTTGCGCCGGAGATCGTCGTCCAGCCGGAGCTCACGCTGCCGCCCACGGGGCCGAACAACAGGTAGACGGCTCCTGCGGCGCCTGCTCCCGCGGCCATGTCACCCACGATGAGATCGTCTACGCCGTCGCCGTTCAGGTCCCCGCCTGCGGCGGAGGTGCCGTCGATGGAGGTGGTGCCCCCGGCGGCGAGCAGCGAGCCCGTTCCGCCCCGGTAGTAGTAGGTGGCGCTCGACGTCGACCCGCCGACGACGAAGTCGGTGTACCCGTCATCGTCCGGATCCCCGACGGTGGCTGCGATCGCTCCGTAGTTGCTGGAGCCGTGGTGGGCGTCGTCGTACATCGTCAAATACGAGCCCGAAGCCGTGATCGGGCCCTGGAACAGGTACGAGTAGGCGTCATCGTAGGCGCCCACCACGAGGTCGCCGACGCCGTCGCCATTGTAGTCGCCCATGGCGAGAGCGCCGCCGAGGCCCGCCACCGCGGAGGTGTCGTAGATCTCGATCTGCCCCGCCGTGGACGGTCGGTTGTAGATGTAGACGTAGCCGGCGCTCTGGCCCGGGCAGCCCATCGCCCAGTCCGGCGAGCCGTCTCCGGTGATGTCCACCCCTCCAGCTACGACGATGCCGCATTCGTCGTAGCTGGCGCTGCCGGTGACCGCGAAAGTGGACGACGTCGGGATTGTCGCTCCGCCCTCGAACACCACGTGCTCGCCCTTGAAGGTGCTGTACTCGTAGGCGCCCGCGACCCAGTCCCCGTAGCCGTCGGCGTTGATGTCCCCGAGGCTGGCCACGGACACCCCGAACGCCGCGTTGTCGAAGCCCGACGTCGTCCCCGGAGACACGGTGCCGAACGCGCTCGCCGTCGTGACGGTGCCCAGCGTGTTGGTGGTGTACGCGACGACGATGCCCGGGTTGTAGCGCCCGGCGGCCCCGTTGGGCGTGCCAACCAGCACGTCCTGGTCGCCATCGCCGTTCACGTCGGCGAGGGCGACGCTGGTCCCGGCGGCGTCCGACGCGGCCGAGCCGATGTACTTGATGTCTGCAGCACCATCGGGCATGGCACCGAGCTCGCAGCCCGCGCCGGTGCCGTCGCAGTTGTTGTCGACGCCGTCGTTGCAGACCTCGGCTGCGCCAGGATTGGTGGTTGCCACGTCGTCGTCGCAGTCATCGACGTCTCGCAGGACCCCCGCGCCAGAGGGTTGGACGCAGGCCATGACGGTGTAGGTGTCGCCGAAGTAGCCGTCGGCATCGTTGTCCAGGTAGAACGTGGAGCCGGTGCTGGTGTCGAGGCTGGCGTCGGCGTCGTCGGTCAGCGCATCGCAGTCGTTGTCGATCGCGTCACAGATCTCGGTGGCGCCGGGGTTTATGGCGGAGTTCAGGTCGTTGCAGTCGGTGCCGTCGGCGACGGTCCCGGCGGGCTGGTGGGCGGCGAGCTGGGCGGTGGCCGGGTTGCCGTAGTGGTCACCGTCGATGTCGTCGTACCAGGTCGAGTCCGCGTCGGTGTCCGAATCCGTGTCGGTGTCCGAATCCGTGTCGGAATCGGCGTCGGTGTCGCTGTCGGCATCGGCATCGGCGTCCGTGTCGGAGTCGGCGTCGGTGTCGCTGTCGGCGTCGGTGTCGCTGTCGGCATCGGTGTCCGTGTCGGTGTCGGTGTCACTGTCGGCGTCCGTGTCGGAGTCGGCGTCTGTGTCGGTGTCGGCGTCGCCGTCATGCGGGCGACCCGTGTCGGTGCCCTTGGGCGAGCAGCCGAAGAGGGCGAGCGTGAGGCAGATGGGGAGGGTGCGCAGGATCATGGGGACTCCGACTATTCGCAGGTACCGTGGTAGATCAACCATTTGGTGGTTCCGAGCCCGGCGATGCCGGACCCATCGTAGTACGTGAAGATGATGTCCGAGGAGGCGTCGCCGTCGAGGTCCGCGAGGTACCAGTCGGGGGCGGCGGCGCTGTCGTCCGACAACCCGTCGAAGGTGCGCTCGGGGAGGCCGGACGGCAGGTCCCACACCGACGGGGTTGACGCAAAGCTGCTGCTGCCGTCGTTCGCGTAGATCAACCACTCGGTCGTGCCGAGCGCGGCGATGCCAGCGCCATCGTAGTACGTCAGCGCGAGGTCGGGACCGGCGTGGGCGTCGAGGCCCGCGAGGTACCAGTCGGGGGCGACGGCGCTGTCGTCGTACACGTCGTCGAACGTCCTTTCGGGAAAGTCGGGCGGAAGCGTCCAGGTCGCGGCGGTGGACGCGAAGCCGGACCCGCTGTTTGCGTACCACAACCACTCGGTGGTGCCGAGCCCGGCGATGCCGGAGCCGTCGTAGTAGGGCACCACGAGGTCGGAGAGGCCGTCGCCGTCGAGGTCGAGCAGGCTCCAGTCCGGGGCCGCCGAGGTGTCGTCCGCGAGCCCGTCGAACGTGCGGTCGGGAAAGCCCGACGGCAGCAACCAGTTGGTGGGGCTGGACGCGAAGCCGGCGCCGTTGTTCGCATAGATCAGCCACTTCGTCGTGCCGAGCCCGGCGATGCCGGAGCCGTCGTAGTAGGTGAGCACGATGTCGGGCCGCGCGTCCCCGTCGAGATCGGAGAGGTACCAGTCCGGGGCGACGGCGCTGTCGTCGGAGATCTCGTCGAACGTGCGGTCCGGCAGGCCGCTCGGGAGAGCCCAGACAGAGGCCGTCGCCGCGAAGCCCGTCCCGCCGTTGCGGTACCACAGCCACTCGGTGGTGCCGAGGCCCGCAATGCCGGAACCGTCGTAGTAGGTCACGACGAGGTCGATGAGACCGTCGCCATCGAGGTCCATGAGGCTCCAGTCCGGCGCGGCGCTGGTGTCGTCCGCCAGCTCGTCGAACGTGCGGTCGGGAAACCCGCTGGGCAGGGTCCAGTTGGACGCCGTGCCGGCGAACCCGGTTCCATTGTTGGAGTAGATGAGCCACTTCGTCGTGCCGAGCCCGGGGATGCCGGAGCCGTCCCAGTAGGTGACGATCAGGTCGGAGAGTCCGTCGCCGTCGAGGTCTGCGAGGTACCAGTCGGGCGCGACGGAGCTATCGTCGGCGAGCTCGTCGAACGAGCGCTCGGGGAAGCCGGAGGGGAGGGTCCACTCATCTGCCGTGGGGGCGACGCCAGTCTGCGTGCAGTCGACGTCGGTGTCCGAGTCGGTGTCCGCGTCCGAGTCCGTGTCGGTGTCACTGTCCGTGTCACTGTCGGCGTCCGTGTCTGTGTCGGCGTCCGAGTCGCTGTCTGCGTCGGTGTCGGCATCTGCGTCGGTGTCCGCGTCTGCCTGCGGGTGCTCCTTGCCGGTGTCGTCGGCGGGGGTCCCGCAGGCTGCGATCAGTGCGAGCGAGGTGAGGAGGAGCGGTGGGTACATGCGGTCTCGGAGTTGTGTCGGTTTGTAACCGGCGTCGACCGCCCTGTGCACCGGCGCGGTGAGCCTCGGGGTCGATGTCCTTCCCCTGCGGGCTGCCCGCGTAGCCTCCTCGCCCGCCCGCCGGTCAGGCCCGGCGTCGCCGGCGGAGCGAGGCGGCGATGCCCCCCAACAGCAACGCGAGCCCACCCGCTCGCGCGCCTCCCGTGCCACACGCGCACGGGCCGCCCGATGCGTCAGGCTTGTCGGCGGGCGTCCCGGTGTCGTCCTTCCCGGTGTCGTCGCCATCGGGGGGCGTGCCGGTGTCGATGTGGACTGTGCCCTCCTCCCCCGGGCTCGACACGTCGGGGCAGCCCGCGGCGCCGCCGTCCACGCGCGCCTGACCGCTGAAGCCGGCCACGCCGGCCTCCACCGCGATGCGCCCGCCGCCCCCGCACAGCCCGCCATCGAGGTTGGTCGCGCCCGCCCCCCCCGAAGCGTCGAGCGCCCCCGCGCCCGCCAGCGACGCTGCCGTCAGCCAGATCGCGCCGCCGGCGCCACCCGCGTTGCCCAGGTCTGCGATGCAGTACATGTCGGTCGTCTCGGGCCGACCGCCGTACCCCGTCGCGTCGATCACGCCGTCCACCTGCACAGTGCCGCCGGCCACGAGCCGGAGCACCGCGCCGCCGACACCCCCGAGGCCACACCATGGCTGCTCGAGCGCCGTCCATCCCTCGTCGGAGCAGCCGCCCCGACCTGGCTCCGTTGGCGCCGCAGCGTCGTCGTACGGTTCCTCCGGCGTGGTGTCTGGCATGCTGCCGGGCTTTCCGCCGCCGCCCCGCCCGCCGTGCGACCCGCCGTTCCAGCACCGCTCGTCCTCCACGCCCTCCGGTGTAGTGCGGCTGTACCCGCCGAACCCGGAGAGCACGATCGCGCTGCCGGCGTCGATCACCAGATCGGTGTCGAGCGTGAGGGAGACGCGCTCGTCGAGAGGGTCCGCGTAGACCCGGGCCGGCAGGAAGAGCTGGGCCGACGTCAGCCCGCCGTCCACGAGCAACGTGGGCGGTGGCCAGGGGAGGCGCACGCGGGGATCGTCCGGCAGGAGGAGGGCGTTCTCCAGCGTCAACGATCGGGCGTCGAGGGCACCGACCTGCACGGTCGCGTCGCTCACGAAGACGTCAGTGTCCGGGAGGGTGGAGGGCAGGAGCCCGGCGCCGCGGCACTCGGGGCCCGACGCCGGGCATCCCCACGAAGCGGGATCCAGCCCGTTGCCGTCGATGAGGAGCCGGCCGAACGCATCGTCTGCCTTCTCGTACACGGTGCCGGGCCCCCCGTGCACCCGCCAGTCGTGCCAGGCGATGGGCTCTTCCACGTCGGGCAGCCACCCCTCGAGCAGAGCACCCTCGCCGCCCACCGCCTCGTACTGGAAGTCCAGGCCGTCGAACTCGCGCGCCGTGACTGCGATCCGGCCGCCGGATCCGCCGCCCCCGGCGAGCCCGACGGAGTTCCCCTCGGCCTGCAGGGCGCCGTCGCCGCCGTTCGCATGCAGGAGCGCGCTGCCCCCGAGCGTGCCGGCGTCGATGCGGATCACCCCGCCGGACCCGCCGGACCCGCCCCCGCCGAGCGGGCCCACCGGTGCGCTCCCGCCGTTGGCGTCGAGGGTGCCGTCGATCGTCGCTGCGCCGAGGATGCGCAGATCGAGGTCGTTGCCACCACCGCCGCCGTAGGTGGTGTCCGCCCAGGAGAGCGCCCACCCGTCCACGCCGTGGCCGCTCGGGTCCCGCGGGTCGCCGCTGGGTGCCTCGGAGGGGCGGAAGGCGTTGTCGTTGATCCAGCCCTCGGTGCCCCCATAGCCGCCGAAGCTCGCCCCCCAGACCTGCTCCAGGTAGAGCCCGGTGGCCCCCGATTCGTCCGGGTCGACCGGCAGCACCACGCCGGAGTCGTCGCGGTGCCGGGCCACGAGGTTCGTGGACCCATCGACCTCCAGCGTGTCCGCGGTGAGCGCGAACCCGTCGGCCCCCACGCTGCTGGCCACGAAGGAGGCGCCGTGGGCGACGCTGGCCACGAGCCGCCCGCCCCCGTCGATCTGGCTGTCGGCGACGACGAGGGTGTCGGCGTCAAGCTCGGCGAGCCGGCTGACGCTCGATCCGTCGAGGCGTACGTCGGCCCCGCCGAGCGCGTCGGTCGCGACCGTGCTGTCCCGCACCGACACGTCCCCCCCTGCCGTGAGCCCGGGCCCCCCGTCCAGAAAGCAGCCATCCACGCTCACGTCTCCCTCGACGTCGATGCCGCCGCCGCGCCCGGTCAGCACGTCCCTCGTGTAGATGAGGCAGTCCTGCCCCTCCACCGAGTCCGCCACGATCGGGTTTGCGATGACGTAGCCCCCGGCCACGCTCACGCCGTCCATGTCCTGGGCGGCGACCACCAGCTCCCCGACCTCCAGCTTGCCGGTCACGATGAGCAGCCCGTCGATCTCGGCGCGTCCGGACACGGTCAGGTCACCGAGGACGAAGTAGACTCCGTGCACCTCGAGGGAGTCGAAGGTGGAGGGGCCGTCGCTGTCTGCCTCCTCCCAGTACACGACCTTGTCGGATCCGCCGAGGTCCTCGACGGGGATGGCGGCGGCGCTGAACGGCAGCGAGAAGCCTACGTCGTTCCCCAGCTCCTGTGCGCGCCACAGCAGCCTGGTCACGGTCTCGGCGTCGTCGTAGGCGACCTGCCCTTCCGCCTGGGTGGTCAGGGTGAGGTCGCCGGCAGTGGCGTTGACGAGCCCCCATGACCTCGTGGCGAAGTAGGTCGCCTCGTACGTCCCGATGCGGCCGCGCACCTGCTGCCCGACGGGCGTGCAATTGTCGAAGTCCCAGTAGAGCTTGTACCAGCACCCGCACGCATCGACCCCTGCCTCTGCCCAGTTCGAGCCATCGCAGGTGGGCGGCCATTCGGCCGGGGGGTTGGCGTCGAGCTCGCTGTCGATCAGGACGGAGCACTCGTCCTCCGTCGGGCGGGTGGGGTCCTCGCCCCAGGGCGTCGCGGCGAAGGTCCGCGGCAACAGGGTGAGGACGCCCAGACACGAGAAGATGGCCGGCGCCAGGAACGGGGAACGCATGGGGACTCCGGGGAGACGACCCGGGAGCATAACCGGAGGCGCTGGTGCCTACTTCGGGGGGTCAGGCCTGCGCAGTTGCCACAATCGCGGTCGCGGCGCGAGCCGCCCCCTGCTCTGCGCGAACGAGGCGCCCGATCTCCGAAGCGCGTTCCCGGAGCGAGTCGTTCGTCACCGCGACTGCGATGGCGTCGGCGAGTCGGCTCGCCGAGAGCTTCTTCCAGGGAAAGGCCGGAGGGCCCACGCCGAGCTTGTGCACCCGGGAGGCCCAGAAGGGCTGGTCGCCGTGGAACGGCACGACGACGGCCGGAACGCCCGCCCGGACCGCCGCGGCGGTGGTGCCCGCCCCGCCGTGATGCACGACGGCCCGGCACCGCGGGTAGAGCCAGGAGTGGGGCACGGCGCTGAGCGCGAGGACGTCCTGCGACAAGAGCCCGGGCTCGAGGCCCGCCCACCCCGACAGCAGGACGAGGCGCACGCCGGCCGTCCTGGCCGCCTCGAGCACCATCGCGCTGACCTCCTCCGGCCTCCCGGTGCTCATGCTCCCGAAGCCGACGCAGACCGGTGGCGGGCCCTCGTCGAGGAACCGGGCCAGGTGTACAGGAGGCGCGAAGGTGCTCGGCTCGTCGACGAACCAGAAGCCGGTCATGTGAACGTCGCTCCCCCAATCCGCGGGGCGCGCCAGGAACGCCTCACTGACGCCGTAGTGGACGGGGCCGGGCAGCAGCCCCGGGTGCGCCCCGGGCAGCAGCGGCGCAGGCCTTGCCCCGAGGACCTCCATGCACGCCTCGTTCGCCGAGGCGCGAGCCGTCCACCACAGCGCCGCCCGGGTGAGCCGATGGCCGAGCCGGCGTGACAGGCCTCCAGAATCAAGCCCAGGGAAGAGCGCGCCAGGATGGGCCGAGGTCGTCGTGATGGGCACGTTGAACGCCTGGACGACGGGCATCCCGAGCTTCTTCGAGATGCCATCGGCCACGAGTGCAGTGCTGAAGTTCGTCACGATGACGTCGGCGCCACGACTCGCGTCGAGGCCGATCTGGGCCAGCGAGTGCGACGCGCGCTTCGCGATCGCAGCGAACTCTCGGAAGGAGCGGATCACCCCTCCTCCCTCGACCGAGCGACGCGTCTCGACGCGTTGAAGCTCGGCCGCGACGTGGATCGGGATCGTCGCGACGTCCAGCCCGTAGGTACGGACGAGCGCCTCGTGGTCCTGCGTGGTCACGATCGTGCAGCCATGCCCGAGCGAGTGGAGCGCCTGACCGAGCGCGACGTACGGCTGGACGTCGCCGCGGCTGCCGGGGGCGAGGATCGTGGCTCTCATGGGCGGCTCTGGTTCACTGCTGCTTCGGGTGCAGTGTCGGTCTGACCGGGCCGGAATGCAACTGCGCCTCGTGATATCGACCCGCCTGCCCCAAGGGGTCCCGGCTGCTCCCTCCGTCCCTCGCCGCTTTGCTCTCCTCGCCCGGTGCCGCGGCGCGTCGTCGCTGGCGATGGCTGCGTGCCACTCGCGACTGTGGCGGTGCCACGCCGCCGCGGTACCAGGACGTGGGTTGGGTCGATGAGGTGACGCCCGACCAGCTACGGATGGAGGCGGCGCTCGCTCCGCTCTGGCGACCCGACGACGTCGTGCTGCACGTTGGCATCGGCAGTTCGCGGGTCGCGCGCCGCTTCGCCCACCGGGTGCGGCACATCGACGGGATCACCGTGGTCCAGCGTGAGCTCGACCTCGCGCCCGCGGTGGACAACTACGCCCCCATGCTCCTCGACAAGTACCGGTCGCTGCCGAGCGGGTCCTACACCTGGATCCTGGACAACAACCCATCAAGCTTCTCGTGCTGCAGGCGCCACTTTGCAGAGATGCTCGACCGCTACCGCACCCACCTCGCGCCGGGGGGGCGGCTCGTCACCGAGCTGCGCGGACTGGCGTACGCCGAGCCGTATGCCTTTGGGCTCTCTGCCGGTCGCTTCGAGCGCCTCGGACGCGAACGGGGATTGGAGACCGAGTGGCTCGGGGAGACAGTGCTGTGCTGGCGTCGGCGGGCTGGGGGGCCCGACTACCGACCACCATGATCAACCCGCCCGCGAGGGATGCACCTTGCAACGCCGCTTTGCATCGGGCGGCGTCTCCGTGAGGAAAGCCAGCCCAGCAACACGACCGTCCCCCAGGCCTCCGGGACAGGGGTTGTCCCGCACGCGCACCCGTCGGCTGGCGGTCCGTCGTCTCCTGGTGGGGCCGCTGTGGACCGCAGGACGGCCACCTCTCCCACCCCTCCGGCGGCGTCCGAATCGCCCACCACGAGGAACGCGGCGCTCGCCCCCTGCATCGCCACCACCGCGGGCACGAACGACGTGGCGACCTCCTGGGTCACCTCCTGCGGGAAGCCGCCATCCCCACCCGTCCAGAGGAGCACGCCGGTCTTGTCGCCAGAGGCGAGATCGAGCCAGCCGTCGCCGTCGAGATCCCCAAGCGAGACGTCCACCATGCCCAGGCCCTGACCCGCCGACATCGTCCACGCCGCCTCTGCCGTTGGCCCCTCAGGCCCCCCGCGGTAGACGAAGACCGCACCGCCGTCCGCCGTGGTGTAGTACTCGCTGACAGCCAGGTCCGAAAACCCGTCCTGATCCACGTCCCCGCTCGTGATCGATTGACCGTAGCCACACCCCACGCGGTCGCCGCTCGCGGACCAGAGGGGGTCCGCCACGATGCCGGCCGCCGCGCCAGCGAACACGCGCGCGGTGCCGACGCCGTCGGCCGCAGCGTCCCTGGGAGCAGCGCCCCCCGTTCCGAGGTCCGCGTAGCCGTCGCCGTTCACGTCTCCCACCGCGGCCGGGACCGGCCACTCAGCGGCTTCGCCGACCCAGGTGAACGTTGGATCCCCGAGGCCGTCGAGCGCGACGGGGTACGCCGACACCGAGCCGGACTCCCGCCCCCACGACTCTACGGCCACGTCATCCAGCCCGTCCCCATCGACGTCCCCGATGAGCGCCACCCCGTAGCCGTCCACGCGCGACACGGCGTCGCCGTAGCCCTGGGCGCTGCCGGCGTAGAAGGCGACCGAGCCGAGAGTGCCGCCCAGCGCGAGGTCCGCGTGCCCGTCTCCGTCCACGTCGCCGAGCGCCGCGGCGTGGCCGACAGTGTCGACGTCCCAGGCGGTGTCATCGTTGCCGACCGTGCCGAACGGGGCGGCCGCAAAGCCGTCGACCGTGCCGGCGTACAGGCCGTAGTTCCCGAACTCGGCGGCGGCGAGCAGGTCGTGCAGGCCGTCGCCGTCCACGTCGCCCGCGTCCAGCACGTTCCACCCGAACCCGTTTTCGGGGCCTTCGAGGAGCACGACCGGCGCTTCGTCTACGAGATCCGACACCAGGGATAGGTAACGCAACGGATCCGAGAAGCGCCCAGGCGTTGCGCGAGCCGATCGTGGCGTCTCGCGTTGGGGACGATTTCGAAGTATCGGTCCCAGATGCTCCTGATCCTCCTCTCCCTCGCCTGTGTGCACCACGCTGTCCCGGCCGCAACGGGCGCTGCGCCGATCGCCAGCGAGGCCCAGGTCGAGCCGTTGGCCCCGCGCCCGTTTGGCGCCGCTGCGCTCGCCGCGGGCATTCCCAACGGTACCGTGATCCGCCTCCGGATCGAGTCGGCAGGCGATCCCACGGTCGAGCAACGGTGGGAGTTCAGCGACGGCACGGCTGACTCGGTGGTCATCGACTCCAGGGTGTACGATGACAAGGGCGTGCTGCTGAAGGACGAGGGCACTTCGAAGAACCTGTGGGCAGACCTTGAGAAGCACGCGAGCTTTCCGGCAGCGGCGACCTCCCGCACCGACGAGGTCTACGACGGTCCGCTCGGGCACCTCGCCGTGTGGCTCTACACGGTGACAGTCGCGGGCGATGACGGGATCATGCTCGTCAAACGGTACCAGTTCGCAAAGACGATCCCGGGGCCCCCCGTCCTGTTCACCATCGAGCGCCAGGGCGAGGAGATCTTCCGGATGACCATGCTGGAGCGGAGCCCGCGGTAGCGCCTGCGGCCTACGCCGCCACCACAGGCGGTCTTGCGGCCATGCACGACGCTCTTGACCTTGCCGAGGAGTCCTGCTTCCCCTCGCACCGGAAATGTGTCAATGCGGTGACGGATGTGAAACGCGATGGTGGCCGTCGCACCGATGGATCGCCTCGGCCAACCTGCACGGTTACGGGTCGGCATGCTGCTCATCCTCTCCCTGGTCATCGGTTGTTCCTCGGACTCCGGACCCGTCGCGAAGCCCGAGCCCGACGTGCCGACGGTCACGCTCAAGGTGGAGTATGGCAGCGAGAAGAAGGCGTGGCTGGAGGCCGAAATCGCCGCGTTTGAGGCCACCAGCCCGACGATCGCGGACGGCAGGCACATCGAGGTAGAGGCGCACGGGCAGGGGTCCGGCGAGGCGATGCTGGACATCCTCTCGGGCAAGGCGCAGCCGGACGTGTTCAGCCCGGCTTCATCGGCGTACCTGTCGTTGCTGGACGACGCCTGGATCGCGAAGGGGGAGAAGAGCAGGATCTGCGGGCCGGGGGAGCCGATCCTGCTCTCGCCGGTCGTGATCGCGATGTGGAAGCCGATGGCCGAAGCGCTCGGCTGGCCTGCCAAGCGCCTGGGTTGGACCGACATCCTCGACGTCTCGGCGAACCACAAGGGCTGGGACGCGTTCGGCCATCCCGAGTGGGGGTTCTTCAAGCTCGCACACACGCACCCGGGCCTGTCGAATTCCGGACTCCTCGCCGTCCTGGCAGAGGCCTACGCGGGCGCAGGGAAGACCCGCGGGCTCACGCTCGAGGATCTCAACGGGCCCGAGGTCGCCACGTTCCTCGACAAGGTCGAGGGCTCGATCGTGCACTACGGAAAGTCCACGAGCTTCCTCGCCGACAAGATGCGGGAGCGCGGGCCCGGCTACGTGAGCGCCGCCGTGGTCTACGAGAGCGTGGTGGTCGACTCCTACAGCCATCCCGAGGAGATGCCGATCGTCGCGATCTACCCGACGGAGGGCACGTTCTGGTCGGATCACCCGTGGTCGGTGCTGCAGGCGTCCTGGGTGGGCGACGAAAAAAAGCAGGCGGCGGCGAAGCTGTTCGACTTCCTCAAGTCACGTCCGGCCCAGGATGCAGCGATGGCGGCCGGCTTTCGGCCGGCCGATCCGGCCATCGCGATGGCGGCGCCGCTGGACTCCGCCCACGGAGTCGACCCGAAGGAGCCGCAGACGTTGCTCGACGTGCCCGACGGGGCCACGCTCGGGGGCGTGGTCGCCGCCTGGGAGGCGCACAAGAAGACGAGCGACGTCGTGCTGGTGTTCGACAAGTCCGGCAGCATGCAGGGCGACCCGATGGCCAGCGCGAAGGAGGGCGCCCGGGTGTTCCTGCAGAACCTCTCGGACAAGGACCGCGTGTCGATCGAGTTCTTCGACAACAACGTGGCGGCGCCCACGCCGTACATCGCCCTCGGGGGCGGGGGCCGGGAGCAGCTCGGCGCGACGGTCTCCGGAGCCGTCGCGGACGGCGGCACCTCGATGTACGATGCGCTGCTGGCCGCCGTGAACACGGCCGAGCGCGACGTCGCGGCGAACCCACGGGACATCCACGCGGTGGTCGTGATGACCGACGGGCGCGACGAGTCGAGCCAGACGACGTTGGACGACACGCTCGCGAAGCTGAACGCCCGCGGCGAGGCGAACGTGAAGGTGTTCACCATCGCCTACGGGTCCAAGGCCGATCCCGCCGTGCTCGCGCAGCTCGCGGAGGCCGGGCGCGGCAGCACGGCCGCGGGCACATCCGAGGACATCCAGTCCGTGTTTCGCGACATGGCGGCGTTCTTTTGAGGCTCCCAGGGCCAACGAGGAGCGGCTCAGGTGGCTGACAAGCGCCCGCTCTGGCGCTCTGCCTTCGATCCCATGGCGCTCGGCGTCGCGGGGGTAGCCGGAGCGGCGGGCATGGCCCTGCACTCGGTGCCCGTCGTGTCGTTGGGCGTTCTCGCCTACGGCGCGCTGATTGCATGGGACATCCTCGCGACGACGCCCGATAGAGCCGAGCGTGAACTGCCGGAGCCGGTGGTGCTCCCCGATCCGGCCGCGTTCGCTGACAGGGATGTTCAGGCGGCGATCGTGAGCCTCGGCGCCAGCCAGCAGACGCTCTGGCGGGCCGCGCGCGAGGCGCCCGCCAACGTGCTTGCCATCGTGATGCCGACGCTCGTCGCGGTGAAGGAGCTGACGGGCAGGGCGCTCGACCTCGCGTCCCGCGCGGAAGATCTGAACGATTTTCTCAAGACGCAGGACCGCGCCAAGCTCCAGGCGGACGCCGGGCGGCTGGCCGCGGCTGCTGGAAGGGCGCGAGACGCCGCTGCCCGCGATGAATATGGGAAGGCCGTGGCAAACCGCACCGAGCAGATCGGCGCCGTCGACGAGATCGCGGACGCCCACGACCGCGCCGTCGCCGCCCTCTCCAAGGTCGTCACGATGCTCGACGCGCTCCCCGCCAAGATCGTGCGCATGAAGGCGCTCGACAACGCCGCGCTCGACGCCCTCGGCGTCGACGTGACCAGCGACGTGACCACGTTGAACCAGGACATCCAGCTCTTCGAAACCACGCTGCGCCTGCTCGCGCAGCCGTCCCCGTAGGCCCCATGCAAGCTCGCATCATCATCGTCGCCGCATTCCTGCTCGCCGTCGCCGCCATCGTCGCTTTCACCGTGTTCGGGGGCGGATCGTCGAAGGACGCACCGCCAGTCGTGGATGGAAAGTCGCCCTCTGACCCGAGCGCGACCCAGATCTCGATGTTGTACAGCACCGAGAAGAAGGAGTGGATCGAGGCTGCGAAGGCAAAGTTCGCGGTCGACCACCCCGAGATCGACGTGCAGCTCGAGGGCCTGGGCTCGCTGGCCGCTGAGCAGGCCATCCTCGACGGCAAGAAGAAGCCCACCGTCTGGAGCCCTGCCGACTCGCTGGTGCTCGGCATGCTCGTGAGCGACTGGGACGTGCGCTACCACACGCCCATCGTCGGCTCGGGTGCCGATGCCCCGCAGCCGCTGCTCATCTCGCCGTTGGTGTTCGCCGTGTGGCAGGACCGCGCGGACGTGCTGAAGAAGAACAGCGGCGGCGCCGGGCTTTCGTGGAAGTCCATCCACACGGCCGTCGTCTCCAACCAGGGCTGGCCGGCTGTTGGCGGGAAGTCGGAGTGGGGCTTCGTGAAGCTGGGGCACACGGACCCGACGCAGTCGAATTCGGGCATTCAAGCGCTGCTGTTGATGACGATGGAGTACTACGGGAAGACGACGGGCCTCACGGTCGACGACATCCTCAACCCGGACTACCAGAAGTTCATCTCGGGGCTGGAGGGCGGCGTGCCCAGGTTCGAGAGCTCCACCGGCACGTTCATGACCGACATGGTGCGCTTTGGACCGAGCAAGTACGACATCGCGGTCGTGTACGAGAACCTCGCCATCAGCCAGCTTGCGAACGCGCAGGGCCGCTGGGGAAACCTCGTCGTCGAATACCCGCAGACCACGCTGTGGAGCGATCATCCGGCGGTCCTGATGACCGGCGACTGGGTCACCCCGGCGCAGACCGCCGCCGCGCGCACGTGGATCGCGTTCCTGGAGAGCCGCCCGATGCAGGAACAGGCGCTCACATGGGGTTTCCGCCCCGCCGACCCGGGCGTGCCGCTCAAGACGAACGACCCGAACAACCCGTTCACGAAGTACGCGGCGCAGGGCGTCAGGGTCGAGATCCCGCCCGTCGCGAGCCCGCCTGACGCGCCGGTGGTCCAGAACCTGCTGACGATGTGGACGCGGGTGGTGAAGAAGTAGCTGGGTGCCGGTCGCTAGGTCTCTATGGAGACCGTGCTGAAGCCCACGAGATCGCCGTCTGCCGTGACGCCCACCACGAACACGTCGATGTCGCCGGAGAGACCGCTGTAGCGGTCCGCGCGCCCGAACCGCCAGACCGTGACGGATTCGAGCTGATCGTCGAACACGGCGCGCAGGGCCTGCCACTTCGGGGCGTCGGCGCGGTTGGTGTCCTCCCACCAGTCCTGCGGGACCGTGTAGCGGTCGAACATCGAGGACATGGTGCTCGCCTCTACCGCCCGATCCGCGAGCGCCAGGGTGTCCGGCCGCGCAACGTAGGCCGAGGCCAGGACCGACTCGACGTTGGCGATCGTGAGCGTCGTCGACGACGGCGACGGGATCTGCCAGACGAGCAGCGGGTAGTCGGACTCGGAGGTGTACCAGAGCCCCGAGACGTCTGCGGTGAGTGCGGCCACGGCGTCCGTCGTGTGGAGCGTCGTCGCAGGTTCAGCGTCCACCCAGTCCTTGAGATCGTTCAGGGCGGCAGCGCCGACGTACTTGACGGCAGCGACCTGCTCGAGCGTCGCGTAGGTGCGGCCGGCGACGATGTTCGTGGCCGCCCGGCTGTCGAGCCCGACGTCCACGTCGAGCGTCGTGACGGACGCGGTGTTGGCCAACTCCACGATCGCATCGGCCTCGGCGTCGGTGAACGTCACGGTCTCGATGGTGCCATAGGTGTCGTCCACGGGGCTCACCCAGCCGTTCGCCTGGGCGTAGGCCAGCAATGCCGCCAGCGCGGAATCACCGACATACGAGACGGCGTCCACCTCGGCGATGGTGTCGTACAGGTCGTCGTCCGAGGTGCCGGGAGCGGCATCTGCGCCGTCGCGATGTGCGATGAGGTTCGTGGCAGCGCGCTTGTCGAGGGCCGCATCGATGTCGAGCAGCGTGAACGTCGTGGAGCGCGCGTTGAGCATCGCGAGCACACCGAGCGCCTCGGGCGAGCCCTCCGGGATCGCGCTGATCGCCAGGACTCCGGTCTCCTCGTCGTTCGGGGCGCGCTCGGCGCAGCCGGGAGACAGGACCAGAAGGGAGAGCAGCATGGGAGCACCTGGGCGGGACGCGGGCTAACGCGCGCCCGCGGCGCGTCGCATGTGGATCCCGCTCATCAGCGCAGGGGCAGGTAGAACCCCGCGAAGAACGCCTCCTGGATCTCCTGGGACGGGGTCGTCACCCAGAGACCCATCGTGCACAACGACGTCTCGCCGTCGGGGACGTCGCCGCCCGCGCGCTCGGCGGTGTACAGCGTCCACCCCTGGCCGGAGCCCGACGGCTCGAAGTGGAGCGCGTCGGGGTCGAGCACCGCGCGGCCGTGCCACTCGCGTGACAGCGACCCGTGCGGGGCGGGTGTGCCATCGCGCACCGCCACCACGAACCCGATCGCCTCGGTGCCACCCGGGCAACGGGTGGAGAGGATGTTCTCGGGCGCGGACGCCGTGAGCGTCGTGGCACGAGCCACGAACCGGCCGCCACCTTTCTGGTCGATGCTCCGCTTGACCTCGGCCCCGACCCCGTCGAGGTCGAGATCGTACGCGACTGACGGTCCTGCTACGGGCTGTTCGGCCGTCGGCCCCCCCGCGATGAGCCCGTGGGCATGGTACCAGGCTTCGTCCGGCACGAACGGCGGCGCCTCGCCTCCGAAGGCGATCGTCTCGTGCGCGCCGTTCGGCCCCGTGAACTGGTGGACGCCAAACGGCGCGCCATCGTTGTGGCCCCACGACCCCGACTCGGTCCAGGGGCCGGACAGCGTGGCGGCGGTGGTGTTCAGGCACTGTGCGCAGCCCGGGTGGTACGAGGACGGGTCGACGAGACCAAACGTGCGCACTGCGGGCCCGTCGATGATCAAAGACCCCGCGAGGGTCGCGCCCTGGCTCGCGGCGACGGAGTAGGTTCCTGGGCGGCCGGCGACATCCAACCCGACCCACACCCCTGAACCGGTCGGGCTGCCCCTGAACCATTCGCCTTCCCAGTCCCCGCCGACGGCCCGGGTGAGCTTGCCCCTCCCGTCGTACAGGAAGCTGTCGCAGTCCCCCCGGGCGCTCCCTTCGTAGCGGGTGCCATCGGGGCAGGTCTCCACGCCCTCGAACCGGTAGGGCGCCCATGTGGCTCCCCACACCTCGGGTGTGACGGTGCCCGTCCACGTGCAGCCGCGCGTGAACGTGCCCTTCCCAGAGGGGATCCACCCCTCGACCGGTCCGACCCAGGTGCCGTTCTCCATCGGCATGGTCACGTCGCCGACCAGACGGCCGCCCTCGAACGTGCCAGTCCACGTGATTCTCCCGAGGGTCACCGTGCCCGGGCCATTCTCGCAGTCCCCCGAGGTGCACCAGGGCCTGATGTCGCCCGAGGGCCCGCGCGGGAGGTACAGGTTCTTGTAGTCGGCCCCCGACCAGATCGTGACGACGGCGGACGTGCCGCCGGGCCCGTCGAGGATCGCCTCGGCACGGGCGAGAGTTTCCTTCGTCGCCCCGGCCCGCGGGGTCTGGAACACCAGAGCGGGCTCGCCGTACAGGGGGCCGACGGAGACGATGCGCTGCCCGGGAGCGAGCCCCGCGATCTCGGCCGACGACCCCGGCGTCACCCGGGCGACGAAGATGCACTTCGTGGAGTCCCCCTGCTCACACGGCGCGAGCTTGAGCGTCAGCCCCGTCCCCGCAATGCCGCCGTGGGTCTGGGCGAACGCGGGCGCGCCGCTGGAGGCCAGGGCCAGCAGCGCGAGCCCAGCGAGCGTCGATGCCAGAGTGCGACCCGATTCGGCTCTCGAGGTCGGGGACCCGCCCCGGCGGGGAGCAGGCCGCATGTGCGGGGGATCTTGGAGCACGTCGGGCAGGGTACACCTCGCCGCCCCCGCGCCGCAACCCCTGCGACGGCTTGGGAACTCGCGCGTTCACGGCGCGACCCGAGGGACCTGGGCCGCTCGCCACCCCCTCGGCTACGCACTCCGCGTGACATCGCCGGCCGCTTTCGATCCCCGCCGCCCACGAAGCGCTTCACGGGCCGGGGTCGGATTCAGGGAGTCACGACATTCACCCGGTAGCTCCCGAAATTCACTCCACCGCGTTCATCGCGCAGCACGACCCCGAGCCACACTTCTCCCGCTGTGCCTGGCGCTGCCCAGCCGTTCGTCAACCCGGTTCCCTCGTCGTCCCCCGAGCGGCCGTTTCTCGCCTCGTCGAAGGTGCCGGCGGTGGCGAACCAGGTCGCGGAGATCGCTTCGCGCCGCGTGTCGAGGACCTTCGTGCCCACGTCGTACACCACATACGTCTCGGCCCCGCCGCAGCCCACGGGCGTCGTACAGTCCTCGGGGCAGACCGCGAGATCCTCATCCGCCGAGCAGACGCCATCGCCGCACACCCCCGTCTCCGGGCAGGTCGGCCAGGAGACCGCAAGTGTCATCTCAGCTCCGGCGCTGACCGTTGGCGGATCGGAACCAGCGCCGAGGGGGGTCGAGGGACCGCCGTCTTCCGTGGTCGTCACCGTGGCGATCTGCGGGTTCTCGTTGTCGTGGTAGGCGCTGTTCCACGCCGTGTAGGTCTCCTGCGTGACGTTCGCCAGGCCACACCGAAGGCGGGCCGAGACCAGAGTGCTGGGAGTGTCCCCCTCGAAGCCGACGATGGGCTGGTAGAACCCGCCGGTGAAGTCCGGGTCGGTCGGGCGTCCGGCACTGGTGCCGTCCGTCGATGGGGGAGGGTTCGGGCCAAACAGGCTGCATCCGTCCGCCGGCAGGACGCCCGACACCGTGAGCCCTGCGCCGATCGGCTCGAGATCGCCGGAGCCCGCGACGAGGCAGCTCTCCGCGACCGGACCCAGCTCGGCGAGCGGCCGGGGCGTCACGCAGAACGACCAGTCCACCGGCGCTTCGTCGAGGGCGCCGGATGAATCCGCGTAGAGCGCGGTCAAGGCGATGTCCTCGCCCGCCTCGGCCTCCGGTGGGTCCACACGAACGGCGAGCACACGGGGCTCCGTGACGTAGGGCGTGTTGTCTGCGAGGGGGGTCGTGCATCCCCAGTACAGGCTCATGAGCGCAGGCACGAGGGGCATCACAGGCTCCACCGGAGGCCGAGGACCGGGAGGACCGGAAGGCCCGCGATGGCGCCCCGCTCCGTGTAGTCGCTCGAGTAGATGTACTCCTCGACGTTGACCTGGTCCGTCACGTTCTGGACTTCGAACGAGAGCTCGAGCTTCGACACCGTGGCAGCGGAGACCCGGATGTCGAACGTCCGCGCGATTCGGGCATCGGCCTGGAAGAACGTGGGTAACCGGATGTCGTTCTGCCCGCCGAACAGCGGCAGGTAGAGGTCGCGGCGGTCGTCGTAGTAGGCGCCGGTCACCGAGGACCGGGGGTACCCCGTCGCGACCCGCGCCCGGAGCCCCGCCTCGAAACCGAAGGGCAGCTGATAGCCGGCCAGCGCCGTCAGCACGTGCCGCTGGTCGTAGTCCGATGGCCTCCAGGCCTCCCCGGGAGCGTCCTGGCGTTCACTCCAGGCGAGCGTGTAGCTGATCCATCCGAAGAACCCATGCGTAGGGTCGAGGCGCACGAGACCCTGCCCACCGTACGTGCGTCCGCTTCCAGAGGGTTCGAGCGCCTCCGCGAGCGCCGGCGCCTCCGATTGGCTCCGCATCGCGAGTTGATCCGACGTCGTGTAGAACCCGGTGAGCTCGATCGACAGCGGCGGCGTAGGCCGCAGGGCGGTGCCGAGCACGTAGTGGGTGCCTCGCGTGCTGGGCAGCGTGGGGTTGCCGAACGAAGCCGAGAGGTCGGCGGCGGCAGGCTGAGCGCTGTACTCTCCCCAGGCCGCTGTCACGGTCCAGGACTCGAGCGGCGTGAAGCGCAGGGCGACTCGCGGCTCCAGGCGGAGGTCGTTCTCGAACAACCCGTGCGTGGGACTGACGCCGATCTGGGGCTGCGCAAGGCTGATCAGCCGCAGGTTGGGGTCGATGCGCAGGCCCGGGGTGATGTGGACGCGATCCTTGAGCAACGCCACCTCGGCCTCTGCGTACGCGGCGCTGTTCACCGTGGTGACCGTGAAGGCGTCGGCGGAGATCTGGTCCGGAGGTGGCTCGCCGAACACGCGGGCGTCCCCCTCGCGGGCCGGAACCGCGACCGAGCCATCCCGCTGGACGTCGGAGCGGGCAACGAGCGCATCGAGACCGCCCTCGAGCGTGAGCCACGTCGCGACGCGTGACCGGTAGCTCGCGCGCAGCCCGCCGAGGTCCACCCCGGTGTCGATGTCGGTGACGACCTGCCCGAAGGTCTCCACCTGGCTCGAGTGGTCCGTGCCCCCGAAGAGCGTGACCGTGGTCGAGCTCCCGTCGCCCACGTCGTGCTGGTACCGCAGGTACAGCCTCTGGAAGGTGAGCCTCTTGCTCTCGGAGGCCTCCCGGGCCGGGTCTGCGCTCGGGGCGGTGCGCTGGGTCTCATCCGAGGAGAGCAGACCGGTCAGATCGAGCCTGCCGCCGTCCCGCAGCTTCAGGCCCGCGCGCGCCTGCCCGTCGTAGTAGTGCGGCACCGGAAAGTAGTCCTCGACCCCCGGGTAGAACGTGCTGAGCAGCGGCCCGACGTATCCCATCCGACCGGCCACCCCCAGGCTGACCGCCTTCGTCACCGGGCCGTGCGCGGAGGCGGATGCATCGAACACGTCGGCCGTGATGGCACCGTGCGGCGCATCGTCGAAGGTGTTGGTGGTCGCGGAGACCAACCCCCCGAGCCCCCGCCCATAGGCAGCAGCATAGCCGCCGGGCACCAGCTCCACGGAGTGGATGAAGTCGGGACCGACCACGGAGCGCAGGCCCCCGTCATGGTACAGGCGGGGCACCGGCACGCCGTCGATGTAGACGCCCGTGTCGTCCGGCGCAGCGCCCCACACCACGAGCGCGCCGGTTCCCAGCGAAGCACGAGCGACGCCCGGGAGGTTCTCGACGACGCGCAGGACATCGCCGTCGGTGCCGGGCACCCGCCTCGCCTGCTCGGCCGGGATCTCGGTGGAGATCGCCTGTTTCTTGATCGTGGGCGCGACGACGAGGATCTCCATGTCGTCGGCATCCTCGCCCACCTCCGCCAGCTCTACCTCGTACACCGTGTCGAGGCGCTCTCCCGCCACGAACGTCTCCTCGGTGGAGAGCGCCGTGAGCCGCTCGCCCTGCAGCGTGACCGCCGTGGCGCCGGGCGCGACGTCCGTGAACTCGAAGTGCCCGTCCGCGTCGGTCACCACGCTGCGCCCGTCGGCGAGCGTGACGGTGACGTCGGGGAGCACCACGTGCTCGAACCGGTCCTTCACGATCCCGGAGAAGATCGCGGTCGTGGGGGCCTCTGCCCGCTCGATGAAGTCGTAGTGGTACAGGATCCGGATGCGGGCGGGCTTGCCGTCCACCTCGGCGGGCGAAAACACGAACTGGAGCGCGGCGGCAACTGCGGCAGCGTCGAAGGCCTCCCCCGCGGACTCGTTCACCGTGGCGTCCTCCACCGTTCCGTCCGCCCGGATGGTGACCGCCAGCACCACCGATCCGGTCTTTCCCGTCTCGGACTCCGGGAAAGGGGCCTCGACGAAGGTCACGAGCGCAGGCGGCCGCGTGAGCACTCCGGTAGCCGCAGGCGCGGCCAGAGCGACCGGCGCGCACAGCGCTGCCGCCAGGGTGAACAGCATCAGTTCAGCTCACAGCGCAAAGCGCACAGCCACGACAAAGGTGGCGGGGACCGCCTTGCCGCACAGGGTGGCGGGGCTGAAGGTCGCGGCCCGGAGGGCGGCGACGGCCGCTTCGTCCAGCCCGGTCCCAAGCCCGTCGATCACGCGGGCACCCGTGACCTGACCTCTGGCGTCGATGCTCAGCTCCACCCGGACCTTGCCCTCGATCCCCGCAGCGCGTGCCTCCTCCGTGTAGCTTGGATGCGGCATGGAGAGGGCCTTCGGCTTGACCTGCTCCTCGCCGCACGAATCCACAGCGGGGGCGGCGGCTGCGAGCACCTTGTGGGCGACCGTTCGCGGTGCGACCGGCGCAGGGGCTGGTCTGGCGCCGACGGCGACGCCGCCGGGTCCATCGCCGGATCCCATGGCGAAGCCGAAGTCCGGGGGCGGGGCGGCCACAGGGGCAGCGACGGGGGCAGGAGGCGGAGCAGCGTGGTGGGGCGCCGGCTTGGGCACCGGAGCCGGCTCCGGCGGCTTCTCGGGCTTCTTCTCCTCTTTCGGCTTGTCGATGGTCTGCATCTCCACGACGATGACCTCCTTGGGCGGCGCGACGTGGATGAGGCTCAAGGCCGCGGCCCCGAGCACGTGGAGCCCGAAGCTGAAACCATAGACGAGCTGTATTGCCCGGGGGCCAGCCATGGCGCTAGTCCGCCCGCTCGACGGCGATGGCAAAATGGGTGATCCCGGCGCCCTTGGCCAGGTCGAGCACGTGCACCACCTTGCCGTGCTGTGCCTTGGTGTCGCCGCTCACGACCACGTTGGTCTCGGGGTTGTCGGCCATGGCCGCCGCGAGGTTCTTCACGAGGTCGGGCTCGGAGACGGGCTTGTCGTTCCAGCCGTAGGCCCCATCGGCGGCGATGGTCACGATCGCGACGGAGGGGGTGGCCCTGTCGCCGTTCGCGGCCTTGGGCAGATCGACGTTCATCGTCTGGGAGACGATGAAGTTCGCCGACACCATCATGATCACCAAGAGGACCAGCATGATGTCCACCATGGGGGTCACGTTGATCCCGACGATGGTGCTGCGGCCACGGCCGCGCGCAGAAGCGGTGGCGGCCACGGTCAATTCCCTTCGTCGGAGGCTGCGCCTGCAAGAGCGGGTAGCGGGTCGGCCAGCGTGGGGCCGGAGACGGGCTCTGCCGACACGGCGGACCCGCGGAGGAGCCCGCCACGATCACGAACCTGGAGCCACGCCGAGACCAGCCTGCCGAGCGAGTTGGCGTCCTGCTCGATCTCCCCAATCCGGGTCTGCGCGAGATTGAATGCGACGACGGCAGGGAGCGCGACGAAGATCCCGACTCCGGTCGCCACCAGGGCCTCGGAGATGCCGCTCATCACGTTGCCCATGGCGCCGGCGCGCGCCGCCGCGGAGCCCAGCTCGTGGAACGACACGATGACCCCGATGACGGTCCCGAAAAGACCGATGAACGGGGCGTTGTTCCCGACCGTGCCGAGAAAGTTCATCCCCGCGTCCAACTCCTTCCGCGCCTTGGAGGTCTCGGACTCGAGCGCCTCGGTCAAGGCGTGGGACCCGCCGTCGCAGAACGCCATCGCCGCGCTGACGATGCGCCCCTCAATCGTCCCGCTGGCGCGGAGCAGGCGATCAGCGGCATCGGGATCGTTGGATCGGAGCGCTTGCAGGAGCGCCTCGCGGAGCGGCGGGCCGCCGCCGCGGCGGTTGCGAACAAAGAACAATGCCCGCTCCGACATCACGCCAACCGACGCGATCGAGAGGAAGATCAGGAGGTACAACACCCACGCGCTGCCGAGCAACGCGATCTTGAGCAGGATGTCAACGATGTTCATCGGGTTCGTTCCGGGAGTTCAGGGGAGGGTCAGGGTGGTGAGGTAGGTACCGAGCCCGCTGCCGCCGTCGGCCTGGGAGGCGACAAGCTCACCCGTGCCGAGTCGGGTCGTCACCACGGGGTGGGTGCCGTCATCGGCGTCGGTCCGGCGGTACTCGTCGAGAGAAAAGTTGACGTAGGATTCGTCGCAATTCGCGCGAAGGTCCGCGTAGAACTGGTAGTCGCCCGCGGGAGGTTCCCCTGGGAAGATCAAGGACTCCATCCTGATCCCGTCGATCACGCAGCCCGAGTTGGAGTCCCGCGAGAGTGTGCCCGTGGTGGCTGCATTGACGACGTCCCGCGGGACCGAGGATCCGTCGAGCAGGCCGGTCGTGGGCGAGTCGGAGGCTACAACCTTTCCGTTGGGCGCCACCACGATCAAGTCCAGATCGACGTTCGTGTCCCACCGGAGCGACACGACGGCATTCGCAGGCGTGATCTCGTCCGAGCACGCGGCGAGGCTGCCGGCAGCGTAGTCAGGCAGGACGCAGATGCTGCTGTCGTATTCGGGTCCGGGGTGCCCCTCGCCGTCGATCGCGACGAAGGACAGGGTCTGCAGTCCATACGGGACCTCGGCCAGAAAATCGAGCGTCATGCTGAAGATGAGGTCGTTGTCCTGCGTGACGTCCGGCCCGTCCACCGGCAGCACCCAGTATCCGCCCCCGAAGTCCTTCGCGGCCAGCGCCACGGTGTAGGCGTCCGGCGAAGCCAGCCCCTTGTACACGATGCTGCCAGATCCCTGCGTGATCACGAAATTGGCGCCGGCTGCATACACGACGGAGGGGCTCACGCCCGCGTCGTCGACAGGCAGATCCCCCTCGACGAACGTCGCATCCCGGACCTGGATCGCCTCGGATGCACCGGTGGACCAACCTGTCGCGGTGCAAGCAAGAAGGGCCCACATCATCAGAATTCCCCTTGCAGGCGGACAGTCCACTGATCATTGGGGAGGTCGATCGGTTGCCCCGTGACGTCTCGCCCCAGGTGGTCGACGATGTAGTCGTACTGCACCACCAACCGGCCGAGCCCAGGCACCTGCCCGCCGACGAGCGGGGAGAGGGTCAGCACCGTGGCGTTCTCCGGGATGAACTCGCCGCGTCGCGCGTCGAACAGGTCCGAAGACGGGTTGTAGGAGTCCGCCCGGAAGCCCAGGATGCCCCACCGGGTCACCTCCTGGGTTGCACCTGCGCTCCAGCCCAACTCCCGGATGTCGTACCCGGTGGAGACCGGGTCGGCGACGAAGTAGGTCCGGTCGAGGTTGCTGGCGACGGTGGCCTCGCCGGTCACAACTGTCCAACCCAGGGGACTGCGCACCCCAAGCGACAGGTCTGCGTCAAAAGCCCAGCGGGCGAAGGTGGAGGATGCAGTCGCCGCCTGTCCGGAGTTTCCTGCCAGCTCGTCGAGCGTGACGAACCCGTCCTCGTTCGCGTCCGACCAGGTGAGCGTGGACTTCGTCGCCGCATTCCCGGCGTGGAACCCGGTCCCGCCCAGATAGGAGACGCCCCCCGCAAAGCTGACCTTGTCTGTCTTCCCGGTGGCTGCCCCAAGTCGACCGACGAACGTCTTCTCGGATGCAAACGGGAGCGTGGTGGTGGCGGGGTTGTCCCCGACTGGCTCGCCGTTCACGGCAGCGAGTGCATACCGGAAGGGTCCGAGCGCGCCCAGCAGCTGCACGCCGATGTCGGGCTCGCCGGCGAAGAAGGCACGGGATGCGAGCGTGCGCTCCATGAAGATCCGGCCGCGACTGCCCTGCGTCAGCTCGGCGCCGAAGGGAACGTCGCTCAACCCCGCGAGCACACCGACAAGCGGCGGTTGGGTCTCGAGCCGCTGCGGGAGAAAGAACAGGACCTCGGCGTGACGTAGATCGAGCGCGGGGCCGCGGACGGTGTTCGCGTCGATCTCGATGTCGGTGTGAGCGAAGCGGAACGACCGCTCCACCTTCAACCGGGCCCGGCGCACCATGAACCGGTCCTGGTTGAGCGCACCGCCGTCCGACGAGACTTCGTCTTCGGACTGTTGGTTGCTGATGAACTGGCCCTGGACGTACCCACTCACGTGCAGGTCCAGCGCCCCGAGCCAGTGGGCCCGGGTCGAGGAGTGCGCCTCTCCGGTGGCCTCTGGTGAGGCGGGGGGCGGGGGCACCGGCGCTGCTGCGGGCGTCGGAGCGGTGGCTGCCGGCACGGGGGGTGGGGCAGCGACTGCCTCGGGCGCCGACGTGGCAGGCGCCGAGGCGGTTGGCATGGGCGCCGCGGCCGGCGCCGTGGCCGGGACGGGGGTGGCCTCGATCTCCACGTCATCGCCGTCGTCGCCTTCACCGGCGCGCGCGACTCCCGGACCCATCGTCACGAGACAGAGCGCGAGCGCTGTCAGCTTGGTGCGAGCGTTGTTCCGGGTCATGGGCGGGTCCTGCTGTTTGCGGTCACGGTGCGGTGAGCGGCGGATGCCGCTCACCAGGCGTCGCTTGGATCAGACGGGCGGGAGCGCAGTGCCCTGCACCCAGGTGGAGGCCGGGATCCGGGTTGCGTTGTCGAACTCCACGTAGCCGGCGTCCGAGCACTGGTTCAGGCACTTCAGCGAGTCCGACTCGGCAGAGGTGGGCAGGTCGCAGTCCCAGCAGGTCCCGGCATCCCAGTCCACCCAGCACGCGGCGGCCGTGTCGGTGTCGGTGTCGGTGTCGGTGTCCGTGTCCGAATCGGCGTCCGAGTCGGCGTCCGTGTCCGCGTCCGTGTCGGCGTCACTGCTCGTGTCGATGTCGTTGCCTTTCTCTTTGCAGCCGACAATGGAGAGCGCTGCAATGAAAATCAAGGAGAGGGTACGCATGTCAGTTCGCCTCGCAGAAGCCGAGCCGGCACTCGCCGGACCCGCAGGGGTTGGAGTCATCACAGGTCGCACAAGTGGTCGCACCGGTCGTGGTGTAGTCGAAGTAGCAGTCACAGGACGCTGCCGGCTCTTTGGCGTACAGGGGACCGAGGTCCGAGTCGCGGGTCACATGCATGGCGCACATCGGAATCACTCCCTTGGGGATCACGGCCTCGGCGAGGGTCTTCGTGACGCCGGCGGGCATCGCCGCGTCCGCGAAGTAGTCTCCGAGCACCTTCACGTCCGGGTCCGCGTAGCTGCCTTCGGAGGCTCCCTGGTAGGCGTAGAACGAGATGCTCGCCCAGACATTGTAGAGACCGCTGCGAACGTTCGCCTTGTCGAAGGTCGTGGCAGACGAGTCCGGGTAGTAGGCGACGTCCTGCCCCGCCTGCTTCCAGGCGAGGTTGCGCACCACGTCCCGGTGTGCGTCCGCCGTGGCGGCCGTGGCGAAGCCGATGCCGGCCTCCGGATCCGCGAGCGCGGACAGGTTGCTCACCAGGGCGGACCCACCGCCGGCGTCCGTGCCGATGTAGCTGCCCGTCGGGAGCGTGGACGCGAGAGAGATCATCGCCTGGGTGCCCGAGTCGTCGTTGCGGCGCTGGTAGTAGGAGGCATCTGCATTGGTCCAGGGAGCGATCCCAGCGGCCGCGCCGAACCCGTAGATCAGGTAGAAGGCCTCGGAGCTGATGGACTGCTGCGACGAGCCCGCAGGCACGAGCACCGCGACCGGGTCAGCCGGGCCGCTGATGTGAACAAGGCCCGCCAGCAGCGACTCGTCGCCGCCGACCAACGGACAGTTGGTGGCCTGTACGTCCAGGAAGGCGAAGTCCACCGGCTGTCCATCCAATGGAAGATTGCATGCCGTCTTGGTGCCGGTGTCCGCTGCCCAGTACACTGCCGAGCCGGTGATCGACGCGCTCGAGAGCGACGTCAGCGCGTAGGCTCCGGAGCAGGAGCCACCATCGTCCTTGTAGACGACGAACACCGGGTGGGTGCCGTTCTCCAGCACCGTCGCCATGGCGCCGACGACATCGCGCGGTCCGGTGCCGCCGGCGCCGTAGATGATCGGCGCGCCGCCCGAGATGCTGTCGCAATCCGGGGTGTCAGCGTGTGCGATCAGTGGGGTGAGCACCTGGGCCACACAGACGGCCAACACCATTTTTATGAGGGGAGAGCTGCGCATCAAGATACTCCGTGGTGGGTTGTTGTTGCACCCGGCTACTATTCGACGTCTCCCGCCGCGCCCGCGACGTTCCGGTATCAATCGTGATGCACGGACGGATGTTGAAATATCACTGTTGTATCTATATTACTTCGCATTTGGAGCTTGGTTTGCGTCGAACATGTGACAGTTGTGAATATCTGGCCGCGAGTCCGGTGCGCAAGGCCGGAACGGGTTGGACTTGGGTGGTGCACAATCGTCACGTGGTCGAAGCAGCGACGCCTCACGCCTTTCATAGTCTGGGATCTCGCCTCGAGACCCCAGATGATCATCGCGCTCCCCGTCCTCGCCGAAGCAGGCGTGTCCGAAGTGGCCGACGGCACGGGAGGCGACCGCCGGGCCTCGTCCTCACGCCACCTGGGGTGTGCTGGTGGCGCGCTCCTTGCGCTCGCCCTCACGCCCGGCTGCCGGGTCGAGCTCGGGCCCCCGGCCCAGGCGCGCTCCACGTCGTATCCCACGGTCTGGATCTACACGGCCATCTACCAGGAGCAGATCGACCAGTTCGACGCCCTCGCCAGGCAGGAGCTTCCGGAAGTCGATCTCCAGTGGTTCCAGGCGGGCTCCGAGAAGGTGGCACAGCGCTGGGAGGCGGAGCACAGCGCAGGAGGGAGCCCAGCGTGCATCGTCGCCACCTCGGACCCCTCCTGGTACGTCGACCTCGCCGCCCGAGAGCTGCTGGTTCCCTATGTCTCGCCCCGGACGCTCGAGCTGCCGAGGGCCTGGGTGACGCCATACTACGCTGCCCACCACATCGACCTGATGGTGCTCGGCGCCCCGAATGGACAGCCCGGCCCGCAGCGCTTTGACGAGCTCGCGGACCCACGCTGGAAGGGGAAGTTCAGCAGCGGCGATCCGTTCTCGTCGGGGACGACGTTCACCACCGTGTCCGCGTGGGACCGACTGCACGGTCAGGACTTCCTGAAGCAGCTCGACGACAACGGGTGGGTGATGGCCGGCGGGAATTCGGCCGTCCTCAGCCGCATCGAGAGCGGTGAGAAGCCCATCGGTGTCGTGCTGCTCAACAACCTGCTCACGAAGCCCGGCACCGCGCAGATCATCTTCCCTGAGGACGGCGCCATCCCGATCCCTGGGCCGCTGGCGATCCCGACCGACTGCCCGGACAAGGCTGCGGCCGAGCGCGTGGTGGACTGGCTGTTCGGTGACTCCGCCCAGCAGCTCGTGGTCAAGAACCGGATGCACAGCCCCTTTCCCGGGATGCCCGCGCCCGATGGCGTCCCGCCGCTCGACCAGATCAAGCTCGCTCCTCTGCCCGACGACTTCCTCGACCAGGCGGCCGAGCGCGCCCCGGACCTGCGTGCCCGGCTCGAGGCGCTGCAGAAATGACACGACGGATCCTGCTGGGAGGGGTCGGCGCGCTGCTGCTCGTGTTCATCGGGCTTCCCCTGGTGCTGCTCGCAGCGGGCGTCGGCCATGCCTCGCTGGCGTTGCAGGAGGCCGACGCCATCCGCAACACGATCCTCCTTGCCGTCGGCACCGCCGCCTTCGCGCTCGCGCTGGGGCTGCCGGTGGGGTGGGTGGCCGCGCGCAGGGCGCTGCATCCCCTGCTGGAGTCGGCGATCCTGCTGCCGTACGCAGTGCCGCCCTACGTCACGACCGTCGCGTGGATCGTGCTGGCGAACCCCACCAACGGGGTGCTCACCCGCTGGTTGCCCGTCGATGTCTACACGCTCACCGGGATGATCGGCGTGCTGGGCCTCCATCTCTCGCCGCTGGTTGCGCTGGCGGCGCGGGATGCCATCGCCCGCATCGATCCGGCGCTGGAGGAGGCCGCCCGCGTCTCCGGCGCTCGCCCCGCGCTCGTTCTGGCATCGATCACCCTGCCCCTGTCGGCTCCGGGGATCCTCGCCGCAGCGGCGTTCGTCGCCAGCTCCGCAGCGTCCAGCTTCGGCGTGCCCTACCTGCTCGCGTCCTCGGCCCGGACCCCCGTTCCGGTCCTCACCTTGCGCATCTTCCGGACGCTCGAGCTCGAGCCGGTCACCGGGCGGCCCCTGGCCATCGCGCTCTCGTTGGTGCTCCTGGCGGTGGGCCTTGCCCTGCCTGCCCTGGTGCGGATTGTGCAGGGGCGCCGCTCGTACTCCAGCGCCCGGACGTCGCGGCCGCGACCGCGACAGGCCGCGCGCTCGCTCACCCTCGTGGTGCTGGCCTGGCTCGCCGTCGCCGTCCTGCTCCCGATCGGGACCATCGCGCTCACGAGCGTAGCGCCGGCCTTCGGGCACTTTGACGGGTTCACGCTGGACCACTGGGTTGCGGTGATCTCCGAGCCGCGGACGCGAACCGCGCTCCTCCGCTCGGCGTTCCTCGCGGCTGGCGCCGCTACCGCGGCGGTCGCGATCGGCTCCCTGCTGGCCACGGTGGCGCACCGGACGCCCTCCCGTGCGGTCTCCATGCTCACGGGACTGGCCCGGGCGCCCTGGGCCGTCCCGGGCAGCGTGTTGGCGCTGGGCATGATCCTCGCCTTCTCGCAGGAGGTGCGCTTGGTCGTGGGCGACAGGGTCACCCTCGTGCTCGTGCTCGCAAACACCCCCTGGATCCTCGGTATCGCCTACGCGACAAAATCGCTCGCCGTGCCGCTGGACGGCGTAGGCGCCGCCGCGCAGACCCTGGACCGCTCGTTGGAAGAGGCTGCGCGGATCGCGGGTGCCTCCTGGGCCCGAACCCAGATCGCGATCGTTCTCCCGCTGCTTCGCCCCGCGATCCTCGCAGGGTGGGCGCTCGTGTTCGCGGCGAGCTTCTGCGAGGTCTCGATGTCCGTGCTGCTGCGGGGACCGAGCACCGAGGTGTTGGGCACCCGACTCTTTGATCTGTTGAGCTACGGCTCGCCCCAGGAAGCAGCGGTGCTCGCGATGATCGTGGTCGCCGCCGTGCTCGCGGGCGGGCCCCTGATGACCGGGAGGGCGCGATGGGCGTAGATCTGGTGGGTGTGAGCAAGTCGTGGGGGAAGCCGATCCTGCGGGGGCTCGATCTGCACGTGGCGACCGGCGAGCTCTTCGCCCTGCTCGGGCCGAGTGGATGTGGGAAGACGACCGCCCTGCGCATCGTCGCGGGCCTCGAGACGCCGGACAGCGGCGAGGTGCGCGTGGACGGGCAGCTCGTCGCCGGCCCCGGGCTCTCGCTCCCGCCCGAAGCGCGGGGCCTCGGCATGGTGTTCCAGAGCTATGCGGTGTGGCCGCACATGACCGTGCTCGAGAACGTGGCGTGGCCACTGCGGTTGCGTGGGTCGGCCGACGCCGTGAAGAGCGCACACGCAGCCCTCGACAAGGTGCGCCTGGACGGTTTCGCGGACCGGTGGCCCGGAACACTCTCGGGCGGGCAGCAGCAGCGCGTCGCGATCGCCCGTGCTCTGGCCACGAAGCCACGCGTGCTGCTGCTCGACGAACCGCTCTCGAACCTGGACGCCGGCCTCCGGGAGGAGCTGCGGGACCAGGTGGCGGGGCTGGCGCGTGAGGCCGGCCTGACCGTGCTCCTCGTCACCCACGACCAGGAGGAGGCGCTCTCGATGTGCGACCGCGTCGCGGTGCTCGCAGAGGGCGTGATCCAGCAGGTGGGTACGCCGAGGGAGATCTACCTTCGTCCAAAGAGCCGTTTTGTCGCAGGGTTCGTGGGGATCCTGAACGTGCTCGCGACGCGAGCCCGATCCGGGCGCACGGATCTCGGCGGCGTGGAGGCCCCCGATGGCGAAGCGGAGATCGGCTTCCGGCCCGAGTCCGTCCGGTTCACCGAGACGGGCGTCGCCTGCCACGTGGAGCGCGCCGTCTACCGGGGCGCGTTCACCCGCTACCATCTGCGCGTGGGCGACCGCCAGATCGTGGCAGACACCAACGACGCGCCCCAGGCATGCATCCGCGTGACCGACGCCTGGCGCATGGAGGACTGATGGACCCGCTCCTGCTCACTCCCGGCCCCCTCACCACCGATCCAGCAGTGCGCGCAGCGATGCGGCGCGACTACGGATCCCGCGATCCCGCGTTCGTCGCGCTCTGCACGCGTGTTCGCGAACGCCTCCGCGCGCTCGCCCCGGAGCCGGAAGCGTTCACCGCGATCCCGCTCCAGGGTAGCGGCACCTACGCCGTCGAGGCCATGCTGGGGACGCTCGTGCCGCGGGGCGGCGGCGTCGCGGTGCTGGTCCACGGGGTCTATGGGGAGCGCGTCGTGGACATTCTCCGGCGGATGGGTCGCCACCACCGGGCCTTCGTCGCCGTCGAGGGGAGCGCGCCAGACCTCCAGGCGCTCGATCGGGGTCTCGCCGACGACCCGCTCCTGACCCACGTGTTCACCGTCCACAGCGAGACCACGACGGGGCAGCTCCTGCCGGTCGAGGCGATCTCGACGGTCGCCGAGCGACGGGGGCGCCGGTTGCTCGTCGATGCGATGAGCAGCCTCGGGGCCATCGCGCTCGACGGGGTCGTGGCGGACGGCATCGCCTCGTCTGCGAACAAGTGCCTCGAAGGCGTGCCGGGGCTGGGGTTCGTGCTGGCGCGACGCGAGGCGCTCGGGGCTTCTGCGGGCAACGCGCCCAGCGTCTCCCTCGATCTGCATGCCCAGTGGGAGCGGCTGGAGCGTGATGGGCAGTATCGGTTCACCCCTCCTACACAGGTCCTCGCGGCCCTTGATGTCGCGCTCGAGCTTCATGCGATCCAGGGTGGCGTGCCCGCCCGCGGCGCCCGGTACGCGGAGAACATGCGCCATCTGCTGACTGGAATGCGCGCGCTCGGCTTTCAGCCCCTGCTACCGCCGGAGCGCCAGGGGCCCATCATCGCCACGTTCGTGGCGCCATCGTCGCCCGACTGGAGCTTCCCTGCTTTCTACGACTATCTTCGGGAGAGTGGGTTTGCGATCTACCCGGGCAGCCTCGCGCGAACGCCCTCGTTCCGCATCGGGTGCATCGGCCAGGTGTACCCGGATGACATCGACCGGTTCGTGGCCGTCGTGGCCGCCTGGTGTGCAAAGGGGAGGACCTGATGCACACGGTCCTCTTCGATCTTGCAGGCACCACCATCGACTGTGGCTGCATGGCCCCCGTATCGGTGTTCATCGAGGTGTTCGGTCGCCGCGGAGTGCACCTGAGCGAGGCGGCAGCGCGTGGCCCGATGGGAACGCACAAACGGGAGCACATCCGGCGGTTGTGCGCGGAGCCACGGGTGCACGCGGCGTGGACCACGGCCCAGGGTCGACCGTCCACGGATGCGGACGTCGACGCCATGTACGAGGAGGCGGAGCCCCTGCAGATCGCGTGCCTGCCCCTGCACTGTCACCCGATCCCCGGCTTCGTCGAGGTGGCTGGCGCGTTCCGGCGGCGGGGGGTCCGGCTCGGAGCGACCACCGGATACACCGCGCCGATGGTGGGCGTACTCAGACCCCTGATGGCGGCCGAGGGCTGGGAGCCGGAGGTGCTGCTCTGTGCGAGTGATGTGCCCGCTGGGCGTCCCGCACCCTACATGAACCAGCTGGCGGCGATGCAGTTGGGTGCTCCGGACGTCCGAGGCTGCGTAGCGGTGGGGGACACCGTCGTAGACATGGAGGCCGCGCGCAACGCCGGCATGTGGGCTGTCGGCGTGGCGCTCACGGGCAACGAGGTTGGGCTACCGTGGGAAGCTGTGGTTCGCCTTCAAGGAGTCGAGCGCGAGCTGCTCAGGGACCGGGCGGCGGCGAACCTGACCGCTGCGGGAGCGCACATCGTGGTCGACTCGGTCCTCGACCTGCCGGCAGCGCTCGAGTTCCTGTTGCATCCCAGCGCCGCCGCGTTCAAACGGTGGCGGCGGCGCTGACGACCCCCGGCGGGGCTACGGGCAGCTGTCGTTGGTCCCACCGGGCGTGCCCTGGTTCCCGTCGGTGCCGTAGTCCCCGTCCCCCTCGCACCAGTAGGCTGGGTCGTCGTTGCGGGCGCTGGACATCCCGATCGGATCGACGGACCGCGACTTCCCCTTCTGGTGCGGGAAGTCGCTGTCGTAGGCGACCCCGTCGATCAGCACGCCGTCGAGCGAGAGCAGGATCTCGTCCGCGTCGTTCCCCAGGTGGAACAGCTGGGTGTCGAACAGGTAGTCCGGGACGAACCCGCCATTCTTCGACGTGTCGTCCGAGGCGCCGAAGAGCATGAGGCTCTCGGGCTCAAGCACGATCACATCCCCGATCCCGAAGGACTCGCCCCGGTCGTCGCTGACCGTGATGCCTGTGAGCTCGATCGGATCGCGGCTCACGTTGAGGATCTCGAACCACTCGCCGCTGTCGTCGTCTGTGGGGTCCGGATCGTCCATGATCTCGGTGATCACGAGGCTTCCGGGCGCGGGGGACTGCTCGTCGGTCCAGCCGTCGCAGTCGTTGTCCTTGCCGTCTGCCAGCTCGTCCGCACCCGCGTACACGTCGGGTTCGGCCGGGTCGCAGTCGTCCGCGTCCGTGACGCCGTCCCCATCGGAGTCGCGCGGGGCACCTTCGCAGCTGTCGTTCGCGGCCCCCGGGGTCCCGAAGTCGCCCGCCCCGTAGGGTGTCGCTGCCGCGCACCAGCTCTCCACGAGGTCGTTGGACGCCGGGTCGAGTGCTCCAGGGTCGAGGGTGATCGCGTGTCCCTTCACCGAGGGCAGGTTGTCCCACGCGACCGTGTCCACGGGCTGGTCCCCGACGACCAGCGTCAACGACCCGCCCTCGTTCGAGAGCTTCAGGTCCGCGACGTCGTAGACATAGTCCGGCGCGAGGCCCCCGTTGGCCGCGGTGTCTGCCGAGACCGCGAACACCACCTCGCTCCCGGATGCCACTGGGAGCGCGCCATCGACGACAAACCCGTTGCCGTCTGCGCCCTGCACCGCGAGGCCGACGAGGTCGGTGTCCGGCCCCACGTTCGTCACCTCGAACCACTCGCCGTAGTCGTCGCTGACGGCGTCCGGGTCCTTCATGATCTCCGAGATCACGAGGGTGGGGTCGCCCACGGCCGTGTCGTCCGCCGGATCGGCGGAGTCTGTGGCCGAGTCATCGGCGACCGGATCGGTCCCGGCCTTGTCCCACTGGCCGGCCATCGAGCAGGCGAGGAGCGAGAGGAGTTGGATCATGGAGGGGCACCTGGAGCCGAGGAGCGTATGGAGGGGGTGGGTCAGGTCGGGCTCAGGGGCGTGACGGTCCCGCACCGGTTCACGGCGAGGAGGTCCCGAGGCTCACCCCAAGCTGCAGGAACACCGCGTCGACGTCTTGAAGCGCGGCCGCGCCGGCAATCGCAGCGACGCCAGAGCCCACGCGGGTGCCGGTGTACCCGGCGGTCAACCGAAGGGGAGGCGCCTCCGTCACCGGGAGCTCCACGCCCGCGCCAGCCAGGAGGGTGCGCGTCCCCGCGGTCGCGTCGCCCGGGGCCTCCGTCGACAGATCGAGGCGGACGTAGGCCAGGAGGGGCCCCCAGGGCCGGGCGACGAGGGACGCCGACCCGCCGAGAGGCTGGCGGAGCGCATCTCCGTCCACGCCCCAGGCGGCGAGGCCCTCGACCATGCCTGTCAGCGGTCCCACCGTGCCACCGGCGCGCAGGCCGAAGCGGTGATCCCGCGCGAGCCCAAGGCCCCGAGAGCCATCCCGCCCGTACAGCGTGAACACCGCCCGCCCATCCCCGGCAGGGCGAACCGACACGGTCGCCGCGAGGTCCTTGCCCTCGTTGCGCTCGCGAAACCGCGCGCCCTCACCCGTCGTGAGGTCGACGCGCGCGGTGACCCTCCGGTCTGCCGCGGACCAGCCCACCCAGCCGCCGAGATCCGAGCCGTCCATCCAGCCCGCCGCCTCGCCGAACGTCGCTGCGATCGGGCGCAGGCCCCAGGCAGCGTCCCCGCTCGCCACCCAGGGGTCCTCTACGAGGCCGGCGCCGATCCCGAGCCCGAGCGGGGCCCAGGCTCCGCGCGCCTCCGCGATCTGCACCTCGGGCACCAGCGCCTCCCCGTCCACCCCGATGTAGCCGTCATCCCCACCGGATCGGACGACCGCGACCGCGACGCGTGCGGCTGCGACGTCCCCGAGCGCGAGGCCGCCCTCGACGTGCGCGCGCGGCAGCGTCAGCGTTCGCGAGATGCCGACATCCGGGAATGCGAGTCCGGCCCGGCCGGCGAGGTCCAGCCCCACCCAACCGCAGCGCGAGGCGGCCTCGGCCGGGGCCATGGCGGGGGCTTCGAACACGATCTCGGGTGCACAGCTCATCTCGTGGTGTCCTTCACCGGGGTCTCCGCGCCCAACAGGGGGCCATAGGCGTCGAGCGCCTGCTGGAACAACCGGAGGTCCGCATCGGCGCGCGCGAGGTCCAGTGAGGCGTCCTCCACCCGCTCGTCAACGAACAGATCGCCGTCCTCGCCCAGGTCGGCCGCGATCGCACCGAGGGCCGGCTCACCCTCGGCGGTGAGGCCGCGGGCGTGGGAGTCGGCGAGCGTGCTGCCGATGCGTGAGGCGAGACCCTGGAGATCGGCGGACGAGTAGGTGCCGCTCGCCCACCCGTCCACGACGTCACTGTGGTTGAAGCCCTGGAAATAGCCGGACCACGTGGTGACCTTGAAGGTCGAGGCCCCGTCGGACAGGCCGGCCATCCTCGGATCGGCATCCGGGCGTGACCAGAGCAGCCATGCCACCTGCTCGATGCGGGCGGCGTTGCTGTCGAAGAGCACCGGCACGGTGGCACCCCGGCCCGGCGGATTCGGCGGGTCGATGACCTCGCGGATGCTCACGAGGTGGTCGTCATCGCCGCTGTCGCCGCCGTGGTCCCAGAGGACGACGTAGCGCACGGCCGGGAAGGAGGCGACGCCCGAGCCGAACCTGCGGGCGCGATCCAACTCGCGAAAGTCGACCGGGCGCGCGGTCCAGCCGGCGAGGAGGCGGTCCAGCTGCGCGTCCTCGTCGGGGGTGAGCGCCAGGACGCCTTTCCCCGCGGCGTCCAACCTGTCGTCCATGAGCAGTCGGCGCCCGTCCGACCCCTCGACCGTGAACGTGGAGAGGACGTCACCCTGTACGCCCTCGGTGTCGGCCGCCATACAGAGATCGATGACGATCCGGCCGTCGTCGTCGCTGCAGGCTGCGGTGGCGGGGACGCCGGTCGAGCGGGCGTGGATTTCGCCGACGTAGGCGGTGACGAGGGAGGAGACCGTCGCCGACACGCAGTCCGCGTCGCACCCATCGAGCTGGCTCGCCAGCATGGCGATCCCGAGCGAACCGCGCCGCACATCCAGCAGGTAGGGGCCGAAGGCGGAGCCGTCGAGGTCGTCCAGCTCGATGTCGAGGGGGGTCGAGCCCTCGTGCCCGAGCGACGGCTCCTCCCCCGGGAGCCCGGCTCCAAAGTTCTCGGGGTGCGGGTCGCCAGCGAGCAGGATGCTGCCGGCGTCGGGCACTGTCAGGAAGCGGGTCTCGGGCCGATCTGGATCGGGGCGGGAGAGATCGGTGTAGAACAACGCGGAGGTCCCGCGCACGAAGTCGAACGGATCCGCGGCCATCTTCGCGTACTTCCCGGCGAGCAGCGACGTGTCGCGCCCGAGCCAGATCGCGTTGTCGGAGGCCAGCGTGTCGCGCACGAACGCCGTCCGGGCCTGGTCAGGGGAGACCGGCGTGCAGGCTGCAGCGAGGACGAGCAAGACCAACGCAAGGTTCCCGGGTTCTGGGGGCTATCGAACTGCGGTGAGCGCCCGGGCTCATTGGTGTGACGAACCTGCACCGCGGGCCGCAGAGGGTCAGGCGGCTTCGGCCGGGCTCAGGAACCGCGCGACCCCGGCCGGCCCGGTGAAACGTCGCAACCGGGCCTCCTCCACCTCGCGCAGGTCCACGATGACGAGCGCATCGACACAGCTGCCGAAATCGGCGTCGACGTTGTAGCCGAGCACCTCTCCGCCGAGGAGCAGGTAGTGGCGCAGCAACACCGGCATCCCGAGCCCGGCCAGCGCGGTCACCCTGCGATCCAGCTCAGCGAGGTCCAGGATGCTCGCGCCTTCGAGTCTCCTGCCGCGAGAGAGCTCGCTCTCGGGTTGCCAGCGGAAGCGGGGCCGTGCCAGCACGCGGTGCCGATGGTGGGCCCAGACGTGCCCGAGGATCAGCGCAATGGCGCTCTCCCCGTACTCGGCGGAGATGCTCACCGGGCCAAGCAGCCGGGAGATGTGCGGGCGCTGGAGCACCCAGGCCCCGATCGCCCTCCAGAGCAGGCCCAGCGCTGCGGCGGAGCGCTGGTAGTCCGACTGGACGAACGAGCGACCCAGCTCGGCGGTGTCGGACAGCGTGAGCTGCAGGCTGGGGGGGTAGTGGAACAGGGTCGCAGTGTACGCGCGGTCCGGGCCCACCGCAGCGAGGTCGGCGACCCGGTAGGCTCCAACCACGCGCCTGGTGACACGATCCCAGACGAAGATGTGGTCGTACTCGGCGTCGTGGGCGTCGAGGTCGAGCGACTTGCCGGTGCCCTCTCCAGCCGCGCGAAAGGTGGTCTCGCGAAGGCGCCCGATCTCTCGCAGCAACCTGGGGATCTTGGTGCTCTCCACGGTGTAGGCGTCGAACGCCGCGGTGGTGGCCACCGGGGTGAGTCGGGAGACCTCGTCGGCGAGGTGCTCCGGGGGAATGGCTTCGATGATCCTGTGCATCTGAACCTCCTCCGCCGGGGATGGGCGGAGGGCAGCCTATGCATCCGACCGGCTGCGGTCGGTCACAGGACGAGGAAGATCGTGTGCCGAAGGGAGGCCGACGACCAACACACCCAGCGCGAGCCGGGCACCGCGGGGCATCGTGAGGCGGGTGAACAGCTTTCCGCCCAGGGCTGCGACGATCGTCAATGCGATCATGTGCACGCCGAGGAGCTCCAGCCAGATCCCGACCGAGCGGGCGCGCAGCGCCGAGAGGGCATCCCCCCAGCCGAGCAGGTCGCCCAGCGTGAAGGACCAATCCGTGAGGGACACCCCCAGGAATACGGTGAGGTAGAACAGCACCACGCCCGTCATGAGCCCGGCCGAGGCCAGGAGCTTCTTGCCGAGAGAGAGGTTGACGAGGGAGTACCGGTCGCGATGGAGCATGGTGTCTCGGGCGCGGGGGACGCTTCCCGCCGTGCCGTCATACCGGGGTGAGCTCGCCTCGTCCTTGCCCGGGGGGAGAGCCTCACGGGATTCTAATCGCGCGGTTGGCCTGCGTGGTGACGGTGCCCGCGAGGGCGCCCGGGGTGTCCGCCTGGGAGTCCATCCGGCGCGGGTGTAAGGTTCTGGTCGACTGGATGACTATCCGAGCATGCCGCCCCTGGACCCGCTCCTCATCACCTACGGCCCCGCGCTGGCCCGGGTCGCCGGGCACTACGCCCGCTCCCCGGCCGAGCGCGACGACCTGCTGCAGGACATCGTCGTGGCGGCCTGGCGCGCGCTCCCCACGTTCCGCGGGGAATGCTCGCCGCGCACGTTCCTGCTCCGGGTGGCCCACAACCGTGCCGTCAGCTGGTCCGCGCACCGCCGGCCCTTCGAGCCCGAGGTGGAGACCGCGGTCGACATGCACGTGGACCAGCAGATCGACGCGCGGGGACGACGGATTGCTCTTCAGCGTGCGGTTCGGGAGCTCCCCGAGGGGCAGCGACAGGTGGTCGTCCTGGTGCTGGAGGACCTCACGCACGCGGAGATCGCCGATGTGCTGGGGATCTCGGAAAACAACGTGGCGGTGCGGTTGAACCGTGCCCGGGAAGCCCTCCGCCAGACCCTTGGAGGGCAGTGATGAGCGATGAATGGACCGATCTTGGGACGACGTGGCGCGATGAGGGCCCAAGCGTCGGCGACATCGAAGCCCGCGTGCGCCGCGACGTCACGCGGGTCCGGGTGAGTTTCGCCGTAGAATGGATCGCAGGAGCGTTGCTCACCGCGTTCTGGCTGTGGCAGGGGATCCGGCACCCCGGCCCGCTCACCCTCGTGATGGGGTCTGGGAGCGTCACGTTCGCGGGGGTGTGGCTCTTCGTCCTCCACCGCACGCTCCGCCCACCGAGCCCCGCGGTCAGCATGACCGCGTACCTGGCCGGAGCGCTTGACCGGGCGCAGTCCGAGGAGCGGTGGTTCCGGTTCGTTCAGCGCTTCCTCCTCGCACTGGGCCTCTTCTTCGCCCCGTGCTCCGTCTGGCTGTTCGACGTGCACCGCTCGATGTACCTGGCGGAGCCCTGGCGGGCGGTCGTGGGCTTCGGGGGATTCGTCATCCTCTCAGCCGGGCTGTGGGGGTTCGCCGGATCGCGTCGTGCCCGGGCGAGCGCTGCAGCGGCGGCGTTGGTCGAGTCGCTGCGTCGCCTGTCCACAAACGTGGCGCCGTGAGGCTGGAGCGCCCGCCGATGTCCACGGGCGGTAGACGGCGGGGGCCAACCGGGATCCCGCTCCGGTAGCCCGCCGGCCAGCGTTGACGAGCCTCCGGAAGAGCCGTACCCTGTCCCAGCGAAGCGCGGCCCCCCGCCCGGCGAGGTCGCTTCGCGTTCTTCCCGGAGCCCCCCATGCTGCTTTTTCTCGCCGGTTGTGCCTCCCTCCAGTGCGGCGACGGCACCCACGAGCAGGACGGCGAGTGCGTGGTCGACAACGACAGCGGCACCCCCGACTCGGGCGGAGACGCCGACACGGACGCCGACTCCGATGCCGACAGCGACGCCGACTCCGACGCGGACACGGACTCCGATTCCGACACGGATGCGGACACGGACACGGACTCCGATACCGACTCGGACACCGACGCCGACATCCAGCCCGGCGCGCGCTGGTCCGGCGAGCCCGACCTCCCTGACGTCGGCTACGCCGTCAACGGCGAGTCCGACCATGACTACATGGGGTTCACGGTCGCCGTGGGTGACGAGGACGGCGATGGCCAGGACGACCTGATCATCGGCAGCCCGTATGCCTATCGGCGCGGGGACGACGCCGGGACAGCTTGTCTCGTGCACGGCCCGATCACGGCCGACGCCGATCTCGCAGCGGCCGATGGATGCGTCGTCGGCACCTCCATGGCCTACATGGGCGCGTCCGTGGCGATCGCGGGTGACGTGGACGGCGATGGCGTCGTGGAGACCGTGGTCTCGGCCCCGACCGGCGACCACGCAGAGTCCTCCGTGCTCGGCGCAGGATCGGTGTACCTGTACTCGGGCTTCTCCGGTGATCTCACCGCTTCTGACGCTGCCGCAACCTGGGTCGGGGAGGACTCCCTCTCCGGCGCCGGCCGGGGGCTCGTGGGAGGCACCGACTTCACGGGCGACGGCCTCCCTGACGTCGCGGTGGGCGCCGCAGGCTGGGACAACGGGGCGGGCGCCGCCTACGTGCTCTCCACGGGTGCGCTCCGTGGGGGTCGGCTGGACGGTGCGGACGTCCGGTTCTACTCGCTGAGCACGAGCGATGGCTTCTACTTCGGCTCGCAGGTGGTCGATCTTGGCGACATCAACGGAGACGGGAATTCCGACCTCGGGATCGGCTGGGGGAGCCTGACCAACCATGGCGGATTCACGGTGTTCCTGGGCCCGGTGGCGGGTGCCAACGACGCCAACGACTCGGACGGCTTGATCACCGGGCAAGGTGGTGCCCTGGGCATCATGCCGAACGCCAGCGCGAGCCCCGGGGACATCGATGGCGACGGCATCGGGGACCTGGTCCTGGGCGCCGACGAAGCGGGCTCCGGCGGCTCCTACGCAGGCATCGCCTACGTGATCGGCGGGGACAAGGCGCTTGGTGACACCGACGTGCAGCTCGCCGACGCGAAGATCGAGGGGGACACCCACGGCGAGCAGCTCGGACGCGCCGTGACCGGCCTCGGCGACCAGGACGGCGATGGCCGGGCAGACTTCGTCGTCGGAGCATGGAACGCGGACGGCAGCGCCCGGTCCACAGGGGCGGCCTTCCTCTACTACGGGCCGGTCTCGGGGACCCTGACAACGACCGACGCGGACGCCGTCTGGTACGGCCCGAGCGCGAACTCGGGCACCGGCATCTCGCTCGCCGGCGGCTACGAGCTCACGGGCGACTCCTACGCGGACCTCGTCATCGGCTCGTACGGGGCGACCGGGGATGCGAGCTTCTCGGGGGTGGTCTACGTGGTGCCGGGGATGGCGCCCTGAGCCAACCCCTGCTTCGTAGTGCCTTGCTCGCGACGGGCTGGGAGTCGGCTGCACGGGCCATGCACCCTCGGAGGGCACACGTTGGGGTTGGGTACGCCCCAGGGCCCCTGCCGAGGCCGTGTGCTACCATTGGTCGATGCCCAATCCTGCATTGTCGCCGGAACGCCGCGCCCGTCTGGTGCGCCCGCGGCTCGCTGCCCTGCGGGCTTTCAGGTTGTCTGCCATCGTCGGCCTCTTCGTCCTGAACCCCTCGGGGTGCGCCTGGATCTCGGACCACCAGCTTCACGATCGGCTGGACGCAGACGGAGACGGGACCGAACGCCCGGACGACTGCGACGATCAGGATCCCGATGTTGGGCCGCGGATCGATGGGTTCATCGACCACGACGGCGACGGGTTCGGCAGCGATCAGGCTGCGAGCCGTTGTCCGGCCGAGGGCACCGTGGTGTCCGAGAACACGGACTGCGACGACGCCAACGCCGAGGTCTTGCCCGGCGCGCCGGAGCTCTGCAACGGGGTCGATGACGATTGCGACGGGATGATCGACGACGGCGTGGATGTGCCGACCTGGTACGTGGACGCCGACGGCGACACCTACGGAAACGGGGCGGACCCGGCGCTGGTCCAGTGTGCCCAGCCGGTCGGGTATGCGGACAACGCCGCCGACTGCAACGACGCGGACCCTCTGGTGAACCCCACGAACCCCTGGTACCCCGACCGGGACGCCGACGGGTACGGTGATCCCGACGGCCTGCAGGCCTCCTGCTCCAAGCCCGTGCGGTCCGGGTTCGAGTACCTGGTCACCGGCGGCGATTGTGACGACAACGACCCGGCCGTGAACCCCGGGGGCGTGGAGGTCTGCGATGCCGCAGACATCGACGAGGACTGTGACGGATTGAGCGACGACGTCGACGCCAGCGTGACCGGGCCATTTCAGACGGTCTACGCAGACGTCGACGCGGACGGGCTCGGCGACGCGTTCGCGGCCGTGCAGGCGTGCGACGTCCGAACCGGCCAGACCATGGACGGCAGCGATTGTGACGATGCCGACGTGCGGACGGGAGCGGGCACCTGCCCCTTCGTGGACGTCCAGGTCGGGGATTCCGTCGCGTGCGCGCTGCGCAGCGACGGGAGCGCGACGTGCTGGGGGTACTGGGCGGGTGCCGTGCCCCCCGGGCGATACACCCGCCTGTCGGCCCCGTGGGAGCAGTGCGGGTTGACGACCGCGGGCACCCTCGCATGCTGGGACCCGGATCACTACTCCACGCCCGTGGCGGCGGACGTGCCGGCCGGGGGGAGTTGGGTATCGGTCGCCGTGGGGTCCCTCGTTGCTTGCGCCGTGACCGCCACCGGGGAGGTGAGCTGCTGGGGCGCCAACCGGATCGGGGACTTCACGCCGCCGAGCGGCGTCTTCCAGAGCGTCGTCGCGTGTATAGACCACGCCTGCGTGCTCGCCGCGGACGGCACCGCGACGTGCTGGGGATATTACGGTTCGACTGCGGACTGGGCGGGCATCCCGGTGGGGAGCCCCACGGGCTCGTGGGACTCCCTCGCGTTGAGCGACTACGAGGGCGCCGGGCTCTCCGGCGGGTCGATCGCGTTCTGGGGCGACTGCCATGCAGGCGCCTGCGACGACACGGGCAGCTACACGCAGATCTCGGGAGGGCCGTTGGATCACTACTGCGGGGTCACGCCCGAGGGACGAATCCATTGCTGGGGACGAGACACGTTTGGGGTGGTCTCAGGTGCTCCGACAGGCGCCGGGTTCATCCAGGTGGGGGTCGGGGAGGCCAACGCGTGCGCCATCGACACCGAGGGAGCGATCACCTGCTGGGGCACCGGCTCGTCTGGAGTGAACGATGGCCCTTCCTGAGTCGCTGAATGCGGCCGTTCGGGCCGCGCTGTTCGGCCTGTGTGCTGTGCTTTCGGGCTGCGCCTTCATCTCGGGGCTGGAGTACGCCTCCCGGCTGGACCTCGACGCCGATGGCGTGGAGAGGCCGCGCGATTGCGACGACGGAGACCCGGATGTGGCCGAGGCGGCGGTCGGCTACGTGGACGACGATGGGGACGGTTTTGGCAGCTCCGAACAGGTGGTCCGCTGTCCGGGTGACGGGAGCGTGGCCATCGCGAGCGGAGACTGTGACGACGCCGACCCGTCGATCCTTCCCGGTGCGGTCGAGACCTGCAATGGGCTCGATGACGACTGCGACGGTCTCGTGGACGACAGCATCGCGGTCCCGAACTGGTTCGTCGACGCCGACGGGGACGGGTTTGGCGCGGGCGCACCGATCCAGGCGTGCGAACAGCCCGCCCGCTACTCTGCGACCGGTGACGATTGTGACGACGGGGACCCCCTGATCAACCCCGACACGGTCTGGTATGCCGACCTCGACGGTGACGGCTTCGGCGACCCGGCGGACGCCCAGATCTCGTGCACTCGGCCCGATGACCGTGTCCTGGACGCAACGGACTGCAACGACGGCGATGCGACCATCCACCCCGCCGGGGTCGAAGTCTGCGACGACGCCAACGTGGACGAGGATTGTGACGGGCTGGTGGACGATGCCGACATCGTGGCCGGCCCCTTCCACGTCTACTATGCGGACGCCGACGGGGATGGCTACGGCGATGCGTACAGTCCGACGCAACGGTGTGACGCGGCGGGTGATCTCGTGGACAACCACGCTGATTGCGACGACACGGACGTGGCCTCGGCCAGCTCGGACTGTCCGTGGTGGTTCGTGACCACCGCCGACCAGAGCGCTGCTTGTGGCATCCGTACGGACGGGACGGTGGAATGCTGGGGAGCGGCCGCCCGGAGTGGGGTGCCTACCGAGCCGGTGATGGATGTCGCCCTCGACTTCTACGGGGCGGTCGCGGTGACCACGCTCGGGGAGATCACGTGTTGGGGGGAGTCGTCGAGCCCCCTCGTGACCGACTGCCCGAGCGATGGCACCTGGATGGCGGTGGACGTGGGGTACAACTCGGCCTGTGCCCTGAACGACGACGGCGGTGCCGTGTGCTGGGGCGACGCGGGAGACATGGTCACGGACCCGCCGGTGGCTGGGTATTCCCACCTTGAAATTGGTGAAATCCACGCCTGCGCCTGGGATGACGCTGGCTCGGGGGAGTGCTGGGGCGACTGCAGCCGCGGTCAGTGCACGGTGCCGAGTCCGGTCGAGGGGGTTGGGATCGCGCGAGTGACGACGGCCGGGCTGTCCGGAGGAGCGCTCGAGTATTCGGGCACCTGCAGCAACCACACCTGCGACGGGGGGGCCGGCACCTACACCCGGGTGGCCGGCGGGGTCTTCGCCGACACGGTGTGTGCGGTCACCACCGGGGGCGAGTTGGAGTGTTGGGGGCGCGACAGCAGCACGCCGCCTGCCGGTACGAACTATGCGGACGTCGCGGTGGCGACCAATTTTGCCTGCGCGGTGACCACCGAGGGTGGAATCGACTGTTGGGGGAGCTGCGGGTACGGTCAGTGCGATCCGCCGGAATGAGCGTCCTGGTGCAAGACCTTGATCGCGACGTCGACGCCCGTGAGCTGGTCGTGGGCACGATGCACCTGCGCCATGCCGCCACTCCCGAGCGGTGCCCCGACGACGAACCGGTCAAGCAGCAGGGTGCCGGGAGCGAGCGCAATGTGCAACATGACGCCGGGGAGCCCGCTCAGCCCGCCCCGAGCACCTTGTCACACGTGTCCTTCAGCGAGGTCCGGGCGACCTCCCGGAGCACCGAACCGTGCCCGGAGACCAGATGCGAGAACTCGTGGGCAAGGAGACGGTCGAAGTCGGGTCGGAGCTTCTCGGGGTGCCCGCCCGTGAGCTGCCTGGCCCAGATCGGGCCCACCTTGGCGGGTTCGCGGAGGAACCCCATCGCGCGCGCCGTCACCCCGCCCAGGAGCGAGCAGCCCGACGTGTCGGGCCAGTGCTGTACGCTGTCGCAGGTGAGGAGCAGGTTTCCTACAGGCTGCGAGAGTATGAGCGCGGCTTCGCCCTCGCTCGTGGCCTGGAACGAGAAGGCGCGCGTGCGCGGGTCGGGCCCGGGCTCCCCGTCCACGAGCTGCTGCGAGGCCCCATCCTTCGGTCGCGCGGTCCAGAAGGTCGGGGAGTAGCGGTCGCGCGTGTACGGATCGTCCAACGTGTGAAAGTGACCGAGCTTCACCAGGTGCCGCACGGTGCCGAGCCTCGCGAGGGCGGCCTCACCCTCCGGGGTCAGCCGGATCGCGTTCACCAGGGTCAGCGACTCGCCAGAGCGCAACACCATCATGTTCCGGCAGATCGAGAGCATCGGACCCATCTGGTAGCTTCCGCGTACGAGGTACACGTCGGGGAAGATCTCCTCGGGGGCCGAGTGGCGCTGGGCTGCAGGGAAGGTGGTCATGAGGTCGAAAGGTAGCTCGTGCCCGGGTCCTGGTCGACGCGTCTGTGGCAAGCCCCCCGTTCGACGGGTTCCTGCGCCGCACAGATCGGGTGGGCCGAGAAAGTGGACCATGTTCGGGGGCCGGTGCGTGCCAACCCGGCGCTGTGTTGGATGGTTCGGTCGCGGTCATCCACCACGGATGGCCGTGCGACTGTGCGAACATGACGCCAGGCCCCTGCTACTCCTCGGAAGCTGCCGGGATGAGCGGGTCCTGGACCCCCACGGGGAGCGTCGTGGCTCCGTAGGGAGTCATGGGCGTGAGCAGGCTCTTCTCGGGTCGGACGCGGAGCGCGGCCAGGGCCGTGGCGTCTCCGTGGACGGGACCCTGGACGGGACCCTCCAGGCCGACCACCAGCACGTGGGGGGCAGTGCCATCCCAGATGCAGTACAGGGTGAAGCTGTCTTTCCTGGAGGGCCGCATCAGGATGACCCGCTGCCGCTGGCTGAAGGCGAGCAGGCCCCCCGGCAGGGTGGCGAAGTCGGGCTCCCTCGATTGCACCTCGGCCACGTGCTCCCCGCTCAGACCATCGAAGATGATCCACTTCTTGTCGGCTTGGACAAGCAACCATCGGCCGTCGGCGCTCCAGAACGAGCCATAGGTGCGCTCCCTCCCCATGGCTACGGGTGCGAGTACAGCGTGGGTGCTCGCGTCTTCGAGGGTCCACGTTGGGGTGGGCTTGCCGCTGGAATCGAGGGGCTCCCCTTCCACGAGCACGCGGTGGGGCCCGGGACCCGGCGAGGGAGCTTCCGCGGAAAAAGAGCCGGCCGGCGGCGGGGATGACCCGTCGTGGAGGTTGGGGACCAACGTGTTCTTCCTGGGTTCCCATGTGAAGTCCCGGGTCACCGAAGCACCCCACGCGCGCGGGTCCGGGTCGGTGTCCCCGGTGTCCCACGTCCAGGTCAGCGTGCCACTCGAGATCGACCAGCCCGTCATGGAGTCGCCTTCCTCGAGGACGGTGTACGGCAGAGGGGGCGCTTCGGGCCCGGCGGCCGGTGGGTCCTCGGTCGATGCGGGGCGTGATTGTGGAGTGGGTGGAAGTGTCGCCGTGGGCTGGCCCGTTCCGACATCGAAGGCCATCGCAGCCCCTTCGCAGGGAAACAGGCCGACCACCGCGTTGTCGGTCGTCCAGGCCAGTTGGGGGGGCTCCGCGCAGGAGACCTCGGGCAGGGTGAGGGGCAGGATGCGCGGAGGGTGCTTCTTCGAGGTGGACCACAGGTCGACCTCCACCTTGCCGCTGGGCGTGACGAGCAGTGCTGCGATCTGGCTCTCGTCAGGAGAAAATGCCAACACCATCGGCTTGTCGACCCAGCCCGCGCTGGGGCGTGCCGTAGGGATCCACTTGTCGGCAACCAGATCGACGACCCCGGCGATCTCGACCCCGGCCCAGGTCGCGAGGTAGTGGCCGCTTGGCGAGAAGAGCACGTCCTGCAGGTTGTCGGGCAGTTGCACAAATCCGCGGACGTCGCCGGTGTGCGCGTCGATGAAGGCGCTCGGGCCGGACCTCTCGTTGAGGGCGAAGACCAGGCTCCCATCGGGGGACGCCACGGTCCGGAAGGCCTCCACGGGGATCTTCGGGATGGTTGTGGCCGCCTGCGCGGAGAGGACCAGGAGCAGGTGACACAGGGGCATGGGGGTTCCGTGATGTTTGGAGGATGGCTCCTTTTATAAGACGGACTGTGCTGTCAAGGCTGGGGATGAGCTCTTTCGTTCCTCCAGGTGAGCTTGTCGTGTGGGGGGCGGCCGACCGCAATAGGGCTGAGATCCCCAGGGTCCCCTTGTCAGCGTCTCCTCCCACTCCCGAAGCCGCCGGTCGTTCACTCGTGTCGGTGGGCATCGGCCTGCTCCTCACCGCGCTCCACCTCGCGGTGATGGTGGTCACGTGTGGGGCGTACGTCTCGGGCCCGACCATCCTGGTGGAGGCCGCGAAGTTCCTCGTGCTCGTCATCGGAGGGCCCGGGATGATCGGGCTCCTCGTGCTGTTCTACCTCTCCATCGCAGCCCTGCTCGCGCTCCCCCCCGTTGGGATCGTCCTGGCCAACCTGCGGTGGCCGGTCTGCAAGCTCGCGAGCGCAGCCATCGCGCCGATCTGCATGGTGCTGCTCGCTGGCCAATGGGCTCTCGTCCGTCAGGTCAACCCCGCCCTGCCTGATCGTCCGCCCGACGAGAGGCCTTGCGTCCGCTTCACCGGCGACCTGTCCGCCAACCAGCGGGCCTGCCACGTGAGCGGCGACGGGCTCGAGTCGCCCGACTGCCCGGACGGCATGTGGTGCAACCTCGTGCAGCCCACACAAGACGGCCGGTGCGAGATCCACTGCTCCTACTCCTGCGAGTGCCCGCACGGGATGGAGTGCAGGTACGGCGAGTGGTGCGAGGAGTGATCGCCGCCGCGGTGGCCGATTGCTCGCGCTGCTCGATCATCGCGGGGACAGCGTCGCCGAACCCTCGCAGCCGCTTCCGTCCGACGTTTCGAGTTGCCCGGTAGCCCGTGGTACATGTTGCGTAGAGGTTCCGATGTCGGTCTCCAGCGTCGATGAATTCGCCCGCGCGCACCTCCCGGCCGATCTCGCGAGGGAGCTTGCGGGGCTCGTCGGGCGGCTGATCTCCGAGGCCAGGGTCGCCTCGAGCCTCGCGACGCTGGTCGATCCGCGCGGCGAGACGCTCCTGCCGGCGGTGGACCTGGAGCCGAACGACAACGGTGGCGGGCGACCGCACACGCCGGGCACCGCACGCTTCGAGGACCTGGGGCTGCTCGGGCAGGGCGCGATGGGTGAGGTCCGCCGGGTCCGCGACCGCGACCTGAACCGGGTGATGGCGATGAAGGTGATCCGGGCCGGGCTGATGGAGCGCCCTGCCATCCTCGCACGGTTCCTCGAGGAGGCGCAGTGTTCGGCGCAGCTTCAGCACCCCGGGATCGTGCCCGTGCACGAGATCGGCCGCCTGCCGGACGGTCGCGTGTACTTCACGATGCGGGAGGTGCGGGGCCGGACCCTCGGGGACATCATCTGGGAGCTGCACGCGGCGTCTCCGGGCGTGGGGTGGCAGGAGGGCCGGTCTGGCTGGACGTTTCGACGCCTCCTGGACGCATTCGTGAAGGTGTGCGAGGCAGTCGGGTACGCCCACGCGCGCGCGGTGGTGCACCGCGACCTCAAGCCCGACAACGTCATGGTGGGGGAGCACGGCGAGGTGCTCGTGGTGGACTGGGGGCTCGCCAAGGTGCGCGGGCTCCGGGATCGGGCGGCGGAGGCCGGGGATCTCGATGTGGTGGTGACCGATCGCTCCACGAGCGGCGGATCCACGCGCGTTGGCGTGGTCGCCGGCACGCCCGCCTACATGGCGCCGGAGCAGGCGCGCGGCGAGGTGGACCGCATCGACGCGCGGAGCGACGTGTACGCGCTGGGGGCTGTGCTGTACGAGATCCTCTCCGGCCGCCCACCGTATGAGGGGCCGAGCGGTCATGCGGTGCTGAGCATGGTGCTCGAGGGTCCACCGGAGCCCCCGGGGAGGGCGTGCGTCGGCTCATCGGACCCGCTCGATCCTGCGATCGCCGCGGGCCCGCCGTTGCCCGACGAGCTGGTGGCGGTGTGCCGGAAGGCGATGGCCCGGGCCCAGGAGGAGCGCTACGGCAACGCCGCGGAGCTCGCAGCGGAGGTGACGTCATGGCTCGAGGGCGCGCGGAGGCGCGAGCAGGCGTTGGACGTCGTCGAGCGGGCGGCCGCGCTGGGGCCCGAGGCCGAAGCGCTGCGGGCACAGGCCAACGCGCTGCGGGGTGCCGCCGCGGCGCTGCTGGCGCACGTGCAACCCTGGGAGCCCGAGGCGCGGAAGGTGCCCGGCTGGGCGAAGGAGGAGGAGGCTGCGGCGCTTGAGCGGCGGATCGAGGCGCTCGATCTCGAAGCGGGACAGCGCCTGAAAGGGGCGTTGCAAATCGACCCTGCGGCGCCCGAGGCACACGCCGCCCTGGCGAGGCGACATCTGGCCGCCCATGCCGCAGCGGAGGACTGCCGGGACGAGCGCGTCACCGCCCGTGAGGAGGCGCTCCTGCACACGCACGTCGCGGCGCTTCCCCCCGACCATCCGGTGCGTCGGGAGAGCGCGCGGTACCTCAAGGGGGACGGGGCGCTCACGCTCGTGACCGACCCGCCGGGCGTGGACGTGCAGCTCTTCCGCTATGTCCTTCGAAACAGGCGGCTGGTCCCCGTGTTCGAGCGGGCCCTGGGACAGACCCCGCTGCGTGCCGTTCCGCTGTCCATGGGCAGCTACCTGTGCGTGTTGCGACACCCCGGGTGCGCCGAGGTGCGCTATCCGGTCTCGATCGGCCGGGGCGAGCAGTGGACGGGCCACGAGCCCGGAGCGCTGGAGGCCTCGCCGGTGCACCTGCCGCGCCCTCTTGATCTGGGCGCGGACGACGTCTACGTGCCTCCAGGGTGGTTCTGGAGCGGCGGCGACGCCGAGGTCGCGGAGGGTCTGCCCAGGCGCCGGCTCTGGTGTCCGGGCCTGGTGGTCAAGCGCTTCCCGGTGACGAACACGGAGTACATCGCCTTCCTCGACGATCTGGTGGCCCAGGGGCGTGAGGAGGACGCGCTCCTCTGGGCGCCGCGAGACCGGGCGGGGGCGCTCGGCGAGGAGGGGGCGCTCTCCTATGGGCGCGACGCGCAGGGCCGCTTCACGCTCGTGGTGGACGCGGAGGGGGACGCCTGGCTCCCGGACTGGCCGGTGATCAACGTGAACTTCGGCTGTGCGATGGCGTATGCGCGCTGGGCCGCGGCCCGCACGGGGCGAGCCTGGCGCCTGCCCCTGGAGCTGGAGTGGGAGAAGGCCGCGCGAGGGGTGGACGGCCGCTTCTTCCCCTGGGGGGACATGCTCGATCCATCGTGGTGCTGCATCCGGGACAGTCACGCCGACAGGCCGGTGCCGGCGGTGGTCGACAGCTTTCCGGTCGATGAGAGCGTGTACGGGGTGCGTGGCATGAGCGGCAACGTGGAGGAGTGGTGCGTGGACCCCTACCGGATGGAGGGGCCGGACCACCCCCAGGGTCGCGTCGCGTCGGAGGACGTGGGCGAAGTCGACCTGTCCCTGTCCCAGCGACGCGCGCGGCGCGGCGGCTACTGGTACGGCCTCGCCCGGTACGCCCGGTGCTGCAGTCGCTACGGGAACGAACCCTCGTATCGCTTCCCAAACCTTGGGTTTCGCCTGGTGAGGGCGGTGGGACCCGCCGCTCCCGAGGCGAACACCAACAGCAGGTAGGAAACTGTGCCGTCAGGCACGCCGGTCTGGCAACACTGAGTGCTCCGCGTCCACGGAGGAGGCCCCTCGCTGCAGCCCCCAGCGCGAAGCAAATCGTGCAAACCGGGTCCTGAGCCCCCGGGGCCGGACCCCGGCTTGATCGAGGATCAGCGGGCGCTTGTGTACTTCACGACCGCGGGGTGGGCATTCACGGCGGCCACCAGCGCGACGAGCTTTGGCCACGCATCGAAGGTCGAGGGCGGGATGTGGTCGTACGTGCCGGCCAGGAAGGCCTTCAGGATCACGGCGAGCTTGATGTCCGCCACGTTGATGGCCGCGCCCTCGAGGAACGGGCCCTGCACGCGTGCCGAGACGGTGTTCGCCCAGGTCTTGAGCCAGCCCGCGGCGAACTCCTCACGCGCAGTGCGCTTTTCGTCGTCGGACATGTCCGTGCGGCTCGGCATCTTGTTGCGGAGGTCCTCGACGCTCTGCATGATGGCCTCGTGCTCGGAAGCCGCCCAGGCGTCCGCCGGGTGCAGGCCGTGCTTGCGGCCGACATAGGCGAGGATCGCGTTGGATTGAGCCAGTTTGCGTCCGTCCTCCTCGAGCACCGGCATCGCGCCGAACGGCATGTTCGGCTTCTTCTCCATCCACTGCGGGCGGTCGAGACGGATGTCCTCGAAGAAGACGCCCGCGATGGTGAGGGCGAGACGGCATTCGAGGCCGCGGCTGCCCTCGAAGTTGAAGTAGGTGAGCGAGGTGGTCATGAGTGTCTTGGGTTGGGGTGCTCCCGTCTATCGCGGTGGGGCGGGACCGGCGGGGCATTTTTCTTCGTGGCAGTTCGGCGGGCTCGAGACCCGCCCGGCTTCCTGCCGGTGATGCCTCAGGCGGGAGCGTCGGGCGTTCGTTGGGTCTCGCAGGGCTTCGGGAGGGTACTGTTCAGCCGCGAGGGACTGGCGCACCTGCGGTTTCGGCATCGAGCGCGGCCACCGGGGCGTCGCGCTGCCGGCGCAAGGGCCCCCTCGGACCACGTGAACCCGTCGTGGTAAGCTGGGAAATGCTGTTCGCGTTCCTGCTCACCGCCTGCCCGGGCCACCCAACCCGCAAGCCCGCCCCCGCCCCGGTGACAACCTGCGCCGAGGGCGAAGTGCTCGATGGGGAGACCTGCGTACCGGAGGCCTGTGGCGTGGGCGCCTGGGGGAGCCTGCCGGTGGACGGGAACACCGTGTACGTCGATGTCTCAGGCGCAGGCGGCGGGGACGGATCGGAGTCGACGCCGCTCACCTCGATCCAGGCCGGGGTCGACCTCGCGGGGGACCGCGGCGGGGGCCTGGTGGCGGTGGCGGCGGGGACGTACGTCGAGGCGATCGCGATGGGGGGGGCGCACGACGGGGTGACCCTGGCCGGCCGGTGCCGGGCGTTGGTGACGATCGATGGGAGCGAGGGGGATGATGTGCCGGCGATCGAGATCATCGGTGTGCGGAAGCGGCCGGAGATTGGGATCGAGGGGGTGACAGTGAGGGGGGGGACGACTTCTGGACTCTGGGTGCAGCAGGCGACGGTGTCGGTGACCGCCAGCGATTTGCGCGAGAACACCGCGTTCGGGATCATCACTGGCGACGCGGTCGTTACGCTCGACGACGTCGGTGTCTCCGACTCACCTCCAGACCGGCACGGAGAATGGGGGTGCGGCATCGACGTCGAGAGCGGCGCCTCGCTGGTCGCCACCGGCTGCACCGTACAGCGGAACACCGCGTTGGGCGTCGAGGTGTTCGGCGCAGGGGCCGTCGTGGTGCTGGTGGACACTCAGGTCCGCGACACGGCCCCCGGCCCAGACGGCGACTACGGCCGCGGGGTCGAGGTCGAGGCGGGCGCCTCGCTGACCGCCGTCGATTGTGTCTTCCAGGGCAATACCGATGCCGGCGTGTACGCGGATGGGGTCGGAACAGTGGTCGATCTCGTGGACACCGAGATCCTCGACACGGCTCCCAGCCTGGCCGACGGCTTTGGCCGCGGGGTCAGCGCCCAGAACGGTGCCGCGGTGACCGCCACCGGCTGTACCGTCCAGGGGAACACCGATGCCGGCGTGGTCGCATACAACGCTGGAACAGTGGTCGATCTCGTGGACACCGAGATCCTCGAGACGGCTCCCAACCCGGGGGGTAGCAATGGCTTCGGGGCCGGGGTCGCAGACGGCGCCTCGCTGACCGCCACGGGCTGCACCGTCCAGGGGAGCACCAGCAGCGGGGTGGTCGCGGACGACGCTGGGACAGCGGTCAGTCTCGTGAACACCCAGATCCTCGACACAGCCCCCGGCCCAGACGGCAGCAGGGGCTTTGGGGTCGCGGCCCTGGACGGCGCCTCGCTGACCGCGACCGGCTGCACGGTCCAGCGTAATACCGAGGGCGGAGTGATCGCGTTCGACCCGGAGACCGTGGTCGATCTCGTAGACACAGAGGTTCTCGACACAGTGTCGACCGCAGACGGCAGCTCGGGCTTTGGGGTCCAGGTCGGGATCGGTGCGTCGCTGACCGCCACTGGCTGCACGGTGCGGGGAAACACGAAGGTCGGCGTGTTCGTGCTCAACGTCGGGACAGCGGTCGAGTTGGTGGACACCGAGATTCTCGACACGGTCTCCGGTCCAGAAGGCACTGACGGCGTCGGGATCGAGGTGATCGACGGTGCCGCGCTCACCGCCAACGGATGCACCGTCCGTGGGAATACCGGCATAGGCGTCGTCGCCGGCAACTTCGGGACAGTGGTCGAGCTGGTGGACACCGGGATCCTCGACACGGCTCCCAGCCCCGATGGTGGCTTTGGCCGCGGAGTCAACGTGCAGGAAGGCGCGCGGCTGACCGCCACCAGGTGCACCGTCCAGGGGAACACGGACACCGGCGTGTTCGCGGCGAGCTTCGGGACGGTCGTCGGGCTCGTGGACACCACGATCCTCGACACCCGACGGGGCCGAATCGGCTGTTTTGCCGCCGGGGTTTCGGCAGAGTACGGGGCTTCTGTCGAGGGGACGGACTCCGATATCTCCGGCACGGAAGGCCCCGGTGTGTACATTTCTTCCGGCAGTTGGGTGAGTCTCGACGGGACACAGATCACCGAGAACACAGCCGCCGGAGCCATTATTCTCGATGGAACGCTGGCACTCACGGCGTCCACCATCACAAACACCCTCCCCGACGCCGAGTGGGGCGGTGGCTTCGGCGTGTACGGCACCGACCACTTTGGCCCACCAACCCTCACCGTCCTCGACTCCACCATCGGTCCTCACGCCTATGCCGCGATCTGGCTCGACGGCGACGGAACCTACGACATCGAGCACAACAGTCTCTCCGGGAGCCCCGGCGTGGACCAGCATGGCAACACCATCCACGGTAACGGCCTGTTCGCCGAGCACGGCGTGACCGCGTGGCACGGCCGGACCGGCCTGCTCCTCGTTGACAACACCTTCAGCGACGCGTCCGAGATCGGCGTGCTGCTCGATGGATCCTCGGCCGAGTTGGACGGGAACAGCTGGTTCGGGAATGGCACCGACATCCGGCAACAGCTTTGTGACGGGGACGACGGGACGCCGGGCACCATCGACGACGTCGCCCACCTCACCGACGACGACCTCCTCGGAGCACCCGGTGCCCTCGTCTGTCCGGTTGGGAACGTGCTGACGGCCTACGACATGGAGTTCAGCACGCTGTATCTGCCCGAAGTCGAGACGGAGGAGTGAAGGGGTGGGGGCAGGAGCCGACCGCCGCTGCGGCCCTCGGCTGCGCGGTCCGGGCCCCCACGAATGGGTCACCTCGGAGCACGTCCGCCATTGGCCCCCCTACGCATGATCCCCCTCATGCAGTCTCCCCGGCAGGATCGCCCGCGCCGCCGCGCTCCCGCGCATGGGCAGCGTCGTCCGCCAGATCCCGTCGAAGTGCTGCAATGCGCTCGCCACGGCCCCGGCGGTCGGCACGAGCCCGACCTCTCCGACGCCCTTGACCCCGTACGTGGTGAGCGGGTCCGGCACCTCGATCAGGATGATCTCCATCTCGGGAACATGGCGCGGACGCAGGATGCGCAGGTCGTTCAGGTCCGTGGAGACGGGCCAGCCGTCCTTCTGCGGGAGATCCTCGGTGAGCGCAAAGCCAAGGCCCATGTGGACCGCGCCTTCGAGTTGGCCTTCGCAGAGCGCCTTGTTCATCACGTGGCCGACGTCGTGCGCGGCGATCACCTTCTGCAGCTTGCCCTTCTCGTCGAGGATGACGACCTGTGTGGCGTAGGAGAACGCGACGTGCGTGTCCCCGCCGTATTCGGGCTTGGTGGTGAAGGCGAAGATCACCTCGCCGGGGAACTCGCGGCCGACAAGCTCGGCGAGGGGGGCACCGGCCGCCTTGAATGCGTCGCAGGCGCGGTGGGCGGCCTCGGTGCAGAGCAGGGTGGCGCGTGATGCCGTGGTCATGCCACACTCGACCGCGTAGGTGGTGCTGACCTCCACGGAGACCTGCTCGGCGCGGAGGCCAAGCTCGTCGCACACCACCTGCTGCACGATGGTGTAGAGGCCCTGGCCCATCTCGGTGAACCCGGTGTAGGCGCTGACGTGGTCGGGGGAATCCACGCGTAGGAGCACGCGGCCGATGTCCGGCATGCCGTTGCCGATGCCGGTGTTCTTGATGCCGCAGGCGATGCCGGCGCCGGGTGTGGCCTTGTAGACCTCGCGGACGGCCTGCAGCGTCTGCAGGGCGCCGCAGCCCGAGTTCATGACCTGGCCGGTGGCGAAGACGTCGCCGGGCCGGAGGACGTTGCGCTCGCGGATGTCGTAGCCGTCGAGGCCGACGAGCGCGGCGAGGCGGTCGAGCATGCCCTCCATCGCGAACGCAGCCTGGTTGGCGCCGAAGCCGCGGAAGGCGCCGTTGGGGAGGTTGTTGGTGTAGACGGCGTCTGCGATGATGTCGACGGCGGGCACCTTGTAGGGCCCGCAGCCGTGACCGGCGGCACGCTCGAGCACCTTGGCACCGACCGAGGCGTAGGCGCCCTTGTCGCCGACCATGCGGGCGCGCACGGCGGTGAGGTGGCCGGTAGCGTCGCAGCCCACGGTGTACGTCATGCGGATCGGGTGACGTTTCGGGTGCATGCGGATCGACTGCTCGCGGGAGAGCGTGAGCTTGACCGGTCGCCCGGTCGCGACGGCCAGCAGGGCTGCGTGGCCCTGGACGGTGAGATCCTCCTTCCCGCCGAACGCCCCGCCGTTGGCGACGAGCTTGACCTGCACACGCTCCAGCTCCCAGCCGAGGATCGCGGCGATCTGGCGCTGGTCGTCGTGCACGCCCTGGCCCTGCGTGTACACCTGGAGAGTGTCCCCGACCGGCTGTGCGAGACAGCTCTCGGGCTCGAGGAACGCGTGCTCGATCACCTGGGTCTGGAACGTCTCGGTCAGGACGTGGGCCGACGCCGCAAGCTGCGCGTCGATGTCGCCGCGCTTGACCTTGGACCGGGAGAGCAGGTTCGGGCGACCGGGGTGCACGGTGGGCGCATCGGCCGCCAGGGCGGCGTCCGTGCTCGTGATGGGGGTGTAGACCTCCCAGGTGACCACCACCAGCGCCGCTGCGGCAACGGCCTGCGCGCGGCTGTCGGCCGCGACGATCGCCAGCACGTCGCCGACGCACCGCGTGACCTCGCCGACGCCGACCATCACGGGCCAGTCCTTCTCGATCAGCCCGACCGCGCGGGCTCCCGGCAGCTCCGCGGCGGTGAGCACCGTGACCACGCCGGGCGCAGTGCGTGCCGCCGAGACGTCGATGGACAGCACCTTCGCCCGGGGGTGCGCCGAAAGGTGCACGGCACCGTGCAGCATGCCGGGAAGCCGCATGTCGTCGACGTACGGGCGGTCGCCGAGCACCGTGGCGAGCCCTTCGTAGCGGGCAGCGCTCTCGCCGACCTTCATCGTGGTGGGGATCTCGGGCAGCGTGTCGGTCCGCCAGTGCTTCGCGGCGGTGTGCACGGCGTCGAACATCTTGACGTAGCCGGTGCACCGGCACAGGTGCGGGGTGAGGGCCGCGCGGACCTCGTCGCCGGTCGGGTCGGGCTTCTTGTCGAGGAGCTCGGCGGTCTTCATCGCGATGCCCGGCACGCAGTAGCCGCACTGCAGGCCCGCAGCGTGCACGAACGAGTGCGAGAGCACGTCGCGACGGTGATCGTCGAGCCCTTCGAGGGTGACGACCTCGGCTCCCTCCAGCGTCTTGACGTCCCGCACGCAGGACATGACCGCCTTGCCGTTGATCATCACGGTGCAAGCGCCGCATTGGCCCTGCGGGGAGCAGCCGTCCTTGGGAGACGTGACGCCAAGGTGGTCACGGAGGGCGGAGAGCGCTGAGAGCGGACCCTCGTGTTCGACGGATACGGGTCGGCCATTCAGCGTGAAGTGTACGGTGGGCACGGCATTCCTCTCTGGTGGCCGGGAGGATAACCCCGGAGGATGTTCGCTACCCTTCCGCCGAATGTACGTTGCCTCTCCTGCATCCTCTGTGGCCGCGAGACCACCGACCCCTGGGCCTGGAGCTGCCCGGATTGTGGGGCGGAGTCCCGGATGGATGTTCGCTACCAGCCGACCGGGGACCTGACCGGCGTGGCGCGGTCGCGGCCCTTCAACATGTGGCGGTACCGGGAGCTCCTGCCTGTTCCCGCCGACGCTCTCCTCCCCCCGATCCAGGTGGGCGGCAGCCCGGTGAGCGAGGCCCCACGGCTCGCCGCGCGGCTGGGCGTGCGCGCGGTGTGGATCAAGGACGACGGCCGGAACCCGAGCGCCTCCACCAAGGACAGGCCTTCAGCCGTGGCTGTGGCGCTGGCCGTGGCCGCCGGCAGCGAGCGGATCGTGTGCGCCAGCACGGGCAACGCGGCGTCGTCCCTCGCGTGCATGGCAGCGTCGATGGGCCTACCGGCGACGATCTTCGTGCCCGCCCGGGCGCCGATGCCCAAGGTCGCGCAGCTGCGGGTTTTTGGAGCGCGCGTCCTGAGGGTCGCGGCGGACTACGACACCACCTGGGAGCTGTGCCAGCGCGTCGCGACGAAAAAGCCGTGGTTCAACCGGAACTGCGCGGTCAACCCGTACCTCGTCGAGGGCAAGAAGACGATCTCGTTGGAGCTCGCGGATCAGCTTGGCGAGCGGATCCCGGCCTGGGTCGCGGTGAGCGTGGGCGACGGCTGCACCTATGCGGGCGTGGTCAAGGGGCTCGAGGAAGCCCACGCCGCGGGGTTCATCCCCTTCGTACCCCGCGTGCTGGGCGTCCAGGCCGAGGGCGCGCGGCCCCTGGTGGACGCGCTCGACGGGGATGGCAAGCTGCACGTCTCCTCGGCGGAGACCGTGGCCGACTCGATCGCGGTCGGCCACCCGCGCAATTTCCAGAAGGCGCTCGACGCCGCACGCCGCAACGGTGGCCGGTTCGTTCCGGTCACGGACGCCGCGATCCTCCAGGCCCTGCTGGACTGTGCGCGTCTTGGAGGGGTTTTTGCCGAGCCGGCCGCGAGCGCGACGGTCGCGGGGGTTGGGGAGGCCGCGCGGCGAGGCATCATCCGCGCCGACGAGGACGTCGCGATCCTGGTGACCGGCAACGGGTTGAAGGACACCGCGACTGCGCTGACGACCGTGGATGGGCCAGAGGACGTGCCGGCAGACGATGCCGCGGTGGAGCGGTTGCTGGGGTAGGCCGAGCGCGGCACCGATGCTGACGGCCGTTCCACGGCGACCCTCTACCGGTGACCCCGGGGAGCAAGGCCGCCCCAACGACCCCGACTACCCGTCGTTGTGCTCACGCATGGCTACCACGGTCGTGCCGAGCAGCACGAGATCTCCGTACGTGCCGAGGCGGGGTTCGATGACGCGGGTGAGGCGCAACGCATGGTCGAGCAGCACGGTCGGGAGGGTCTCGTGGAGCGCGCTGATCGTCGCGTGGGCGCCCGAGACGTCGAGGCTGCACTGGCGGCGGCCGGTGAGCACCTTGTCGAGCGTGAAGCCCTTCTCGCGGGCCCGGGCGGCGCGCGGGCCGGCGCACCAGCGGATGTTCTCCTGGTTGTTGCGGTCGGGCAACAGGAGACCAGGGTGCTGGGGCTCGCGACCGATCTCGACGCGCTGGCCGGCAGACATGGGCACGCGGATCTGGGTGTCGCCCACGAGCACGCCAGCGTAGCCCTCGTCGCCGCGCAGATCGTGGAAGACGAGCGTGGCGCCGGTCGTGCGGATCTCGGTGCCCTCGACGAGCGTGAAGGTGCCGTTCACCTGCGCCGAGAGGCCGTTCACCTGCACACCGGGGGTGAGCACCGTGATGCTCACGCCGTGCGCAGAGACGTCGGCCCGGAGGACAGCGCGGTCGGTGCGGTTGAGCCAACGGCCGTCCGGCAGGAGATCGTAGCTGTAGCCGGCGACCACCTCGGCGATCGGGACGGCGGGGAGCGCGATCCCGGCGATGACGAGGTCCATGCACGCGTCGGACTGGCTGTCGAGGATGATGGTGTCGGACCCGGCCGCGCGGTTGCTCTGCTTCTGGTGGGCGGCGACAGCGGCGCGGAAGGCGGTGGGCGTTCCGATGAGCAGGCCGCGACCGGACCGCGCCCAGTCGATGCGATCCGCCGGGCTGATGTTGTAGGTCGAGAGCCACAGGCGCGAGGGGTCGACGACCGGGAGCCTGTCGACAGCCTCGTTGAGGAACGGGGAGCCGGGGCGGAAGCCCTCGAGGATAAGGTGGCCGTTGGGGCTCACCTGGGGCATCGGCTCGCTGGCGTTCCAGATCGTCAGGGACTTCTGCTTGATGGCCACCATCAGCACGTCCGGCAGCGCGCACGCGTACTGCGGGACCGCCCGAAAGATCTCGGTCTCGCCGGGGATGCCCTTGAGAGCGTGGCGCCCCGTGGACTCCCAGGGGATCTCCGCCTGGTTCATGCAGTGCATGGTGCCCGCGGAGAACCACACCTCGCCGGCGCCGGTGCGGGCGTTGATGCGCGCCGAGAGGTTCACCGGCTCGCCGAAGGCGTCGTTCTCGGCCTCTTCTACATCGCCCGTCGCGATGCTGGCGCGGAACACCACACCGGAATTTCCACCGGGGGCGTGGGCTTCCACCAGATCGAGCGAGGCGCGTACGGCGTCGGTCGCGGTCTCGAACAGCGCCATGAAGCTGTCGCCGATGTTCTTGACGACCCGGCCGCCACGACCGGTGAGCACCGGCTCGACGTACTTCTGGTGTTGCGCGAGGATGTTGCGCAGACCCTCACGATCCGCGCTGGCCACGGACTTGGTGTAGTCCGCCATGTCGGTAAAGACGACACTGCGCGTTCGGCTTCGGGTTTGCACGGGCACTCCTGCGACGACGCAATTATCCCGGCGCGGCGGGCGCGGCGAATTCTCGGGCCGGCACGGCCGGCCCCGTCGTACGGTCCCGATGGTACTCCGCCTCACACCCCCCGGGCTGCGATTCCGGTATGATCCAGCGAATGAGCCTCTCCCTCCTCACTCGCGCGCTCCGGGTCGTACGCACCCCCCAGATCCTCCTTCTGGTCGCAAAGGTCTACATCCCCGTGCTCTTTCCGCTCACGTTCCTCATCGCGCTCGCCTCGTTGCGGCTCGATCAGATCGTCGGGATGTCCTCGTTCGTCTCTTCGCCGCTCAACTACGGGCTCGCGGTGGCATCGCTGGTGGCGGGCCTCGCGATCGTCGGCGTCAGCTATGCAGAGCTCGTCTTTGTCGGTGCGGGCAGCCCGAGTCCGACGGCGGGCCGGACGATCCACCTCGTTCGCAGCGGCATCTATGCGTACAGCCGGAACCCCTCGGTGATCGGAAAGCTGCTGGGTGTGCTCGCCGTCGGCCTGGCGCTGAATTCCTTCTCGTTCTGCTGCATCCTCGTTCCCCTCCTGCTCGCGGGTTCGCTCGTCGAGAAGGTCTGGCGACAGGAGCCCGTGCTCGTGGAGATCTTCGGCGACGAGTACGAGCGATATAGGGCAGAGGTGCCCCTGTTCCTTCCCTGGACCTTCTTTCTTCCCCGCAAGCAGCCTCGGAGCTAGCTCATGGACATCACCCTCATCAATCCGCCCGAACAGCTCCGCGTGTGGGCCGGCATCCCCAAGGCGATGGCCTACGGCGTGTACTGCTTCCCCCCCCTCGGGCTGATGTACATCCAGGCAGCGATCGAAAAGCGCTCGAGCTTCAAGGCGGAGATTTTTGACCCCGTCGTGGACGATCTGGACTATCCGGAGTTCGAGGCCCAGCTCAAGCGCTACCCGCTCGATCTGGTCGGGATCTCCACCTACACGCACTCGCTGCCCGACGTGCAGATGACCGTGAACACGGTGCGGAAGATCAACCCGAAGGCCACGATCGTGCTGGGCGGCCCGCACTGCTCGATGTTCCCCGACTACGCCGCCGGGCTCAAGGGCGTGGACGCCATCACCACGGGCGATGGGGAGGACGCCTTCCTCGACATGGTGCACGCGCAGAACGCCGGCAAGGACTTCGAGGGGATCGAGGGCGTCTGGTTCCGCCAGGACGGACAGCTGGTCAAGAACAAGGACCGCAAGTCCACGAAGTCCCTCGACGCCTACCCCTGGCCCGATCGCTCCCGCACCCGCTTTCGCGACTACTACCTGCCCGGCTGCAAGCAGCCGCTCAACACGACCGCGATCACGTCCCGCGGCTGCCCGCACTCCTGCCCGTTCTGCCTCACGTACAAGAAGCAGTACCGCATGCGCGACATCGAGAACATCCTCGACGAGATGGAGCACTGCGTCTCCCTGGGCATCACCGAGACCCACTTCATCGACGACCTGTTCACCCCGAACAGCCAGTGGGTGTTGAAGTTCTGCGACGCGATCGAGCGGCGCGGGGTCAAGTTCAACTGGGGCTACAAGACGACCATCGCGGGCACCACCCGTGAGCAGATCCGTCGCTGCCGGGAGACCGGCTGCACGAAGATCCACTTCGGCGTCGAATCGGCGAACAACGAGGGCCTCGACAAGTGGGGCAAGCACTGCGACACGGACGACGTTCACCGCGTGTTCAAGTGGTGCCGTGAGGAGGGGGTGCGCTCGGTCGCGTACATCATGCTCGGCGGACCGCACGAGCCGACCATGGAGGAGGCCGTCCACAACGTGGACGAGATGATCAAGCTGGACGCCGACTATGCGGTGTTCGCGGTGTTCTCGCCCTACCCCGGCACCGAGAGCTTCGAGGATGGCGCGAAGAAGGGCCTGTACCCGGCAGATTGCTGGGATCGGCTGATGAAGGACCCGTTGTGCGGCGTGGAGGTGCCCGCCTGCTGGGAGGAGCACCTCACCAAGGCGCAGATCCTCGAGCTGCTCAAGATCGCCCACCGGAAGTTCTACGCCCGCCCCCGGTTCATCGCCCGCGCTGTCACCCAGCTCGCCACAGCGGCGGAATTCAAGCGGCTCGCGCAGGGTGCGCTCTCGATCGTGAAGCTCGAGCTGCTCAACGCGCAGAGTCGCACCGCACCGGTGTAGGCTGTCATGGGTGACCGCGTGCTGCATGTCGTCGCCGCAGCGATCCTGCGCGATGGCCGGCTGCTCGCGGCCAGGCGGCCACTCACCGGACGCAACGCCGGGAAGTGGGAGCTGCCGGGGGGCAAGGTGGAGCTCGGCGAGACGGAGGAAGCTGCCGTGATTCGCGAGATCCGCGAGGAGCTCGGCTGCGGCGTGTTGCCCACGTCGCGGCTCGGCGAGGTGCTCTACGAGGGCATCCGCCTGTGCGGCTGGTCCTGCACGCTCGTGGAGGGGGAGCCGACGTTGAGCGAACACACCGCGTTGTGCTGGCTCCTGCCCGGGGAGCTCGGCGGGATCGACTGGGCCGGCCCGGACATTCCGCTGTTGGGGCGGATCTTCGCGTAGCGGCGACAGGTCCCCCGCTCGTGGATGCGGCGCATGAACCGGGCCTGGCACGCCCGAGCCTCGGTCACGGCGGTGGGGGGTGCACCGTGGCGGTTCGTGCTGCCAGCAGCGGCATCCCGATCGCCGACAAGACGAGGATCCCCATGCCGAGCGCGGCGTGGCGATCCGGGATCTGCCCGAGGAACACCGCGCCGAAGAGGGTCGAGAACAGCGGGCCGGCTGCACCCGCTGCGGCGACGGGGCCTGCGCGTCCTATGCGGTAGGCCTCGGTCATGATCAGCTGCGCGACGGTGGCCGTGAGTCCGGCGCCCAGGAGCAGTGCCAGGGTGACCGGGTCGTGCGGCCAGGGCTCGCCGAGCGCCAGGGACGCCGTGAAGCTGCCCATCGCGGCCACGAGCGTGAAGTAGAAGACGATGGTGATCGGCTTGTTCGTGGCGCCCGCCTTCCGCACCGTGAGGTACGCGCCCGCCGAGGTGATGCCGCTGAGGAGCCCGGCAGCGCGACCGATCACATCGAGATCGCCCGCCCGCGGCTGCGCGAGCAACGCGACGCCGACGAGCGAGCAAGCCACGGCCGCCCAGACCAGCCGCCCCGTGCGCTCGCCGAGGACGAGGGGCGCAAACAGTGCCACCCACACCGCGCTGGTCTGGTTCAGGAACGCAGCCTCTCCCACGCCGAGGTGCGCGAGTGCGGTGAAGTACGCGATCAGCGAGACGCCGCCGAACACCCCCCGCATGCAGAGTGCCGGCCTGCCATCGCCGAGCAGCAGGCGACGGTCACCACGGGCGAGGATCACCAGCGCGACGAGGTTCACGCCCGACCGGAGCGCACTCGTGACCAGCGTGGAGAGCCCCGGGTCGTGGGCGTGCGCGGAGCTGACGAAGGTGGCCATCGTCGCGAACAGGAACGAGCACGCGATCATCAGGCCCACGCCGCGTGAGGAGCGCTCGGCGACGGGTTCGAGAACGGCCTCGGGCATTCGCGCGCCGGGTAGCCCGGGCCGGGAAGGCCGGCCCGCGATCTGGAGTACGAATCTCACGCTCGGGCTTCGACAGAATTTGGCAAGGAACATCCTTACGACAGCGTGATTCCAGACCGCACGGTGACCGGTTCGGTGCGCTCGCGGTCGCCGAAACGAGCGCGCACTAGTTAGACTCCTCGTCCAGCGAACAGGATTGCCTCTGAATGGCTAGCGGTTTCCGCTCCCGACCCACGACGTTCTCCCCGGGGATGAACCTCTCCGACTATTACAAGGTCGAGGCGTTGATTCGCCTCGCCGAAGGTCGGATGTTCTACCTGGTGAACGACAACCGGCCGGACCGCCGTACCCGCCGTTGCTGGGAGTGCGGGTTCGAAGAGAACCCGGCCGTCCAGCTCAATTGTGGGGAGTGCGGGGCCTCGCTGGCCACGCGCCGGTTCCTGCTCTCGACCCGGTGGGAGCGCGAGCGCTTCGATCCGTACCTGCAGTTCTTCCAGAAGCAGCTTCAGCACCCGGCCCTGCTCTCGCCGTGCGACGTGTTCCCCCACCCCGAGGAGAACCCGAGCCTGATGTGCTCGGTCGTGCCGTTCGCGAACGAGGCGCTGATGCTCGACGAGGCCGCGCCGCTACCCATCGAGCGGGTGGTCGCGTTTGCCCAGCGCGCCGCGGGCATCATCGGGATGCTGGCGTTCAACGGGGTGCGGCTGGCCTGGCTGCACCGATCCAATTTCGTGATCCGCCCCGGCGGCGAGTTCGTGTTGTTCGACCCCGAGGTCGCTGCCGTCGAATCCCGCCCGTTGACGGCGGAGGAATACGCGCCGACGATGAAGGAGCTCGGGGAGATCCTCCGTCGCTACACACCGCTCGAGGAGCGCGCCTGGCAGTCCCTGTTCCTGAGCATGGAGAACGGCGAGTTCCCCACCACGGCGGACTTCGGCCAGGCGCTGCAGCAGGAGGCCCACCGCCACAAGCGGCAGCGGCTCACCCGCCACGCCGGGATGACCGATGTTGGCCTGTTGCGTTCCTTGAACGAGGACAACTGGGGTTGGGCCCGGCTCACCGAGGGCGTCGAGATCTTCGTGGTGGCCGACGGCATGGGCGGCCACGACTCCGGCGAGGTGGCGTCCCAGCTTGCTGTGGACACGCTCGTGAGCGTCGCGCGCGACCGCGTGGACGTCACGCCGCGTCCCTCGGTCTCGGTGATCGAGAACATCCTCGACGAGGCCTTCCAGGAGGCCAACAACACGATCAAGGGCAACGCCGAGGCGCGTGGGAACGACATGGGCACCACGCTCGTGACCTGCATGATCGTCGACGACCAGATCGCGCTCTGCGCGAACGTCGGGGATTCCCGCGGCTACCTCGTGCGCAACGGCACGCTGCACCAGATCACGCGGGACCACTCCCTGGTCGCACGCATGGTCGAGCAGAACCGCATCACCGCCGAAGAGGCGCGCAACCACCCGCACTCGAACATCCTGCTCCGCACGGTCGGGACCGAGCGGAACGTGGACATCGACATCTTCCAGGTCGAGCTCGAAGAGGGGGACCGTCTGGTGCTCTGCTCCGACGGCTTGTGGGGCGAGGTCGAGGACTCCGAGATCGAGCAGATCTGTACCCAGTCCGAGGACAACCGCGCGATCAGCCGCCAGCTCGTGCGCGCCGCTCACATGGGCGGCGGCAAGGACAACATCACCGTGCTCGTGATCAACGTGCCGGGCGTGGGGGTCGCTTCGCAGGTGCCGGAGCGCACCGCGGCAGGGCTCACCAGCTCGGGCTGAACGCCCGCCGGGGTCGACGGCCGGTCTGCGGCCCGCGGTGGACAGGGCGCCACGCCGGGCGGAGGCCGCCAGGAGCTACAGGACCCGCTCTCCCGCCTTCCAGACCTGCTCTGCGCGCGTGCCGCCGAGGTGCTGGACGAGCACTTCGACGGAGGGCGGCTCGCCAATCGGGGGCGCGTACAGTGCGATGTCCGCGGCGGAACCCGGCCCGATCCAGCCCAGGTCGCTCCGCCCGAGGGCGCGCGCCGCGTTGCGGGTGATGCCGGCGAGCGCTTCTTCCACTGTGAGCCCCATCGTCAGGCAGGCGAGGGTGGCTGCGGTCCAGAGGTTGTTCACGGGCGAGGAGCCGGGGTTGAAGTCCGTCGCCACGGCCATGGGCACGCCGGCCGCCCGAAGCGCCGCGACCGGCGGGCAGATGTCGCGGAGGTAGAGCATGGCGCCGGGGAGCAGGACGGCGACGGTTCCGGCGCGGGCCATGGCTGCGATGCCGTCCGCGTCGATGCGCTCGAGGTGATCGGCCGAGAGCGCGCCCAACCGCGCGGCGAGTGCGGCGGCGCCGGTGTGGGCGACCTGTTCGGCGTGGACGTGGAGCCGTAGCCCGAGCGCCTTGCCGCGGCGGAGGATGGCTTCGGTCTCGGCCAGGGTGAAGGCGCCGTCGTCACAGTAGACGTCGACGGCCACGGCCAGGGGCGCCAGGGCCGGCAGGTTCACGTCGAGGAGCTCTCGCAGGTATTCGTCGCGGTCCCGGCCGCGCGGCAGCACGTGGGCGAGGAAGGTGGGGAGCACTTCCACCGGGCCGGAGCTCGCGCGCGCGGCTTCCAGCATTCGGCCCTCGGTCTTCAGATCGAGACCGTAGCCGCTCTTGATCTCCACCGTGGTCACGCCGTGGCCGAGCATCTCCTCGAGGCGCGCGGTCGTGAGGAAGGTGAGCTCGTCGGTCGTCGCCATCCGGGTGGCCTGGACGGTGGTGTGGATGCCCCCGCCGCCCTCGAGGATCGCGGTGTAGCTGGTGCCCCCGAGCCGCTGCACGAAGTCGGCGACCCGCGTGCCCGCGAACGTGGTGTGCGTGTGGCAGTCGATCAATCCAGGCATGGCGATCAGCCCGTCGCACTCGACGTTCTCGCACTCGTCCTCGCCGCCGTCGGTGTCGTCGTCGGTCTCGATCTCCACGACCCTGCCGCGGCGGAGGAGCACCGAGACGTCGTGCAGCACGCGCTCCCCGTCCCACAGCCGTGAGATGCCGCGAAGGCGCGTGCTCCGGGGCTTTTCGGCGGCCGACCGGTGTCTATGCTTCGGTTCTGGAGTAGCCATGACACACGACGTATCCATCCTGTACTGCACGAGCTGAGGCTACCTCCCGCGCGCCACCCGGGTGGTGGACGTGCTGCGGGAGGAGCTGGGGGTCGAGGCGCGGTTGATGAAGGGGCGCGGGGGCGTGTTCGAGGTGGCCGTGGACGAACGCGTGGTCGCGAAGAAGAGCTTTGACGGGTTCCCCACCGAGGACGAGATCGTTCGGGCGGTGGCCAGCGCCCTCGGGACGGATCAGGGCACGCGCAGGTAGAACCGCCCACCGATCACGATGTCGAACGTGGCCTGGACGCGCGGGACCATGCCGATGCCCGGGGCCGCCTCGAGGAACCCCTCCACCGGGACGCCCTCGTGGTAGAACGCCATCCCGAGGGGCACCCGCAGGGCCACGATCGGCGGCCGATAGGCGCTGGTCCAGGGACCGAGCCGAAGCCGGGGCCCCACGCCGATGTAGACGGGAAACGAGAACGCCTTGATGTCGGGCGAGTGCAGCGTGGCGAGCGTGTAGATCGCGTCTGCGCCCACGGCGAAGGTGCCGGTGCTGAAGTCCCATGCGACGGTGCCTGCAGCGGAGAAGCCCTCGAGCCTGGGCTTCCACGAGAGCGAGAGTCCGGTGGGCAACCCGATCATCGCGCCGATGCCCACACCGGTGGGATCGCGCTCGAGGGTTTGGGTGGCGACCGGCGCCGGCGTGACGGCGTGGGCGAGCGGGAGGAGCAGGAGGAGGCTGGTCAGCACATCCCCGGGTAACCTGCCGGGAGTTGACGGCCGATCAGAACGTGTTCCCGAGGTCCAGGTAGAGCCCGGTGCCCTCCGGCGACCAGCCGAAGTCACCTCGGACCACCACGCCTTCCCCCATCCGCAGCCGCAGCCCGCCCCCCATGCCGACGTGGAGGCCCAGCCCCGTGCCATCCAGTTCGGGTGTGGGCTCGAGCCGAGCCCACACCCTGCCGGCGTCTGCAAACCCGATCGGGCCGAGCGCCCAGTCGAGACCGAGCAGGTGGAACGGGATCAGCATCGTGCGCACCTCGACCTCGGCCAGCACCTTCCCCGCGCCGTGGTATCGCTGAAGTGGAACGCCGCGCGGTCCGAACTGCCCGCCCGGGCTGTCCTGCGGAAAGGCTCCGCCGTGACGTGCGAGCTCGTAGAAGGGCGGGTGGCCGAAGAGCATGTCTCCGAGCAATTGTCCCGCCAGGACCACCTTCGGGGTGCCGATGGGCAGGAAGCCGCGCAGGGTGAGATCCGCGCCTCCGTAGGCCTGGCCATCCGTCGCGATGCCGCCGCGCAGGGAGACATCGTGGAGCTGGCCGTGCGTGGGCCACGACTCGTCGTCGCGGCTGTCCACCATCATGCCGGCGAAGCCCTCCGCCACGGCATGGTCCTGTGTGGCGACGAGCGCTTCGGAGACGACGGGGCCGGAGGCGCCGGCGATGTCCGCGGCGAGCCGGCTGCCGGGGGCGATGTCCAGATCGCTGTAGGAGCCCGAGGCGCCCCCGAACGCGCGCAGGTGGTGGCCGATCTCGCGCCAGAGCTCCAGGCGCAGGGAGGGCGAGGCGCGCCCGTAGCGCCACACGACGTCGTCCGGCGAGGCCGCGGGCGAGGCATTGCCGAGGCCGTACCAGCCACAGTCCCGCTGGCTGTACACCCGGAGGTCACCCCTGAAGCGCAGCCCATGCGTCCACGGCAGGTCCACCCTCGCGTAGTTGTCGGTGACGGGGACCGTGACGTGGCCATTCGCGTCGACCTTGAAGGATGCCGCGATCTGCGCCGAGATGCGCCAGACGAACGGCACGGCGTCGGGCGCGAGGCGGGTGGCTACGGCGGCCACGCCGAGCGACATGCCCGTGTCGCTGCTGTAGCCGAGCGCTGGCAGCACCCCGACCTCGGTCTGCGGCTCCTCGGCTGGCGGAGTCAGGGCGCGCGCTGGTAGTGCAGGGTGTAGCGGATCGGCAGGGTGAGCTGGTCGCTCTCCACGGTCATGCCGAAGGTGAGGGTGTCGGGGCCGGTCAGCCGGTACTCCTCCCGGCCGAGGCCGTCCGACTGGCGCGCCTCGTGAACGAGCACGGGGCCCTCGATGCGCCGCGTGACGGTCTCCGGCGCGCCGCCGTCCCCGGTGTGCTGGACCGGCGTGCCGTCCCAGCGCGTCTCGAGACCCCACAGGCGCACATACGCGCCGGTCACCACGATCTGGAGGCTCGCCGGGATGGTCGTGGCTGCGCCGATCCGCGAGCGCGCGAACGGGCGGAACAGGAACGGCATCTCGGCGACTGTGGCCTCGATCGCCGCGGTCCGGGCGGCCTCGTCGGCTGCGCCACCTGTCCACGCCCATGTGCCCGTGAACCGGTCCGCGTCGGAGGCATGGGCAGCGAGGACGGAAAGGAGGGCGAACATCCGGGCTCCATGTAGCCTGCCGCACGGAATTTGCCGGGAGGGCTACGGGGGACGTGCCCGGTTACCCGGGTTCGATGGCCTCGGAGCGCATCGATTTCATCGACTACGTGCGCGGCGTCGCGCTCCTCGGCATCCTGTTGATGAACGTGCAGTCGTTCTCCGGCATCGCCGCCCTCTACCTGAATCCCACCGCAGCCGGCCCGCTCGTCGGCAGCGACTTCTGGGTGTGGGCGGTCGTGCGCCTCCTCGCGGACCAGAAGTTCCTCGGGCTTTTTGCCATGCTCTTCGGCGCAGGGCTGGTGCTGTTCTTCGAGGGAGCCCAGGCACGCGGGGAGGACGCGCCGCGGCTCCTGCGCCGCCGGATGGGCTGGCTCATGCTGTTCGGCGTGCTCCACGCCACCCTGATCTGGCATGGGGACGTGCTGTTCTGCTACGGAGCCTGCGGGCTCGTGGTGATCGGCGCCCGGAGCTGGTCCCCCAGGCGTCTCCTGCTCACTGCGCTGGGTGTCTCGGCTGCGGGCTCGTCGCTGTGGCTCGCCGGTGGCCTCTCCTTCCGATGGTGGCCTCCGGACATGGTGGAGGCGCTCGCGCCTTCGTGGATGCCGAGCGCCGCGATGCAGGCGGCGGAGATCGCCGCCTACCGGTCGGGGTGGCTGGGCCAGATGGCCGCCCGGCTGCCCCAGGCGCTGGAGAACGAGCTTGGAGGGCTCGTCTTTGCGATGGGGTGGAAGGCGGCGAGCCTGATGTTGCTGGGGATGGCGCTCTACCGGCTCGACATCCTCACGGGGCGCGCCCCCGCCGCGACCTACCGGCGGCTCGCGTCCTGCGGCTTTGGGATCGGGCTGCCGCTCACCCTGGCGGGGATGACGGCAGACACGCTCTCCGGCTGGGACGTCGGGTTCTCGTTCTTCTACGGGGCCCAGATCCACGGCTGGGCCAGCTACCCCGTCGCGCTCGGTTGGCTCGGGCTGTGCGGGATGTGGCGGGGGCACGCGCTCGAGGCCCCCCTGGCCGCGGTGGGAAGAACTGCGTTCAGCAACTACATCCTGCACTCCGTGGTGGGGACCTGGCTCTTCTACGGCCATGGGCTCGGGCTCTTCGGCACCGTCGGTCGGACCGGGCAGCTCGTGGTCGTGGCGGGCCTGTGGACCCTCAACCTCGCGCTTTCGGCCCTGTGGCTGCGATGGTTCCGGCAGGGGCCACTCGAGTGGGTGTGGCGGGGGCTCGTGCGCGGGACGTTCGACCGTCTGCGGCGGTGAGCCCCCTCGAGGTCAGCGCGCCGCCACGACCAGGGTGCCGCTCGCTTCGCGGTACACCATCACGGTGTCGCCGGGCCGAAGCTGGGCCAGCGCTGCGGAGTCCCGCACGGCCACTTCGCTGTCGGCGAGGACCCCGTTGCGGCGCTCTTCGAGCGCGACGGTCGTGGCGTCGGGTGCGACCCACAGCACGCGGCCGACGCTCACCTCCTGGTCGGCGGTGATGACGTCCATCCAGTTTGCTGGCGCGGCGGAAGCGACGGAGACGAGGTGGAGGGCGAGGAGGAGGATTTGCATGAGAGGCTCCAGGTTGCGCCCTGGTAGAATGCACGGCACGTGCCAGAGGGCGCGCACGGGGAAAGCGTCATTTTCACTCGTTGCGCCATCGGGGGCGGCAGATTCCTCCCGCAGGACCGGCAGGGAAGCGGCGGGCAGGCCGTCGGGGGCGTGCGCCGCTGCGGTTCAGTCCGGCGACCCGAACAGCCCCATCACGTCGTCGCCCTGGTAGACGGTGATCAGGCGCCGCATCGCCGGGCCGAGCGCCGGATCCCGAAAGTTGGCTTGCCAGGCGGGGTCCTGCGCGACGTCCCGGAAGCTGAACCCGCAGCGGAGCGCCTCGGTGAGCTCATGCTCGAAACGGTCGGGGTCGTGCTCCCGCGCGGCCAGATCCGCGAGTCGAAAATGGCCGGGCCAGCCATCGGGCGAGAGCGTCACAACCTGGCTGAAGTCAGCCTTTGCGGCGGAGAGATCCCCGAGGTTGAGCTCGACCTCGCCGTGGTCGTAGCGCGCGGCGACCATCGTGGGATCGCCGCGGATGGCGTCGTCGAGCGCGGCCAGCGCCTTCTTGTCGTCGCCCGCGAGCCGCCAGCCGAGCCCAAGCTCGTAGTCGAGCTTCGCTTCGTTCGGACCGGTGCCCTGGCCCATCGTCCGGCGCCAGCGGGACGCAAAGTCTTCAGCGGCCTTCATCGGGGCGTCGGCGGATCGGGCGAGCGCTGCGATCTGGTCCGCGGCCGCGTTGGCCAGCTCGGTGTGGTAGTCGGGCGGCGGGAGCTCGGCCCAGGCGGGGGCGAACCAGAGGATCATGGAGTCGTGGGGGGGGCGGGTGTGGAGGCCATGGCCGCCTTCTGGCTCACGCACGAGACCCGCTGCAGGTAGGTCGTGTAGTTGAACTGCGGGGAGTTCGCGGGATCGTGGCAGGCGAGGCAGGTCGCCTGGGTGACCGGCCTCGTGTGGTTCTGCGAGGGGTTCGCGACGTGCTCCGAGAGCGGGCCGTGGCACGACTCGCACTGCACCGCCTTCCAGGTGAACATCGCGGTGGGGTCGGTCGATGCGTTGCCTCCGGGCTCCCCCCACGCCGTCGAGTGGCACCCGACGCATTCGGGGTTCTGCGTGGCCTGCCGGTTCACGAGCGCCTTCCATGCCCCCGCGTGCGGTGTGTATGCCCAGGCGGCGAACCAGGGGGCGTTGTGGCAGCTGATGCAGGCGCCGGTGCCCATGTAGTGCCTGGTGGCCGGCTCGTTCGTGTGCCCCGCGGCGACGTCGACGCTGGCTTTCTGGAACGCCTTCAGGGTGGGCGGGGTCTCGTCGTGGCTCGTGGGTATGTCCAGATCGGTGCCCAGTGGGCGGTCGCGCACCAGGATCAGGTTTCGCCCGCTCGCCTCGGGGCTGAGGGTCTGCCAGCTCGAGGCGATGCGCGCGCCCTCCGCGTCGCGTGCCGCTCCGGTCTGCAGCGGGAGTCGCTCCAGCGCATCATCCCAGGCCTGCCAGCTGCGGTCGTCGGGACCGTCCTCCACCAGGCCGGCGGGTCCCGCGGTCGTGCCGATTACCCACCGGACGACGCTCACGAAGCGCCCGCGGTCTGGCGCCTCGATGATCGGCGCCCCCTCGGTGCGCAGGGGCGGATCGAGGTCTCCCCCCCGCGTCGTGAGCACCATCCCGACGCTGGGCAACTGGGCGATGGCGGTGTTCACCGGGGTGTCGGCGTTCGAGATCACCACCAGCCCGTCCAGCCCCTGGGGCGGCGTCAAGCGCCGGATCGACTCCGCCACCTGCTGCGCGACCGCATCGCTGTCGAGCGGGTGCCCCGCGGCTCCGCCGCTCACCCCGATCACCCCGATCCGTGCGCCGCCCCGCTCGATCACCGTGCCCGCGTTCATGCCCTCCACGTTGGCGGCCACCGCCGTGTCCCACCCCTTCGTCAGGCCCTTCAGCTGCAGATCGGTGGGGCTGGGGGCCCAGGCGTCCAGCCCCACCTGGGCTGCGAGCTTGAGCACCGTGCTCGCCCGCAGCACCTCGTCGGCAGCCCTTGCCAGCCGTGCACCCTTCTTGAGCATCTCGCCAGCGTCGAGCACGATCACCGGGTCGCCCTGCTCACGCAGCCGGTCGAGGTAGCGCTCCCTGCGTTCGAACCCGCCGTACGGCACGGTCGGACACCCGCACACCTCGATCTCGCCGCGAACTTCGGCGGTCCATGCGATCGTCACGCGCTTGATCGGCAGCTCCGCGCCGGGAGCGGGCAGGGCGGGGACCGGGAGTCGGGGCGGGAGGGGAGGTGTCGTGGGCTCTGCGCTGGGCGTGCCGGAGCAGGCGGCGAGCACGAGCGCGATCAGCGCTGCGGCGTGGGTTCGGCGGAGAGGCACAGGCCCCATGTATCGTGTCACGTTCCAGTAAATCCCCGTCCCGGGAATGACGTAGAACTTGGAGGTTTGACCAGCCCGGGGCACACTGGGCGCGTCGGAGCCTGCATGTCACTCGCCCTCCTCGCGTTGGTCCTCCCACTTGTTTCAACGCCTGCTTTGGCGTTCGCGCCGGTGGAGGGCGCGGGCGTGGCGCCGAACCGTATCGAGCACTACCACATGCCGGACCAGCTCCGGATGCGACACCTGCCCGCCTGGGAGGAGTTCACCCTCGGAGCGGGCGCCGGCTGGGTCGGGCGCTTCGACGAGATCGAGGACACCGCGCGGCGCGCCTGGGGTCCTGGCATCCCGATGGACGACGTCTCGGACGAGGCGGCGGTGGAGCGCTCACTCCGGACCTTTTTCGGGGAGAATCCGGGGCTGGTGGGGGTTGATGGGAGTGACCTCGTGCTGCGATCGGCCGGGTATTCTGCATCGAACGACATGTGGTACGTGGACTTCGACCGGATGATCTCGGGGGTCCCGGTGTGGCGGGCTGGGGTGACCGCCCGTATTCATGGCGGGGAATTGGTGATGTTCGGGGTCGAGACCTACCCCGACGTGCAGAGCCTCCCCAAGCCGACGGTCTCGATGGCCTCCGCAGAGTCCGTCGCGCAGTTGGAGGGTCCGGCAGCGATGGCGAACCACACCGGGGTGAGCGCCAGGCTCGTCGCCCTGCCGTGGGATCGCGACGGTGGGCTGGACATGCGCCTGTGCTGGGAGGTGCACAGCCACACCGAGGCGCCGATCGGCAACTGGGTGACCCACGTGGACGCGCTCACCGGCGAGCGCTTGAACACCTACAACGAGATCAACTTCTTTGACGGGACCATCCAGGGAACGCACGACACCCGCACGGTGGACGGCAGCTACACGACGTCTGTCATGCCGCTGGAGAAGTTCACGGGTTCGGACGGCTCCACGGTCTACGCCGACGAGCACGGCGCGATGTCGCTCTCGGACAGCGCCAGCTGGACCACCAGCTTGAGCGGCTCGTACGTCAACGTGCGGAACCAGACAGGCTCCAGCGGCTCGATGACGGTGAGCTCGGGCGCGCCGGTGTGGACGACCGCCAACGCGACACAGGCCGAGATCGACACCTACAAGTACGTGTTCGACGTGCGCGCCTGGTCCAACCAGATCGCCCCGGGGAACGGGATGGCGAGCGATGCGCTCACCGCCAAGGTCAACACCAACAGCACCTGCAACGCGTACTACGACGGCGCCGTCAACTTCTACCGAGAGGGCGACGGGTGCAACAACACCGGCCGCATCGCAGACGTCGTGTACCACGAGTGGGGCCACGGCTTTCACTACTACCAGCTGGTGGCCGGCGTGTACGACGGGTCGATCTCCGAAGGCATCGCGGACACGGTGGCGTCGTTCCAGACGCACGACTCCAACATCGGGCCGTACTTCTACACCTCGGGTGGCCCAGTCCGGGACATCTCGGAGGACCGGGTCTACCCGGATGACATGGACGGCGAGGTGCACGACGAGGGCATGGTCTTCGGCGGTGCGGTCTGGGATCTGTGGGAGGATCTGGACACGACCTACGGGGAGGGCCGGGATGCATCCGGGACCGCCTGGCTCACCGTCAACACGCTGCTCGCCAACGGGATCAAGTCGGGCCCGACGATCCCCGAGACCTACGACGAGTTCGTGCTGGCCGACGACGACAACAACAACACCGCGGACGGCACGCCCCACATGTGCGAGATCCTCGATGCGTTCGGCCGCCACGGGCTCGGGCCGGGCGGAACCGCCTCGCTGATCGGCATCGACCACATCGCGCTCGGAAACCAGTTCGCCGACACGCCGATCCCGGTCAGCGGCTCGGTGGTGAACCTGGCTCCAGGGTGCACGGACTTCACGCTCACCAGCGCGGCGGTGCACTACACCATCGACGGCAGCACCTGGGAGCAGGTGCCGGCCGCCGTGTCGAGCACCGACTTCACCGCCAACCTGAGCGGGTTTCCGTCAGGCACCATCGTGACCTACTACCTCTCCGCGCGGGCGGCCGACGGCACCGAGGTCACGCTCCCGGCGGGGGGCGACATCGCGCCCTACACGTTCTACGTCGGCGCGCTCACGCAGGTCTACTGCGCCTCCTTCGACTCCGACGACGGCGGGTTCACGCACGCGCTGATCGACGGCCGCGACCAGGAAGGCGCCGACGACTGGGTCTGGGACCGCCCGGCCGGCACCGCCGCCGACCCCTCCGAAGCCTTCACCGGGCACAAGGTCTGGGGCAACGACCTCGGCGGCGGCAACTACAACGGGGAGTACCAGTCCAGCATCGAGAACCGCCTCTCCTCGCCGGCCATCGATGTCGGCTCCAGCACCGAGCTCATCCTGCAGTACCGCAGGTGGCTGAACGTGGAGGACGGGGTGTACGATCAGGCCAGCATCCTCGCCAACGACACCCAGGTGTGGACCAACCACGCCACCAGTGAGGCCATCGGCGACGAGCAGACGCAGGATCAGGAGTGGATGCTGCACACCGTGCGCCTCTCTGCCGTGCAGAGCCCGCTCACGCTGGCGTGGGACCTGCACAGCGACGGGGGCCTCGAGTTCGGGGGCTGGAACATCGACGACGTCTGTGTGTACGCGCCGGCCGCGGAGGTGGACACCGGTACGCCCGACACGGGAGACACCGCCGTTCCGGTGGACGACACCGGGAACTCGGACAGCGCCGGGACGCCCGACACGGGCGACGGCGGGAAGATCGCGGTGAATGGCGGGTGCGGGTGCGCCACCACGCCCGACATGTCGTGGTCCGTCGCGGGCGTGCTCGTTGCCCTGGCAGCGGTGCGTAGACGGCGGGCATAGCGATGTGGCCCTTCCAGCCGAAGATGCCGACCGCGGCCACCTCGCTGACAGGCCGTGCGACGCCGATGCCTGTGCCCGAGAAGCACTTCGTCAACGGGAGTCCGATGGTCGGGCCGTTCCCGGGGATGGCGTACGCGATGTTCGGGATGGGGTGCTTCTGGGGTGCCGAGCGCAAGTTCTGGACGGTCCCGGGTGTGTGCGGCACCGCCGTCGGGTACGCCGCGGGGTTCACCCCCAACCCCACGTACAAGGAGGTCTGCAGCGGGCAGACCGGCCACAACGAGGTCGTGCGCGTGGTGTACGACCCGAAGAAGGTCTCCTACGGCGAATTGCTGAAGGTGTTCTGGGAGAACCACGATCCCACCCAGGGGATGCGACAGGGCAACGACACCGGCACGCAATACCGGTCGGGGATCTACGCCTACGAGGGGCAGCGCGCGGAGGCGGAGGCCAGCCGGGAGGTGTTCGGGGCTGCGCTTGCGAGGGCCGGGTACGGCGCCATCACCACCGAGATCCTCGACGCGCCCGTTTTCTACTACGCAGAGGACTACCACCAGCAGTATCTGGCGAAGAATCCGGGCGGCTATTGTGGACTGGGCGGCACGGGCGTGAGCTGCGCGGTAGGGGTGGCCCTCCGACCGGTGTGACCCTCCTGCTGCTGTTCCTGTCCCTCCTGATGTCGCCCGCCCTCGCACAGGATGGCCCGGTGGCGCCCGACGCGGCGGCCGAGCTCCCTCCGCTCGTCAAGGATCCCGCCCTCATCGAGTTCGTGCCTGCGCCGTACCCTGCCGAAGCGCAGGCCGCCGGCATCTCGGCGAGCGTTCACCTGTTGATCTCGGTCGACGCCACCGGCGCGGTCACGGGCGTGCAGGTGCTCACCCCCGCCGGGCATGGCTTCGACGAGGCGGCGGTCACCGCAGCCTCGGCCTTCCGCTTCACGCCCGCAGAAGACGCCTCGGGCCCTGTCGCGGTGGACATCGAGTTCGACTACGGCTTCACGCTCGCGCCAGCCGAGGCGGCCGCGCCGGCGGAGCAGCCGATCACGCTGGAGGGTGAGCTTCGGGAGATGGCGACGCAGGTGCCGGTCCAGGGCGCGCACATCCGGGCCACGCGCGATGGTGTGCAGGTGGGGGAGGCGACCTCGGACTCCGCGGGCCGGTTCGAGATGCGTGGCGTCGAGCCGGGCAGCGTTCGCCTGCTCGCTGTGCATCCGGGCCACCAGGACGGCGAGGCTGCGGTGGAGGTGACGGCCGGCGAGGTCACGCACGTCACCGTGTGGCTCCGCAGCCTCGGGTACCACGACGGGTTGGTGGCCACCTACGACAAGGAACGCCCCCCCGAGGTCACCCGGCGGACGCTCTCGATGACCGAGATCCGGCAGGTGCCGGGCACCTTCGGAGACCCCGTCCGCGTGATCCAGAGCCTGCCCGGAGCCGCGCGCGCGCCGTTCTCCAGCGGGTTGCTGGTCCTGCGGGGCGCGAACCCCGAGGACTCGAACGTGTACGTGGACGGCGTCGAGGTGCCGCTCATCTACCATCTCGGCGGATTCCGATCGATCCTGAACCCCAACTTCATCGACTCGGTGGACTACCTGCCGGGCACCTATGGGACCCATTACGGCAGGAGCACGGGCGGCGTGGTGGACATCAAGACCACCAGCAAGTACCCCGATCGTCCGGAGACCTCGTGGCGCACGGACTTCCTGGACAGCGGGGCGTACGTGCACGGGCGGATCGGAAAGAAGATCGGGTTTGCCGCCGGCGTGCGCAAGTCCTACCTCGACCTGCTCCTCAAGGCCGTGCTCAACGGGACGGGGGCGTATGCGGCACCGCGATGGTTCGACTACCAGGCCAAGGTCGAGTCGCTGGACTCGGGCTCCGATCAGCTCTCTGCCTTCGTCTTCGGCTTCCAGGACGACCTCATCGTCCGGTTCGGCGATGGGTCGGAGGACCAGCTTGGGACCCACTATTCGAGCCACCGCCTGGTGCTGCGCTATGCGCATCCCCTGTCCGACACCCTGAAGCTCGAGATCCAGCCTGCTTTCGGAGTGGATGGCACGCGGTTCGGGTTCGGCAGCCTGTTCACGTTCGACGAGTCCAAGCTGCTGGTGGACCTGCGCGGGTCGCTCCAATGGAAGCCGACGACCCACGTGGGCGTGTCCGTCGGGCTGGACGGAGAGGCATCCCGGGAGGGGTACTCGATCGCGGTGGGCAGCGTGCCCGTTGACGGTGACAACGCGCTCTCCGAGAGTGAGCCGTTCGCCACCGAGGCCGGGGTCTGGCAATTCACGCCCGATCCCTACGTGGAAGGCACGCTGCGACCCCTCCACGATGCAGACCGCCTGGCGCTGATCCTCGGGGCGCGCCTCGATCTGCTGGTACGCAGCGACGTGAAGGTCGCGGCCGCCGCCGACCCGCGGTTCGCGGGGCGGTTCGAGGTGTTCAAGGGCGGCACCCTCAAGGCGGGCACCGGGCTCTACAACGAGCCGCCGCAAGGGATCGACGTGTATTTTGGGGGCGACGCGGGCTTCGAGCGGGCGTGGGCGAGCGAGCTCGGCTGGGAGCAGAAGATAGGGCCTGCGATCTCCGCCGACGTCACGGGGTTCTACCGCTGGATGGACCAACTGAACGTGTCATCGGGCTTCGGGGAGGCACCTGGCAGCACCGACGGCGCCGCGAGCGGAGTCGGGCGTGCCTATGGCATGGAGGTGATGCTCCGCCACGCACTCGTCGACCGGTTCTTCGGCTGGGTGTCGTACACCCTCTCCCATTCGGAGCGGAACGACACGCCGGACGATCCTGCGGGCTGGTACGACTACGAATTCGACCAGACGCACATCCTGACAGCCGTGGCGGGGTACCGTCTGCCGCTGGACTTCGAGTTCTCTGGCCGGTTCCAGTACGTGACCGGCAACCCGTACACGCCCTACGACGGCGGGCTCTACTACATGGACTCCGGGCGCTACTACGGCTTTCCCAGCGCCAACACCAACAGCGCCCGGATGCCCGCCTACAACGCGCTTGACTTGCGGATCAGCAAGCTGTTCACCTTCACGCACTGGCAGATCGAGTGCTTCGCCGACGTGCTGAACGCGTACAACCGGAAGAACCCGGAGTTCATACGATACAACTACGACTATACGGACCACGAGTACATCACCGGACTGCCGATCATCCCCTCGCTCGGGTTCGAAGCCAGGGTGAACCTGTGATGGCCCTGATGCTCCTTCTGCCGGTGCTGCTGCCTGGCTGCTCGCCCTCTACGCTCGCGGAGGAGTGGCAGTTGGACCGCCTGCGGCTGCTGGCCATCCGTGCCGACCCCGCCGAACCGCAGCCCGGCGAGACCGTCACCTTCACCTCGCTCTCGTATGTCCCCGGCGACGTCGACTGGACCGCGGTCTGGCTGGCGTGCGTCGCCGGCTCAGCGACCGGCTGTGCGTTCGACCCCTCGGTGCTCGACGACCTCGGGGATCTGTCCACCATGAGCCCGGAAGAGCAGGCGGCCGCGTTCGCGGCGCTCCAGGCGGCGGGCTTCATCGGCTTCGAACCCATGCTCTCTCCGACGTGGGCCGTGCCTTCCGACGCCCTCGATGGACTGACGGCGGACGAGACCCTCGAGGGGCTCAGTGGCACCGTCCAGGTCAGCTTGACCACGGCCGACGACACCGAGCTGGTGCTGAAGGACGTCCCGGTCAGCCTCGCACCGACACCCAACCACAATCCGGACATCGGCGCGTTCGCGGTGGACGACGCAACCCTGGTCCTTGGTGCGGCGCTCACGGTGAGCGCCGGTCAATCCTACGATCTGAAGGCCACGCTGGCCGATGGAGCGCTCGAGACCTACACCTACCGTACCCAGGACGGCGTGGACGAGGAGCGCACCGAGGAGGTGAGCTGGCGTTGGTACACCGATGACGGGAGACTGGAGTCGACGGACTTCGGCTTTTCCAGCACGGACGACACCCCGAGCGAGGACGTGATCACCTGGACCCCCGATGCTGCGGGCGACGCGGTGGTGCACGCGGTGGTGCTGGACGGGCGCGGCGGGATGGGGTGGTGGAGCGTGGCGGCGACCGTGACGGGCGGCTGACTTCCGGGCGGGCGGACGGCGGCGGGCTCCCCGCCGCGCTATGTGCCCTGTCGTGCGTGGCCTCATCGTCATCGAAGGGTTGATCGGGGTCGGGAAGACCACGCTCTGCCGCCTGCTCGAGCGGGAGTGGGAGGCGCGCCTCGTGCTCGAGCCCGCGGCGGAGAACCCGTTCCTCGCAGAGTTCTACGCAGACCCGCAGCGGTACGCCTTCCCGGCGCAGATGTTCTACCTGGCCAACCGCTACGCCCAGCAGCTCCAGGCGCGGCAGACCTCGCTGTTCCACCCGCTCACGGTGTGCGACTACCTGATGGCGAAGGACGGGATCTTCGCCGAGATGACGCTCTCCGGCGACGAGTTGACGCTCTACCAGCGCTTCGCGGGGCTGCTGGGGGAGGAGCCGCTCCGACCCGACTTCGTCGTGTTCCTCGACTCCGAGACGGAGGTGATCCGCAGCCGGATCGCGCGCAGGGGCATCTCCGCGGAGCAGGTCATACCCGCGGCGTACCTGGATGATCTCCGCGCCCGCTACCATCGGCTGTGGGAGACCTGGGACCTGTGCCCCGTCCATGTCCTGCACACGGACGAGATCGACTACGTGGAGGATCCCGTGGCCCGGGCGCACGTGCTCGCGATGATCGCTGGGTGGCTGGAGGGAAAGCCGGTGCCGGGGTCACCCGCGCCGTTCCGGCAGACCCGCCAGGGATCCCTGTTCACCCCCTGAGGGCACTGCGGTGCGGGCTCAATTGCCCCCGTCACCCGAGTGGTTCACGGCCCAGTTGAGGGGCGAGATGTAGTCGTTCTGGTCGAAGGACTTGATGATCATGTTGGAATTCATCGCGAGGATCGTCGGGTACCCGGTGATCGGGAGCCACTTCGCGAACTTCTGTCGCTCGTCGGCCACCACCGCGATGTTCTCGTTCGGGAAGGTGCTGTCCCAGGCCTCGAGGAAGTTCTGGTCGACCTTCTCCGACGCGTCTGTCTGGTCGATCACCTCGATCCACAGCACGTCGCCGCTGTCCACGAGATCCTTGATCTGCGCGATGCCCGGGTAGGAGGAGGCGTAGTCGTCGAAGTAGCTGGCCTGCCCCGCCATGAGCCTGGCCATCTCCTGGCAGTAGTAGCACCAGCCCGCGGAGACGTCGATGATCACGGGCTTTCCGTGGCCGGCGTAGTCGTAGAAGTCGAAGGCGTCCCCGTATTGGTCGTAGGAGATGAAGTCCGGCAGTTGGTCGCCCACCGCGGCGTTCCCACTCCAGCCGGGGTTGTCCATCGTGTCCTTGTCGGGGTTGTAGGGCCAGCCGCCGGTGTAGATCTTGTCGTGCTTGCTGGTGGGATCGTGGCCGGTCTGCAGTTCGTCGTAGTCGGAGTACCCGTCGCCGTCGGTGTCTGTGGAGAGCGGGTCGGTGCCGGCTGTCACCTCGTCGCCGTCGGAGAGGCCGTCGCCGTCGGTGTCGGCGAGGGCGGGGTCCGTTCCGGCGGTGGTCTCGTCCGCGTCGGAGACGCCGTCGCCATCCGAGTCGACTACAGTCGGATCCGAGTCGGTGGGAGAGTCGGTGCCATTGTTGCCCCCGTGGCCCCTGGGCGTCGTCTGGGAGGAGCACGCGGCGATGGCGAAAAAGAGCGGAAGGAGTCGGGTCATCGGGGCTCCGGCGGGGTCAGGAATGAGTTGGCTGCAGCACACGCATGTGTATCGTCTTCGACCGTACCGGGCGTTCCACCCCTGCCCCAAAGCGCTCCGCCCCATCGCATGGAGAGGAACCCGGCACAAAGGCGGACCGAGTCGATCATCGGTTGGGCCTTCTCCCGGTCCGCGCTCGTCGCCACCACGTACAGCGACTTCTCTCCCATCTTCGCCTTGAAGTCAATTCCCGGCACGCGGATCCATGCGCTCCAGTGGTCGAGGTAGGCCTTGAGCGGAGCGGGCAGGCTGTACCAGTACACCGGGGCGACGAACACGATGTCGGTCGCCAGGAGCGTGGCATCCAGGAGCGTACGCAGGTCGCCCGTCGGCAAGGCGTAGCTGCCGCCCGTGTGTCGCACGTCGACGAACGGTGGGATCCTGAACCCGCTCAGCCGCAGCCAAGTCTGTGTGGTCGTGGCCGGCAGGGCCTGCGCCGCGCGGCGGGCCAGCCACTCGGTGTTGCCGATGTGCCCGGCTTCCCGGGTCGAGGCGACGAGGAAGAGCACGTGGGGATTCGACATCGAGGCTCCGGGCTGGAGCGTAACGTCGAACTCCCCGCTGGCTCTGGCAGGCCCAGGGTTACGGGTGCAGCACCCCGAACATGGCAACCGACGCCCCCTACCTGCTCGCCGCGCTCCACGAAGTCGGCGTGCCCGCACGCGCAGAGCACGCGCTCGGCTACTTCCCCACCGCGATGCGCCACCTCGGCGTTCCGGTGCCGGCGTTGCGCGCAGTGGTCAAGCCGGCGATCGCGGCCTTGCGGAAGGCGCCGGTCGGGGATGCGATCGCGCTGGTGTTGGACCTCCACGGCAGCGGGGTGTTCGAGGGGCGGCAGGGCGCGTTCGAGATCCTCGGAGCCCTGCCCAGGGTCCGCCGGGCGCTCACCGCTGGCCAGGTCCTGGCGCTCGCCGAGGGCAACGACAACTGGTGCTCGGTCGACGCGTACGCGTGCAACGTGTCCGGGCCGTGCTGGCGCGAAGGTGCGCTGACGGACGCGATGATCGCGACGTGGTCGGCGTCGGACGACCGGTGGATGCGTCGCACCGCGCTGGTGAGCACGGTGCCGCTGAACATGAAGTCCCGGGGCGGCACCGGAGACACCGCCCGGACGCTCGCCGTGTGCGAGAGGCACGTGGCGGACCGCGACGACATGGTGGTGAAGGCGCTCTCCTGGGCGCTGCGGGAGCTGGCGGAGCGCGATCCGGCAGCAGTGCAGGCGTTCCTGTCGGCGCACCCGGTGGCGTCCCGCGTTCGCAGGGAGACGAAGAACAAGCTCGAGACGGGCCTCAAGAACCCGTAGACCGTGGGCCGCTTGCGCGCGGGGGGCGGCGGGGTGTACGTTGGCGACGTGTGCATGAAGCCAGGCCTCTCCAACCTTCGGTTCCCGTGCGACGGGCCGGGGGGCTGGTAGCATTGCCCTCCCTGATCCCGCGATGACATTGGGTGTGACTCCCGCGGATGTTCGAGCCCGTGTCCCGCTGTGGGTCTGGGATCTCCTTGCACTGGCGCTGCTCACAGCGATCGGGCTCTGGGTCTGGCGTCTGCAGTGGTCGCAGGTGGGCGGTGCGGTCCCCGCCGGGTCGCCGTTCTGGGCGTGCGCCAGGGACCACCGGCTGTATGGGCCTGACGCTGAGATGTGGGCCAGCAACGCCTGGGCGGTGCATCTCGGTCGCTGGGAGGACGTGGACGTGCACCGCCTGCCCACGTGGTGCCTGCTCACTGCAGCGATGCTCCAGTTCGTGCCGAACGTGGCCCTGGCCGGGCACCTCGTGAACCACCTGCTCCAGGTGGCGCTCCCCCTGGTGCTCTACGGGGCCGGGCTCGCGATGTGCGGGAGGGCGGCAGCTTTTGGAGCTGCGGTGAACGTTGCGCTCCTCTCCGAGCTCGTGATGGCGGCCGAGACCAGCTCGGCAGACCCGGCGATCGCCATCGCGCTGCCACTCGCCCTGCTAGGAGGGGCGCTGGCTGCCCGGCATCCCCGCCTCTCCGCGCTCGGCGGCGCCCTGGCTGCCCTGGGGGCCCTCGCGCACCTCTCGACGCTCGGGGATCTCGCCCCGGGGCTCGTGCTGGCGTGGGGGACGGCCCGGCCCGGCCGGGACAGGTGGGTCTCCGCGGCGGGGTTCCTCGGCGGTGCCCTCCTGTTGATGGGCTTGATCGGGAGTCACTACCCGTTCGTCACGGGAACGCAGCTCGTGGATGCGCTCGCAGAGGGTGTGGCTCCGAACGCCGTGGAGCGGGGCGGGACCGGCGGGCCTGCCCTGAGGGACCGCGCGCTAGCGGTTGTCGGCATGGGCTTCCCGACCGCGCCCCGGAACGCGGTGCTGTTCACGCTCAAGCAGATCCGGCCCCGCTGGATGCCGTGGGATCTTGCGCTCACGCTGCCCTGGATCGGGGCCCTCGGGCTTTTTCTTCCAGGGCGGGCTGAGGGGGCGAGCGGGTCGGGCGCGCGCACTCTTCCCTGGAGTGGGGCCTCGCGGGTGGTGAATCAGCTTGCTCCCGGGGTTGCGCTGCTCGGTGGACTGGCCCCGATGATCGCGTTCGCCGCTGTGCGGTCTCCCGATCGGTACTCGGTGCCCTTCCTCCCGGTGACGATGCTGCTCGGGATCCGGGGTGCGGCGAGCCTGCTCGCCGGCGTGGAGTTCGCGGTCCGGCGTGGCCTTCTTCGCCTGTTTCCCAGCCGATCCCTCCCGGGATGGCCGCTCGCCCTGCTCACGCTGGCCCTCGGCCTGGGCTGGGCGAAGGGGGTGTGGGATCCCCGATGGCGCCTGTTGGTGGGGTCCCCCCCGCCCAATGATGGGGGTGCCGCGACGATCGGAAAGGCGATCCTGGATCACTTTCCGCCCGGCGGCAGGGTGGCGACCACGAACAGGGGTGCCGCAGCGTTCGCCGGCCGCAAGCAGTGCATGCTGCGGGCGCCGATGACGGTCGACGGCAGCGCGCTCGCGCTGGAGCAGGAATGCCCGGGCGAGGGGGACATTCCCTACGTCGTCTCGATCCCTGCGGGCAGGGACGACCGCACCGAGGCCCGCAAGGGGATGGACGCCTGGGTCGAGCGGACGTTCCCGGTCGTCGAGAAGGTCCAGAACTCCGAGGTCACAGCTACGGTCTACGCCGTGCCTCGCTCGCAAGGACCGTCCTGATCCGCGCGGTGTCCCTGCTGCTGGCTGCGTGGGGCCCGGGCTGCGCCTCCGACCCCGCGGGGGGGGCGGCAGAGCGCGCGGCCTACCTGGTCGGGCTGCGCACCGGCGAGTGCGACCGGATCAGCGACCCGGCCCTGTCCGATGACTGCTGGCTTGCGGTCGCCACCCGTTCCCGCGACGGTAGCTGCGACTCGCTCGGCAGCCAGCGGGCGAAGGACGAGTGCTGGTTCCTCGAGGCAGAGCGCTCTGGGAACGCCGCCATGTGTGATCAGGCGGGCAGCTTCGCCGAGGACTGTGGGCGGCACCTCTTCATCACCGCGCTTCCGGGGGCCCTGGGCGAGCGGCGGATCGACGCTGTGAACGATGCGCGGGTCGAGGCCCTGATCCCCCGGTTCGGCTTCGCGGATGACCCGATGCGCGCCTGGCTGGAGTACTACAAGTGGGCGCTGGGCGCGACGGGTGACGCCGAACCGTGCGCCGCGGTCGTCGACCGCCAGCGCAGCAAGGCCTGCATGGCGGCCGTCCGGGAGCTGCGAGACCCTGCCCACCGCGGCGGGCCGGCAGCCCCCCCGCGCTGATGCTACCTGCGCGCCATCTGTCGCTTGAGCGCGTGCAGACGCTTGAGCGTCGCGACATAGCTCAGGGCAAAGGCCCGAAGGTCCCGCTTTGTCTTCCCTGACCTGCGCTGCGAGAAGGTGGAGGGGATCTCCTTCACGCTGTAGCCCTCGCGGGAGAAGCAGAGCTTGACCAGGATCTCCTCGACGATGTCGAAATTCGCGCACTGCAGGTCGAGGGCGCGGAGGTCGTCGCCCCGGTAGAGCCGAAAGCTGTTGGAGACGTCGGCGCACGTCAGGCCCAGGACGAGGCGAAAGACGATGTTGACCACGTGGCTCATCGCGATGAGCACTGCGGGGTTTTCCGTGCTGCCGCCGGCCGTGTAGCGGGAGGCGATCACCAGATCGGCGGCGTGTCGCTCTGCCCAGAGGCGCCCGACCTGGGCAGGCTCGTGGGAGCCGTCGGCGTCCATGAACACAACCCATCGCCCGCGGGAGGCGGCGATCGCGGTGGTGACGGCGTGGCTGTAGAGCAGTCCGCCCGCGCGGGGGACATACCGCACCCCGTTCTCCGCGCAGATCTCGGGTGTCCGGTCTCGGGGCTCCGGGGTGTCGGCGACGATGATCTCGTAGGGGATGTGCAGGCCATCCAGCACGTTGCGCAGGACAGGGAGCAGGTCGGCCAGGTTCGGGCCTTCCTCATAGGCGGGCAGCGCCACCGTGAGTTCGACGGGGTGAGTCAAATCCACTCCTGGGGCTCGGTGAGACTGAGGTTCGGGAAGCTCGAGCGACCGAGCTGCCACACCGCGTGCGCGAGGTTCTCCCGCGGACGCCAGCCGAGCTCGGTGCGGGCGCGGGTGGCGTCTGCGACCAGGTGCATGGGCTCGAACCGGGAGAACGGCAGCGCGCCGAACCGCAGGTCCATGTCGAGCCCGAGCTCTGCGAGCACGCCAGTCACGAGCTCCTTGAGCGTGTCGAGCCTCCCGCTGCCCAGGTTGTACACGCGTGCCACGCCGCCCCCGGTCTGCCGCGCCTCGAGCGCCATCAGGATCGCCGCAGCGATGTCGCGCGCGGAACAGTGATCCCGAACCTGGGTACCCGGCGAGAGCGCGACGGGCTGCCCCGCCTCGGCCGCTCGAAGCAGGGTGGCGAAGAGCCGCCTGCGGTCGTCACCGAGGCCGGTGAACCCGAACGGTCGCAGGACGGTGAGCGGCACGTCGAACTCCGCCGCGGCCGAGCGCACCAGCAGATCGGCGGCGGCCTTGCTCGCACCGTAGGGGTGCTGGGTGTCCAGGGCGTCGTCCTCCGTCAGGGGCCTGCCCTGGGGGCGATATGCAAGTCCGGTACCCACATATACGAAATGGCAGCCCGGCAGAGCCGCCGCGCACTCGCAGAGGCTCACGGTGAGGTCGACGTTGAACCGGATGAGGTCGAACCACGCGGTCTTCGGGAATTCCATCCCGGTGGCGGCACAGTGCACCAGGCTCGTCGGGCGGAATTCGCGAAGGAGCTCCTCGATGCCCGGACGATCGAAGGTGGCGGGTCGGGCGACCTCGACGTGGGGCCCTCCGACGATCGCTCGTGAATCCTGTCGGAGCAGGGCGAGCACACGCACATCGTCACGGCCCTCGATCAGGCGCAAGAAATTCGATCCCAACGTGCCCGAGGCGCCAGTCAGCACGACACGATGCGGAAATGGGGGCGTTTGCCGGGTCACGCCGCGAGTCTATCCGGCGCCGGCGTAGACGCAGTGCGTACGCTTTTCAAAAAGTGGTTACTCATGCTCGCGAGAACCCGCATGCCCGACGCACTACGAACGCTGCAGGAGCTGGCGCCTCTGGTAGGCCTTTCAGGGGCAGCCTTGCCTACGCTTCGGACCCAGGTTCCGGGGCCGGCTTCCCTGCGTTGGATCGAGCGGCTCGAGCAGACCGAGTGCCCTGGCGCAACGGTGCGGCGGGCAAACCGCGTGTCTGCGGGGGGGTCCTCGGGTGCGCCCAGCATCGTATGGGCCGAGGCCCTCGGCGCCAACGTGATGGACGCAGACGGCAACGTGTTCGTGGACCTGTGTTCGGCGTTTGGGGTCGCGTCGGTGGGCCACAGGCATCCCGCGGTCGTGGCGGCGGGTAGGGCCCAACTCGACCGATTGCCCCACGCGATGGGGGACTCGTTCTCGGACGTCCGGCGTGTCCTGCTGATGGACACGCTCGCCCGGATGACGGGCATGCCCAGGGTGATCCTCGGGTCGTCCGGCAGTGACGTGATCGAGGTCGCGATCAAGACAGCGCTGCTGTCCACGGGCCGAACGAAGATAGTCGCCTTTGATGGGGGCTACCATGGCCTCACCTCTGCGCCGCTCGCGGCGATCGGCTACCAGACCGAGCTGCGCAAGGGGCCATTCCGGGGGATCCTGGGCTCCCATGCATCCCTCGCCCCGTTTGGCGGAGCCCTGCCCGACCTGCAAGGCGTGGCCGCCGTGCTGGTCGAGCCGGTTCAGGGCCGCGGAGGCATGCGGGCGCCGCCACAGGGTTGGCTCGCGAGGCTCCACGAGGCGGCCCGTGCCGCTGGTGCGCTCGTGATCCACGACGAGGTGTTCTGCGGGCTCGGACGAACCGGCACACTGCTCGCCGCCGAGAGCGAAGGGGGTGATGGCTCCGGGGGGTTGAGGCCCGACCTGCTCTGCCTTGGCAAGGCCCTCGGCGGCGGCTTTCCGATCTCCGCCTGCCTCGGCACGCAGGAGGTGATGAACGCATGGGCAGACCAGCCCGGTGCCTTGCCGACCCAGACCTTCCTCGGCAACCCGACTGGCTGCGCGATGGCGAGCGCCACGCTCGACGTGATCGTCGGTGAGGGCCTCCCCCGGCGCGCTGCCGAGCTCGGGGCACGATGGGCGGATGCGCTCGCAGCCATCCCGGGCGTCCGCGGCGTGACGGGGCGCGGCTTGATGCTCGGGCTCGTGGTGGACGACGCGCCCGGGGTGACGTTCAGAATGGCGCAGAAGGGCTGGATCGTGCTGCCGTGCGGAGAGCGCAGCGAGGCGATCGGGCTCACCCCGCCGCTCACCGTTTCCCAGCGGTTGCTCGACGGCGCAGTATCTGCGTTCCGGATGTGCATTTGAGCGCCCCCTCGGGTCGCAGGCACCTCGTGACCGGCGGCTGCGGGTTCGTCGGGAGCAACGTTGCCGCCCGCCTGATGGCGGCCGGTGAGCACGTGCTGGTCTGCGACAACCTCTCCCGTACAGGCAGCGCCGCGAACCTCGCGTGGCTCCGCGGACTGGGCCCGATCGAGTTCGTGCACGTCGACGTCCGGTCGTCCTCGGGCGTGGACGCCCTCATCGCGTCCGTGCGGCCCGATGCGATCTTCCACCTCGCGGGGCAGGTGGCGATGACCACGTCGGTCAACGACCCCCGCCTGGACTTCGAGACCAATGCGCTGGGCAGCTTCAACCTGCTCGATGCTGTTCGGCGCATCGTACCGGCCGCCGTGGTCGTCTACGCGTCCAGCAACAAGTCCTACGGCGACCTGTCGTCTGTCGCCCTGCGCGAGGCGCCCACCCGGTACTGGGCCCCGGGGCACCCGGACGGCATCGACGAGAGCGCCCCACTCGACCTGCAGACGCCCTACGGATGCTCCAAGGGTGCGGCGGATCAGTACATGCTGGACTTCGCTCGGGTCTACGGGATGAACACCGTGGTCTTCCGACACTCGACGATGTACGGCGGCAGGCAGTTCGCGACGTTCGACCAGGGCTGGGTCGGTTGGTTCTGTCAGCAGGCTGCGCTGGTGAAAAAGGAGCCGGGGCGGGAGCCGTTCACCATCGCTGGAGACGGCAAACAGGTGCGCGACCTGCTCTACGTCGACGACGCCGTCGATGCCTACCTCGCGGCGGCGGACCACATCGGTGCTGCGCGCGGACAGGTCTTCAACATCGGCGGTGGGATGGCCAACAGCAGCTCGCTGCTCGAGCTGTTCGGACAGCTGGAGGCCCACTTCGGGGTCACGCTGCTGTACCGCAGGCTACCCTGGCGGCTCTCCGATCAACGCTTCTTCGTGGCAGACAACCGCAAGGCGCAGCGCCTGCTCGGCTGGGCCCCGCGGGTGGACAAGGTCACGGGCGTCGCGCGCATGATCGCCTGGACTGAGGCGCTGGGCAGTTAGAATAAACCGATGCGCCTGATTGTGCCCATCTCGCTCGCTCTCCCCGTGCTCGTCGCGGCCTGCAGCGGTTCAACCCCCGCCGGCCCCCCAAAGCTGGTGGAGGGACCGAAGCTCCAGGCGCTCGTGGGGGACGCCCCGCCGCCCAACACGCGGCTCGCCATCAGCCTCGCGGGCCCCATCCCCGTGAACTCCGACCCCCAGATCGAGAGCACCCACTTCCACGCCTCGGTGAACGTGCCGGGCGGGTTTCAGACCGGGGGCGAAGCGCTCCAGCTCTCCGGGGTCTACGGCACCGCGACGGTCTCGTTCGATGGCGAGGTAGTCGGGACCGTGGCCGCAGGGCCGGGGCCGAACGAAGTCGACCTCGCAGGGCGGGTCGCGCCGGGTACGCACGTGGTCGACATCGAGCTTTCCCGAAAGGGCACTCCGGTACCGATGATCCTCGGGGGTGATCGCCACACCACGCCGATGCTCGTCGACCCACCCGTGCTGCTGTTGCGGCCAGCAGCACATGTCACGCGCTTTGCCGTGCCGCTCGCCGCCGGGATGGTCACGCCGACGGCCTTCGTGGCGGGGGCCCCCGAGGGCGCGACGGTGCGTTTTCTGGCCACGCTCGACGGCGAGGTCGTCGCCGACCTGGGCAAGGCGCCCGTGGTGGGTGGTCATGCCGATGCTCCGGCAGTCGCATGGACTCTCCCCCAATGGCAGATGAGCGCGCCTGTCCTTTACCAGATGTTCACGCTGCTCGAGGCGGCAGACGGCACGCTCCTGGACGCGTACGGTGCCCGCATGGCGCCCCGCGAGATCGCCTTGACCGACACCGCCTTCGACATCGGCGGCATCCCGACACGTCTGGTCGGTTGGCGCTCCGGGTCCCGCGCCTTCACGCCGCCCGACCTGGGCCCGCTCCTCCGAACGGGCGGCAACGCGTTCGAATTCCATGGCTCGCCGCCCACGGAGCACCAGCTCGGGATCTTCGACGAGACCGGCATCGCCGTCGTGCTCACCCCGCGCTGCGAGGGCACGTTCAGCGTGGTCCCCGACGCGGAGCGGGCGCCGATCGTCGAGCAGAACCTGCCCCTCATCGACGACCAGAGCATGCGCTCCGCCTGGGACGTCGCCCGGCATCCTTCCGTCGTACTCTGGGTGTCGGAGTCGATGGGCCTCACCGCCCTCGCCGAGTCGATCGTGCGCGGAGATCCCGAGCACCGGCCGGTGGTGAACAAGGACCTGCGGATGGAGAACGTCACGCTCGGCAGGGTCACGCAGCCCGCCAAGTACGGCGGGGCCTGGGTGGGGGAGACGGCCTGGGAGGGCCCGCTCGGGTCCATCGACCTCACGATCGAGGCCTTCGGTCAGGCGCTGCGCGAGGGCGTTCGGGGCGGCATCCTCGAGCACCAGGAGGATCCGGAGCGGGAGGCCGCGTGGGCGCCCCTGCTCGCCGAGCAGAAGATCCCTCCGATCCAGGTGAACGGCCGCCGTGGGAGCAGTCGGGTGGTGGTCACGGGCACGAAGCCGGGCACGCCGATGTGGCTGGAGGCGCCCTGGCTGCCTGCGGAGGCGGCGATCTCGACCGGGTCGGGGATCGGGCTGAGCTCGTGGTACCGCGGCAAGGTGACCGTGGTGGTCGGGGATCAGCGCCGCCCGGTGGACGTCGTCCCCCAGGTCTGGTCGGAGCTCGGGCTCACGGGCGAGGTCACCAAGGTGAGCCTGCAGTAGGCTCGCCGAGGAGCGGCGGCCAGGCGGGAGTCCCGCCTCGAACGCGCGTGTCGCGAGCGCTACTTGTGGGCCGGCGCCGCTGCCGGGTCGACCGGCGCGGTGGGGGGAGCGGCAGCGGGGTCGCTCGCTGCGGCAGCGGGGTCGCTCCCGGCGCCCGCCGGGGCTGGGCCGCCTGGAGGGGGCGGTGCCATTCCGGGGGCGGCATTGGGGTCGCCGCCACCGGGGGCCGCGTTGGGGTCGCCGCCACCGGGGGCCGCGTTGGGATCGGTGCCTTGCGGCTGACCTTCTCCGCCGGGTGGCGCCTCCGGAGGCGTGCCGACCACGGAACCACCGGCGACAGGCACGAGAGCGACGTCGGTCAGCGGAGTCTCTCCGACGGTGAGCCCGTACACCGTGGTGGTGGGCGTCGTGCCCCCCGGACCGTGGCCCTCCTCGATGAACGCGACGATGACGATCGGCCCCAGGTTCTTCGGCACCTCGAGCTGCCATGGACCCTGCGCGGGGAGGGTGGTCTTGGTGACGGGCAGCGGGGGCCCGGAGGTCTGCGGCGAGGAGATGTCGACCCGGTACATCCCGGTCGCTGTCCCTTCGTAGGTGAACGTTCCGGAGATGACGACCCCGGTGCCCGGCGTGACCTTGATGTCCTCGCTCGGGGTGCCAGCGCCCGGCGGCGGCGCGCCCTCGGGGGGCGGGGTGTGGGGGGCGTCCGTCGCGCTCGTGGGCGTGGGCACGGGCTCCGGGCAGCCGGTCATGAACACTAGCGCCAACAGCATCAGGCTCTTTCGCATGGGACCTCTGGCTACTGCATAATCCAAATTCTGAAGTCGCGCCGGGCCCGCGGGGTGCGCTCGGCGTGGGCCGCGCAGGGTACGTGGTTGGGCCAGCTGGATTCGAACCAGCGAATGCGGGTGTCAAAAACCCGTGTCTTACCACTTGACGATGGCCCAGCCCGCGGGCCCTAACCTGAACCGCAGCGGCGGCGAGTGGGGTGGTCGGGTCTGGCGAGGTCCGGGTGCGCTCGCGGTGCTGGATGGCCGGGATACGCGCAGCTTCGATGTCCTCATCAACCCGTTGGCGACGCGCCCTCGTCCTCTGGGTGATTGTCCGGCTGCCCCTGCCGCTGTTGCTCCTCGCCGTGGTGCCGGGGCTGGCCGGCGGTGTGCTCGCGTGGCTGTTCACGCACGTCGCATACGGCCACGGGCTGGCGAAGGGGATCGTGGGCCCGTGGACCACGATGGTCTATCGGCAGTCGGCGTGGTGCGGTGTCGTCGTCGGAGGGCTGGCGCTGGCCGTCGTGATGCCCGGGCTGGGGCGCCGCGCCTGGTTCGGGGTCGCCGCTGTCGGCGCCGTGCTCGCAGCGCTGTTCCTCCACGCCTGGTGGACCGGGCTGGTCGGCTTCCTGCTGCTGCTCGGGGTGAACCTGTGGCCCGCCCTCCCGACGACGTGGGCCAGCCTGGCCTGGGTACCCTGGATTGAACTTCTGTTTCCCGGTCCCACGCTGCGGGTCGTCGGTGTGCCCACGCGCGTGGCGACCGCGGTCGCTGCCGTGTGGCTGGGGACGGGCTGGTTCGCGATCGACGCGTTCGCCACTGCGGACAGGTGGTCTGCGGAGGTGTTCGCCTGGCCCGTCGAGCGGCTGGATCCGCGCATCCGTGTGCTCGCCCGGGCGCCCCACGGCGATCGCAGCGAGTACCAGGACGTGGACGTCACCCCGGACCGCATCGTCGTCGTCGCCGAGACCGACCTCAAGCTGCTCGCCTTTCCCCGGGGGATGGGCGGTCCGCCCGCGTTCGCGCAGCTGCAGCCGTTCTGGGGGCCCGAGGCCGGGCTCACGATGGACAGCGAGACCGACCCGGGCACGGGCACGACCTGGTTCCTCGACGGGCCGCGCAGTGTCCGGGCCGTGCGCTGGGTGGGAGACCGCAGCGTGACCGTCGGACGATCCGTGGCGCTGCCCCGTCCTCTCTCGCATGTGTACACCCGGTGGTCGAAGGAGCGGAACCAGCTCATCCTGGTCACCATCAACGCCGTCGAGGAGAGCCTCCCACCTGCGGTGATCCTGGTCGACACACCCGGACTGGGCCGCGCCGTGCAGCACAACCTCGTGACGGCGGACGGGAGGCGGGTGCCGCACATCCGCGACATCGAGTGGGTCCCCACGCTCGGAAAACTGGTGTTGGCGCCAGATTTCGGAACCCGGCTGTACCTCGCGGATCCCGACACCGGCCTGTGTGAGCCCTGGGTGGAGGTGCCGACGCTGAACGGCCGCATGGAGTGGAGCGCCGAGCTGGACCGGTTGTTCCTGGCCATGCCCAACCGGTTCGCGGTGCTCGTGGTCGACCCGCACACCGGCGAGATCGAGCGGACCATCCCCACCCAGCCCGGGGTTCGACCGCTCGCGATCGACGCAGAGCGGGGGCTCTTGATCACGGCTTCCCTCGCGACCGGCGTCGTGCTGGTGCAGCGTCTGGACACCGGTGCCTACGTGGACAGCTTTCGCACCGTGATGCCGCTGGTGCGCGAGATGACGCTCCTGCCAGAGGAGGGCATCGCCCTCCTGACGACGTGGTCGCAGGTGTACGCCATCCCGTATGCCACGCGCTGATCGGGGCGCTCGGCCCCCCGGTGGTTGGCCTGTTGGCGCGGGCGTTACGCTCGGGGCATGAAGAGCGCGTCCTCCCCACCGCCCGCAGGTGCATCGGGAGCGGCGGTCCACCTGCTGGTGTTCCTGCTCTTCACCGCGCTCACCATCGTGGGTACCTGGCCGATGGCCACGGAGCTGGGCACCGCCCTGCCCGGCGAGAAGATGCTGGGCACCTGGTACCTGTTCCGGTCGCTCTCCACGATGCCGCTCACCCAGTGGCTCTCCCCCACACTCTCGCACCTCAACTACCCGGACGGCGGGACCGTGATCGTGGTCGCGCAACCGCAGTTCCTGCTGGCCTGGCTCCTCACCCCGCTGCTCGGCTCGGCGAGGGCCTTGAACGTGTCCCTCCTCCTGCACATCGCCTTTGGGGGGTACGCCGGGTGGCGCCTCTCCCGCAGGGTGTGGGGCGCTACCTCACTCGGTCCATGGGCCCATCTCTCGGCTGGCCTCGTGCTCGGCATCTCGAGCTTTGCGCTCGGCGTCTACGCGAACGGCCAGGTGGAGAACCTCGGCGTGGGCTACGTCGCCCTGGCAGCCGAGGGGCTGGTGGCGGTGGCCCGGGGCGGGCGCGCACGGATCATCACTGGCGTGGGCGTCGCGGTTCTCCTGGCGTTCCTCTCGTCTCCCTACCTGATGATGGGGTTCCTCCTGGCGGCTGCACCGCTCGCCCTGGCGCGCGCTGCCCGGCGCTGGCAGGTCGCCGCCGCGGGCGCGATCATCCTGCTGCTCGTCGCGCTGCTGTCCGCGCATTTCTCCCGAACGTTGCCGACCGGCGGGGCGCGCCTCTTCTGCCCTTCCGTGCTGAGCGAGGACCCCGACCGACGCGTCGAGATCGACGTCCACCACCTCGCGGCAGCCGCGCAGGACGCCGGCCTCGCGTCCGAAACCGCGGTGTTCGACCTGGTCTGGGCGGTCCACCCGCCGGTGCTCGCCAGGGAGAAGGCTCATGAGAGGCTGGTGGGCTATCTGGGCTGGTCTGCGGTCGGCTTGGCGATCTGCGGCCTCTGGGCCGCGGGACCAGCGAGGGGATGGCTCCTCCTCGCGATCGCTGCGCCGCTGGTGCTCGCGATGGGGCCGAACCTGACGCTGAACGGTTGGGCGCTCACGAGCGGCGGTTCGGTGCTCCGCCTGCCGCTGTACTGGCTCGGGCGCCTCCCATGGGTCGGTCATGTGTTCGGGACGATCAACGTCCCGGTCCGGCTGGTGATCGGCGTGTTGCTGCCGTGGTCGCTCGCGGTGGGGCGCGGAGTCGGCGCCTTCCCCCGCGCTGCCCCTGCGCTGTTCGCAGTCCTCGTCCTGGACCAGATGGTCCTCGGCCCTGCACACCCCCCGCAAAACCTCTGGCCCATCCGGACGTTCGGGGTGTACGGGGATCTCGCGGAGCACGCGGACGACGGGGGCGTGCTCGACACGCCGCCCGTGGGGATCTCCACCCGACCCCCGTCCCGCCCACCGAACTCGTTCACGCGTGGGCTCCTGGCCGATGCCTGGCGACATCACCACCCCACCCCGTACACCGGCTGCTACCCGCCGCTGTACAACCAGCGCGTGCTCGATTCGCGGTTCCCGGCGGCGGTCCAGGCGGTGGGGCAGGGGACGCGCGGCGCCGAAGCGCTCGTCGAAACCGTGCCCGACGCGCGTGCGCTCGGGTTCAGCTGGTGGGTGATCCACATGGGGACCGGGGTCCAGAGCGCGGATGCGGACGCACGCATCCTCGCCGCGGCGCGGGCTGCTTTCCGCGAGGTCGCCGCCGAGCCAGACGGCACGCATCTGTTTGCGATCACGCCGTAGTACTGCGTCACGCTGCAGATGTTCGGGCGGGCGCACTCGCCCGCCGGATTCACACGACGTAGTCGCGGAGCATCGTCCACATCGAGAAGTACAGCACGGCGAGGAGGCAGACGCGCAGCGCGGCGGTGATGCACCCCTTCTCGGCCTCGGTCGGCGGCCGCACCCGGTAGCGGCGCGTCATGAACAGCAGGTCGCCCATGAAGTAGACGACCCAGTAGGTGATCGACGCGCCCGCGATCACGATCAGGTACTGGTTCGCAGCCGTCGTCTGCGAGGCGCCTCCCGATCGGTCCCGTACGGTGATCATGTCCGTCCAGATCCGGCGTGAGAACAGGAGGATCAGCCCCTGGACGAGCAGCGCGGGGATCGGCCAGGTCCAGGGGAGCCAGAGCATCCTGCGAAAGAGGACCAGGACCGCGGGCTCGGACGATTCGGGCTGGTGCACCGCGCAACGGTACACCCTCCTCCCCGCGGGGACAACCCTGTGAGGAACGGCGCGAGCGCGGGCGGCTTCGGAGCGCCCTCCTGGCCATCAGGCGTAGTTGGGCGCAGCCCCGTCCAACTCGGACACGCGGTCCGGTGCGCACGCAGGCAGGTTCTCGCGGGCACGGTCGAACCGCGAGGCGTTCGCTCGCAGTCCATCTGCGTAGGAGGTCGGCGCGCCGGGCCCGTTGTACTGCACCGCGAGATCGTCGGCGTTCCCGAGGTGCCCCGGGACCTTCGCGACGTCGCGGAAGTAGGAGATCTGCATGTCGACGTCCGTGCCGTTCGGAGAGCGTCGGGCGGCGGCGCCGCGCATGTCGTCCATCCCGTAGGAGGTGCCGTCGGCCTTGTGCAGGTCTCCCCGATCCGCGTAGTGGCCCATGATCTGGGCCGTTCCCCAGCTCGTCTCGGCATCGGCGAGGGCGTCGTGGTTGCCCGCGCGCTCCTGTGGGTGCCGCCCGACCCAGTTCCGGGCGCTCTCTGCGCCTGCGCCGATCTTTCCGCCATCGCCCCGCTCACCCCCCGCCTGCCACCGCTCCACGGTGTCCCGACTCTGTGCGTAGCGGGTGGGCTCGAAGCGGGTCTGCCCCTCGTTGTAGATCTCCCGGAAGCGGGAGGAGGAGACGCCGCGAGCGTCGGCGAAGGTCCCGCTGCTGTACAGCGGGTGGCCCCCCAGCGCTTGCAGCCTCGCCTGCTCCTCCCTCGGAAGGCGTTCGCCGGAACGTTGGCGTGTGTCGAGCGCGCTGAACTCGTCGTAGAGCGCGGTCTGGTGGGTCGCGCCTGCGTCGGTGAGCGCCGCCGATGCCTGGTCCCTGGCCGGCCCCGCCGCACCCCGGAGGGCTGCGAGGTCCACGCTCCCCTGCTGCGCCGCGGTGAGGACGGCCCGCTCGTCCTCTGTCAAACCGAGCTTTCGGTCCGCCTCTGCGCCGGAGAGCTGCGAGAGATCCCGGTACCCGCCCGCCGCGAGCTTGCGGGTGAGGCTCTGGGCCGACCCGGAATAGTGCGTGCCGAGCGCCCGCCGCCTCTCGTTTGTCCCGCCTTCGTTCTGCATCACGGCGGCAAGCTGCGTCTGGTCGGTGCCGTTCAAGCCCCGGCTGCCGAACGTGGACTGCAGGTCTGGCGTGCGAAACAGCTCAGCGAGGTAGGAAGCCTTGTCTCCGGGTCCCATGGTCACATAGTCCCCGGTGGGGCCGTCGGGAGTACATGCGGGGCCCTGTCGCGCCCGCAGGCGCTCCTGCAGGAACGCGTTGCCGCGCCCGTTGGCCCGTTCTGGCGGCCTGTCAGGGGTCGGCGGGGTCGTGGCCTGGGCCGGGCTGCGCAAGCGGGACTGGTTGGGCATTCCGGACTCCGATTTCCCACACTACCATAGCTCTTCGCAGCGAGGGGCTTCGGGGGCGCGATGCCGCGCAGGTCGTGGGCGTCGCCCGCCGAATTAGGATGGCGGATGCTGATCCTCCTGGCTTGCTCGTCTCCCGCGCCGCCGGCTCCGACCGCTCCGGCGGCGCAGAGCGCGATGGCGTCTCCGCCCGCCCCTGGGGCCCCCCCGGTCGAAGCTGCGCCGGTTGCTGCTCTGTCCCCCGAGCCCGACGCGCTGAGCGGGGAGATCGGGGAGATTGATCCGGGTGGGGCGGCGGTCGTGCTGGTCCGGTTGCGGCCGCTGGTGGCCGGGTGCGAGCTCTCGCTGCTTGAGTTGCCCTCGATCGAGCCGCACGTGCTCGCCAGCCTCCCCGTCTGTCCGGCAGAGCTGCTGGTCGACGCCGATCGGTTGATCGCGCTCACTCCAGGCGCGTCGGTGCCGGCATGGGGAGTCCGGCTGCAGGCCGGGTCGCTGCAGCCCCTGGACGCTGCGCCCCCCTCGGCGTCCAGCCTGCCGCATCTGCGCCGCGACCCGTTCACGGCCGCGTCGGCGCTCCCGCTCGACCCCGCGGAGGTCGGCGCGATCCAGGCGGCTGCGGCTTCACCGATCGCAGCATGGACCCACAACGTCGGGCCTCCAGAGGTGGTGTGGGTGCGGGGTGCCGCAGGGCCCGACACCGGGCCGGTGCTGGTCCGCGAAGGGTGGGGCTGGGCGGTGCTCCCGGGGACCGCCACGATCGCGGCGCTCCGACTGGATCGTCGCGGCAACTGGCTTGCCGTGGGCACCAGCGGGGAGGCGCGCCTGTTCGACCTCCGGAACAGCCGGCTGGTGTGGAAGGACCCGAGTCTGGTCTGGTTCTGGCCGGAGGGCGCGGGGCGCGCGCCGATCTGAGGCCAGTCAGAGCGGGCTGCCGTGCACCGTGCGGAGGAAGTCCATCTGGTCGGCGCTCCCGGTCAGCGTGGCATGCAGCGCCGTCGCGGCGACCGTGCCAGAGAGGGTCAGGGGCGCGACCGCAGCGAGTGCTTTGCGTGCGTTCTGGACCGCCATACACTTCGTGGAGCCCGAACGACACCGCAATGCCAGACCCCATCTTTCTCGCCCCGAACCGGTTCGTCGACAGCGACCACCCGGCGATCGTCGCTTTCGCCCGAGACCACGGCGGCGGCATGCCCCCCCGCGAGGCGGCGGTGGCGCTCTACCATGCGATCCGCGACGGGTGGCGCTACAACCCCTGGCGGGTCGGTTTTGCGCTCGAGGACTACGCAGCCAGCAGCGTGCTCCTGCGTGACCGCGCTGCGGGTGGGCACTGCATCGACAAGGCGAACCTGCTCGCGGCCTGCGTGCGCTCGCTGGGGATCCCCTCGCGCTTGCACTTCGCCAACGTCCGCAACCACATCGGCACCGCACGCCTGGAGGAGCTTCTCGGCACCGACCTGCTGGTCTACCATGGGTATGCGGAGCTCTGGCTCGGCGAGCGCTGGGTGGCCGCCACACCGGCCTTCAACCGCTCCCTGTGCGAGCACCTGGGGGTGGCGCCCCTCGACTTCGACGGCGTGAACGACAGTGTCTTCCAGGAGTTCGACCCCAGGGGCGGCCGCTTCATGGAGTACGTGACGGACCATGGGAGCCACGCGGGGATCCCGTACGACGCGATGATCGCGGCGTGGATGACCCACTACCCGGCGCTGATGGCGAGGGGCTGGCGCGAAGAAGCGGAGGAACCCGACCGCAGCGGGTGAATCGGGAGGGTCGGCGCGGTTACCCGGGGCGATGCCCCACACGTTCCCGTTCCGCATCTACTACGAAGACACCGACCACTCCGGTCTGGTGTACCACGCCAACTACCTGAAGTACTTCGAGCGAGCGCGTGAGCACGTTCTCGGCGCCGAGGAGCTCGTGCGCATGTACCGTGAGGATGGGGTCGGCTTCGTCGTGTACAAGGCCGAGCTCTCGTTCCGGGAAGGCGCGAGGTTCGGCGACGTGCTCGAGGTGCGGACGACAGTGAAGCTCGAGAGCGAGTACCGGGCGCTCTTCTACCAGTCGGTGTGGCGACCGGATGGGGCGAAGGCGATGGTCGAGGGGGTGATCCAACTGGTGTGCGTGAACCGTGAAGGCAAGCTGATCCGCCTGCCCGCCGGGGTGGGTGCAGTTGCGTAGTCGGCGCGGCGTACCCGGCCGGAATACGAAAATACCCCAAGTGGCCTGACATCCGCTGCGCGCCGAGGCAAGATTCGGCGATGCGATTGCCGGTGTCGATCCTTTTCCTGGCGAACGTCCTCTGGGCGGAGGGTTGCCTGCGGGAGGGGGCAATCGCGCCGTGCAACGCGGCCGACCCGATCTGTGCCTTCGAGGCCTTCAAGGCAGCCCCTCCAGCGAGCGCGGCCGAAGCCGCCACGGCGATCCGGCAGATCCCGGACCCGATCGTCCGCAGCGCGGCGGTGAATGGCTGGCTCGCGGCCCACCCGAGCACCTCGCCCAACGAGGGGCAAGTGCTCTGCGGGCTATTGCCCTCGTTGGAACAAGAAACCTGCACGCGCCGGGTCAACTCCCCGCATCTCCGGCCGTGATGGGCATGTCGCAGCGCACGATCCTCGCCTGGGGGCTGGCGTTGGCCACGGGTTGTGGGAATGGGGCGAAGGAGGGGCTCATCCCCGGGTGCGAAGCGTATGTCGGCGACCCGGACCTGGAGGCTGCCTGCGTGAGCGGCGCAGCCCTCGGGGTCCCCGAGCTGGATCGGGCGAGAACGATGTGCGACTCGTTGCCGCCGCCGAGGAACGTCGGGTGCCGGTCGAAATGGGTCTTCGCACGCGTTTCCCACCAGGAGAACTCGCGGGAGCGCCTCCTCGTGATGTGTGGAGGCGCCCCGGACTGCGTGTTCGCAGTGTTCGATGCATACCCGCGGGGTGACTACGCCGAGCAGGTGGCGGAATGCCGGGACACGGGACGCTTCGAGGCCGACTGTGTGGGCCATGCCGCCCAGCGCCTCCTGGCCACCTCGCCCACGGACGAGCAGCTTCGCGCGGCTGCGGCGTTGCCGTTTGGCGAGCGGCTGGCGGGCATGCTGCCGGGGTATCTGGCCTGCACCGGGCGGACCGTATGCCCGGATCTCGGACCAGTGACCAGTGTGTGTGAGGCGACTCGCCGGAGGCAGCCTGATCTCGCCTGTGCGCACGACAGCGCCCCTGCCGGCGCGCAGGGCCACGCCCGTTGAGTTGGTTTCCCCGCTCCTCCCGAGGGAATGACTGTTGGGCGGCCTCGCGGCCCTGGGAGCGGGCGCCGGCTTGGGCGTCGGGACGGCCGTGCGCGATGTCGTGATGGCCAACGCGGATGTTCGAAGGGTGATGTTCAGAGATGTGTGTCGTGCCGTGGGCGAGCCCGCGATGGCTCGAACAGTCAACTCGTGGCGAGTAGGTTGGTAGTGTGCGCAAGGTTCGCCGTGGGAAACATTCGCAGAATACGCTGATTGACGTATCATTTTCCGGGTTTCTCACATTTCCGTGCGATTTGTTTGGGATATGCGACCGCACGCGAAATCTCCATGATCTCCCTCGTTCTTACGGCACTCCCAGAGCAGACCAGAATTGCTGGGATCCACATCGCCCTGGGCAAGCATGGTGCCGCGGCGGGAAGCGCAGCAGTGTGCCGCGCCATGAAGGGCGAGGTCGTGCCGCCCGTGGTCTTGTTCACGAATGGCAACGAGAACCTCGTGCGGGCGCTCGCCGCTCGGTTGCGGGAGGCGGGCGCACAGATCGAGCTTAGGAACGAGGCGGCTCCCGCGGCAGTGGAGGGCGTCGTGGAACCGGTGACCGGTGCTGGCCCGCCTCGTTCCCGGTCCTCCCTGGGCCCGCAGCCAGTGGTGCCCCGGGTCGAACATCCGGCGCTCGCGATGGCCCGGTACTATTCGAATCGGATCGACGGAAGGACCGTTGTGCTGGGCGGCGTGGCGTCGCTCGCCCTGGGGTCCATACTCGTGGCCGCCGTGCTGCTCGAACCGCAGGACGCGAAGATCCCCGTGGGCGCGGGAGGCGGGCTGTCGGCCCTCGCCCGCCAGGGTGGGCACGCTGGCGGGGGGACGGTCGGGGCGGGTGATCCCGGGCCCTTGCCCGACGAGCCTGGTGCGGCGCCGCGGTCCGCGGCCCCGGCTGCGCCGGCCGTGCAGGAGTCGATCCACGTGGTCGTCCCGCCGAGCGGTGGGGCGGGCTCGGTCGCCGGTGAGGCCGCCCCGCGGGAGGCCACCCGCGTGGCGGCACCGGGCGCGGCCGCCGGTGGCGCGGCGCCGACGCCGCCCTCCGGCGCGGCCGACACGATCGATGTCACGTTCGAGATGCAGGTTGCGGCCGGGGCTTCGCCGAGGACGCCGAGCGCAACGTCACGCGCCGCCTCCTCCGAAACCGCGCCCGCAGCGGGATCCAGGGCCCCGACAGTGGCGGGTGCCAACAGCAACGTGTCGGCCGGCGTAGAGGGGGCGGTCCCCCATCCGGTCCTCCCCGCAGCCGCGCAGCGTGCAGAGGGCGGGGCCGAGACCGGTGCAACGGGCGAGGAGCAGGCTCCGGAGGGCCCGGGCAGGCTGGTCGAGGCGCTGCTCGCGACCGGCGGCGGCGGTGCAGGCTTTCTTGGCGGGTGTGCGCTGCGGGGCCCGATCCGTCGGCGTCTTCCGGAGACCGTCCCCTGGCTGGGCAGACGTTGGCTCGTCCCGCTCGGGATCGGCGGGGCGCTGCTTCTCTGCGCGGCCGCCTACGCGTTCTGGCCCGGACACGAGGCGGGCGGTGTGCGCGCCGTGCCTGTCGGAGAGCCCCCGGTGGCCGCGGTGGCCGAGGCGGCCACGCCTGAGGCGCCGCCCGCCCCGGGTGTCCGGGCCGGGACCTTCGGGCGCATGTTCAAGGCCGTGCGCGTTGGAACTCCACGTGCAGCGTGCCCGGACCTGCGGCCCTTCGAGGGGCTCGTGTGCCAGCTGCGCCAGATGGGCGCAGGCAGCAGCGACCCGCTGGGCGCGAACCTGGCGGACGGGATTGACGCCGCCACACTGGAGGCGATGGCGAACCCCGCAGCGGAGCCTGCACCGCCGGGGCCGCCCAATGGGCCGGTTGGGCCCGGAGCCGGGGCGGGAACCAGGCAGGATGGCGCAGCGCGGGCTCCGGGGACCGGATCCCCGCGGCCGTCCGGTGCCACCGGGGCTGTTTCGCGGGTGCCGGGTGCGGGGCCTGCGTCGATCGGCGTGGAAGCCACCTCGCGCGTCGGCTCGGCCCCGCCAGGCCCGCCAGGCCGCGCCGCGGCGTCCTTGTCGCCCGCGGCGTCCTTGTCGCCCGCGGCGTCCTTGTCGCCCGCGGCGTCCTTGTCGCCCGCGGCGTCCTTGTCGCCCGCGGCGTC